>NZ_JACBZW010000002.1:0-352500 GCF_013408065.1 Bradyrhizobium sp. IAR9
GAGGGCGAACACTAGAGACCTCGCTGGCAATTGCCGTGACCGCGCCCCTCTCTCCTCATGTCCTCAGCCTCCAAGACCGATAACGCAACAGGCCCCTTGTGGGAGAGGGTGGCTCGCCGCGAAAGCGGCGAGACGGGTGAGGGGTCTGTCTCCGCGTCTGGGTCTCCCGCAATAGAATTCGCTGAGGCAACCCCTCATCCGGCGCTTCGCGCCACCTTCTCCCACAAGGGGAGAAGGAAAAGCAGCGGAGGCGACTAGCTACACCGGCACCACCAGCCGCCGATAAAGATGCCAGGTCGCATGCCCGAGCACGGGTAACGTCACGATCAGCCCGAGAAAGTAAGGCAGCGCCGAGACGATCAGCAGCATCACGATCACGGCGGCCCATGTGATCATCGGCAGCGGGCTCGTCACCACCGCGCGCACGCTTGTCACCATCGCCGTGACGAAATCGACCTCGCGGTCGAGCAGCAGCGGAAACGACACCACGGTCAGCGAGAACAGGATCAGCGACAGCACCGCGCCGACCGCATTGCCGATGCCGAGGAACAGCAGGCCTTCATTCGTGGTCAGCACCACGGTCATGAATTCCTGAAGGCTCGAGAACGAAGCGTGCAGACCGAGCAGCAGCGCGATCAGGAGCCGCACCTGGTACATCCAGATCACGAACACGAACAGCGTGACGAACGCCATCCAGCCGATCTCGCTGCGCGCGCGCACAGCCGACCAGATCGCGCCGAACGAGACCGGCTCGCCGCGCTCGCGGCGGCGGCTGACCTCATAGAGCCCGATCGCCACGAACGGCCCGATCAACGCGAAGCCTGCCGCCAGGGGATAGACGAGATAGACCATTCCGAAGGCGGTGAGGCACAGCATGATGGCGATGCCGCCGGCGGCGTAGAGCGCGCCGAAGCAGAGACCGTAGAACGGCAGCGCCTGGAAATCGCGCAGACCCTCGACCAGCGCCTCGGCGACATCGGTCGCCGCGACGCGACGTACCACCGGATCGACCTTGCCGGAGATGGACATCAGCTCCCTCCACACATCGGCGCGATCTTTCGTCGCGCGCATGCTGCGATACTAGCGCCGCCGCGCGCAGGCGCAACTTGATGCCAGCCTGCGCGAAGAGCAGCGGCGAGATAACAATGCTCGCGATGCGAAATCCTTCACCATCGGTGCGATTTTCGCGCCAATGCTATGGACTGGGCAGACGATCGTCCGCAAATTGTACCTCCGAGCAGATGCGCCTGAGAGCGGACCGCCCCACCGATGAGCCTGCGTACCCGGTTACTGATCCTCGTCATTGCCGCCATGCTGGTGCCCGCGATCCTGGTCGGGCTGCGTTTTGTGCAGAACCGGGCCAGCGAGATCGACGCGGCGCTGGCCAATCTGGCCACATCCGCCGACGACATCGCGAGCGATCTGAACGAGAAGATCCAGGGCACCGCCCAGCTCCACTACGGTCTGGCCCGCGCCCGCGACCTCGACACGCGCGACAAGGCGGCGTGCTCGGCGTTTCTGTCGGAAGTGCGCGAAGAATATCCGCAGTTCACGGGCATCTTGACCATCGATCCCGACGGCAGCCTGTTCTGCGACTCGCTTCGGACCAACCGCACCCTCGACCTGAACGACCGCGGCTATTTCAAAGAGGTCAAGGGTCTTCAAGGCGTCGTTGCCGCGGAGCCGGTGTTCGGCCGCCTCACCGGGCTATCGGTGCTCCAGATCGCCTATCCCGTGCGATCGGAGGCGGGCGCGCTGAAATTCGTGCTGCTCGCGTCCTTCAACCTGAACAAATTCGCGGAATTTCACGACAAGCGGCTGCTGGCCGAGAAGGACATCCTGTTCGTCGACGCCAAGGGTACGGTCCTGGTCGCCCCCAAGGGCGGCGGCTGGAGCGTGCCCATTGGCGGGACCATTGCGGGCTCCGATCTGTTCCGCTTTGCGGCAGCGCCCGATGGCGAGCCATTTCGGGAAGTCACCGACCGCGGGGGCCGCACGCAGATCTGGGGCGTTGCCCGCTCGCCCTCGATGCGCAAGGCCGGCCTCACCATCATGGTCGGACGCTCCAAGGACGGACTGGTCGCGGCAGCGAACCGCCGGCTTTACGAGGACATGGCGATTCTCGCGGTGGCCTTACTGTTGCTCCTGGCCGGCTTATGGATCCTCACGACCGTGAGCATCGGCCGCCAGGTCGGGCGGCTCGCCACCATGGCGAAGAGGCTCGGGCGCGGAGATCTCAGCGCGCGCATTCCGGAGCCCCATCCGGGCGGCGAGCTCGGCGGATTGATGACCCTGCTCAACGGCACCGCCGAATCGCTGCAGCGGCAGCGCGCCGCGATCGCGGATCTCAACCAGAAGCTCAGCCAATCCCAGAAGATGGAAGCCATGGGCCAGCTCACCGGCGGCGTGGCGCATGACTTCAACAATCTCCTGACCGTCATTCTCGGCAATTCGGAGCATCTTGCCGACCAGCTGGCGGGAAACAAGGAATTGCACCGCATCGCCGGCGACATCGCGACCGCCGCCGAGCGCGGCTCTGACCTGACGCGGAGCCTGCTCGCCTTCGCACGCAAGCAGCCGCTGCGGCCGAGAGAGATCGACATCGCCGAGAAGGTGCTCGGCATGGAGCAGCTTCTGCGTCGGACGCTGGGCGAGCACATCGAGTGCCGCTTCGCGCTCGAACGGGATTTATGGCCGGCCAGCGTCGATCCCGGCCAGCTGACGACAGCGCTGCTCAATCTCGTGCTCAACGCGCGCGATGCGATGCCGGAGGGCGGCAAGCTGACGGTCGAGGTGCGCAACAATTCGCTCGGTGAATCCGACCTCGACGTCAACGGCGAGCCGCGGCCCGGCGACTACGTGATGGTGGCCGTGACCGATACCGGCAGCGGCATGAGCGCCGAGGTGGTCAGCCGCGCGTTCGAGCCGTTCTTCACGACCAAGGAGGTCGGCAAGGGGACCGGCCTCGGCCTGAGCATGGTCTACGGATTTGCACAACAGTCTGGCGGACTTGTGCAGATACAGTCCGAGCCGGGACGAGGCAGTGTCGTCAGGCTGTTCTTTCCCCGTCTCGAAACACCGCCGGGCGAGGACCTGCGCCCAGCGGAAGCGACCGTCACACAAGCGGGACACGAGACCATTCTCCTCGTCGAAGACGACGACATGGTGCGGGCCTATGTCGAGAACGAGCTCAGGACGCTCGGCTACCGGGTCATCGCCACGTCGAACGGACCGGCAGCGCTGGAGGTGATGCGCCAACCCGGAGACATCCAGCTGCTGTTCACCGACGTCGTCATGCCCGGCGGCATGTTCGGGCCGGAGCTTGCGAGGCAAGCAACCGAGCTGCGGCCTGATCTCAAGGTGCTCTTCACCTCCGGCTACAGCCAGACGCCCGTCAAGACTCCGGACGGGGACGGCGACGCCCGCATTCTGACCAAGCCGTTCCGGCGAAAGGATCTTGCGGCGATGCTGCGGGCCGCGCTCTCGGAGCCGTCGCGGTAGATCAGGACGCTATCGCGAGCTGGAGCGCCACTGCGAGATTGGCCGCGAACAGGCCCGCGTCGATGACGAAGATCCGGAGCATCGGACCCTTCAACACCGGCCAGTAGGCGACCCCGACACGTCCGCCACGCATCAGCACTGGGAGGTTATAGGCGAACTGGCTGAAATGGCAGGCCGAAAAGAACAGGAACAGCGTGAGCTGCGCCTCGACCGGCTGGAAGAAGAGCGGACGCGCAACCAGAAGGTAGAACGACAACAGCCCGATCGGCAGGTTCATCCCGCCCAGGAACGCAACGCTGGCCGCCAGGGTCGGCGCGATCGGATTGCTGCGTTCTTCCCGCGGCAGCAAGATCTTCAGCGTGTTGGCCTGCGCAATGCTGAACTGGATGAAGGCGCCGCCGAACCACAGCGTGTTGAGGAGCAGGACGATATCCGAAAGGCGCATGGTCATTTTCCGTAAAAGGCTTCGCTGCGCACGACGCGGCCAGCGTCGTCGAAATCCATGAACTCGCTGGCGCGCGTGTCGCCGAGCTGCCACCACACCGTCAGGCGCGCGATGGTGTCGTCCCAGCTCCAGCTCAGGATCTTCAGGTCCGCGCTTTCGATGTGGCCATAGGCTTTTCGCCAATAGCTGCGGATATTCTCGATGCCGGCGACGACAGGAGAACCGGTCAGCGTCAGTGCCAGAGGGCTGCGCATCTGCGCATTCTCGGCGAAATGCGCCACCACCGCGTCGATATCGACCTTGCACCAGCTCGCGCACCATGCCGCGACGAAGCGCTCGGCGGCCGCGCGATTCATTTTCTGCGCGCTCAATGGATTCTGTCCGCTCATGACGACACGGGCCCTCCCCGGCCTGTTGCCAGGACAGTGGCAAAGCCCGCTTCTCATGTCAACTACATTGACTTTAAGAACCGTCAATTGTTGTCGGCGATCGTCCCCATGACCGCCATCCATGCCGCCGCCCCGGATGCGCCGACGCGATCGAACGCCTCGCGCAAAACCTTGCGCTCGTGGTCCGAGGCCCGTTGCTCGATGCGCTGCCCGGCGGCCGTCAGACGCAGCAGCTTCGAGCGATGCTGCTCGGGCGAGCGCCTCGACGTCAGGAGCTTGCGTTCCAGCAGCAGGTTGAGCGGCCGGCTCAAGGCCTGCTTGGAAATGCCGAGGACCTCGAGCAGCGAGCCGATCGCGATATCGGGCCGCCGCGCCACCACGTAGAGGATACGATGATGCGGACGCGACAGGCCCTGCTTCGCAAGATATTCGTCCGCTTCCAGCGTCATCCCGCGCCAGCCGTAATACATGAGCTCGAGCGCCGCATCGAGATCGTGCAGCTTGTCGAGCGAAGCGCGGTGAAGTCCCGCGGCTTGAGACGTCTTGGCCATTGTCGGAAGTCAGCCCTGTTAAGAAGTCAGCCCTTGGCCCGCAGCTCGCGCCGCAGCACCTTGCCGGTCGCCGTCATCGGCAGCGTCTCGGCGAATTCGACGAAGCGCGGATATTCGTGCGCGGCAAGCTGCACCTTGACGAAGTCCTGGATCTCGCGCGCCAGCGCGTCAGTGCCGGTAAAGCCCGGACGCAGCACGATCCAGGCCTTGATCGATTCGGTGCGGATCGGATCGGGGATGCCGACCACCGCGGCCATTGCCACCGAGGGATGCTTCATCAGCGTGTGCTCGATCTCGGACGGGCCGACGCGATAGCCGGCGGTGGTGATGACGTCGTCCTCGCGGCTGACATACCAGAAATAGCCATCCTCGTCCTGCACGCCGAGATCGCCGGTGAGCAGGAATTCGCCGGCATATTTCTTCGCCGTCGCCTCCGGATTGCGCCAATATTCGAGCATGGTGACGGGGCACGGCTGGCGCACGCCGATGATGCCGCGCTGGCCGCGCGGCAATTCCTCGCCCTTGGCGTTGACGATGCGGACGTCGAAGCCCGGCGTCGCCTTGCCCATCGCGCCGGGGCGGATCGGAAACAGGTTGGAGTTGCTGCCGATCACGAGATTGCACTCGGTCTGGCCGAACACCTCATGGGCGTCGATGCCGAAGGTCTCGCGCACCCAACCCAGCAGCTCGCCGCCAAGGGACTCGCCGCCGGTGAAGATGCTGCGGAGCTTGACGCCCGCGTGCTTCACGCCCGCCTGCCGCATCAGCTTCAGCGCGGTTGGCGGCAGGAAGACGTTGCGGACGCCGAGATCGGCCATCATCTGCATCGCCGCCTGCGGCTCGAATTTGCGCGCGCGATGCCCGACCAGGGGGATGCCGTGATACCAGAATGCGAGCAGGCCGTTGACGAGTCCGCCGATCCAGGCCCAGTCCGCCGGCGTCCACATGAGATCGCCTGGACGCGGCAGGAAATTGTGACACATCTCGACGTTGGGGAGATGGCCGAGCACGACGCGGTGCGCATGCAGCGCGCCTTTGGGATTTCCCGTCGTGCCCGAGGTGTAGATGATCAGCGCGGGATCATCGGCGGCGGTGTCGACGGTCGCGAAGTCCTCGGACGCGGTTTCGATCGCCGGCCAGAATGGCTTTGCGCCGGCGTGGACGGCGCCGCTGGTGATGTAGATGTCCTGCAAATAGGGCAGCCGCTCGCGGATCTTCGTGAGCTTCTCCCAGGCCGCCTCATCAGTGACGATTGCCTTCGCCTGTGAATTCGACAGGCGGAATTCCAGCGCGTCCTCGCCGAACAGGGCGAACAGCGGGATCGAGACCAGGCCGGAGCGGAACGCCGCCATATGCGCGATCGGCAGCTCCAGCGACTGCGACAGGAACACCGCGACGCGGTCGCCGCGCGAAAGCCCATCGGCCTTCAGCACGTTAGCAAAGCGGCGCGACATGTCCGCGACCTCGTCGAAGGAGGTGCGCGTGGTGGCGCCGTTCTCGTCGACATAAACAAGCGCGAGCCGGCCGGTGCCGTCGGCATGCCGATCGCAGCATGCTTCCGCCATGTTGAAGCGCGCCGGGATGTCCCAGCGGAAATTCCGGACGAGCTCGTCGTAGGTCTTGGCTTCGGTGAGCATGGGCTTGGTCGTCTTCCCGGGTCTTGTCGTTGTTGCCCAGTCTAGAGAGTTACCGCATCGTCCGGAAGAATTTCCTGACATCGCGCACGAACAGCTCCGGCTGCTCGAAGGCGGCGAAATGGCCACCCTTCTCCATCTCGCTCCAATGCGTGATGTTGTGAAAGTTCGGTTCCATCCAGCTCCGCACCGGCGTGATGATCTCCTTGGGGAACGCGGCGACGCCGGTCGGCACCTTGACGACAGGCGTGGTGCGGCGCTTGCCAAAACTTTCCCAGTAGAGCCGCGCCGAGGAAGTCGCCGTCTCCGTCACCCAATAGAGCATGACGTTGTCGAGCAGCTCGTCCCGGGTGAAGATGTTCTCGGGATGGCCGTCGCAATCGGTCCAGGCCCAGAATTTTTCTAGGATCCAGGCCGCCTGCCCGCTCGGCGAATCCGTGAGGCCATAGCCGAGCGTCTGCGGGCGCGTCGATTGCTGCTTGGAATAGCCGGAGTCGAAATCGACGTAATGCTTGAGGCCGGCGAGTGCCCGCTTCTCCTCCGGAGTCGGCTCGCCCTCCATGCGCGGCGGCGAGTTGAAGGACAGCGTGATGTGAATGCCGGCGCAGTGCTCCGCATCCTGCGCACCGAGCGAGGCCGTCACCGCCGACCCCCAATCGCCGCCTTGCGCACCATAGCGCGCATAGCCCAGCCGCTCCATCAGCTGCGCCCAGGTCACGGCGATGCGGTCGACGCCCCATCCGGTCGCCTTCGGCTTGGCGGAGAAGCCGAAGCCGGGCAGCGAAGGACAGACGACGTGAAACGCGTCCGCGGGATTGCCGCCATGCGCGACGGGATCGGTGAGCGGCGCGATCACCTTCTGGAATTCGACGATCGAACCCGGCCAGCCATGGGTGATGATCAGCGGCAGCGCGCTTGGTTCTTTCGAACGCGCATGAATAAAGTGGATGTCGAGCCCGTCGATCTCGGTGGTGAACTGCGCGAAGCGGTTGAGCTTTGCCTCGCGGGCGCGCCAGTCATATTCGCTCGCCCAATAGGCGCAGACCTCCCGGATCCACTTCAGCGGTGCGCCCTGGCTCCAGTCGTCGACCAGCTCCGCCTCCGGCCAACGCGTGCGGGTGAGACGCGACTTGAGATCGGAGAGAATGTCGTCGCTGATGGCGATGCGGAACGGTTTGATGGCGCCGGTCATCGTGCCTCCCGATTTTTCTTGTCGAGAGAGTAGACCGGATCGCAGCCACGTCAAAGGTACCGATCCTCCCCGGAGGGGGAGGATCGGTTCGCATGAAGCGAAGCGGCATGCGAACCGAGGTGGGGTGACAGTCTTTCCGCGGAAGCGCTGCCCGAGTGGAGAGATCAGCCCACCCCGCTAGGCTTCGCGCGATCGACCCTCCCCCTCCAGGGGAGGGTAAGCAGCTAGCCCGACAGCGCGGCCTTCACGAGGCCGCTCGCCTTGCCGAAATCCATCTGCCCGGCATACTTCGCGCGCAGCACGGCGATCACCTTGCCCATGTCCTTCATGCCGGCGGCACCGGTCTCGCCGATCGCATCCGCGATCGCCTTCTTCACCTCGTCGTCGGCCATCTGCTTCGGCAGATAGGCCGAGATCACTGCGATCTCCTCGCGCTCCTGGGCCGCGAGCTCGGCGCGGCCGCCCTTGTCGTAGAGCTCGACCGCCTCCTGGCGCTGCTTGATCATCTTCTGCAGCACACCGAGCAAGTCGGCGTCCGACAGCGGCGGCTTGCCGTTGCCGCGCGCATCGATGTCGGCGTTCTTGATGGTCGAGTTGACCATGCGCAGCGTGGACAGCTTGCGCTCGTCCTTGGCCTTCATGGCCTCCTTGACCGCATTGTTGATGTCGTCGCGCAACATGATCGTGATCCCTTCGAATATCTGACGCCTGATCTAGGCCGTTCGCGGCCCCTAGACAACCTCGGTTCCGAGCCATTCGGTCAGGGCCCGCATTGTCGCTTCGGGCTGCTCGGCTTGCGGCAAGTGCCCGCAGCGATCGAGGACTTTGAGCCTTGCGCCGGCGATGCCCTCGGCCATCTCCCTGGAGAGCGCGTTCGGGATGGTGTTATCGGCATCGCCAGTCAACACAAGCGTCGGGCATTTGATGGCTGCGAGCGTCGGGCGTGAATCCACCCGTGCGATGATCGCGGACTGCTGCCGCAGATAGCCCTCGACACCGACATCCTCGTCCTGTGCATGCACCAGCTTGAGAATATCGGCATCATCGCGCCGCGACGGATGCACCAGCTCCGGAAAACTCTCCTCGCGGACCGCGCGGAGCTCGCCGTGCCGGGCGCGCTCCATCAGGCCGCGCCGGCGTGCGGTCGCCTCCGGCGTATCGGGCCGCGCCTGGGTATTGATCAGCGCGAGCTTTGACACCCGTTCGGGCGCCTGGCGCATGATCTCGAATGCGATGTAGCCGCCCATGGAATGACCGGCGAGCGCGAAGCGCGGCGGGGCCTCGCTCAGCACGCGGGCGGCGATCGCCGCAATGCTGTCGTCGCGGATATGGTTGGCAACCATGACCGGGCCGAAACGCCACAGCGCCGGGATGACCGGAGCATAGATCCGGGCCGAGGAGGCCAGCCCCGGAACCAACAGAATCGGGGTGGTCTGGTCCATTATTGCCTCGCAAGCCCAGGAATTTGCCGGAAATTGTGCGGCCAAGCTTAGGAGCCCGAGACAGGCTGTCAAATATGCAAAAACGCATGTGAATCGGTGCATCTGCGCTTTGACGGGGGCGTCCGGCAGGCTTATGAAACGCGCTCATGACACAACATGACAACGATCCCGCTTGGCCGGACCATAAACCGACCGCGCTCCTCGTGCTTGCCGACGGCACGGTGCTTGAAGGCTTCGGTCTCGGCGCCGAAGGCCACGCCGTCGGTGAAGTCTGCTTCAACACCGCGATGACCGGCTATGAGGAGATCCTCACCGACCCCTCCTATGCCGGGCAGCTCATCACCTTCACCTTCCCGCATATCGGCAATGTCGGTACCAACGAGGAAGACATCGAGACGGTGAACATGGCCGCCACACCTGGCGCCCGCGGCGTGATCCTGCGCACCGCGATCACCGATCCCTCGAACTATCGAGCCACCAAGCATCTCGACCAGTGGCTGAAGGCGCGCGGCATCATCGGCCTCTCCGGCATCGACACCCGCGCACTGACCGCGCTGATCCGCTCAAAGGGCATGCCCAACGCCGTGATCGCGCACGCCAGGAACGGCGAGTTCGACCTGCATGGCCTCAAGGAAGAGGCGCGCGAATGGCCGGGCCTCGAGGGCATGGACCTCGTGCCGATGGTCACAAGCGGCCAGCGCTTCACCTGGGACGAGACGCCGTGGCTGTGGGACAAGGGCTTTGGCCGCCAGGACAAGGTGGAGTTCAACGTCGTCGCCATCGACTACGGCATCAAGCGCAACATCCTGCGCCTGCTCGCCGGCGTCGGCTGCAAGGTGACGGTGGTGCCGGCGACGACTTCGTCCGAAGACATTCTGGCGATGAAGCCGGACGGCGTGTTCCTGTCCAACGGTCCGGGCGATCCGGCCGCGACCGGCAAATATGCCGTGCCTGTGATCCGGGACGTCATCAAGTCCGGCACGCCGACCTTCGGCATTTGCCTCGGCCACCAGATGCTCGGCCTCGCCGTCGGCGCCAAGACGAAGAAGATGCATCAGGGCCATCACGGCGCCAATCACCCCGTGAAGGACGAGACCACCGGCAAGGTCGAGATCACCTCGATGAACCACGGTTTTGCGGTGGACGAGACCACGCTGCCGAAGGGCGCGACGCAGACCCACATCTCGCTGTTCGACGGCTCCAATTGCGGCATCCAGCTCGACGGCAAGCCGGTGTTCTCGGTGCAGTACCACCCCGAGGCCTCACCAGGCCCGCGCGACTCGCACTATCTGTTCCAGCGTTTTGCGGATCTGATGCGGCAGAAGAAGAGCGCGTAAGACGCGCGCTCTCATGCCCCGCTGACTGGGCCTCGCGGCTCTGGGGTCCCGGCTCTGCGCCGCGGCGTTGCACGCTGCAGCGCGTCCGGGACAGGTGACCTGTTGAGGAACACCTCCACACGATAGAATGTTGTCCCGCTGTCTTTGCAGCCGGAGTCCCGCCATGTCCGTCGTCCGCGACAAGGCCGAGCCGCTCGCCATCGTGTTCGAGGATGACGGGCTCGTGCCGAACAACATCCTTCCGTTCCTGGTCTACCAGGCTGCGGTGAAGCTCGACCCGGAGCGGCCGGAAGAGACCATCGAGAACCTGTTCGAAGCGAATGGCTGGGGCGGGACGTGGCGGAATGGCATCTACGATTATCTGCATTACCACGCGACGGTGCATGAGGTGCTCGGCGTCGCGCGTGGCAGAGCCCGCGTCCGCTTCGGCGGCGACCATGGTCAGGAGCTCGAGATCAAGGCGGGTGATGTCGCGATCCTGCCGGCCGGCACCGGCCATCAACGCATCAGGGCGAGCGAGGATTTCTGCGTGATCGGCGCCTATCCGCCCGGGGCAGAGATGGAGATCACGCGCGCAACGCCGGAGAGCCACGCGAAAGCGTTGAAGACGATTCCGAACGTCGCGATGCCGCCGGCCGATCCCGTGACGGGCACGGATGGGGCGTTGATGCGGCTGTGGCGGTAGCCACAACGGCGGCGCCGTAGGTGGGCAAAGCGAAGCGTGCCCACCAATCTATTCAAGCCGTAAGGAAAGATGGTGGGCACGGCGCGCAAGAAGCGCGCCTTTGCCCACCCTACGGCACCGTGCCCTACGCCGCGTTGCTGCCTTCCTGCCGCGTGGCCTCGAACAGGAACCACGTCCGGCGCTCGGTCTCGTCGATGAACACTTCCAAAATGCTGGCGCTGGCGACATCGCCGGCGTCGTCGCAGACCTCGTGCGCTTTGCGCATCGCAGCCGCGACGTGCTTGTTGTCCTGCATCAGCTCGCGCAGCATCTCGCGCGGCGGGACGTAGTCCTCGTTGTTGTCCTTGATGGTCTGGAGCTTTGCGACCTGGCCGATCGACTTCAGCGTGGTGCCGCCGATCTTGCGGACGCGCTCGGCGAGCTGGTCGGTGGTGGCGAAGATCTGGTCGGACTGCTCGTCGAGCAGCAGATGATAGTCGCGGAAATGCCGGCCGCTGATGTGCCAGTGAAAATTCTTGGTCTTCAGATACAGCGCGAAGGCGTCGGCCAGAAGTACGTTGAGCGCCTCCGAAACCTTCTTGACCCCGTCGGGCGACAGGTCGGTGGGGGTATCGAGATCGGGCGAGACCTTGTTGTTGGTTTTGCTCACGGGAAGCCTTCCTGTTAGGACGCGGACATTGACGGCGCGCCGTCGCACCCCTAACGCAAGGCGGGCAGCGCTGGTTCCTTGACGGGAACCGTTTGGCCGGGACCATCGAATACCATGGACGATTGGATCGATTATTACGACTCGACGCATACGATCTATGTCAGCAAGCTGCATCGCGACTTGCACTTCCAGATCATCGCGCGGGACATCATCGGCTATATCCCCTCGCCGGACGCGACGGTGCTGGACTATGCCTGCGGCGAGGCGCTCTCGGCGACCGAAGTGGCCGCTAGCTGCGGCAAGCTGATCCTCGCCGAGCCCGCGCCGGGCGTGCGCGGCCGGCTGATCGCGCGGTTTGCCCCGAACACCAAGATCCGTGTCCGCTCGCTCGACGATGTCCGCAAGATGCAGGACCAGTCGATCGACCTCGTCGTGATGAACTCGGTCGCGCAATACATGGCGCCGGACGAGCTCGATGCCGCGCTCCTCACCATCCGCCGTATCCTGAAGCCCTCCGGCAAGCTGGTGCTGGGGGACATCCTCCAGCCCAACGTCGGAATGTTCAGGGACGTCATGGCGCTGCTCGGCTTCGGCCTGCGCCATGGTTTCCTGAAAGACGCACTGATCGGGCTAATCAGCACCGCGCTGTCCGACTACCGTCATCTGCGCACGCGTATCGGGCTCCAGCGCTACAGCGAGGAGGAAATTACCGCCAAGCTGAGAGCGGCCGGGTTCGCGGTCCAGCGCGCCCACGCCAATATCGGCCACAATCGCTGGCGCATGACCTTCATCGCGCGGCCGCCTCTGGTTCGTTAAGCATAACAATTAGCCGTTGTAGCTTGTCGCACTGCAATCGGTAATGATCGCCTCGGCCCGGTGGCGGAAGCGTCTACGCGAGGGCGGTGCAACGCTCTACATCCTGGTTCAAATCCAGGCCGGGTCTCCAGCCTTCGCTGCTTACGCAGCTTCGGCTCGGTAAGCCTTTTCGTGGCGAAGGCTGCCGCGGCGAAGCCCGAAGGGCGAAGCCGGGCGTGTGTCAGCAATCCGCAGGCACGAAGCATGTCCGGCGTAGCTGGAGCGCAGCGGAAGCGAAGACGGACTGCCCGCCCCAACCTCAATCTGCCGCAACCACTTCACCCTCCGGCAGCAACTGAAGCCGCTCGGCATCCCTGGCCGCGGATTTGATCACCGCATCGAGCAGGCCGGGAAAACGCGCGTCCAGATCCTCGCGGCGCAGCCGCATGAAGCGGTTGGTACCGGCCACGCGCGTCTGCATCAGGCCGCATTCGCGCAGCTTGGCGAAGTGATAGGCGAGGTTGGACTTGCCCGCGAGCCCGTTGAAGTCGCCGCAGCAGAGCTCGCTGCTGACACCTTCCTGCTGGGCAAGCTGGTAGACGATGGCGAGCCGGATCGGATCGCTCAGGCAATCCAGCACCATCGGCAGCTCGATCTGCTCGGGGGTCGGGTGGAGAGGTGTGCGGCTCATGATCCGGGAATCATAGCGAAGCGGCCACAATGTTCAATAGTTCTTGAACCAATTGACATCCATCTCCTCACATTCAATAGTTCAATAAACGTTGAACATAGGGATCTCGTCCAATGAGCGTATTCTGGCTGGCCTTGGCGGCCTTTGCGATCGGGACCGAAGGCTTTGTAATCGCAGGCCTTTTGCCCGGCATCGCCGCCGATTTGCAGATTTCGGTCTCCGCCGCCGGCCAATTGGTCACGGCCTACGCCCTCACCTATGCCGTGGGCTCACCCATCCTGGCCGTCGCGCTGAACAATATCGACCGCCGCACCGTGCTGGCCCTGGCACTGGCGACCTTCATCGCCGGAAATCTCGCCGCGATGGTGGCTTCCAGCTACGCCCTGCTGCTGGCCTCGCGGATGCTGATGGCGTTGGGCTCCGGGCTTTGCATGCCGACGGCGCTCGCAGTGTCCGTGGCGGTCGCCTCGCCGGAACGGCGCGGCCGAGCGGTGGCGCTGGTCACGTCGGGCCTGACGGTCGCGACCGTCATTGGCGTTCCCCTCGGCAACCTCGTCGGCAGCCTGCTCGGCTGGCGCGCGACCTTTGCCATGGTCGCTATGATCGGCACCGTCGCGCTTGCCGGGCTGCTGCTCGGCCTGCCCCGCGGCCTGCCGCGCAACACCGCCTCGCTCGGCGAACGGCTGGCCGTGGCGCGTCACAGCAATGTCCTGGTCGCGCTTGTGATCACGATCCTATGGGCGCTCGGCGGCTTCACCGTGTTCACCTACTTCGCGATTCCGCTGCGCGGCCTCGGCTTCGATGCGCAGCAAATCAGCCTTGCGTTGCTGGTGTTTGGCGGCGCGGCCGCGATCGGGAACATGTTCGGCGGCTTACTTGCCGACCGGCTCGGTACGCTCGCCACCGTGGGCCTCGGGCTCGCCGGCATGGCAGCAGCGCTGATCCTGCACTCGGTGGTCCTGAAGCTGATGCCGGGCCAGGCGCACTATGCGGTGCTGGGCGCGATCTTCCTCTGGGGCATCTCGGGCTGGGCATTCTACCCGGCCCAGGTCGCCAGCATCATCCGGATCGAGCCGCAGGCCTCGATGATCGCGCTCTCGCTCAACGCCTCCGCCATGTATCTCGGCTTCGCCGTCGGCGGGGCATTGGGCGGGGCGGTGCTGGCCACCCTCTCGCCGACCGACCTCGGCTGGATCGGCGGAACGAGCGTTGCGGCCTCACTTCTGGTGCATCTCGCCCGTGGCTGGCAGGCCAGGCCAAAACCCGTCAAAATTGCCGGTTGATGGGCGTTTTTCGGGGTTTCGCCGCTCCGGAATCTGGTCTAAGACGCACCCGCGCGCGAGGGAGACCACCGCGCGCGCGCATGATCCGCCAAAGTGTAGGCGGTTTGGCGTCAAGATCATGCGCCTCTTATAAGAGTAGAAGCGCGATCGGACGCAAAACCGGTGGCCACTTTTGCTGATCGCGCTTCGGCCAAAGGGACGCGCAGGAGCGCGCCCTTTTTTTGTGCCTAAATTCCAGTCCGGCGAGAGTTGATGCCCAAACGTACAGACATCACCACCATCCTGATCATCGGCGCCGGTCCCATCGTGATCGGCCAGGCCTGCGAGTTCGACTATTCGGGCACCCAGGCGGTGAAGACGCTGAAGGAAGAGGGCTATCGCATCGTCCTCGTCAATTCCAACCCGGCCACCATCATGACCGACCCGGAATTGGCCGATGCGACCTATATCGAGCCGATCACGCCCGAGATCGTCGCCAAGATCATCGAGAAGGAACGTCACGTCATCCCCGGCGGCTTCGCGCTGCTGCCGACCATGGGCGGACAGACCGCGCTGAACTGCGCGCTGTCGCTGCGCCGCCAGGGCACGCTCGACAAGTTCGACGTCGAAATGATCGGCGCGACCGCGGATGCGATCGACAAGGCGGAAGACCGCCAGCTGTTTCGCGAGGCCATGACCAAGATCGGGCTCGAGACGCCGAAGTCGCGGCTCGCCAACGCCTCGGCGCTGAAGAAATCGTTCCGCGACAAATATCAGGCCGAGCGCGAAAAACTCTCCGGCGCCGCGCTCGAAGAGCATGAGCGGCAGTGGACTCTCGGCGAGAGCGAGCGCCGCAAGCGCTACCAGGAATACGCCTTCGGCCAGGCCATGATGGCGCTGTCCGAGATCGGCCTGCCCGCGATCATCCGCCCCTCCTTCACCATGGGCGGCACCGGCGGCGGCATTGCCTACAACAAGGAAGAGTTCCTCGACATCATCGAGCGCGGCCTCGATGCGTCTCCGACCAACGAAGTGCTGATCGAAGAATCCGTGCTCGGTTGGAAAGAGTACGAGATGGAGGTGGTGCGCGACAAGAAGGACAATTGCATCATCGTCTGCTCGATCGAGAACCTCGATCCGATGGGCGTGCACACCGGCGATTCCATCACGGTGGCGCCGGCGCTGACGCTGACCGACAAGGAATACCAGATCATGCGCGACGCCTCGCTGGCGGTGCTGCGCGAGATCGGCGTCGAGACCGGCGGCTCCAACGTGCAGTTCGGCGTCAATCCCGAGGACGGCCGCATGGTCGTCATCGAGATGAACCCGCGCGTGTCGCGTTCGTCCGCTCTGGCTTCGAAGGCCACCGGCTTCCCGATCGCGAAGGTCGCGGCCAAGCTCGCGGTCGGCTACACGCTCGACGAGATCGCCAACGACATCACCGGCGGCGCCACGCCGGCCTCGTTCGAGCCGACCATCGACTACGTCGTCACCAAGGTGCCGCGTTTCGCCTTCGAGAAATTCCCCGGCGCCTCCACCACGCTGACGACGTCGATGAAGTCGGTCGGCGAAGTCATGGCGATCGGCCGCACCTTCCAGGAAAGCCTGCAGAAGGCGCTGCGCGGGCTCGAGACCGGACTGACCGGCCTCGACGAGATCGAGATCGAGGGTCTCGGCCGCGACGACGACAAGAACGCGATCCGGGCCGCGCTCGGCACGCCGACGCCGAACCGGCTGCTCCAGGTCGCCCAGGCGATGCGGCTCGGCTGGTCGAACGAGGAGATCTTCAACTCCTGCAAGATCGATCCGTGGTTCCTCAGCGAGATGCGCGGCATCGTCGACATGGAGGAGAAGGTTCGCAAGAACGGCCTGCCGGGCAATGCCTTCGGCATGCGCACGCTGAAGGCCATGGGCTTCTCTGATGCGCGGCTCGCGGTGCTCGCCGAGACGACGGAGGCCGCGGTCACCGCGAAGCGCCACGCGCTCGGCGTTCGTCCGGTGTACAAGCGCATCGACACCTGCGCGGCCGAATTCGCCTCGCCGACCGCCTATATGTATTCGACCTATGAGGCGCTGTTCGCGGGCGCGCCGGCGGACGAGAGCACGCCGTCCGACAAGAAGAAGGTCATCATTCTCGGCGGCGGACCGAACCGCATCGGCCAGGGCATCGAATTCGACTATTGCTGCTGTCACGCCTGCTTCGCGCTGCATGATGCCGGCTATGAATCCATCATGGTCAACTGCAATCCGGAAACCGTGTCGACCGATTACGACACCGCCGACCGGCTGTATTTCGAGCCGCTCACTGCCGAGGACGTGCTGGAGATCATCGCCAAGGAGCGCAGCAACGGCACGCTGCACGGCGTGATCGTGCAGTTCGGCGGCCAGACGCCGCTGAAGCTCGCGCGCGCGCTGGAAGCCGCCGAAGTGCCGATCCTCGGCACCTCGCCTGACGCCATCGATCTTGCCGAGGACCGCGACCGCTTCAAGCGCGTGCTCGACAAGCTGCGTCTCAAGCAGCCGAAGAACGGCATCGCCTATTCGGTCGAGCAGGCAAGGCTCGTCTCTGCCGATCTCGGCCTGCCGCTGGTGGTGCGCCCGTCCTACGTGCTCGGCGGCCGCGCGATGCAGATCATCCGCGAGGAGAACCAGCTCAACGACTATCTGCTCGGCACGCTGCCGGAGCTGGTGCCGGCCGACGTCAAGGCGCGCTATCCGAACGACAAGACCGGGCAGATCAACACCGTGCTCGGCAAGAACCCGCTGCTGTTCGACCGCTATCTCTCGGATGCAACCGAGATCGACGTCGACTGCCTCTGCGACGGCAAGGACACCTTCATTGTCGGCATCATGGAGCACATCGAGGAAGCCGGCATCCATTCCGGCGACAGCGCCTGCTCCCTGCCGGCGCATTCGCTCGAGCCTGAGATGATCGAGGAGCTGGAGCGGCAGACCCGCGAGCTCGCGCTCGGCCTCGACGTCGTCGGCCTGATGAACGTGCAATACGCCGTCAAGGACGGCGAGATCTACGTGCTCGAGGTCAATCCGCGTGCCTCGCGCACCGTGCCGTTCGTCGCCAAGGTGGTCGGCACGCCGGTCGCGAAGATCGCCGCGCGCATCATGGCCGGCGAGAAGCTTGCCGATTTCAAGCTGAAGAAGGCAAAGCTCAAGCACGTCGGCGTCAAGGAGTCGGTATTCCCGTTCGCGCGCTTCCCCGGCGTCGACACGGTGCTCGGCCCCGAGATGCGCTCGACCGGCGAGGTCATGGGCATCGACCGCAATTTCGAGGTCGCCTTCGCCAAGAGCCAACTCGGCGGCGGCACGCGAGTACCGCGCAAGGGCACGGTGTTCGTCTCGGTGCGCGAGAGCGACAAGACGCGCATCGCCGATGCGGTCCGCGAACTGCATTCGCTCGGCTTCAAGGTGCTGGCGACCTCGGGCACCCAGCGCTTCCTGACCGACCAGGGCATCCCGACCGAGAAGGTGAACAAGGTGCTGGAGGGTCGGCCGCACATCGTCGACGCCATCACCAATGGCGACGTCCAGCTCGTCTTCAATACCACCGAAGGCCCGCAGGCGCTCGCCGACAGCCGTTCGCTGCGGCGCGCGGCCCTCTTGCATAAAGTGCCGTATTACACCACTCTTTCCGGGGCCGTGGCGGCCGCGCAGGGCATCCGCGCCTATCTCGGCGGGGACCTTGAGGTTCGTACCCTGCAGAGCTACTTTTCGGAAACCTGATCGCGAGCGGGAGGCCGAGCCTTAAGGGTTAGGCCTCCGCTAAGTGATTGGCAATGAAGCCACAATGGCCGGAGGAACTGTCCGGCCATGGTGGTTGTTCTGTTCCGGCGCCAGCCCACATAATGTTCCGGTGGCCGCGTGTTCAGCGCCGGGAATACCGACGAATCAAGGTTTCCGCGCCCGCTGTTGTGGGGGCGCGTAACCGAAGAACGAGAGAAGAGATGGAAAAGGTTCCGATGACAGCGAGCGGCTTTGCCGCGCTCGGGGAAGAATTGAAGAAGCGCCAGTCCGAGGACCGTCCGCGCATCATCGAGCACATCGCGGAGGCGCGCTCGCACGGAGACCTGTCGGAGAACGCGGAATATCATGCCGCGAAGGAAGAGCAGTCCCATAATGAAGGCCGCATCGCAGAGCTCGAGGACAAGCTCGCGCGCGCCGACATCATCGACATCTCGAAACTGTCCGGCGACACCATCAAGTTCGGCGCCACCGTGACCTTGGTCGACGAGGACACCGAGAAGAAGACGGTGTGGCAGATCGTCGGCGAGGTCGAGGCCGACGCCAAGAAGGGCCGCATCTCCATCACCTCGCCGCTCGCCCGCGCGCTGATCGGCAAGAAGAAAGGTTCGACCGTCGAGGTCAACGCACCCGGCGGCGCCAAGGCGTATGAAATTACCAAGGTGGAATGGCGGTAAGGATTTGCCGCTGCACTGAGATGTTTCAAAAGGCCGCGCGATGCGCGGCCTTTTTGTTTAGGGGTGTCTTTAGCGCATCGCTTGCGTGAGTGGAGAAACGAACTCTCTCCGCCCGTCATTGCGAGCGCAGCGAAGCAATCCAGGCTGCCGCCGGGAAAGACTCTGGATTGCTTCGTCGCAAGAGCTCCTCCTCGCAATGACGGTGTTGATGCAGCGAACCTAATTCCATTCCCGTCACCCTGAGGTGCTCGCCTCTTCGGCGAGCCTCGAAGGGCGACGGCCCAACTGTTGCCGCGCGCTGCTGCATCTTGGCCGCGCATCCTTCGGGCCCCCCATCGGGCGCGTTGCGCCCGATGCCTCGGCGCCTCAGGATGACGGGATTGGCAGGACTCTAGAGCGGCTACCTCCGCCCCTTCACGTCCAGCGGCACGGCCGCCTCATACTTCGAATTATGCAGCACCAATGACGTTCGCACGTTCCGCACGTGGGGCGCGGCGGTCAGATGGGTGACGAAATCCTGGAAGGTCGCCATGTCGGGGGCGACGCATTTGAGGATGAAATCGACCTCGCCCGACAACATCCAGCATTCCCGCACCAGGGGCTCGGCGCGGACGAACTCCTCGAAGGCGCGCAAATCCGCCTCGGCCTGGCTGGACAGGTGCACGGCGGCGAAGACCGTGACGTCGAAGCCGAGCTTGCGGGCATCGAGCAGGCCACGATAGCCGTGGATGTAGCCCTCCTCCTCCAGCGCCCGGACGCGGCGCAGGCAGGGCGGCGGCGAGATGCCGACCCGCTTGGCCAGCTCAACATTCGTGATTCGACCGTCGGCCTGAATCTCGGAGAGAATTTTCAGGTCGATGTCGTCTAGGTTCCGCGACACTTGATTGGAACTCCTGGCCTTTACGGCTTGATTGGTGGGTTTGCCGCAATCCTCATAGCCCAGTCCGCACGACTAGCGCAATTTTATTGCGCGTGCACCGCAATCGACTTTTGTTCCTTGTTGGAAAAATCCGCCGAGAGGGAATGCAATTCTTGCATAGCTCACCAGAACGCTTAGATTAGCTCTGATATTTCAGCGCCTCCGCGACGCCTCCCGGCATGTTCCGCGCCCGCGCTGCAAATCCCCCGTGAAAGGCGTCCATCGAAATGTCCGCTCCTGTTCATGCAAAGGTCGTCATTATCGGCTCCGGCCCCGCCGGTTACACGGCGGCGATCTACGCCGCGCGCGCGATGCTCGAGCCGATCCTGATCCAAGGCATCCAGCCGGGCGGCCAGCTCACCATCACCACCGACGTCGAGAACTATCCCGGCTTCGCCGATGTGATCCAGGGCCCCTGGCTGATGGAGCAGATGGAGAAGCAGGCGGTCCATGTCGGCACCAAGATCGTCACGGACCTGGTCATCAAGCTGGAAACTTCGCATCGGCCGTTCCGCCTCACCTGCGACTCGGGCGATGTCTATCTCGCTGACTCTGTGATCCTCGCCACCGGCGCGCAGGCGCGCTGGCTCGGGTTGCCGTCCGAAGTAAAGTTCCAGGGCGGCGGCGTATCGGCCTGCGCCACCTGCGACGGCTTCTTCTACCGCAACAAGGAGGTCGTGGTGGTCGGCGGCGGCAATACCGCGGTCGAGGAAGCCCTGTACCTCACCAACCATGCCTCGCAGGTCACCATCGTGCATCGCCGCGACCATTTCCGCGCCGAGCGCATCCTGCAGGAGCGCCTGTTCAAGCACCCGAAGATCAAGGTGATCTGGGACAGCGCCGTTGACGAGATCTGCGGCACCGAGAACCCCAATAAGGTCACCCATGTCCGCCTCAAGAACGTCAAGACCGGCGCGCTGACGGACGTGAAGACCGACGGCATCTTCATCGCCATCGGCCACGCACCGGCGACCGAGCTCGTCAAAGACCAGATCAAGCTCAAACCGTCGGGCTATGTCGAGGTCGCCCCGAACTCGACCGCGACATCGGTGCCCGGCCTGTTCGCCGCCGGCGACGTCGCCGACGAGACCTATCGCCAGGCCGTCACGGCCGCCGGCCTCGGCTGCATGGCAGCTCTCGAAGCCGAACGTTTCTTGGCCCTGCGCGCCAGCGAGCGCGCGGCAGCGGAATAAAGATCATGCCCCGAACACGCGACGGATTTACGGATATGGACTGGGACAAGCTGAAGGTGTTTCACGCGGCGGCGGAAGCGGGCAGCTTCACGCATGCGGGCGAGCAGCTCGGCCTGTCGCAATCGGCGGTGTCGCGCCAGGTCTCGGCGCTGGAGCAGGAGCTTTCAGTCTCGCTGTTCCACCGCCATGCCCGCGGCCTGATCCTCACCGAGCAGGGCGATTTGCTGTTCCGCACCGCGCATGACGTGTTCATGCAGCTCCAGGCGGCGCGCGCCAAGCTGACCGACAGCCGCGAGCGGCCGAGCGGCGACCTCAAGATCACCACCACGCCCGGCGTCGGCATCAACTGGCTGATCCCGCGGCTCGGCGAGTTCACCGCGCTCTATCCGGAAATCCGGATCTCCCTGATCGTCACCGACGAGGAGCTCGACCTGTCGATGCGCGAGGCCGACGTCGCGATCCGCACCCGCAAGCCGACGCAGCCGGATCTCATCCAGCGCAAGCTGTTCGCGATGGGCTTCCACGCCTATTGCTCGCCGGAATATATCAAGCGCTTCGGCACGCCGCGCACGCTGGAGGAGCTCGACTCCCACCGCATCATCACGCTCTCGGACGGCAACTTCGCGCCGCATCTGCAGAACCGCAACTGGCTGGTCGAAGCGGGCCGCAACGGCTCGGGTCCGCGCGAAGCCTATTTCAGGGTCAACAACATCCTCGGTCTCGTGCGCGCCTGTCAGCAGGGCCTCGGCATCGCGGCGCTGCCCGACTACCTCGTCGAGGAACAGAGCAAACTCGTTCAGCTGTTCGGCGAGTCGGATTCGATCCAGCTCGATACGTATTTTGTCTATCCCGAAGAGTTGAAGACGGTCGCGCGCGTGCAGGTGTTCCGCGACTTCGTGGTGAGCAAGGCGCAGCGCTGGCCGTCCTGATTTCCGCATGACTGACATGCGGCCTCGGCTGTTGCTGCATGGCGCTCGTCAAGCTCATACTGTTTGCACGCTGAGCCTTCGCGTTGCGCATTTGTCCCCCTCCTCCAGTGGCGCGGGAGTTCAGTAATCCCTCTTGGAAGGTGATTGTGTCGGCCTCACGTGGCCAATACCTTAAGCCGGGCTCGTTCGAGCCCGGCTTTTTTTCGGTCAAATCGGCCTTCGCCCTCCGCGTGTATTGACAGTTCCAGGCATACCCCGCATCATTTGCAGATGATCACGAAGTCGTGCGCAATCTCGTCGAAGGCGATCGCCTCGAAAAAAGGCCCCCATCCGGGGACCTCGGAGTTTTGTGCGCGCTAGACCGGCTTCGTCATCGCTGCAATCCCGAAAACCCCGCCGCCTGGACGGGGTTTTTTCATGTGCCCTCCGTCTCAGGTTTCCCGAGAAGGAGATGGAAACATGACCGGACTTGAAGATCATTTGCACGGGCTGTGGCTGCCGCTGGTGACGCCGTTTCAGGGCGGCGCGCTCGACGAGCGATCGCTGCGGCGGCTGACGCGACATTACAGCGCGCAAGGCATCGACGGCTTCATCCTGGGGGCGACCTCGGGTGAAGGCATGACGTTGCGCGAGGCCGAGCTCGAACGTCTCGTCGCCATCGTGCGCGACGAGATGGCGGCGGGCCGGCGCACCTTGCCGATCTGCCTCGGACTGTCGGGCGCTGACACCGCGCGGCTGAAGGACCGTCTCGACGAGACCGCGGACTGGCCGATCGACGGTTATCTGATCGCAAGCCCTTATTATGTGCGGCCCTCGCAGCGCGGCCTCTTGGCGCATTTCGAGACGCTCGCCGATCACGCCGCTTGGCCGATTGCGCTCTACAACATTCCCTATCGCACCTCGGTGAACATCACCAACCAGACCATGCTGCGGCTCGCCGAGCATCCCAACATCATCGGCTTGAAGGATTGCGGCGCGAGCCGCGAGCAATCGATCGCGCTCTTGCGCGACCGGCCGAAGGAGTTTCGCGTGCTCACCGGCGAGGACGCGAACTTTTTCGAGGCGCTCAGCGACGGCGCCGACGGCGGCATCGTGCTGTCCGCCCATGTCGAGACCGCGACGTTCGCGGCGGTGTATGCGGAAGCGAAGCGCGGCAACCATGACGCGGCGCAGGCGCGCTGGCACGAGGTGGCCGATCTGACGCGGCTGCTGTTCACCGAGCCGAGCCCGGCGCCGGCGAAGTACTGGCTGTGGCGATGCGGCCAGATCGACAGCCCCGAAGTGCGCCTGCCGATGGTGGAAGTGAGCAGCGAGCTGGCCGCCGCGATCGATCGCGAGATCGAGCGACGGACGAAGGTGGCGGCGTAGTTTCTCGTTCACCCTCCCCTGGAGGGGGAGGGTCGATCGCGCGAAGCGCGAGCGGGGTGGGGTTATCTCTCCACTCGGGCACTGTCGGATGGGCGAGACCGTCACCCCACCCCGTCTCGCATTTCGCTGCGCTCATGTGAGCCGACCCACGGGCGAGCTTCGCTCGTCCCGGACCCCTCCAGGGGAGGGTAAGAGCCGCCACTTGGTTAACCGCGCCCCAACGGCCTTCGCTGTTGCCGCATGGCGCATCCACGCCTCGTTTACCCATCCGTCCCTATCGTTGCTCTCCAGGAACTTCCAGAGGGGAATGACCATGGGACATCGCACCCGGCCTACGGCCGCGCAGCAATTCGCGCCGGCCGATCTTTTGCAGGGAATTCTCGTCGTTTCGTCGTTCGGGTTCTGGGCAGTGATGCTCGGCCTGATGCCGGCGCTGCTGTTTCGCGTCTGGCTCGCCTGAGGCGGCACGTCGCGCGGATGGTTAAGCGGCCGTCACAAATGCGCTCAAAATGCGCAGCTGTTTGCAAGCCGGAATCTTAAAACATCCCGCGTATCGTTCACGCCCATAAGCGAAGAAATCGCGGGGGCGTTTATGAATAGTCATAATGAGATGGCGTCGCATTTCGGCGCCGGACAGGAGAAGCTGTCCACCGAGCAGAGCTTTACCACCGAGGACATTCTCTGGGCCGCCGGCATCTGGTCGGTGATCCTGACGATGTCGCCGGTCATCGTGTTCTACATGCTGATGGTGGCGTAGCCTCCTTCAGCAGATCCCGAAAACGCAAAACGCGCGGACGTTCCCGCGCGTTTTTCGTCCGGGGAAATGAATAATGAAATTAAGCAGCCTGCTTGTGCATTGCGCCGGACGCCGACGCCGTGCCGCGAATGGCCTTAACTGAACGCTCGATCGCCGCCCACAGCCTTGCGATTTCCTGGGCCGCACGGCTCTCGGCCTGGTATTCCCGCGCGCCCTCGCCGTGGCTCAGCGCCATCAAGAGATCCGAACGGTTGGTGATCTGGCCGCCCCACACCGGAGCCCGGAATTTCGCCAGCGCTTCGCGGGCGATGGTGACGATCGGGCTTTCGGCTTCGTCGCGCTTGGCCGGCGCACCGTTGAGCACGACCGCGTAGGGCTTGCGCGCGGCGCGGCACATCTGGATGGTTTCCTGCACCGCGTTGACGTCGAACACGCCGGGACGCGCCGGAATGACCACCATCGTCGCGTTCTTGATCGCGTCGTCGACGACGGCCGAGAGGTTCGGCGGCGTGTCGATCAACACCCATTCATAACCGTCGCGCTTGGCAGCGGAGACGATGCCGCTGACGGAATTCACCGCCGCCTTGATCGGCGGTTCGTTGGTGCCACGCAGCTTGTGCCACAGCGTCAGCGAGCCCTGCGGGTCCGCGTCCACGAGCATGACCTGCTTGCTCGCCTTGATCTGCGCGGCGAGATGCGCGGCTAGGGTACTCTTGCCCGAGCCGCCTTTACGCGATGCAAAAACAATAACGTTCATACCTTCGGCCTCCAGATTGACCCCAGGCTGCGAAAATGAATCACCGCGCTGATTCGTGAAAGAAAAATTTATCGGGGGTTGCGTTACCGCCACGAAATAACAAGGCGTGTTGGCTTTTGAGTCACACTGCGTCGCACGACAAGAGACCAACTGCAGCGAAACGCCGCCCGCGCGAGCATCTGTGCGTTCTTTGAGCAGCCGAACGGGATCAAGCGGAATGCAACCTTCCCGCGCAAACCCTTACCCGACTCTTTTCCTTCGCACATTCGTAATTGCCGCAGGCATCAGCGCAGCCTGCGCGAACAAAAGGAGTCCGTTACATTACGAAGTTTCGGATAAGGAACGCGGGCTATCCCGCGCTCAGCCGTCGCTGGTCCTTTTCTTCTTGGGTTTGCCGCTCTTCTTCGCGGTTTTGGGCGTGATGCTGGTCGGCTTGCCGGCGCGGGCCTCGCCCGGCTCGGGTCCGGGACGGAAGAACACCCGGCATTGCGGCGAGAGCTGCGCCTTCTTCTTGATCATGCAGGCCGTGATGGCGTCGACGTTCGGCACGAACTCGCCGCACAGCCGCATCGCATCCGGCGTGCAGGCCTGCTGCTCCTCCGGGGTGTAGGCGAAGCCGGTACCGGGCTGGATCAGAACGGCCAGGGCCATCCCGAGGGTTGCAGCAGCCAAGGATGTCTTGAAGCGAAACGCCGGCATCGATCCCCCCACATGTCGAGTCGGAGGGAATAGTGGGTGAACGGCGGTTCGTTGGCAACGAGGGCAGATGCGAAAGGTCGGACCTGTGCGGTCTTGGCAACAGGCGGGTGCCGCTCGGCAACCTCTCCACTGTCGTCGCCCGGCCTTGTGCGCAATTGCGCACAAGGCGGAGGATGACAGGTGTGGCCGAGGAAAGGGTCTCGCCCTCAAACACAAAACTGCGAAAACAACCCCATGCACAGTAGCCAAGCCACGGTAATCGCAGCGCATTTCGTCTTAGGATTTGACGAAACCAGGTTTGACTTGTCGGGCAAAACAGGGGCATCATGTCCCATCCAAAAAGATGCGCGTGGGGTGATCGGCCTGTCTCCTGCGCTGGTCGAAAAGCGCACGAGAGGAAGCGATCTCATGGAAGGGAATGAAGCGGAGCTGCCGCTGTCCGGCGTCACGGTGGTCTCGCTCGAGCAGGCGATCGCGGCGCCGCTGGCGAGCCGTCACCTCGCCGACTGGGGCGCGCGGGTGATCAAGATCGAGCGGCCGGGCACTGGCGATTTCTGCCGGGACTACGACCACGTGATGAACGGCATGTCGAGCCAGTTCGTCTGGACTAATCGCTCCAAGGAAAGCCTCGCCATCGACATCAAGAGCGAAGACGGCCGCAAGGTGCTCGACGCCCTGCTGCCGCAGGCCGATGTGTTCATCCAGAACCTCGCGCCCGGCGCTGCCGAGCGGCTCGGCCTCGATGCCGCATCGCTGTTGCGCAAACATCCGCGCATCATCGCCTGCGACGTCTCGGGCTATGGCACCGGCGGCCCCTACAGCGACAAGAAGGCCTATGATCTCCTGGTCCAGTGCGAGGCCGGTGTTCTCGCCATCAACGGCACGGAGGCGGAGCCGGCCAAGGTCGGGCTGTCGGTGGTCGACATCGCCACCGGCATGTACATCCTCAACGGCGTGCTGATGGCGCTGTACCGCCGCGAGCGGACCGGCAAGGGCACCGCCTTCCAGGCCTCGCTGTTCGACTCTATCACGGATTGGATGAGCTATCCCGCCTTCTACACGCACAGCACGGGCCGGCCGCTGCCGCGAACCGGCGCCAGGCATGCGACGATCGCGCCGTACGGACCGTTCCGGGTCGGCGACGGCAACACCATCTTCTTCGGCATCCAGAACGATCGGGAATGGCGGTCGCTGTGCGGCATCGTCCTCGGCGATGCCGGCTTCGCCGACGACCTGCGCTTCCGCACCAATCCGCTGCGCATGCAAAACCGCGACGAGCTGCAAGGGCATATCGAGCAGCGCTTTGCATCCATGACCAGCGAGGAGGTGCTGCGACTGCTGGATGAGGCCTCGATCGCCAACGCGCATCTGAACTCGGTCGAGGCTTTTCTGGCGCATGAGCAGCTTCGCGCGCGGTCGCGGGTGCAAAGCGTCGGCTCGCCGTGCGGGCCGGTGATGAGCTTCCTGCCTGCGTTGACCATTCCAGGCGTCAAGCCGCGGATGGATCCGGTGCCGGATGTGGGACAGCACAACCAGGCCATCCTCAGCGAACTCGGACTGGCGAAGGACATTTGACGATGGCGCAACAACGGCCAACGCGGGCCTACCTCGCCGTCCCCGCGCATCGCTCCCGTCTTGTCGCGAAGGCAGCGGCATCAGCGGCGGACGCGGTGTTCATGGATCTCGAAGACGCGGTGCCGCCATCCGAGAAAAGCCTCGCCCTGGAGGAAGCCGTCCGCTCCCTCGCCTCGCTCGACTGGGGCAATAAGCGCGTCACGGTGAGGATCAACGCCGTCGACAGTCCTTTCATCGCCCAGGAAATCCGCGCGCTGGCTGCCTTTCCCCGGCTGGATGCGGTGATCGTGCCGAAGGCGGAGCGCGCCAGCGATATCGCCGGGATTGCTGAGCAGTTGCGGGCAGCTAACCCCGATCGCCCCGCGCCGGTCGCGCTGGAATTGCTGATCGAGACCGCGCTCGGCCTCGTCAATGTCGACACGCTCGCCGCATGTCACGCCAGCGTCGCCGCGCTGCATCTGGGCGTCGGCGATTTCGCGGCGTCGATCGGCGCCCGCTCCTCCGACATCGGCGTGTCGCCGGACGGCTATCGCCACGTGGGATCGGCGCAAAGCGGCTATGCCTCCGCCCCGCTCGACCTCTTTGCCTATCCGATGATGCGCCTTTTGGTCGCCGCCCGCGCGTTCGGCCTCATCGCCATCGACGGCCCCTGCGGCGCGTTCCGCGATGCCAGGCTGACTGAGGCCAGCGCGCAAAAGGCCGCGGCGATGGGGTTCGACGGCAAGCAGGTCATCCATCCCGACCAGATCGAACCGACGCTGCGCGCGTTCATGCCGTCCGAGCATGAGCTGGCCCAGGCGCGGCGGATCGTCGACGCCATGGAGCAGGCGGAGGCAAACGGCCAGGGCGCGGTGACGCTGGACGGCAAGATGATCGACTATGCCAATGTGCGGATGGCGCGCCGGATCATCGAGCTGGGGTCATAGCGGCGCATGGCCACATTGCTGATCGTCGCGCCGGTGTTTGCGCTGATCGCGGCCGGCTATGCCGCGGTGCTGTTTCGCTTCGTCTCGGAGAGCGCGCACAAGGGCATCTCCGAGTTCGCCTTCAGCATCGCGATCCCGGCGCTGCTGTTCCGCACCATCGTCGTGTCGGAATTCCCCGACGTCAGTCCCTACCGGATGTGGGGCGCCTATTACGGCGCGCTGGCCGTCATCTGGATCGCGGCGCTGGCGATCTCGGCGCTGCTGCGCGCGCGGCGCGGTACCAGCGAAGACGGCGTCGTGTTCGCGATCGGCTCGGTCTACGGCAACATCGTGATGCTCGGCATTCCCTTGACGCTCTCGGCGCTGGGCAACGAGGCCGCAGGACCGATGGCGCTGATCCTGTCGGTGAACACGCCGCTGCTCTGGCTCTGCGGCATCCTGCAGATGGAGCTGGTCAACCGCAAGCGGACCGGCTCGGCGCTGTCGGTGATCTGGCCCGTGCTCACGGATCTCGCCCGCAATCCGCTGATGCTGGCGATCGGCTTTGGCGTGATCTGGCGTTTCACCGGCCTCGGCCTCACCCCCGTCGTCGACCGCACCATCGAGCTCCTGGCGCAGGCGGGCTCGCCGACCGCGCTGATCGCGCTCGGCATCAACCTGTTTCGCTTCGAGGTGAAGGGCGAGAAGCTGAGCATCCTGGTGATGTGCGCGCTGAAGCTGGCGGCGATGCCGGCGGCTGCATTCGTGCTGGCCAAGCTGCTCGACCTGCCGCCGATCGCCGCCGGCGTCGTCGTGCTGTTCGCGGCGATGCCGACCGGCGCCAACGCCTACATCTTCGCGGTGCAGTATCAGCGGCTGGTGAGCCCGGTCTCGGGCGCGGTGGCGCTGGGGACGCTGCTAGGGGCGGTGACGTTACCGGTGGTGGTTTGGGTGGTGGCGCGCTGAGCACGCGCAACATCGTCCCGATGATTTTGCCTTTACACGCGAAGGTCGCTAGGCTGCCATGATACGTGCTGCAGGGAGGGTGACATGGCACAGCGCGAAGAGATGCTCGCATTGATCAGGACCGCCTACGCCGCGCGCGGTGAGGGCGACGTTGAAGGCCTGGTGACGGCTTTTCATCCCGAGGGCCACTTCACCTTGATGGGCGACAAGGGCGCGCTCGAACTGACGGGGCGCATGGAGGGGCATCCGACCCTGCGCGGGGCTTTCACTCAGTTCACTGCCGCCTTCGGCTTCGAAAGCCGCGAGATCCTGACTGAGCTGGTCGACGGGGATCGCGTCGCAGTCCATTCCCGAGTTCTCGTTCGATACAATCCAAGCGGAAAGACTTTCAGCACCGAGATCCTGGACCTGTTCAGATTTCAGGATGGCAAGATCGCGGAGTTGATTGAGTTTGCGGATACTGCGCAGATCAAGGCGATGATCGCGTGAGGCGGGATGCAGCTCCGTAGGAGTTTCGCGCACTGTTACCGTAATTCGGCAACACGCTGGCCCTCGCGCCAGGCCATCTCCCAGAAGTCTGCCTCGAGCCGGGTGGCTTCCTTGAAGATCGCAGTCAGCTCGGCCTTGCGGGCCGGCGTGGCGTAGAGATCGGCGAGATGGTCGAGGTGCGCACGGGCCTTGGCAGCGACCTCCTGGTACGGCACGCCGGCGTACTCGGCGATCCAGACGCGATAGGCGTTCGTCGCGGCGTCCGCATGGGGTCGCGAGGCGAGCCGCGTTGCGATCTCGGCGTACCCGATCACGCAGGGGGCAAGCGCCACCTTGAGTGCCAGCAGATCGCCGCGCATTCCCGCATCTAACACGTAGCGTGTATAGGCCAGCATCTCGGCCGCCGGGGGGGCCTGTTCAAGATCGGCCGGGGATAGGCCCCAATCGGCGCAGAGCTTCACATGCAGGTTCATCTCGACATCGAGGATGGCCGACAGGCCGGCCGCTGCCTCGCGCATGTCGGCAAGCCTGGGTGACTTGTAGACCGCGAGCGCGTAGGCCCGAGCAAACTCGATGAGGAACAAATAGTCCTGAACGAGATAGTGACGAAACGCCGCTTCGGGGAGCGAGCCGTCTGCCAATCCGTTCGTGAAGGGATGTTCGGTGTAGGCCCGCCACTCAACGGATGCTTCTGTCTTGAGACGTTCGAAGAAACTCACGATCTTTTCCGCCCGGCTTGCTTGTCCATGAACGTCTTGGGCGCGCTAACGATATCGCATTGCGAACCGGGGAGCTATGGTGACGGGGTACAGAATTGGCTTTGAGCAGCGTTGCGGATAGCGTCGCGTCGAAAGTTTGTGCACGGTTACTGTAATTCCTCGGCGTCAGAGTTTAGTGCACCGTCACCGTAATCTGAGCTTGTAAGAGTGACATGAGCAGCAACGCATCAGACCTCAACCCGGTTCGCGGCTGGCATCCCGGCGTATTACGCAAGATTGTGCTCGCGACGACTAGCAAGTTGTCGCAGCATGGGATTCCAATTCCGGGGCTCGATTTTTATGAAGCCGTCGCTGCCCGTGGTGAAGAGGTCATCGTTGAGGCCATTGCCGAAGCAGTTGGTGCAAGCCGCGACGACAGCAATACTGTGATCGCGAACATTCAAGTCGTGCGAGAGCTGCTTGAGAGGTTCGGAGATGATCTTTTTCTCGCGACCGAGAAGGCGGACGATTTGCTTCTTGCACAGCTTGCTGCACATCTCGTGTTGGAAGGAACCGACGGATACAACCAAATCCGCTATCAGGCTGCTTGGGGGGCGCAAGGTAGCCCGGATTGGGGCACGTTATGGGGCGTCAAGCAGACGATTCGAGATTTCACACCGGCCTTCGTCTTGAAGGTCTGCATGAAGGGTGAATTCCGATGGTTAGGAATTGAGTGCCATGCTCCTAGGCGCGCGCTACCGGAGGATCTTCACAACCGAGTTCGCGCCCGAACGATGGTTATCTCTGGTGTTCCTGTACTCGCCTTCTCGCCGACCGACGTTGAGACAGACGTGTCCGCTTGTGTTGAAGAGATCGGTTACGCAACGTCGATTCTCGCACAGGAACTGCTCGCGATGCACGGCATTGAACCGCAGCCGCGGCGGGATTTTCGTCCCCGTAACTAGCGACCATCAACATATCCAAGCGCCCATGCGGTCGTCGGCTCGCTGGAATTAGGACGTAGCGCTCAGTTGATGCCGACTGATGCTAAGAAGTTTGTGTACCGTCGCTGGCGGTGCGCCTCTCGAACGGCCCAACAAATCATAACCCGAATCAATTGCTGAATAGCATTGGTACAGTTGGGTGGGCTCGAACCACCGACCTCCTGTTCCACAGACAGGCGCTCTAACCAACTGAGCTACAACTGCATCCTGGCGAGCCGCCCTCGGGGCTACCTGAAAAGGCCGTCGACCTAGGGGGCTGGACGGGGCGGAAACTAGGTGCAACGGCCCGGTTTGGCAAGGCCGCAATGGTGTGAAAAACCGGCTGGAATCACCCTCAGCGCGACGAAATCCGGCCTGATGACGGACATCGGAGTGTTGCGCACCCGCTGCCGCCTACCGAGACAATCCCCGGGCGGAGAGAACCCTCACCCGTCGCCCCGACGATGCTTCGCATCGCCCGGACGCCGGCCTCTCCCGCATCCGCCTTCGCCAAGGCTTCGGCGGGACAAGAGCGGGAGAGGCGAAGAAAAAACCCGGGCCTTTCGGCCCGGGTTTCTCAAATTCAAACCAACCGCCCGGTTCAGGCGGCGGGCTTGTAGAACTTCGAGGCCGAGGCCTTGATCGGCTCGGCGGTCTCGGCGGCGACGCGCTGGGTCAGCTCGACCAGCTCCTTGGCCTGAGACTGGAAGGTCTCGAACTGGGTGCGGGTGTGGCCGGTCCACAGCTCCAGCGCTTCGGCCGGCGACTTCAGGCCGAACAGCTGCTGGGCGAAGTCCAGCTGGGCGTTGCTGTTGGCCTTCATGAATTCCACCAGCTTTGCGGTGTACTCGCTCGCGCCCTTGCTGGCGGAGGTGAACACGGCCTCGACGGTGCCGTTGTGGGTTTCGGCGGCGTCCTTGAACTTGGCGTAGCTCTCACGGGCCTGCGACACGCCCTTTTCGGCGAACGCACGCATCTGCTCGGGCACCTCGAACGGAATGATCGAGGCAGAAAACGGATCAGTCGCACCTGTCATGGTTGTCCCTCACGATAATGAAAAATGGAGTGAGCCTTCTGGCGCGCCCGCCGGCCCCCGGTCTGGGCCGTCACACATTGAGCGGGTACGAAAGACTGGAAACGCGAAACAAACGAGATGGCTCGCCCAGCGCCCAGGATTATGGCTGCCTATCATGTCAACATTGTGCAGCGCAATGCGGCGGTAGGGTGCGCCGCGATAATTTAATCTAGGTTAGGGCGAGGTTCCGGGTTCGGGGAACCGGGGGTTGAGGTAAGGGGGTGGTGCTTCTTACCCTCCCCTGGAGGGGGAGGGTCGGTCGCGCGTAGCGCGAGCGGGGTGGGGTGATCTCTCCGCTCGGGCAGTGTGCGATGTGGAGAGACTGTCACCCCACCTCGGCTCGCATTTCGCTTCGCTCCATGCGAACCGATCCTCCCCCTCCAGGGGAGGATGGGGACCTTTGATGCCGCGCGGCCTGTGACCGCTTCTCTCTTCGAATCCCTTGGATGAACCGGGCGGCGGCTTGCGGGTTCGGGCTGATTAAGGTTATCGCGGCTTAGGGCCGCCGCCGGGGACCGGGGCCGTGGACCTGCCCGCGGGCGCGGGCGATACTAACCCTTTCTTAAGGCTGTCATTCCCGGCAGCCGCCAGCTTCAAGCGCGAGACACAGCCGGTCGGATGACGAGTTCGGATTTCCAGTTGCGAGGTGTGGGCGATCCCCGGCTGGCCGTGCATGCGACCTCGCCGCTCGCGACCTGGCTGTGGTCGACCGACGGCGCGCGCGTGCTGTGGGCCAATCCGGTCGGCGCAAAGCTGTTCGGCGCGGCGAACGGCGCAGCGCTGGCGGAGCGGATTTTTGGCCCGGCGGACGGCCATCGCCGCCAGGTCGCCCGGCTCGCCCGGCAGCTGCCGGCGAGCGGCACCGTGCGGCTCGAACGTCTGCGCGGCTTCGGCGCCCGGCTCGGCACGCTGATGACTTGCGCCTGCGCCCGGCTCGACTTTGCCGATGGCGGACACGCCGTGCTCGTCACCGCGATGGACCCGACCTTGCGCAGCATGCCGCTGGTCGAGCGGCTGCATCGCCTGGTCGAGGGCGCGAAGATGCCGATGGCGGCGTTCGCGCCCGACGGCCTGTTCGTCGGCGCCAGCGAGGCCGCCCGCTCCCTGCTCGGCTTTCGCGATCTCGGCGAGGCCGGCCTCGAGCAGGCGCGCAGCGATGCGCTTCGCGAGGGCCGCGTCGAGACGCCGATCGGCATCGGCCAGATGGTGCTGCAACGGGTCGGCAGCGGCGCCGATGTCGGCCTGGTCGCGCTGATCGAGCCGGCCACGCAAGCTGCGCCCGCAACGGCCGTGCCTGAGAGCACGGCGGAAAGTGCAAACGAGGCGCCGGCTGAACCTGCGCAGCAGGCTGCGGCCATGCCGTGCGAGCCGCCACCCTCGCAGCACGGATCGGCCGGGATCTCGTTGTTCGATGCGTTCGCCGAGCCGGTCGAGGCGCCCAAGGCAACCGGGACAATGGCGCCTGAACCGCAGGACTTGGCGGGGATCGAGGACACGGCCGAACAGCCTGTTCGAGAACCAGCTCACGAAACGCCGGACCAGGGCGCCGACATCGCGCCAAAGACTCCGGTTGAAAACCCGCATCAAGCCATCGTGTCGCCGCAGGCTGCGCCGATCACTCCCGGCATGGTCGAGCCGCCGTCGGGCCAGCAATCGTCTGGCCGGGATTCGTCGGGCCAAGAGCCGCCCGCACCGCGTCAGCATCCGCTGCGTTTCCTCTGGCAGATGGATGCGGAGGGCCGCTTTGTGCTTCTCTCCGACGAATTCATCCGCCTGATCGGCGCGCGCACTGCCGCCGGCTTCGGCCGCCCTTGGCGCGAGATCGCCGGGGACTTTTCGCTCGATCCTGATGGCCGCGTCGCAGAGGCGCTTGCGCGCCACGACACCTGGGCCGGGATCACCGTGAACTGGCCGGCTGACGGCGGCGAACATCTGCCGGTCGAGCTCGCGGGCCTGCCGGTCTACGACCAGTCGCGCAACTTCGCCGGCTTCAAGGGCTTTGGCGTCTGCCGCGATCTCGACGGCCTCAATCGTCTCGCAGCGCTGAGGCGCTTCGAGACGGTGGTCGAACCGGCGGCGCAGCACGGCCCGTCTGCCGAACTGGTCGCGCCGGAGCCCGAGGCCGAGCCGGTCGCGGAGGCGCCGCCTCCGCCGATCGAGCCGCTCGCAGCCGAGCCCCAGCCAGCATTCGAACCTGAACTGCCCGAACCCACCAGCGACGCGAATTCACATCCAACCGATCCGGACATTTCCGTGGAAACGCCAGTCGAAACCCCTCCGAATGTCGTGCCGTTCCGCCCGCACGGCGATGTCAGATCACCCAGTGATCAGAGATCGCCGACGCTGACGCCGGTCGAGAACAGCGCGTTCAACGAGCTCGCCCGGCAATTGTCCGAACGGCTCGAACGCGAGCGCGAGACGATCGCGGCAGAAGCTTCCGAGCCGGTGGCGGAGACCCCCACCGAGCCGCCGGCGCCGCAACCCTCACCGCCGCAAGCTGCGGCCGAATGGCTGAGCGAGCCCGCGCCGCCGCCGCGCGGCGCCAGCGCGCGCGACCGCACCCTGCTCGACCTGTTGCCGACCGGCATCCTGATCTACCGGCTCGACCGCCTGCTCTACGCCAACCCGGCCTTCCTCGCGCGCATGGGCTATGACGGCATCAACGCGCTGGAGAATGCCGGCGGGCTCGATGCGCTCTATGTCGAGCCCGGCGTGTCCTCGGCCAGCAGCACCTCGCAAGCCGGCACGCCTGTCACGATCAGCGCGACGCTCGCGAACGGTGAAGCGCCGCTTGCGACCACCGAGGCTCATCTGCACACGATCGACTGGGACGGCGAGAGCGCGCATGCGTTGATCTGCGCGCTGCCCAATCCTGCACCTGTTGTGGCGCCCAGCGTCGCGGCGGCTTCGATCGCCGAGACCGTCGTCGTCGAGCCCATCGTCGCCGAATCCTTCCCCTACGCGCCCGAGCTCGAATCCGCGGCCGGCGATGCCGATGCGGAGGATCTCGCCGCGATCCTCGACACCACGGCCGAAGGCATCGTCATGTTCGATGCCGAAGGCAACATCCACGCCTGCAACCGCAGCGCCGAGGCGCTGTTCGGCTATGACGGCACCGACCTGCTCGAGCAGAATCTGGCGACGCTGTTCGCGCCGGAGAGCCGGCAGATCGTCGCCGACTATCTCGAAAGCCTCAAGAGCCAGGACATTTCGAGCCTGCTGGACCACGGCCGCGAGGTGCTCGGACGCGAGAAGAAGGGCGGCGTCATTCCGCTCGCGATGATCATGGGCCGCACGCGGCCGGACGGCCCGAACTTCTTCGCCGTGTTCCGCGATCTCTCGCAGAGCAAGAGGGGCGAGAGCGAGTTGACGCAGGCCCGTCACCTCGTCCACAGCGCGGCCAACGCCAAGGCCGACATGCTGGCGCGGATCAGCCACGAGATCCGCACGCCGCTCAACGCCATCATCGGCTTTGCCGAGGTGATGATCTCCGAACGCTTCGGCACGCTCGGCAACGAGCGCTACGGCGAATACATGAAGGATATCCGCGCCTCCGGCGAGCGCGTCATCGCGATCATCGACGATCTGCTGGAGCTGTCGCGGATCGAGACCGGCAAGCTCGATCTCAACTTCGCCAACCTCAGCCTCAACGACCTCGTCGAAGCCTGCGTGACTGTGATGCAGCCGCAGGCCAATCGCGAGCGCATCATCATCCGCACCTCGCTCGCGCATGCGCTGCCGCAGGTCACGGCCGACGCGCGCGCGATGCGGCAGATCACCATGAATCTGATCTCGAACTCGATCCGGCTCGCCAGCGCCGGCGGCCAGGTCATCGTCTCGACCGCGCTGTCCGACCGCGGCGAGATTTGCTTGCGCATCCGCGACACCGGCCATGGCCTCTCCGAACGCGAAGTCGCCGCCGCGATGGAGCCGTTCCGCACCCCGCCGCCCGGGGACGCCGCGGACAATTCGGCGCTGAGCCTGTCGCTCACCAAGGCCCTGGTCGAAGCCAACCGCGCCCGCTTCAACATCAAGAGCGCGGGGAATTCCGGCACGCTGATCGAAGTGGTGTTCGCACCGGTGGTGGCGGGGGCGTGAGGCGTTCTTAACCTCTCCCCGTAAGAACGGGGCGAAGGGGCGAAAGAGCGGCGCGCCCCTTACATCACGCCGCGCGCACGGTGTCCAGAAACCTGCTGACTTCGATCTTCAGCCGGCTGCTGTCGTTCGACAGCGACTGCGCCGCGGACAGCACCTGCGCGGAGGCAGATCCCGTCTCGGTCGCGCCCTGCCTGACGCTGCTGATGTTGGCGCTCACCTGCGTGGTGCCGGCAGCGGCATTCTGGACGTTGCGGGAGATCTCGCCGGTCGCGGCGCCCTGCTCTTCCACGGCCGCGGCGATGGTGGACGATATCTCGGACAGCCGCTCGATGGTGCCGCCGATGGTCTTGATGGCGCCGACCGAATCCTCGGTCGCAACCTGGATGCTGGAAATCTGCTGACCGATGTCGCCGGTGGCCTTCGCGGTCTGCTCGGCCAGCGCCTTCACTTCCGAAGCCACCACGGCAAAACCGCGCCCGGCTTCGCCGGCGCGCGCGGCCTCGATGGTGGCATTCAGCGCCAGCAAATTGGTCTGGCCCGCGATGGCACTGATGAGCTCGACCACGTCGCCGATGCGCGCGGCCGCCTTCGACAATTCGCTGACGCGGTCGTTGGTCTGCCCGGCCTGGCTGACGGCTTCGCCGGCCATGCGTGCGGAGGCCTGCACCTGGCGGCTGATCTCGTGGACGGAGGCGGTCAGCTCCTCCGCTGCGGAGGCCACCGACTGCACGTTGGTCGCGGCCTCTTCGGAGGCCGCCTCGACCAGGGTGGCAAGCTCGGTCGAGCGGCTGGCGGTGGTGGTCAGCGAGGTCGCCGACGCCTCGAGCTCGTTGGCGGCAGACGACACGGTCTCGACGATCTCGCCGATCGCGCCTTCGAAATCGTCGGCCATCCTGATCATGTCGGCGCGACGGCGCTCGGCGGCGAGCTTGTCCTGCCTGATCTTCTCTTCCGCCTCTTCCTGCGCCTTGCGCTCGGCATTGACCTTGAACGTCTCGACGGCCTGCGCGATCTCGCCGATCTCGTCGGGACGGCCGAGCCCGGGCAGCACGATGGCGAAATTGCCGTTGGCGAGCTCGATCATCGCCGCGCGCATGGCCGACAGCGGCTTGGAAACCGAGCGGCCGATGAAGATGCCGAGCCCGAGCACGCCGGATGCGATCAGCGCGATCGCGACCGCGATCCAGAACTGGATGTTGGCACGCTCGGCCTCGTTCAGCCGGTCGGCCTCGACACGGATCTGGTCGACCGACTTCGAGACCTGCTCGATGACGGGCTCGACCGCCGAGAACGCTTCGGACATCGCCTTCAGCTCGGCCGCGAGCTTCAACGCGGTCTCCATCCACGCGGAGAAATCGCGCTGGTAGTCGGCGAGCTTTTGGCGAAGCTCGGCCTTCGAATTGTCGGGAATGGTTGCGGCGTTGAGAAGGGCCGAAAATTCAGCCGCACGCTTCTTGATGTCATCGCCATATCTGGCGTCGCGACGCAGCATGAAGTCCTTCTCATGCCGGCGCATCATCAGCATGATCACCTTGAGAGAGGAGTCCTGGAGCTGGTCGACCTGGCTCTCGATACCGTGGACGGACGCGCGCAGGCGCCCCTCCAGGCCGGATTTCTCGTCGAGGCCGAGCCGCTGCCGCTCCTCGACCACCGCGGTAAAGCGCGCCTGATAGGTCTTCAGCGATGCGTTCATCGCGTCGATCTTTTGCGCCAGCTCGGGCTTGCCGAGGACAGAGATCCTGCCGCGAAGCGTCTCGATGTCGAGCGCCACCTGCCGGCTGATCTCGACCTGGCGCTCGGCTCTGGCCGGATCGCTGCGCAGAAGGAAATCCTTTTCGGCCCGGCGCGCCTCGAGCAGCTCGACCGCGATCCTGTTGTTGAGCTCGAAGACGGTGCGCGCCTCCTCGGCGGCGTTGCGATAGACCGCCATCGCGCGCTCACCATAGAGGTGAATCCCGCCGATCAGGACGACACCAAGGACGCCGATCACGCCGATTGCAGTGATCTTGTGGGTGAGCCGCAGGGAGAATAATCGCATCTTTGATTTGATTTCAAAATTGGTTGTGGCTGATGCGACTAATGAAGCCTCAATGCGCGGAAACTTCCGTTAATCTGCGGACACGTATGACTACGTACTTATGCACGATACACGTCACAGGATAAGTCTCGATGGCCCCCGTCTATGCACGGTGAAGTGCACAAGAAAAAAACACGGCGCTCGTGCGCGCCGTGCTTCCTTCCCTTCAAGCCGTTGGCTGTGGATCGGCTCAGCTGTAGATCTCGAACAGGCCGGCGCCGCCCTGGCCGCCGCCGATGCACATCGTCACCACGCCCCACTTCGCCTTGCGGCGCGCGCCTTCCTGCAGCAGGTGGCCGGTGAGACGGGCACCGGTCATGCCGAAGGGATGGCCGATCGCGATCGAGCCGCCGTTGACGTTGTACTTGGCGGGATCGATGCCGAGCTGGTCGCGGCAGTACAGGCACTGGCTGGCGAAGGCTTCGTTGAGCTCCCACAGGTCGATGTCGTCGACCTTCAGGCCGGTGCGCTTGAGCAGCTTCGGGATCGCGAACACCGGGCCGATGCCCATCTCGTCGGGCTCGCAGCCCGCGGTCGCCCAGGCGACGAAGCGGCCGAGCGGCTTGAGGCCGCGCTTCTCGGCGTCCTTGGCTTCCATCAGCACCACGGCGGCGGCGCCGTCCGAGAGCTGGCTGGCATTGCCGGCGGTGACGAACTTGCCGGGACCCTTCACCGGCTCGAGTTTTGCCAATCCTTCCATCGTGGTCTCAGGACGATTGCACTCGTCGCGATCGACGACGTAGTCGACGATGCTCTCCGCCTTGGTCGCCTTGTCGACGACCTTCATCCTGGTCTTCATCGGGACGATCTCGTCCTTGTACTTGCCCGCCTGCTGCGACGCCGCCATGCGGCGCTGCGATTCCAGCGAGAACTCGTCCTGATATTCGCGGCTGAGCTTGTAGCGCTCGGCGACGATGTCGGCGGTGTCGATCATCGCCATGAAGATGTCGGGCGCGACCTTGAGCAATTCAGGATCGATCGATTCCTTCGGGGTGCCGCCGCCCGGCATCGAGATGCTCTCGACCCCGCCGGCGACGATGCAGTCTGCGCCGTCCGAGCGGATCGAGTTGGCGGCCATCGCGATGGTCTGCAGCCCCGAGGAGCAGAACCGGTTCACCGAGACGCCGGCGGTGGTCTTCGGCAGGCCGGCGAGCAGCGCGGCCTGGCGGCCGATGTTGGGCGCGCCGTGGGCGCAATTGCCGAGATAGCAGTCCTCGACATAGTCCTTGTCGACGCCGGCGCGCTTCACCGCGTGCTGGATGGCGTGCGCCGCGAGCGACATCGGCGGCGTGATGTTGAACCCGCCGCGGCCGGATTTTGCGAGGCCCGTGCGCGCATAGGAAACGATGACGGCTTCACGCATGTGTTTCTCCCTTGTCGAGCGATTTTGAACGGAGCGCTCTTTGAACGAGTTGTCCTGGCGCCATTGGTACACAAAGTTTGGCAGGCTGCGGAAAATAAAAACGCCGCCTCCCGTGACGGAGGCGGCGTTGTTCCGCGGGTCGGAATATGTCAGCGTCTCAGAACGTCAGCGCCTTGACCTGCTTGACCTGCGGCAGGGCCTGCACCTTGGCGAGCACGTCCGCCGGGACCGCGCCATCGACCTCGACCAGCGCGATAGCGTCGCCGCCCTGCTCGACGCGGCCGAGATGGAAGGTCGCGATGTTGATCTTGGCGTCGCCCAGCAGGCCAGCGAAGCTGCCGATGAAGCCCGGCTTGTCCTCGTTGGTGACATAGATCATCGACTTGCCGAACTCGGCGTCGACGCGGATGCCCTTGATGTCGACCAGGCGCGGCTTGCCGTCGTGATAGACGGTGCCGGAGACCGAGCGCTCCTGGCGTTCGGTCGCGACCGTCACGGTGATCAGGCTCTCATAGTCGCTCTGGGCGGCGCGCACGATCTCGTCCACCACCATGCCGCGCTCCTTGGCGACGACGGGCGCGGACACCACGTTGACCTCGCCCAGCATCGGCCGCAGCAGGCCCGACAGCACGGCGGAGGTGATCGCCTTGATCTTCATCTCGGCGACGTGGCCCTCATAGGTGATCTCGACCTTGAGGATGCCGGTCTCGGTGAGCTGGCCGGCGAACGAGCCGAGCTTCTCGGCGAGCGAGATGAACGGCTTCAGCTTCGGCGCTTCTTCCGCCGTGATCGAGGGGAAGTTGACCGCGTTCGAGATCGCGCCGGTGAGCAGGTAATCCGACATCTGCTCGGCGACCTGCAGCGCGACGTTCTCCTGCGCTTCGGTGGTGGAGGCGCCGAGATGCGGCGTGCAGATCACGTTGGGATGTCCGAACAGCACGTTGGCGTTCGCGGGCTCCTCGACGAAGACGTCGAACGCGGCGCCGGCGATGTGCTTGGAATTGAGTGCATCGACCACCGCCTGCTCGTCGACGAGACCGCCGCGCGCGCAGTTGATCAGGCGCACGCCCTTCTTCATCTTGGCGATTGCGGCAGCGTCGATGATGTTCTTCGTCTTCTCGGTCAGCGGCGTGTGCAGCGTGATGAAATCGGCGCGCTTGAGCAGGTCGTCGAGCTCGACCTTCTCGACGCCGATGTCCTTGGCGCGCTCCGGCGACAGGAACGGATCGAACGCGATCACCTTCATGCGCAGGCCGAGCGCGCGGTCGGCGACGATCGAGCCGATGTTGCCGCAGCCGACGACGCCCAGCACCTTGCCGGTGATCTCGACGCCCATGAAGCGGTTCTTCTCCCACTTGCCGGCCTGGGTCGAGGCGTCGGCCTGCGGGATCTCGCGCGCGAGCGCCAGCATCAGGGTGACGGCATGCTCGGCGGTCGTGATCGAATTGCCGAACGGCGTGTTCATCACGATGATGCCCTTGGCCGTGGCGGCGGGGATCTCGACATTGTCGACGCCGATGCCGGCGCGGCCGATCACCTTGAGGTTGGTCGCCTTGTCGAGGATCTTTGCGGTCGCCTTGGTCGCGGAGCGGATCGCAAGGCCATCGTAATTGCCGATGATCTCGGCCAGCTTGTCCTTGTCCTTGCCGAGATTGGGCTGGAAGTCGACCTCGACGCCGCGGTCTTTGAAGATCTGCACGGCAGCGGGCGAGAGCGCGTCGGAAATGAGAACTTTGGGTTTGGTCATGGGATGTGTCCTTCACACCCTCCCTTGGAGGGGGAGGGTCGGCGCGAAGCGCCGGGGTGGGGTGAAGCTGCGAATTCGAAATTCGCCAGTGCGCCGTGTGGAGAGATCACCCCACCCGCCGCACCTGACGGTGCGTCGACCCTCCCCCTCCAGGGGAGGGACAAAACTCAGGCCGCCTTGGCGAGCGTGGCCTTGGTCTCGGCAAAAGCCCAGTCGATCCACTGCGTCAGCAGCTCGACGTCCTTGGCCTCGACGGTGGCGCCGCACCAGATGCGCAGGCCGGCCGGCGCATCGCGATAATACGCGAAGTCGTAGCCGGCGCCTTCCTTCTCCACCAGCGCCACCAGCTTCTTGGAGAACTCGGCTTGCGCGTCCTCGGACAGCGAGGTGATGGCGGGATCGGTGAACTTCAGGCACACCGAAGTGTTGGAGCGGATCGCGGCGTCCTTGGCGAGGAAGTCGATCCACGGCGTCTTCGCCTTCCAGTCGGCGAGCACCTTGGTGTTGGCGTCGGCACGCGCGATCAGCGCCTTGAGGCCGCCGATCGACTTGGCCCAGTTCAGCGCATCGAGATAATCCTCGACGCAAAGCATCGACGGCGTGTTGATGGTCTCGCCGACGAAGATGCCTTCGTTGATCTTGCCGCCCTTGGTCATGCGGAAGATCTTCGGCAGCGGCCAGGCCGGCTTGTAGGTTTCCAGCCGTTCAACCGCACGGGGCGACAGGATCAGCATGCCGTGCGCGGCTTCGCCGCCGAGCGCCTTCTGCCAGGAGAAGGTGACGACATCGAGCTTGGCCCAGTCCAGCGGCTGCGCAAACGCGGCCGAGGTGGCGTCGCAGATGGTCAGGCCTTCGCGGGTCGCGCTGATCCAGTTGGCATCAGGCACGCGCACGCCTGACGTGGTGCCGTTCCAGGTGAAGACGACGTCGCTCTTGGGATCGACCTTGGAGAGGTCGGGGATCTCACCGTAAGCCGCATTCAGCTTGGTGACGTCCTTGAGCTTCAATTCCTTGACGATATCGCTGACCCAACCTTCGCCGAAGGATTCCCAGGCGAGCGTGGTGACGGGCCGCGCACCGAGCAGCGACCAGAGCGCCATCTCGACTGCGCCGGTATCGGAGGCGGGCACGATGCCGATGCGATAATCGGCGGGCACCTCGAGCACTTCGCGCGTCAGATCGATGGCGAGCTTGAGCTTGGTCTTGCCGACCTTCGCGCGATGCGACCGGCCGAGTGCTGCGTCCTTGAGATTTTGGGCGTTCCAGCCGGGGCGCTTGGCGCAGGGGCCGGAGGAGAAATGCGGCACGTTCGGCCGCGAAGCGGGCTTCGCTACAGTCATCATATCTACCCTTCCAGATAGTCAGCCTCCCGTTGGGGGGAGGTGTCCCGCCGCGGCTGATACGGGAAACAGGAAGAGGCGTCAAGGAAGTTCCGGCGTCTCACGGCGGCGTGATGGTGCTTCCGGTGCGATATCAGGGGATTCGACGACCGTGAGCGCATTCAGCAAGTCCGTGGCCTCGCTGATCAATTGCGCGGCTCTGCGGCGGCTGCCGACTTTCAAAATGCACTTGTCATTGGCCTGCACGACGTAATCGTTGCCGACCTTGATTATTGAATAGCTTGTCATCGAAATCCCCGAACCGACAGAGCCCGGTGTCTGAAGCTGCCGTAGCACCGTTCGTTCCCGGATCAACGTGAACGACGGCTGGGTAGTTTATCAGCTGTTAATATGAACAAACGCGCGATCCGAATTCGCTGATCGCGCAAGGCTCGCGAAGAGCTGCCTCAAAAGCGGACAGTCATACCGACGTGGCTCGCCGCGAACCCGAGCCGCTTGTAGAAACGCTGCGCATCGACGCGGCTCGCATGCGTCAGCAATTCGACCAGACCGCAGCCGCGCGCTTTCGCTTGCGCGATCGCCCATTGCACCAACCGCTCGCCGATGCCGTGGCTGCGACAATCCGAAGCAACACGAACGTCTTCGAGCAGGCCGCGCACGCCGCCTTGCGAGCTGATGCCCGGCAGGATCGCGAGTTGCAGGCAGCCGACCACCCTGCCCCCGCTCTCGGCAACCACGAGCGTGAGGTTCGGATCGCGCTCGACCCGTGCGAAGGCATCGTAATAGGCGGCAGGCAACGGATCCTCGAGGCGCTCGCGCGCGCGGCCGAGATGATCGTCGGCGAGCATCGCCACGATCGCTGGAACGTCGTCGCGGCGCGCGCGGCGAATGGAGACGGATTCGGCGTTCATGACAACTCCAACCTCAGCGCGCCGGCGGGAGGCCGAGAGACGCTTCGACCTCGCCGATCCAGCGGCGGAGAGCGGCATAGCGGCCGAGATCGAAGCCGCCCTCATGCGCCAGGCGGGTATAGGCGAGCAGCGAGACGTCGGCGAGCGAAACCTCTTCACCGGCGAAGAAGCGGCCAGCCGAAAGATGCTGCTCCATGCGGTCGAGCGCCGCATAGCCGCGCTTGACCTTTTCGGGGTCGAGCTCGGATGCGTCCTTGCTGAGATAAACGAGGAGGAAGCGGCACACCGCGATATAAGGCTCGTGGCTGTACTGTTCCCAGAACAGCCATTCGTCCATCTTGGCCGCAATGAAGGCGTCGCGCGGAACGAGCGCGCTGTCGCGGGCGAGATAGCGGATGATGGCATTGGACTGGGCCAGCGTGCGGCCGTCGTCGAATGCGACGGTGGGCACCTGGCCGGCGCCGTTCATCTCAAGGAATTGCGGCGTGCGCGTCTCGCCCTTGCGCGTGTCGATCTCGATCCACTGGTAGGGCAATGCGAGCTTGTCGCAGACCCACTTCACCTTCAGGCAATTGCCGGAATTGCTATCGCCGTAGATCTTCATCGCTGCCGCCCCACTCTGAAGCGACAGAGCATCAGGACGCAAGCGAGCTGTCAACCGCGGCGCGGCGCCGTCGCGTCAGAACTTGTAGCCGAGGCCGGCGCGGACGGTGTTGATGCTGGTGTCGACCTGGGAAGTGAAGCGAATATATTCGTACTCCGCGCGCATGAACAAGCCGCCGACCAGATTGACGTCGACGCCGAGACCGGCGGTGTAGCCGTAGATCAGGTGATTGTGCTGGGCATCGGTCGAGGTCAACGGCGCCAGCGGCGTGTAGACCCCGAGCTGGGTCGCGCTCACGCGGTCCTGCACGCTGACGGTGCGAACGATGTCGGCACTACCGAGCGCGAGCCCCGCAAACATGTAGGGCAGGAAGCATCCCCATGCGTAGGCGGCGCGACCGCGGAACGTCCCGATGTCGCTGATGCTGATCGAAGAGGTCGACGTCGCCGTGACATCATGGAAGTTGCCGTCGGACAGTGCAGTGGGGCTGACGCGCCGTTCGCTGGCCGACGACGATCCTCCGAACCTGCCATGCAGCCAGCTCACTTCGAGACCGAGGACGACGTCGTCCCATTGCGCATTGTATCCGACGAAGGCGCCGTAACCGGTGGTGCGCTGCGAGGCCTTGCCCAGTCCGAGATTCCACTGAGACACGCCCATCGAGCTCTCGATCAACGTATCCGCCAACAGGGCAGCCATCATGTTGCTGGTCGAGCCGTTGAAGTTCTCGTCGGACGAACCATAACCGGCCTGGGCTCCGATATAGGAGCCTTGCCAGTTGACGCTGGACCGGGTGAGACCGTCCGTGAAGCTGCCGCGCAGGATGGGAAGATCCGGCATATCGGCCGCATGCGCGGCAGACACCGTCCCCAACATCGCCGCCGCCAACAAAAGGCCACGCATCGCAACGCTCCATCGAACTCGAACTTTCTTCCATGATCATGGCTCGTTAACCTTAACCAATGGTTGCGTCGGCCGCCTTCATCGCTACTCGCCATGAAAAATACGCAAAGCAAAACGGCGCGGGATGATCCCGCGCCGTTAAGAAGTCCTAACCGATCGAAGTATCGATCAGCCCTTGGTGACGAGCGGCGGCGCGTAGACCGGCGGGCTGCTGAGATCCCAGCGCACGCCGAGCTTGATGTCGTGCGAGGTGAGCTCCTTGACCTTGATCGAGGTCGGGCCGGAGGCGCTGTTGTCGAACAAGCGGTAATTGCCGGGCGCGGCGTCGCCGAGGTTCATGTAGCTATAGGCCAGTTCGACGGTGAACCCGGGATTGACCTTGTAGGCGAGACCGGCGTGAGCGGCCCAGGCGAGGTTCCACTTTCCGTTATCCGCGAAGTAGGCAACGCTGTTGTTGAGCAGCGGGTTGTAGGACACGCCGTCGTCGCGGAAGCCGCTGATCTTGTTGTAGGAGCCGCCGACACCGGCGCCGATGAACGGTGTGATGCACCACCAGGTGCCGAGGTCGACATAGGCGTTGGCCATCACGACCCACTCGGACTTGCTGCCGCTGTAGTTGTTGACGCCGACGAAGCCGGGTCCAACGACGTTGTCGCTGCCGTGCAGATTGGATTTGCCACGGTACTGGCCGATCACGTCGGCGCGGAACCAGTTGTTGAAGCGATAGCCGACGCCGAGATCGAACAGCCCCGCCGAGTCGAAGCCGAGCCCCTCGGTCGTCTTGGAATAGCCGGCCGGCAGGGCGCTATCGATGCGCTTGGCGCTCTGGTTGGTCATGCCGATGTCGCCGCGCAGATACCAGCCGCCGAAGTCCGCGGGCGGAGCCGGCGGCGCGTACATGGGAGGGGGGGCCGCGATCGGCATGTCGGCAGCGAACGCCATCGACGAGATCAGGGTTGCCGCACCCGCGGCAAGGAGAGACTTAACGCTACGCATTGGCTTCGTCCTTTTGGCCGGTGAGGCAAATACGCAGGCCTCACGTTCTGGAAACTCACGGAGCGGACGATGCCAGCAAATGTTTAAGCGCCACTTAACCCTAATTTTTAAGGTTGATTTTTCCTGACTGCTCGCGCGCACGGATGAGAAGCGTTGCAAAATTGCAGCGCCTGGCGCCGCAATTGCTAACGATGTGTAAAGCCACAGTGCAGCGGGAGAGAATCCGTTAACGCGCGTGCCGCTGCAGCTTGGGCAGGAACACCGCAAGCAGGCCGAGCGCCGGCAGGTAGGCGCAGACCTGGTAGACGAACTCGATCGAGGTGTGGTCGGCGAGCTTGCCGAGCACGGCGGCGCCCAGGCCCCCGATGCCGAACGCAACGCCGAAGAACACGCCGGAGATCATGCCGAATCTGTGCGGCACCAGCTCCTGCGCGAACACGATGATCGACGACGTCGTCGAGGAGATGATCAGACCGATGATGACTGACAGCACCGCGCTGCCGACGAGCCCGGCATAGGGCAGCGCCAGCGTGAACGGCAGCGCGCCCAGGATCGAGATCCAGATCACGATCTTGCGGCCGAAGCGATCGCCCAAGGGACCGCCCAGAAACGCACCGACCGCGTTCGCCGCGAGGAAGATGAAGAGATAGATCTGCGCTGCCTGCGTCGACACGCCGAACCGATCGATCAGGTAGAAGATGTAATAGCTCGACAGGCTCGACACGTAGAGCTGTTTCGAGAACAGCAGCGCGACCAGCACGAGCAGCGCGACGGCGACGCGGCGCGAGCTCGGTGCGTCGGGATGGGCCTGAACCGCCGCTGTCTTCTTCGCCTTGATCTGCGGCGCGTACCAGCGGCCGATGCGCCAGAGGATGAGGATCGCGAGGAAGGCGATCGAGGAGAACCAGGCGATGCTGCCCTGCCCGAACGGCACCACGATCAACGCCGCCAGCACCGGCCCCATCGAGGTGCCGAAACTGCCGCCGAGCTGGAACACCGATTGCGCAAATCCGTAGCGGCCGCCGGAGGCGAGCCGCGCGATGCGTGCGGATTCGGGGTGAAACACCGCCGAGCCGAGACCGACCAGCGCGGCGGCGACGAGGATGACGAGATATTGGTGCGCGGCACTGAGCAGCAACAGACCAAAGAAGGTCGAGGCCATGCCGATCGCCAGCGAATAAGGCTGCGCCTTCTTGTCGGTGTAATGCCCGACCACCGGCTGCAGCAGCGAGGCCGTGAACTGAAAGGCCAGCGTGATCATGCCGATCTGCGCGAAGTCGAGCGCGTAGGTGTCCTTCAGGATCGGATACACCGAGGCGATCAGCGACTGCATGGTGTCGTTGAGGAAATGCGAGAAGCTGATGCCGGCGAGCACGACATAGGCCGGCCCGGCCGCTTTGGCGGCGGGTGCCACGTCAGCGACGACGACGGGCTCGGTCAGCGTTTCCTCTGAGACGACGACAGGCTTGTTCAATGCAGCATCCCGGCGCGGCAGATTGCCGCGACCTCGTAGGTACGATGCAACGCGCGATGGAACCACCGCCAATCGCAAATGGCTGGAATGCGCTCGCTCTGCTGCGAGCAGCGCGACCTGCATGGTTCGGGAGGCCCGCTTTCACGGGCTCCTCACCATGAAGGTCTGGATCTCGCTATGAAAAAGGAATCGCAGGGTGCCTGGGACCTCAGGCCGCCGCCTGGCCGAGGGCGAAGACGATGGTGTCGACGACGTCCTCGACCAGGATGCGGTCTTCGCCCTCGCCCATGACGCGGATCACCGGCTCGGTGCCGGAGGAGCGGATCAGGAGACGGCCGTGGCCGTTGAGCCGTTTCTCGCCGTCGGAGATCGCCGACTTGACGTCGGAATCGTCGAGCGGCTTGCCGCCCTTGTGGCGGACGTTCTTGAGGATCTGCGGCAGCGGATCGAAGCGGTGGCAGACCTCCGACACGGGACGGCGCAGCTTCTGCACCACCGCGAGCACCTGCAGGGCAGCGACAAAACCGTCGCCGGTGGTGGCATAGTCGGACAGGATGATGTGGCCGGACTGCTCGCCGCCGAGATTGTAGCCGCCGTTCAGCATCTGCTCGAGCACGTAGCGGTCGCCGACCGGCGTGCGGACCAGATCGAGCCCCTGCCCTTTCAGGAAACGCTCGAGGCCGAGATTGGACATCACGGTGGCGACGATGCCGGGCCGCGACAGGCGGCCGTCTTCCTTCCAGCTCTGCGCGATCACCGCCAGGAGCTGGTCGCCGTCGACGACATGACCGCGCTCGTCGACCAGGATAACGCGATCGGCGTCGCCGTCGAGCGCGATGCCGATGTCGGCGCGCATCTCGCGCACCTTCCGCGACAGTGCTTCCGGCGAGGTCGAGCCGCAATCCTTGTTGATGTTGAAGCCGTCGGGCTCGACGCCGATCGGCACAACGTCGGCGCCCAACTCCCACAGCGCTTCCGGCACCACCTTGTAGGCGGCGCCGTTGGCGCAATCGATCACGACGCGCAGGCCGTCGAGCGAGAGGTCGCGCGGCAGCGTGCGCTTGGCGAATTCGATGTAGCGGTCATGCACGCCGTCGATGCGGCGGGCGCGGCCGAGGCTCGCGCTCTGTGCCAGCCGCTTGTCGATGGGCTCGTCGAGCAGCTGCTCGATCTGCCGCTCGACGTCGTCGGACAGCTTGAAGCCCTGCGGGCCGAACAGCTTGATGCCGTTGTCCTCGAACAGATTGTGCGAGGCCGAGATCATGACGCCGAGATCGGCGCGCATCGACTTGGTCAGCATCGCAACCGCCGGCGTCGGCATCGGGCCGACCAGCAGCACGTCCATGCCGACCGAGGTGAAGCCGGCGACCATCGCGTATTCGATCATGTAGCCGGACAGGCGGGTGTCCTTGCCGATCACGACCCGGTGGCGGTGGTCACCGCGCTGAAACGCAAGGCCTGCGGCTTGGCCGACCTTGAGCGCGAGCTCCGGCGTGATCAGTCCGTTGGCGCGGCCCCGAATCCCGTCCGTCCCGAAATATTTGCGACTCATATCGTCCCCCGAGCAACAACCAGGGGATCCCCTCTACAACCACGGGCTGCCCGAACGGGACCCGCATCCCTGATTTGCTAAACGTCTTATAATGCCTATGGGGCTAACTTGGCTTCAAAAAATATGATGAATCATTACGGAACCCGGGGCGCCGCCGCTCCGACAACGTCTTGTTAACATTATATTTCCTACCCATGGCGCCGGACGGGGTGGAACCCGATTTAATCGCTGCGCTTGACGTGGCCATCGCCGCGGCTCGGCGCCGGCTGGGTGACGTTGACGGGATCGGAGCCCGGAAAGGTCTCTTCCAGACCCTCTTCCAGGGCTTCCTCGAGATCACGCTTCTCCTTGATCTCTTCCGGCGAAGGTCCAGCGTGCGGCTTCGTCATGGCGCCCTCCTGCAAAACGGTCTGCAAACGGATTTGGCTGTGCATCCAACCATGCTAGATGACCCCGAAATCTTCCGATGCAAGACTCTTGGTAGAAGACGGGCCGGGGAACGATCATGAAACATATCACCTGTATCGACGATCTTCGCGCGCTGCATAAGCGCCGCGTGCCGAAGGCGTTCTTCGACTATTGCGATCGCGGCTCCTATGCCGAGGAGACGCTGCGCGCCAACCGCGAGGATATGCAGGCGATCAAGTTTCGCCAGCGCATCCTGGTCGACGTCTCCAAGCGGGACACCTCGACCACGATCCTCGGCGAGCCCTCGACCATGCCGCTGATACTCGCGCCCGTCGGCCTGCTCGGCATGCAGCATGGCGACGGCGAAATTTATGCCTGCCGCGCCGCGCAGGCCGCCGGTATCCCGTTCACGCAATCGACCATGTCGATCTGCTCGATCGAGGACATCGCCGCCAATGTCGAGAAGCCGTTCTGGTTCCAGCTCTACGTCATGAAGGACCGCGGCTTCATCAAGGAATTGATCCAGCGCGCGATCGCGGCCAAGTGCAGCGCGCTGGTGCTCACCGTGGACCTCCAGGTGATCGGCCAGCGCCACGCCGACATCAAGAACGGCATGACGGTGCCCCCCGAATGGTCGCTGTCGAAGCTGCTGGATTTCGCCAGCAAGCCCGGCTGGGTCTCCGGCGTGCTGCAGGGCAAGCGCCGCACCTTCGGCAACATCGCCGGCCACGTGAAGAACACCGAGGATCTCAATCGCCTCGCCGAATGGACGGCCTCGCAGTTCGACACCTCGCTGAACTGGAAGGACGTCGAGTGGGTCCGCAGCATCTGGCCGGGCAAGCTCGTCATCAAGGGCATCCTCGACGTCGAGGACGCCGAGGAAGCCGCCAAGACCGGCGCGCAGGCGCTCGTCGTCTCCAACCATGGCGGCCGGCAGCTCGACGGTGCGCCGTCCTCGATCGAGGTGCTGCCCGAGATCGCCGATGCGGTCGGCGACAGGATGGAGATCATGTTCGACGGCGGCATCCGCTCCGGCCAGGACGTGATGCGCGCGCTCGCGCTCGGCGCAAAGTCCTGCATGCTCGGCCGCGCCTATGCCTACGGCCTGGGTGCCGGCGGCCAGGCCGGCGTCGCCAAGGCGATCGACATCATCCAGAAGGAGTTGCTCACCACCATGGGCCTGTGCGGCGTCAACCGGATCGACGAGATCGACGATCATGTCATCGCGATGTGAGGTGCAGCGGCGGTGCCGTAGGGTGGGCAAAGCGTAAGCGTGCCCATCAATCTGCGTAATGTGAGAAAGACGTGGGCACGGCGCTGACGCGCCTTTGCCCACCCTACGATTGCTTTCTCATCACATCGGCGGCGTCAGGCCGTCACGGCCGACGCTGACGCGGTTGGTCTCGAACGAGCCGTCGGGCAATTGCTTCATGAAGGCGATGACCTTTGCTCCGGGCTTCAGGTCGGATTTGTCACCGGGCACGAAGGTCACCACCGGCGTGTTGTCGGCGACGAACACCTTCTTCTCGCCGTCCTTGTACTTGACCAGCAGCGTATGGCCGTCATTGCCGACCACGCTCTCCGACACCGTGGCGTTGGTCATGCTCGAATTCGGCTTGAGGTCATAGGGCCGCGAGCCCTCGCCGGTGCCGCGCATGCTCTCCGGAAACACGTGGACCTCGACCGCGTTCTGGCCGCCGTCCGGTCCGGGCACCGTGGTGGCGCCGACGAAGGAGCCGACCTTGATGTCGGCGAGTGAAATTTTGGTAATCCCCGAGACGTTCACGTCGGGAGCGATGCGCAGCTTGACGTCCTCGCCGCTGCGCGACTTGACCTGCATCGTGTCACCATTGACACTTTCGATCGTGCCGCGCACGCGCGTCGGCACCGGTGCCCTCTGCGCGTAGGCATAGAGGGTGGAAGCGGCCACCATCGCGACGGCGATCAGCGGACGTGTGAAAGTTGCACGTTGAACAGACATGACGGTCTCCGATTGTCCCCCAGGAATGGAGAACTCCGGACGACGCGTGCTATTCTCTCAAGTCTTTGTGAGATCGGCCTCGACCAGCGCCCGCAGCTCGGCTGTGACCTCCGGCCGCCGGCCGAACCACAGCTCGAAACCGCGCACCGCCTGGTGCAGCAGCATGCCGAGCCCGTCTGCCGTCTTCAGGCCACGCGCCGTTGCGGCGGCGAGCAGCGGCGTCACCAGCGGGACATAGACGAGGTCGGCGACCACCGCCGCCTGCGGCAGGCGCGCGACATCAACATCGAGTGAGGGCTGGCCGTGCATGCCGAGCGAGGTCGTGTTCACGAGAAGTTTTGCGCGCGGCAGCACGTTGTCGATCCCGTCCCACGTCACGGGATGCACGTTCGGCCCGAACTGTCTTGCCAGCGTCTCGGCCCGCGCGATGGTGCGATTGGCAAGATGGATGTGCTTGATCCCGCGCTCGAGCAGGCCGAACACGACCGCCCGCGAGGAGCCGCCGGCGCCGAGCACCAGCGCCTCCTCGGAGGCATCCCAACCGGGCGCGCTGGCGTCGAGATTGCCGATGAAACCTTCGACGTCGGTGTTGGTCGAGCGCAGCTCGCCGTCGGCAAACCACAGCGTGTTCGCCGCGCCGACGGCCTTGGCGCGCGCATCGGGCGCCGACAGCGCCAGCACCTCTTCCTTGTGCGGGATGGTGACGTTGGCGCCGACGAAGCCGCGCAGCGCCAGCCGCAGCACGAAATCCCTGAGATCCTCGGGCGGAACCGCTTCGATGACATAGCCGCCGGGGATGCCGAGCGTGCGCAGCCAGTAATGATGGATCAGCGGCGAGCGCGAATGCGCGGCCGGCCATCCGATCAGACAGGCTGCAGGAGCTTTGGGCGCGGTCATCTTTCCCTCGGGTCGTTTCCGAGGCGATCCATTTCGCGTCCCGTGGGGCCTGTCAAGCGTGCGGACGTCGCTAGTCCGCCGCAGCCTCGTCGGCCGCCCGGCCCTTGATGTCGGCGATCGCGCGGTCGAGGCTCTGGCGATAGCGCGCCCGCGGCGGCGTCACGCCATGGGTGAGCAGCGCGCGGCGGACAGCGGGCGAAGCCCCCGTGATGAACAGGCGGATGCCCTGGCGGTGCGCCTTGGCGGCGACGCGGCCCAGCACGTTGGCCGCCGTCGAATCCAGGAACGGCACCGCGGCGAAATCGACCACGAAGGCCTTGCGCTTGTCGGCGACCTCGTCGAGCACGCCTCCGATGGCGGAGGCCGCGCCGAAGAAGAACGCGCCGGTGATGCGATAGACCAGCACGTCGCGATCGACCGCAAGCGCGGGATCGTAGCGAACGCGATCGCCATTGCCGTCGTCGGGACGATCGCCGGCGACCAGCGGCGAGCGTTCCTCGATCCCCGTCATCTCCGCCATGCGATGGATGAACAGCACGGCGCCGAGCGCAAAGCCGACCAGGATGCCTTCGGTGAGATCGCGGAAGATCGTCAGCAGGAAGGTCGCGAGCAGCACGACGGCGTCGCCCCATGACGAACGCAGGAGCGTGGCGAATTCGTGCTTCTCCGCCATGGTCCAGGCCACCACGACCAGCACCGAGGCGAGCGCCGCCAGCGGAATGTAGCTTGCGAGCGGCGCCGCGATCAGCATGAACAGCAGCAGAAACACGGAATGCAGCATGCCGGCCAGCGGCCCGCGCGCGCCGGCGCGAATGTTAGTCGCGGTCCGCGCGATCAGGCCGGTGACGCAGATGCCGCCGAACAGCGCCGAGCCGATATTGGCGGCGCCTTGCGCCACCAGCTCGCAATTGGAGCGGTGACGGCGCCCGGTCATGCCGTCGGCGACCACCGCCGACAGCAGCGATTCGATGGCGGCCAGCAGCGCGAACGCGATCGCATCCGGCAGCACGGCGCTCGCCTTCGCGACCGAGAACGCCGGCAGCGCCGGTGACGGCAATTCGCGCGGAATGCCGCCGAAGCGCGATCCGATGGTTTCCACCGGCAGCGACAGCACGGCACACGCAACGGCCGCGATCACGACCGCGATCAGGATGCCGGGCCAGGACGGCCGCCAGATCCGCAAGGCCGCGATGATGGCGATGCTGACGATCGCGACCGCGACGGCGGATGGATTGATGGTGTTGAGACCGCCGGCGAGCGCGACCAGCTTTGGAACGAACTCGCTGGGCTCCTTGCCCGCAAGCGTGATCCCGCCGAGATCGCGGAGCTGGCTGGCGAAGATGATCACGGCGATGCCGGCGGTGAATCCGACCGTGACCGGATAGGGAATGAACTTGATGTAGGTGCCGACCCGGAGCAGGCCCGCAGCGATCAGGAACACGCCCGCCATCAGGGTGGCGAGGATGACGCCGTCAACGCCGTGACGCTCCGCGGTCGCTGCAACCAGGACGATGAAGGCGCCGGCGGGTCCGCCGATCTGGAACCGGCTGCCGCCGAGCAGCGAGGCGATGAAGCCGCCGACGACAGCGGTGTAGAGACCGCGGTCCGGCGTCACGCCCGAGGCGATCGCGATCGCCATCGACAGCGGCAGCGCCACGATCGCAACCGTCAGGCCCGCGAAGACATCGGCGCGGAAGTCCGCGACGCCGTAGCCTTCACGCCAGACGGTGACGAGCTTTGGCAGATACAGTTCGGCAAAAGTCGGCTGACGCAGCTGGTGCAGCCGGCTTGCGTGATCGCTTGTGATGCTCATGCTCCGCTGCCCCACAATGCTCCACCGCATCGTGCGGCCGCGATCCGGACGCGACGGTGCGTTGGTTCAGTCTGCTCCGGGCAAGACCCGCAAGATCAAGCCCCCACCCGGCGCGGCGGCCCGGGCTCCTTCAGGCGGACGCCACGCCCGCCGCTGTCGCTGCGGACCTGCTCGCCGATCAGCTCGACGCCGGCCCGGTCGAACGCCTCGACCACCTTGATCAGGGTCTCGACCACGCCACGCACATTGCCGGTGCTGGCCTCCATCCGCTGGATGGTCGGCAGCGAAACGCCGGCGAGCTCGGCCAGGGTTTTCTGGTCAATGCCGAGCAGCGCGCGGGCTGCCCGCATCTGGAACGACGTGATCACCTTGGCCTCACTTACCAGCACTTATAAATGATATCTGAGACATGTACAATGATGTAAAATACATCATATCGGACTTAAGGCAAGAGGTTGCCCAGCTACGCCGCCGTCATTGCGAGGACCCTTGCGACGAAGCAATCCAGAGTCCTGCCGCGGCACGACTCTCTGGATTGCTTCGCTCTTGCGGTTGGGGCGCGATCACTTGAAACGCCGCACGCGTAGAGGCGGCCCCTCACCCACCCTCTCCCCGCGAAGAGCGGGGAGAGGGTGTGAGAGAGCGTGCGCCTCTGACTAAGCCAGCTTGATCACGCCGCGTGTTGATGCGCGGCGATGATCTGGTCGGCGGCGCGGCCTGTGACTTCGGCCATGTGGTCGAACGTGCGGGTGAAGCTGCCGGCGCCGGCGGTAGCCGAGCGCAGCTCCACGATCAGTTCGCCGATCTCGGCTTCCGGCATCATGGCACGGACGCTGTCCCAGCCGCTCCAGCCGTCACGCGTGTCGAAGCCGAGGATCTGGCCGCGCCGCGCCGACAGGATCGCGTTGATCTTGGCGGTGGCGTCGGTCGGACAGACGATCTCGACCACGTGGATCGGCTCCAGCAGCACCGACTGACAATGCGGCAGGCCCTCGTTGAGTCCGATCCGCGCCGCCGTGCGAAAGGCGAGATCGGAAGAGTCGACGCTGTGATAGGAGCCGTCGGTCAGCGTCACCTGCACATCGGTGACGGGGAAGCCGAGCGGACCGCGCGTCAATCCGTCGACGACGCCTTCTTCCACCGCGCCGATGTAGTTGCGCGGCACCGCGCCACCAACGACCTTCTCGGCGAACTTGAAGCCCTCGCCGCGCGGCAAAGGCCTGATGTCGAGCACGACGTCGCCGAACTGGCCGTGGCCGCCGGACTGCTTCTTGTGGCGACCGCGCTGGACGATCGGCTTGCGGATGGTCTCCTGATAGCCGATGGCCGGTGGATGCGAGGTGATCTTGACGCCGAAGCGGTCGCGCAGCCGCTCGCTGGCAACGCGCAAGTGCATCTCGCCCTGTCCCCACAGTACGGTGTCGTGGGTCTGGGCGTTCATCACGATGACGAGCGAGGGATCCTCCTCGTGCAGCCGCGTCAGCGCCTGGCCGAGCTTGACGTCGTCCTTGCGGTCGGTGGCCGCAACCGAGATCGCGAGCACCGGCGGCGTCGGCTCCGAGACCGCGAGCGCCGCTGGCGGGGTCTTGCCGCTCGAGACCGTATCGCCGGTCTTGATCGGATCGAGCTTGGCGAGCGCCACCGTGTCGCCGGCTTCGGCCGCGGCACGCTTGGTGTCGTAGGCGCCGTTGACGGCGAGGATGCCGGAGATGCGGCCCGCGCCTCCGGAAGCGGATTGCAGCGTGGCGCCGTCGTCGAGATGGCCGGCGAGCAGCCGCGTCAATGACAGTTTGCCGCCATGCTGCGAATGCAGTGTCTTGAACACGAAGCCGAGCGCGTCCCTGGTCTCGGGCACACCGAGACGTTTTGCGGTCTCCGCAATGCCCGGCGCCTCGTGACGCAGCGCCTTCATCAAACGCAGCACGCCGTTCTCGCGCGCGGCAGCGCCCAGCAGCACCGGGCAGATCAGTCCCTCGCGCAATTCGCGGGCGAGATCGTCGAACACGGCATCGCGCGGCGGCTGGATGTCCTCGAGCAGTTGCTCCATCAGCGCATCGTCGTGATCGGCGAGCTTCTCCAGCATTGAGAAGCGGGCTTCCTTCTCGCGGTCGAGATTGCCGCCTTCGAGCGCGACCACCTCGGAGGCCTTGTGCTCGCGATAGATGAAGGCGCGTTCCAGCGCGAGATCGACGAAGCCCTCGATCAGCTCGTCCTTCCAGATCGGGATCTGGCGCAGCACCAGCGGCACGCGGGAGGCGGGCTGCAGCATTGCGAGCGACTCGCGGATGCGCTGACTCGCGCGGTCGATCTTGTTGAGGAACAGGAAACGCGGGATCTTCAGCTCCTCCAGCTCGCGCAGGATGATCTGAAGCTGCGGCAGCTTCTTCTCGTCGGCCTCGCAGACCACGATCGCGGCATCGACCGCGGGCAGCGCGGCGCGCATGTCGTGGGCAAACTCGACGGAACCGGGACAATCCAGGAAGGTGTAGCTGTCGCCCATGAAACTCGTGGTGGCGGCAGTGAGCCCGACGGTCATCTTGTGATGACGGGCCTCGGGCGCAGCGTCGCCGACGGAAGTTCCGGCGTCGACACTGCCGGCACGCGGGATTGCGCCCGTTCGCGCCAGTATTGCTTCGAGAAGTGTGGTTTTACCGCTTTGGAAAGGGCCCACCAGCGCGATGCACCGTGGACCTCGGGGACTTCTGACGTCTTGTCCCATTCGCCGCCTCCTTGGTGTGGAGCTCGGCCCATGATTGGGTCGGCAACCGCAGATGCTCTGCCCGTCCCCGAGATTTGGCAAGCATCAAACGTCGCTGCGGTGCGTCGTCGGCTGGATTAGGTCTTAACGCGGCGAGTACGGCTGTCGGCCGCGTGTTCCACCTCTCCCCGGCGGGGAGAGGTAAAAGCAGCAAACACCGTCGTCGGGCGTCAACGGCCCGGACGAAGTTCCAGGCTCTCGAGGCCGGCGGCAATGTTGAGGCCGACCTGTCCCTGCACGCTGAGCGGTTGGAGCGCGATCGAATTGTTGGAGCCGCCGACCAGCACGTTGCCGCCCAAGCCGACACCGACCGAGGCGCTGCCCTGCGCACCTGCATAATTGCCGGAGAGGTCGCCGGGGCCGAGCCGGTCGACGGGTGCGAACACGCCCCACGCCAAAGCCGTCTCCTGGGTGATGCCGATGTCGAGACCGACTTTGCGGATGGTTGCGACGTAACGATCGTCGGGCAGACCGTCGGCGCGCAGCACGCAGCCGAGATGGGTCACCGATCCCACGATGAAGCCGACGCTGGCGCCGCCGCGGCATTCGAGCACGCCCACCCGCGCCATCCGCTGCTGTGCACTGCCGCCCACGCTAAAGGCAACGAGACTGGCGGCGGCGAGCCCGGCGAAGATGAACGAACGGCGCATGAAATATCTCCGGCGATGAAGGGATGCGAGCAGAGAGAGCGCCACCCGCGTTGCGCGTCTATGCCACAAGAGTGCTGGAGGTGCCAGATCGGGCGCGGCGATAAGCGTGCAAACAATCCCGCCAATGGCGGACCTTTTCGCAGATATCGTAGGGTGGGCAAAGCGAAGCGTGCCCACGCATTTCTTGCGATCGAGAGAGATGGTGGGCACGGCGCAAGTGCGCCTTTGCCCACCCTACGATTCCAGACTCGCGGAGAGAACTCCCAACCCACAAGCGCGAGAAGAGAACACCGCTTGCCGCAACAATCTCAGCGCAAATTACCGCAGAAGCGCTGGATGCGCTTGCAGGCGTCTTCGAGATCCGAGGTCTTGGTCGCGTAGGAGATGCGGAAGGCCGGGCCAAGGCCGAAGGCTGAACCCTGCACCACCGCGACGCCTTCGGTCTCAAGGAGCTCGGTGACGAAGGTCTCGTCATTGTCGATCACCTTGCCGGATGGCGCGGTCTTGCCGATCGTGCCGGCGCAGGACGGATAGACGTAGAAGGCGCCTTCGGGACGCGGGCATTCGATCCCCTTGGCCTGGTTGAGCATGGAGACGACGAGGTCGCGCCGCTCCTTGAACACCTTGTTGTTGGCGGGGATGAAGTCCTGCGGACCGTTCAGAGCTTCCACCGCGGCCCATTGCGCAATCGAGGACGGGTTCGAGGTCGACTGCGACTGGATCGTCGACATCGCCTTGATCAGCTGCGCGGGGCCACCGGCATAGCCGATGCGCCAGCCGGTCATGCAATAGGCCTTCGACACGCCGTTCACGGTGAGCGTGCGATCGTAAAGTTTCGGCTCGACCTGCGCGACCGTGGTGAACTGGAAGTCGTCATAGACGAGATGCTCGTACATATCGTCGGTCATCACCCACACATGGGGATGCTTCACCAGCACGTCCGTGAGGGCCTTCAGTTCCGAACGCGTGTAGGCGGCTCCCGTCGGGTTCGACGGCGAGCACAGGATCACCCATTTGGTCTTCGGCGTGATCGCGCGCTCGAGCGCCTCGGCCTGGAGCTTGAAGCCGGTCGCAGCGGTGCAGACCACCGGCACCGGCTCGCCGCCGGCGAGCGCCACCATCTCAGGGTAGCTGACCCAGTACGGCGCGGGAATGATCACCTCGTCGCCCGGATTGATGGTCGCCATCAGCGCGTTGTACAGCACCTGCTTGCCGCCGGTACCGACGATGATCTGGTTCGGCTTGTAGGCAACGCCGTTCTCGCGCTGGAATTTGGCGATGATCGCGTCCTTCAGCTCGGGAATGCCGTCGACCGCGGTGTACTTGGTCTTGCCGGCCTCGATGGCGCGGATCGCAGCCAGCTTGATGTTGGCGGGCGTGTCGAAGTCGGGCTCGCCGGCACCGAGACCGATGACGTTGCGGCCCGCCGCTTTCAGCGCGCGTGCTTTATCCGTGACCGCGATGGTCGCGGACGGCTTCACACGGTCGAGCGCAGCGGCAAGGAAGGACATCGTCATCTCCTGACAAGCGTCGAAAAGCCCTAGGCCTCACGACTCTGATTGTGGGAATGAGATACCCTAAAACGTGTGCCGCTGCGCCGCAAGAAACTTCGGCCCGATCTCGGAAAAACTTACGGATTTGGAGCGGTTCAAGCCGCGATTTCCAGCAATTTTCCGCAACTTTACCGCGCGAATCGCTCATATCCCGGAAGGCTTGTCCTCGGAGCAATTTTTGCGTGTTGCGTGCTGAAGCGCCGTCATGGCCGGGCATAGCCGTCCGAACGACGGCGTCGCTTCTGCTCGCCTGTTTCCCGGCCATCCACGCCTCGCCCGCGGCACGAAGAACGTCGATGCCCGGCGCACTGGATTGATGACGGCGCTCTCCCCAATCGCTCACCCTGCGCACAATCGCGCGAGCCAAGCGCGCGCATGCTGACGCAAGCGTGATCTGATTTGCATCGTCGCGCGGAAATGATCTTCCGCAGCGCTGCAGTGCGGTAGGGATTTCGAGTTTTTCTATTGGCCGGCCCTTGCGGCGGATTCGCATCGGCATCATTGTTTAGCCGCCTCGCGTGGCGACGAGCGCAGTGCCTCCCCGTCTTCCGGAATCATTCTCAGAATGTACAAGCTCTATTCGATGCAACGCTCGGGCAACAGCTACAAGGTCCGCCTTGCGCTGGCGCTGCTCAACGTGCCCTACGAAGCGATCGAGGTGGACATTCTGCGCGGCGAGAGCCGCACGCCGGACTTTCTGACCAAGAACCCGTCGGGACAGGTGCCGCTGCTCGAGGTCGGCGACGACCGCTTTCTCGCCGAGTCCAACGCCATCCTCTGGTACGTCGCAGTCGGCACCCCGCTCGCGCCCGAGAACCGCATCGACCGCGCCGAGGCGCTGCAATGGATGTTCTTCGAGCAGCACGCGCTGGAGCCGAACATCGGCGCCGCCTATTTCTGGCTGTCGCTGGTCAAGGGCGGGCGCGACCTCCAGACCCATTCGCTGGAGGACTGGATGGAGCGCGGCTATGGCGCGCTCCAGGTGATGGAGAACCACCTCAAGACCAACGCCTATTTCGCCGCGCGCCAGCTCACGGTCGCCGACATCGCGTTGTACGGCTACACCCACCTCGCCGACCGCTGCGACTTCGACCTCCAGGCCTTCCCGGCGATCCGCGACTGGCTGAAGCGGGTGGAAGCTGCGCCGGGCTTCGTGTCGATGGACTGGCGGCCGGCCGACGTCGACGACCCCGCCAGCATTGCAGCCGGTGCCTGAGCGCGCCCCTGCCCTCCGGCGAATAGCGGGTACAAAGGTGACGTTCGCCGCAATCCCGCCATTTTCCGCGCGATAGCCGCCGCAATATTGCCGGTTGAAACTGGGAAATTGTGGAAAGTCGCGGGTGATTCGCTCGCGCGTTGAAGGATTTAGACCATGATACGGGCGTCCGGCACGGCAGGCTTTCAGGGCCATCCCGCTACCGTAGCGTCTTCCCGGCTGACCAACGCGGTCGCGGCCTCGCTCGCCGTCGCCGCGCTCTCGCTGTGCCTGATCGTCACCCTGACGGTGCTGTCGACCAAGGCGACCATGGCGATGGGCCTGCCGGTCTGATTCCCGTTTCATCCTGGTCCAGCCTTCAAGGCGCCGTGTGCCCCGCGCCTTCAGGCATCGCGACGGGACGTCGATGAAATCACCTGTGGTAGTCGTTGCAATCACACTGACTGCGGCCATTTTGGTCGCGGCGTCGCTGTTGATTGTCGTCACGCGCAAGGGCCCGGGGATTTCGACGCTGAATGCGCCGGCGCTGCAACAGCCTCTTAAGCACGCCCACTTGGTCTAAAATCATCCGAAAACCTGAAGCTTGCACGCAAGCGGACCTTAAACACACCGCAGGAAAACGTATCGCGGTGGCGCAACGATCAGCCAGTGTTGCGACGTTACCTCGGTTCGGGAGGAGCGAGACGGGTCCATGCGGTTCGGATGGCGTGCGATCTCCGGTCCGGCGCTGACGGCAGCAGCCCTGCTGCTGACGATACACTTCGATCGCTTCATCCCCTCGCCCGCGCCGCTGCTCGTGGGCATCGTGGCGCTCGCCGGCGCACTGTCGGGTCTCGCCTCCGCCATCGCCAGCGCGGCCGTCGCGGTGATCGGTGCGACGCTGCTCCTCCTCGGCCGCCACGGCGTTTCCGGCGCCACCAGTGCCGATCTGATCCCGCTCGGCCTCATGGCGATCACGGCTGCCGCCACCGCCGGCATCACCGGCCTGATGCGCGAGCGGCTGCTCGGTACGGTCGCGGCCGAACGGCAGAGCCACGCCACGGCCGCGCGGCTGTCGGCCGCGCTCGATCAGGTCGATATCGGCATCGTGCTGCTCGATGCCGAGACGCGGGCCGAGTTCATCAACCGCGCCTTCCGCGACTATTTTGCGGTGCCGGACGAGATCGCCGACGGCAAGCCGCCCTTCATCGCGCTGATGTATCACAGCCGCGACACCGGCGCGTTCGAATTGCCCGAGGACGAGCTCGGCACCTTCATCGCCCAGCGCATGGAGATGGTGCGGATCGGCGATGCCACGCCGATCAACATCGCCTTGCGCAACGGCGAGGTGCTGCGCTTCGTCTGCAACGCCCTGCCCGATGGCGGACGTATGCTGAGCTACACGCCGGTGACGGATCTCGTGCGCCACACCGACGCGCCGTCGCGCGCCGACTACTACCGCTCGCTGCGCGATCCCACGGGCCGCAGGCTGATCCGGCATCTGCGCGCCGCGGAGTGATGCGACTGGCGATTGATCGGCACGCCCGTCATCACGTATGAAGAACGTCCCATCGGTCGCAGGAATTCCCCATGTCGCTCACCATTCGCGCCGTCACCAGGCAGGACTACGATCAATGGCTGCCGCTGTGGGACGGCTATAACGCCTTCTACGGCCGCTCCGGCCCGACCGCGCTGGCGGGCGAGATCACTGCGATGACGTGGCAGCGTTTCTTCGATGCCTATGAGCCGGTGCATGGATTGGTCGCCGAGAGCGACGGCAGGCTGCTCGGCATGACGAACTACCTGTTTCATCGCAGCACCACCGCGATCGAGCCGTCCTGCTATCTGCAGGACCTGTTCACGCTGGAAGCCGCGCGCGGCAAGGGCGTCGCCTCGGCGCTGATCCACGGCGTGTATGAGCGGGCGAAATTGGCGGGATCGCTGCGCGTCTATTGGCAGACGCACGAGACCAATCTCACGGCACAGCGCCTGTACGACAAGGTCGCGGAGCGTTCCGGTTTCATCGTCTATCGCAAGCTGTTCTGATCCCCATCCGCACCCTGTGGATAACTCCCGCTGTCACCCCCGCGTAACATAGCGGGACTACGCTGTGCCTGCGTCTGATCTGGCCCCCCGTCACCGATCAAGCGCCCCAAGCGGTCCCCGTCAGTCGCCGCGTCTGACAGGGGCCGCATTTTTTTGTCCGCCTTGTCAGCATGGCAGCAGCGCGGCGCGCGCCTTGCTGCTGCGGCGCACGATGGTCACAATGCGTGGCTGCTCTCTCTGACAGGATCTCCCATGGAAATTCGCAATCTCGGCGCCTCCGGCCTTCGCGTGTCCGCGGTCGGGCTCGGCTGCAACAATTTCGGCCAGCGCACGGATCTGGAGACCTCGCGCAAGGTGATCCATCGCGCGCTCGATCTCGGCATCACGCTGTTCGACACCGCCGACATCTATTCGAACATGGGCGGCTCGGAGACCGTGCTCGGTGCTGTGCTGGGCGACCGCCGCAAGGACATCGTGCTGGCGACGAAATATTCCAAGCCGATGGCGGAGGACGGAACCAAGCAGGACGCCTCGCGCCGCTACATCATGGACGCCGTCGAAGCGAGCCTGAAGCGGCTGAAGACCGATTACATCGATCTCTACCAGCAGCACGACTATGACCCGCTGACGCCGATCGAGGAGAGCCTGCGCGCGCTCGACGATCTCGTCCGCCAGGGCAAGGTCCGCTACATCGGCAATTCGAACTTTCCGGCCTGGCGCGTCGCGGAAGCCGAGTACGTCGCGCGCGCGATGAACCTCAGCCGCTTCGTGTCGTGCCAGGACGAATACTCGCTCGTCGTGCGCGACATCGAAAAGGACCTGCTGCCGGCAGCAACGGAATACAAGCTCGGCCTGTTGCCGTTCTTCCCGCTCGCAAGCGGCCTCCTGACCGGCAAATACCGGAAGGGCGAGGCCGCGCCTGATGATACCCGCTTCGGCAAGGTGGAGCGGCTACGCGACCGCTACGTCACACCGCGCAACGAGGATATCGTCGAGAAGCTCCAGGCCTTCGCCAAGGCCCGCGGCCACAGCATGCTCGAGCTCGCCTTCTCCTGGCTCGCCGCCCGCCCGCAGGTGTCCAGCGTGATCGCCGGCGCCACCCGCGTCGAGCAGATCGAGCAGAACGTCAAGGCGATCGCCTGGCAGCTCAGCGCGGAGGAGATGGCGGAGATCGACAGGATTACGCTGGGCTAGAGCATGATCCGGAAAAGTGTGCAGCGGTTTTCCGGAAAGATCATGCTCAGACAAACAAAGGCCGGCGCGGCGCGCTACTTCGCGCCGCGTCCCACGGTCTGCATCACCTCAAAGCCCTCGAACTGGGGATGGCCGAGATAGAGCGGCTTGTTGTCGCCTGCCTTGTGGTGCGCAGCGCGAAACGCTTCGGACTTGGTCCAGGCCTCGAACGCGGCATGGTTCGCCCACACGGTGTGCGAGGCATAGAGCGTGTGGTCCTCGAGCTCGGGTCCGCGCAGCAGATGGAATTCGACGAAGCCCGGCACCTTGTCCAGATGCGTATCGCGGCCGAGCCAGACCTGCTCGAAAGCGGCCTCGGAGCCCTTGGCGACACGGAAGCGGTTCATGGCGATGTACATGGGGATGGTTCTCCTGATGCTGCACCATTATCTCGTCATTCCGGGATGCGCCGCAAGGCGCAGGCCCGGAATGACGCGCGTGGGGTTAGGCGACCAATCCCTTCATCGGCCGTACTCCCGCACTATCCGGGAACACCGTCTCGGCCAGCACGCGATCGGACAGGCCGAACTGGCCCTGCAGCACGCCCTTGATCACGGAGCGCAGATCGGTGGTCGGCTTGAGATCGCGAGCTTCATACAAGTTCGCGAGCTTGAGGCCCGGCCAGTCGGAGATCACGCGTCCGCCTTTCACGGCGCCGCCGGCGAGCAGCGCGATCGTGCCGGTGCCGTGATCGGTGCCATCGGTGCCATTGATGCGCGCGGTGCGGCCGAACTCCGTGGCGACGACGACGACGGTGTCGCGCCAGCGCTCCCCCAAACCGCTTTGGAATTCGGCGAGCGCGCCATCGAGCCCGCCGAGCAGGAAGGCGAGACGCCCCACGGGGCCGCCTTCATTGGCATGGGTGTCCCAGCCATCGAAGGCGAGCGCGGCGATGCGCGGGCCATCGTCCGCGGCCATCAGCTTGGCCGCGCCGCGCGCGACCTGGCGCATCTGCGCCACCGCATTGCCGGGTTTCGGTTTCATGTCGTCTCCGCTCGCGGCCTTGTCGAGCTGAAGGCCTTGCGACAAGGCCATCGCCAGCACGGGATCGCGATGACGGTAGAGATCGACGAGGCGCATGGCGGTGTCGTCATCGGCCTGCGGCAGCGCCACCGGCGCCCAGCCGACGGTCGGCGCGTTGCCGCGCAGCACCAGCGGCGTGGTAGGCCCGACCGCAAGAGCGCTCGATACACGCTCGCCGCGCGGCAGCGCTTCCAGCGCGCGATTGAGCCAGCCGGACTGCACGCGGCCCGGCCCCGCATAACCGCTCTCGAGCACGTCCTGGCCGTCGAAATGCGAGCGGTCGCGATAAGGCGTCGCCACGGCATGGATCACCGCGGCATGCTGGTCGCGATACATGCGCGTAAATTCCGGCATCGCCGGATGCAGCGCGAAGAAGGAATTCAGCATGATCGCGGGATGCGCGCCGTCAGAAGTGAGCGCGATCGAGCCGTGCAAGCCGGCATAATCGGGATCGCCGATCGGCGCGACGGTCGCAAGACCGTCGAGCGCGCCGCGCAGGATCACCACGATCAGCCGGGGATCGCGCCCATCGGCCGCGCGCGCGAATTTCGGCAAATAAGCCCAGGCCGCGAACGAGGCGCCGCCGAGCAGGAGACTGCGGCGCGAGGTGAGGAGCCGGTTCTCGGTGCAGTCCATCGTCACCTCCTCTGCATTTCCGGCGACATCAAGAGCAGCGCCAGCGCCTGCTGGCGCGACTCCGCGCGCTCGATGGTCCGCCGCGTTTCGATGGAGGCCGCATCCGCCGCTGCGAATTCCAGCAGATCCAGCGGATCGATGTTAGGCCCGAGCCGTGCGCCCATCTGCGCGGCGATATCGAGCCTGAGCTTCATGCCCTCGGGCGCGGCCCATGCGGCGCTGGTATCGGGGAAACCATTGGGGCCGGCCGGCGACCACAGCGGCTGTCCCAGCAGGTTGAGATTGTTCAGATAGGCGCCTGGATCCTCCGGCACGCGCGCGAGCAGCCGGCCGCTCGCGACCAGGAAATCATAGGGCGAGCGCATCTTGGTCAGCGGCGCCTTCCACGCCTCGTCGGAATCGACCAGCGCCGCAGCAAGCGCCTTGAGGTCGCCGTCGGACTTGACGAAGATTTCGCGCAGCCGCGCCACCAATCCCGGCGGCGGATCGTCGGCGACGAAATGGCGGACGAACTTGGTGGCGATGAAATTCGCGGTCGACGGATGGCGCGCGATGTCGGCGAGCGCGGCTTCGCCTTGCGCAAGGCCCGTCGCCTCGTAGCTCTTGCCGAGCAACATCTGCGCGCCGGGCTGGTGCGCATTCGTGTTGAACACGAAGGAGCCGGGTGTGCCGAGCTGCCCCTGTCGTCCGGCGAAGGTCCAGCCGGTAATGATCCGCGCGAGCGAGGTGACGTCCTCCTGCGTGTAGCCGCCACCGACGCCGAGCGTGTGCAGCTCCATGATCTCGCGCGCGAGATTTTCGTTCAGGCCGCGCTTGCGGTTCTGGCCTGCGCGCGAATCCGGGCCGAGCGATTGCTGGTTGTCGAGGAAGAACAGCATCGCCGGATGCTGCTCGACCGCTTTCAGCATGTCGGCGAAGCGCCCGAGCACATGCGGCCTGATCGCCTCGCGCTCGAACGCGCCGGCCCAGATCCGCGCCAGCTCGCCCTTGGTCGCGGAAATGCAGAAATGGTTGGACCAGAACGCGACGAGACGCTCGGTGAAGCCGCAGGTGGCCAGCGTCGCGCGCTGCAGGCGCGCCAGCGCTTCGCTGCGGAAGGTCTTCTGGATGACGTTGAGCGGCTGCGGGGCCGGCTTGGCCGCCGGCGGTGCAGCCGCATTGGGCTGCATCGCGTCCGGCTTTGCCGCATTGTCCGCCGGCTTGGCTTCCGTCATCTGGCCGGCGACTTCCGTTGCTGCCGCATTCAGCGAGAGATTGCGGCGGAGCCCGGGCTTCGGTTCACTCGGCGCAGGCGGCTGCGTCTCGGCGGGCGCGGCGGCCTTCGCCGCTTCGCGCGCCTGCCTGACCTGATCCTGATAGGCGAAGACGGCCTGCCCGAGTTGCTGGGTCGACTGCAGACCGGGCGCCTCCAGCAGCACCCCGCTCGCACGGACCAGCTCTGCCTTCACGAAACCGCGAGGATCGGAGGCTGCGTTGATGAGATCGCCCGAGGCGCCGCCGCGGGCGCCGAAGCCAAAACGGTTGAGCGCGACGAGCGCGGCTTGCGAATCGCGGGCCATCGATTTGTCCTTCGCGTGTCGGGAGCCGCTTTCGGAGTCCGCGCGCGACGCCTAATATACCGCAGCGACCGATGAACCCGACATGAAAATCACGGCGAAGCTTCGACGTAAATCATGACAAATCCGAAAGAATCCGCATCGCCGGAACCGCGCCGCCTCGCCTGCGCGCGCTGCGGCACCGAGTTCGGCTGCGACCTCTCGGGCACCTGCTGGTGCGCGGAGGAAACCGCGAAGCTGCCGATGCCGGTCGAAGGGGAAGACTGCCTATGCCGGGAGTGCTTGCGCAAGGCGGCGGAGGCGGCGAGCGCTACCCGTTAAGCGCGGGAGAGCCGCCACACCCTCAATGTCGTCCCCGCGAACGCGGGGATCCATACCCCCAGGGAAAAGTTTGGTGAAGACTCGTCGTGCGGTACTTCGACCATCCGCGCTCGATAGATCACGCGGTATGGATCCCCGCGTTCGCGGGGACGACATCGGAGAGAGTGTGCCTTACACCTCATGCCCCGGCGATTTCCGCGCCATGCCGTCGAACGCATCGAGCAGCTTTTCGCGCCAGGCATAAATGGGATCATCCGTCTCGAGCAGCTTGAACGGGCTCACCACGCGCGCCCACTGGAAACCGCCGAACACGATGTAGTCGGCGTAGTTCGGCGCCTCGCCGCCGAGATAGGGCTGCTTCTTCAACGTCTGGCGCATCACCTCGAGCGACTTGCGGAAGGCGACCACGCCGGTGTCGCGACTCGCCATGACCGCTTCCAGGCTCTTGCCGCCGAAGCGCGCCTCGCGCGACTTGCGGAAATAGGCGGCATCGATCTCGGCGAGATTTTTCGGGATGTCGGCAACGATCAGCGGAAAGATGCCGCCGACCACGGCGATGTCGCCGAAGGCGTTGATCATGCGCGCCATGGCGCGGCCGCCCTCGCCGCCGAACAGCGACGGACGGTCCGGGAAATTGTCCTCGAGATAGGTCGCGATCGTCCAGGAGTCGACGACCGGTCTGTCATCGTGCAGCAGCACCGGAACCTTCTCCGACCCGTGCGGCGCAAGCGCGCCCTTCTCGGTGAAGCGCCAGGGCAGCGATTCCGCCGCGAGACCCTTGTGCGCCAGCGCCATCCGCGTGCGCCAGCAATATGGGCTGAAGGGACGCGAGGCGTCGGTGCCGACGAGTTCGTAGAGTTTGAGTGACAAAGGCGCCTCCACTGGCTCCGTCATTGCGAGGAGCTCTTGCGACAAAGCAATCCAGCCTGCCGCGCGGCGACATTCTGGATTGCTTCGCTTGCGCTCGCAATGACGATGTGGCGAGAGTTAGCGCCCGTTGGTTCGCAGCAATTTCTCGCCGCCCTCCGTGACCGCGATCACCAGCCCGAGACCGGGCAGCGTCTCGCGCGCGACGTAGCCGCGCTCGGTGGCATCTTCCCAGATGGTGAGGCGCGGGCACGAGGTCTTCCAGGTCGCGATCACTTCGGCATAGGCGCGCGGCTCGCGCGCGACCCATTCGACGAAGTCCAGCACCAGGGGATCGGCAGTCTCGTTCATTGCAAACCTCCCTTGTCGAAGGCGGCCAGTACTGGCGTGCGAACCATGAGCCAGCCGCCATAGGCGATGTAGTAGCAGGCAATCGTGGTGATCAGCTTGTTCGACCAGGCCACGAATTGCTGGTCCGTCATGGCTTCGAGGATGCGCCGCGCCAGCGTGGTGCCGAGCATCGAGGCAAGGATGGCGACGCCGGCGAGCACGGGATCGAGGCTCGCGGCCTGGTCGATGATGCCGCCGAAATAGATCAGCTTGGTGAAATGGCTGACGAGCTGGCACATCGCCTTGGTCGCGACCTTCTCGCGCCGGCCGAAATCGCCGCCGAGGAAGAAGGTGTCGAGCAGCGGCCCCGACACGCCGGTCATCAGCATCAAGCCCATGCAGATCGTGCCATAGACGGTGCCCTGCCAGAGGCGGTCCGGATCCGGCTTGATGTTGGCGGGCAACAGCCGCGCCATGAACGGTGTAACGCCGAGCAGCAGCAGCGCCATCGGCTTATCAGGCACGTAGCGAGTGAGCGACCAGGCCGCCAGCGCGACAGCAGCGCCGACCATATAGTTCGCGACCGGCCGCCAGCGGATATGCGCGCGCCACAGGAAGGCGCGCCAGCCGTTCGAGGCCATTTGCGTGATCGCATGCAGCACCATCGCGGTCGGCAGCGGCATCAGCGCCAGCAGCACGCCAATCAGGATCAGCCCGCCCGCCATGCCGAACAGCCCCGACAGGAACGCGGTGGCGACCATCAGCAATCCGAGGGCAGCGATCATGATGGGCGTCACGTGGGGAATCTCCGGTGGTGGCTCATCGTAAGGGACGCAGACTGCTTCACTCCCCCGCCCCGCTTGCGGGGAGAGGGTGGGGTGAGGGGAGCCTCCGCGGGGACGGCGAGAGTGTGACTCGTGGAGAGCCTCCTTCATCCGGAATCCAAGCGTTGCTTGGATTCCGGCCTCTCCCCGCGCGCGGGGAGAGGCGAAGAAGCCGCGGCGCTCTCGACAAATCACTCCGAAACTACGCTGCAAAATCTGCCTCGCTTGCTCCTTCCGCGCAAACTGAGTTATCTTGGCCTGGCATCAGCTTTCCTGAGGGTTGGGCCTTTGCGGCGTCTGCTGTTTCTCAACGGCATCAAGGCATTCGAGGCGGCGGCGCGGACCGGCAGCTTTGCTGCGGCCGGGCTCGAGCTGAGCGTGTCGGCGGCCGCGGTCAGCCGCATGGTGCATCTCCTGGAAGAGCGGCTCGGCGTCGCGCTGTTCGAGCGCAAGGCCAATCGCCTGGTGCTGACGCAGCCCGGCCGCGCCTATCAGGGCGGCCTGACGCCGATCTTCGATGCACTGGCCAGCCTCACCGCGCAGGTGACGGCGCCGGCAAGCGTCCGCGTGCTCACGATCGGCGTCGGCCACACCTTTGCGATGCGCTGGCTGATCCCGCGCCTGTCGGAGTTTCGCAGCGAAGAGCCCGACATCGAGGTGCGCTTTACCACCGGCGGCGCGTCGGTACCGTTCGGCGAGGATTGGAGCTGCGGCATCAAGCTCGGCACCGGCGACTGGCCTGGCCTGGTCGCCGAGCCCCTGTTCGCCGGCGATCTCACGCCCGTCTGCGTGCCCCGTCTTGCGAGCGGCCTGAAGCGGCCGGCCGACCTGAAGGGACCGAGCCTGATCCGCGTCGAACATTCGCCGGAGGACTGGCCGATCTGGCTGAAAGCCGCGAACCTTACCCGCATCAATCCGCGCGGGCCGGAGTTCCAGTTCTACGGTCAGGCACTGCAGGCCGCCGCCGACGGGCTCGGCATCGCCATGGGTATCCGCCCCTATATCGACGACGATCTTGCCGCCGGCCGGCTGGTCGCCCCGTTCGACCTCTCGGTGCCCAAGGGCATGCGCTGGTACCTGCTCTATCGCAGCTTTCAAACCGAGCACCGCGACTTTGCCGCGTTCCGCCGCTGGATCATGCGCGCGGCCTCGGAACCCGCCGCCCGCCCGGTCAAGCGGACGGGCCGTGTCGCCGCGCGGAACTGACGCCGGAGGCAAAAAAGCCTGCCGCTTGTGAACGACTTCACATTCCGGAATCCGCAAACGTGGTCCCCTGACCCTCCGAAAAGAAACGTGGGACCGACAAGAATGACGACCCTTTACGACGGCTTTGACATTGAATCCTTCGAGGCTGGCAAAGGCCTCTGGCACGCCCGCATCCGCCGCGCCGATCTCAGTCCCGTCGCCATCGACGGCGTGCTGTTTCCGGCTATGGAAGTCGGTTTCGCCTGGCCCGATCAGAACGCCGCGATCGCCGACGCCAAGCACCACATCGACCGCTTCCGCCGCCGGGCCGACAGCGACGACGAATAAGCGAGCCGGACGGCAAGCGAACCAGGGGCAGCGCAGCGTCAAAGGGGGGAACCGGGTCATGTCAGTCATCGAAATCGAAGACACGCCGCGGCCGAGAATCTACGCCCGCAATGTGCTGTCCAACTGCCCGGAATGCCACGGCGATCTTTCGGTGCTCCGCGTGATCGGCGGCCGCGCGGGGTGCGAGTACTGGACCATGCGCTGCACCGATTGCGGCGGCATCCATCTCGACGTTCTCAAGCCATATCAGGCGGGTGACGACGACGGGCCGGCGGCGTGAGGCCGACCCTGCTGCCAACCTGCTGTCAGCAGGCTGCATGAGGACGGTCATTCGCCCTTTATCGGGAGGCGGACTCATCCCATATTCGCCTCATGGCGAAGAAACCTGCATCCTCCGAAAAATCCGGCAAATCCCCCAAGACCAAGGCCCCTAACTCGAAGGCACATCGGCCTGATGTGCAGCCGATCGGGCCGGCGCTGGCCGAGCTGCTCAATCCCGCGATCAATCGCGGCGACGCCGGACTTGGCTCGGGCACCGGGCTGCAGCCGCCGCCGGACAATTCGCGCGACCGCCGCTCCGGCGGCGAGGCTGCGGCGCATCGCGCGCGGGCCTCGACGCCGAAGGAGTTTCCGCAGGACAGTGCGCGGCCGATGCCGCTGCGGCCCAACCCGCAGCCCCCGGGCGCCCGGCAATCCACCGAGGTTGGCGGACTGGAAGAAGCGCCGCAGGCCAATTACGGAACCGCGGCCACGATCCCGACGCTCGATCCGGAACTGGCGCGGCAGCTCGGCCTGCCCACCGAGGAGGACGATGCCGAGGCGCTGGCACGTCCGCCGCGCAGCAAGATGGAGGCGCTCGGCGTCAAGGCGACCGCGGATGCGCTGGAGGCGCTGATCCGCGAGGGCCGGCCGGAGTTCCGCAAGAACGACGGCTCCACCAAGGTGTGGACGCCGCACCGGCCGCCTCGGCCGGAAAAGTCCGAAGGCGGCGTGCGCTTCGAGATCAAATCGGAATATCAGCCCAAGGGCGACCAGCCGACCGCGATCGCCGAGCTGGTCGAAGGCGTCCAGCGCAACGACCGCACCCAAGTGCTGCTCGGCGTCACCGGCTCGGGCAAGACCTACACGATGGCGCAGGTCATCGAGAAGACGCAGCGCCCCGCGCTGATCCTGGCGCCGAACAAGACGCTCGCCGCCCAGCTCTATGGCGAGTTCAAGAATTTCTTCCCCGACAACGCCGTCGAGTATTTCGTCTCGTATTACGACTATTACCAGCCGGAAGCCTACGTTCCGCGCACCGACACCTATATCGAGAAGGACTCCTCGATCAACGAGCAGATCGACCGCATGCGCCACTCGGCGACGCGCGCGCTGCTCGAGCGGGACGACGTCATCATCGTCGCCTCGGTGTCGTGCATTTACGGTATCGGCTCGGTCGAGACCTACACCGCGATGACCTTCGCACTGAAGAAGGGCGAGCGCATCGACCAGCGCCAGCTCATCGCCGACCTCGTCGCGCTCCAGTACAAGCGCACCCAGGCCGATTTCACCCGCGGCACGTTTCGCGTGCGCGGCGACGTCATCGACATTTTCCCGGCGCACTATGAAGACCGTGCCTGGCGCGTGAATTTGTTCGGCGACACCATCGAGAACATCGAGGAGTTCGATCCGCTCACCGGCCACAAGCAGGACGAGCTCGAGTTCATCAAGATGTACGCCAACTCCCACTATGTGACGCCGCGCCCGACGCTGGTGCAGGCGATCAAGTCGATCAAATCGGAGTTGAAGCAACGGCTCGACCAGTTGCACGACCAGGGGCGCCTCTTGGAAGCGCAGCGGCTGGAGCAGCGCACCACCTTCGACCTCGAGATGATGGAGGCGACGGGCAGCTGCGCCGGCATCGAGAACTATTCGCGCTATCTCACGGGACGCCGCCCCGGCGAGCCGCCGCCGACGCTGTTCGAATACGTCCCCGACAACGCGCTGATCTTCGCCGACGAAAGCCACGTCACCATCCCGCAGATCGGCGCCATGTTCCGCGGCGACTTCCGCCGCAAGGCGACGCTGGCCGAATACGGCTTCCGCTTGCCCTCCTGCATGGACAACCGGCCCTTGCGCTTCGAGGAATGGGACATGATGCGGCCGCAGACGGTTGCGGTGTCGGCAACGCCGAGCGGCTGGGAGCTGAACGAGAGCGGCGGCGTGTTCGTCGAGCAGGTCATCCGTCCCACTGGCCTGATCGATCCTCCCGTTGATATTCGCCCCGCCCGCACCCAGGTCGACGATCTCGTCGGCGAGGTCCGCGCCACCGCGCAGGCCGGCTACCGCTCGCTGATCACGGTGCTGACCAAACGCATGGCCGAGGACCTCACCGAATATCTGCACGAGCAGGGCATTCGCGTCCGCTACATGCACTCGGATATCGACACCATCGAGCGCATCGAGATCATCCGCGACCTCCGCCTCGGTGCCTTCGACGCGCTGGTCGGCATCAACCTCTTGCGCGAAGGCCTCGACATTCCCGAATGCGCGCTGGTCGCGATCCTCGACGCCGACAAGGAAGGCTTCTTGCGCAGCGAGACCTCGCTGATCCAGACCATCGGCCGCGCCGCGCGCAACGTCGACGGCAAGGTGATCCTCTACGCCGACCAGATGACGGGGTCGATGGAGCGCGCCATCGCCGAGACCAACCGCCGCCGCGAAAAGCAGGTCGAGTACAACACCGCCAACGGCATCACGCCGGAGAGCGTGAAGAAGCAGATCGGCGACATCCTCAACTCCGTCTACGAGCGCGACCACGTGCTGATCGAGGTCGGCGGCCACGACATGACCGACGACGTCATCTCGATTGGCCACAATTTCGAAGCCGTGCTCGGCGATCTGGAAACGCGGATGCGCGAGGCCGCAGCCGATCTGAACTTCGAGGAAGCCGCGCGCCTGCGCGACGAGGTCAAGCGCCTGCGCGCCACCGAGCTCGCCGTGGTCGACGATCCCACCGCCAAGCAGCGCACGGTCGCGGGCAAGGCCGGCGCCTATGCCGGCAGCAAGAAGTACGGCGACGCCGCCAACCTGCCTGTCAGCGCCATGAAGAAGAAGACCGTGGGCTCCGCGCTGAAAGCCAGCGGCGGCGGAGGCGGCTCGAAGGTCCATAAGCCGCATCTCGACGAGATGCACGGCCCGGAATCGCTGCCCTACCGCGAGAACCAGACCCTGCCGTCAAAGCCGTTCGGAAGTACGAGCCGGATCATCCAGCCGACGGATTCAAGGCAGTCGGGTCCGGAGTTCGGGCCGGCACCGAAGTCGACGGGGGGACAGCCGGGAAGACGAGGTGGGTGGAAGAAGAGGTAGGGACGCTCTCGCTTCTCATTGCCGTTCGTGGTTATGGATTCTCAGATGCGCAATTGCGCATCATAGCTCGCCGCTCTGCGGCCCCCGGAATGACGCCGGAGACCGCCCTCACCCCACACTCGCCGTCACCACCGCCATCACCGACAGCAGCAGCACGATGGTCACGAGCTGGAGCGAGGCGACCGGCTGGGTGCGCCAGGCCGTGATCTTGTCGGACAGCGACAGATGGGCCTCGAAGAACTTTGGCTCGTAGATGGTCTTGAACAGGTGCGGGAAGCTCGGGCCGAGGGTCACGGCGAGCATGGCGTGGGCGAGCGAGGCGATGGCGACGAAGCCGGCGACGCCGGGGTCGCCGACGAGATCGTGGTTGCCAACGAGCTTGAGCAGGAAGGCGGCGGCGGCGAAGGTCGGGAAGCTCTGCAGGATCGTGGTCAGCGCGAGGCCTTCGAGCGCGTTGTGCAGGCGGGACTTTCTGACGGTGGCGAGGGCGGCCATGGCACGTCTCCCTGATGACATGGGATGACGTTAGCTGCCATGCCGGAGCGGTGATGTGAGATGCGTCACGCGGCCTTCTTCACCTCGCCCCGCTTGCGGGGAGAGGTCGATCGCGAAGCGATCGGGTGAGGGGGACTCTCCGCGGGTCGAGCTGCCACCGTCCCCGGAGAGACTCCCCCTCACCCCAACCCTCTCCCCGCAAGCGGGGCAAGGGAGCAGACCGCCGATGCGGTTGGATTGTCGTTTACAACTTCCCCTGCCCGTTCACCTGACCCTGCTGCTGCCGCTGCTTCTCCTGTTCCTTGGCGTGGTGCCTGCCGTAGAGGCAGCCGGCGGCGGCGCCCAGCACGCCGTGATGGCCGGCATAGTGGCCGGCAACGCCGCCGACGACGGCGCCCTTGATGCAGCCCTTGGCGTTGGCGGCGGAGGTCGCGCCGCACATGAGCAGCACGGCAGCGATGGCGAAGAGTGATTTCATGGATCGTGTCTCCGGAGGCATTGTCGGCGTCCCAACGAGCGCGAGCACATCGCGGTTCCATGCGGCTGCGCCGCGGTGACCTTGCGCATTGCGCCATCTGCGTTGCGTGTCATGCAGCTGAATGCAGCAAGAATTCGTGCAGCCTTGCCGCAATTCTACTCGCAATTGGCACGCCATGAACCTGGCATTGCGCTCGAGCGTCATATCGTCTGCAACATCCCTGTGATTTTGCGGATTGCCGGTGCAGGAGACCGCGCGTTAGCGTTGCAGGGCGCCACACGGCCAATGAGGACGGGCGGAATGACTGTCGAGAAGCTCAATCGCCAGCGCGTGCTGCATCTGCTCGACGCCTTCGCGCGCGGCGACATCGAGGCCGCGCTGGCGTGCTGCACCGATGACGTCGACTTCCTCACCCATGCGCCGATCGACGTGCTGCCGCACATGGTGCCGCGCCACGGCAAGGCCGAGCTGCGCGAGCTGTGGCAGACGGTCTGGTCGCGCTATTCGGAGATCCGCTACAAGGCACCGCACATCCTGGCCGAGGGCGAGGCGGTCGCGACCTACATGCAGGCCTATTTCAGGAAGCGCAGCAACGACCGCATCGTGCAGTTCGACATGGCCGTGTTCTACACCTTCCGCGGCGGGCTGGTGGCGGAGATCCGCGAGATCATCGATTCCTACGATCTGGTGCAGCAGGTGCTGGAGCGCGAGATCGGGCCGCTGATCACGGGTGCACGGGTGGACTGAGCCTGCTCCCTCCCCTGGAACCGAGCCGCCAGGACCCGGAAGATTACGGGGTTTTATTGCAGATCTCACATATCGCCATCAATTGTGCATTGCGAAAACGTGAATTGCGTTTTGGCCGAAATCGGGTATTTTATTCGTATACAAATGAGTTGAGCCCCACCGCCTGACTGCGCTGGGGTCGTTTTCCGTTTTTCTTTCGCAAAGCCAGCTTCAGGACTGCCCAAAATGACAGAGCACAGCCTCTGGCGTTTCTCGCGCGCGTTGCACCGCGCGATCAACGACCGGCATTTCGAGGACATCGAGGCCCTGATCGACGAGGATGTCGAATGGGCGCTCTACGGCCCGATCGACATGTTTCCGTTCCTCGGCGCGCGCCAGGGCAAGGACGCCGTGCTCGACGTCATCCGCCAGCTCGCCGACAATTTCCAGGTCCGCCGCTTCGACCGCGAGAGCATCATGCTGGGCGTCGATTCCGCCGCCTCGATGATGCGCTATTCGCTGACGGCACTGGACTCCAACAAGCCGATCAGCTTGCGGGTCGCGCAGTTCGCCCAGTTCAGGGCGGGCAAGCTCACCAGCATGCGCGTCCTGATTGACACCTTCGACCTGGTCGAGCAGGCACTCGGCCGCGCCATTCATCTGCCGAAGATGACCAGCGTCGGCTGAGGGGGACGCCAACGGGCCCCGCTGTTCGGGACCGACGACAATGCCTGACGCGACGTCCTGGCCGCCAGCCCCGCCGGATGCCGTCGCATTGAGAGCTCGTCGTCGGGCGCGCGCCTTTCGCGCGGCCCGTTGGTTCGCGTCCCCACGCGAGTTGCCACAATTTCGCAACGATAAATCCGCATTGATGCAAGCAGACCGAATGGCGCATGGTCATCACCAAGGACCGCCTTATATTGGCGGACAACATGCGCTGGGGCTTGCGGGCAGGACGATGGAATTCTCGACAGGTTTCGGCTGGACCAGGCTGCCGGTGCTGGCGGCCGCGTTCATCTTGGGCTCAGTGCTGACGGTTTCGGCGCAGATCATTCCGCCCTTCTCCCCACCCGCGGCCGGGCCAGACGAGGCCGAGACCGAGACGGCAGAGACCCCCGACGTCAACGACCCCGACGTGCTCAAAGGCATCGACGTCGACAAGCTCGACTGGAGCCAGCTCGCGGTCGATGCCGGCACCGGCATTGACCCGATCGCCGCCAAGAAGCGCGCCAAGGCCGCCGCCAAGGACGGCCTGGACTGGTCGTCGAACGCCAATGCGAACGGCTCCTCGGCGGTGACGGTGAAGCAATCCGTGTTCTCGTTCTGGGATACGCGGATCGGCGCCGACATGACGGTGACGAGCGAGCCGCGGACGATGTCCGAGCTGCTGGCGCAAAAGGCCACCAATGGCGGCAACCTGCCGCAATCCTCCGGCAGCGCCTGGGCGACGGCAACCGCGCCCGGCGCCGGAGTGATCTGGGACAAGACCGCGGTGGAAGCCCGCGTCGATCCCGGCTCGGAACAGAGCAAGCTCGGGGCCTCGCTGACCAAATCGGTGCCACTGTCCGGCGACACCTCACTGACGCTGCAGAACGGCTACAGCGTCAACCAGCAGGGCACGAGTGCGGTCCCCGGCATCGGCGGCCACATCACCCGCAATTACGAGACCGACCAGTCGGCCAAGGTGACCCTCACCGACACCGGCACCAGCATCACCGCCGGCCAGTCGCTGTCGACCACCGACGACAAATGGCTGCGCAAGGTCGGCGCCGAGCAAAAGCTGTTCGACAATGTCACCGTCTCCGGCTCGGTCGGCGAGACCTCGCAAGGCGCGATCAACAAGAGCCTGACGGCGGGTTTCAAGAAGAGCTGGTAGCCCGAGCCTCCACTCTTTCTCCTCGTCCTGAGGGCGCTCCGAAGGAGCGCGTCTCGAAGGATCGAGGCCCTGCATGGTTCGAGACGCGCTTCGCGCTCCTCACCATGAGGAGCTGGAACGGTGGCCGCCGCAGCGACGTTCACACTCTCCTAACCATACGCCACGGCAAAACCCCCGAATGGTCCGCCCTTGCCGCATCTCGGCCCATTTGCGGCCCAATTCCGGCGCCCTGATGCGGGCTGCCTCACAGACGTCGTCGTGCGGGGGACACTCGCGCTGCGCTCAACGCGAACAGGGGAATAACGATGAACGCCATGCGTCCGGAAAAAACCGAAGCCGCCGAGACCGAGACGGTCGACACCAACCTCGCTGCCGTCACGGAAGTCGAAGCCGGCATCCGCGACTTCGTCCGCAACGACATTGCCTATCTGCGCCGTCCGGCGGCGGCGACCACCGACGCGCCCCCGCTCGATCCGAGCGCGGACGCCACCGTCACCAACGTCAACTCGCTGATCCAGCGCGTCGCCGGCACCTCGCTCGCCGAGATCGAGAATCTGATCTCGGAGCTCGAGAGCCTGCGTGACCTGCTGCATGCCGAGGGCCAGCGCGTCCAGCGCGAGATCTCCGGCTACGCCCAGCTCAGCCAGGCCGCGATGAAGTCGACTCGGATGATCGCCGACAACGTCGCGCAGTGGAAGCGCGCCGCCGACGGCCTGCGCAACAGCTGATCGTTCGTCCCGAGCATCACCAAACCGCCGCGTCCCGAAGGGGGCGCGGCGGTTTTGATTCGGGATGTCGCCCCGACGTAGCGGGTCCGAAAGCGGGTGATCCAGTATTCCAGAGACGCCAGTGATTGAACCGAGACGCCGCGGCGTACTGGATGCCCCGGTCAACCTGGTCAAGCCGGGGCATGACGGCGGTGGGTGTGGCTGCGAAAAAGGCCGCGTAAGACCGTGGACGCACGTTCACACCGTCACCGTAGACATGCGGCGCGCTATTGAACCCGCCGCGCCTTCCCGACGACCAATGCCAAGCGCCCGCTTCTTTTGCGGCCGGGCCGGGGGACATCTCATGGAAAGCATTCGGCCCGACAACACGGACCCGATATCGCTGCGGCCCGCGCCCAATCAGCTCGGCACGATCATGCTGCGCTTCGTCGGATTGCTGGTGGTTGCGATCGCGGTGCTGGCGTTCGTCTATAGCCGCTGAGGCGGGGCCGTTTTCCGGCCCCGAAAGCTTAACAGATTCTTACCGGCTCGCGTCGACAGCCGAGGCTTCCAGGGTGTAGGCGCCATCGGCATAGCCCTTCACCACCATGCCAGCGACCAGCATCACGGCCAGCGTCGCGGTAGCGAAGATAAATCCAACAAACTTGAGTGCGCCGCGATCAGCCATGGTCCTCGTCCCCTGTCTCTGCCCAATTCGTTTCAATTAGACAGCGACAGGTTCATAATTAGTTAGCAACTCACTGGTTCCACCAAACTGCTTCGCGGTAACCATGTTGCGCAGGCTTATGGCAGCCGCTCGGAATCGCGTCCATAGCGCGCGGGCAACACTTGCGCACTCATTTGCCCGTTCATCTTGGAACAGATCTAACCGCTCTTCCGCATCGGCACGAAGGCGCTGGCGGTGATGGAATAGACGTCCTCGCCGCGCTGGTTGGTGCCGGTGGTGCGGGCGGTCAGGATGCCCCAGCCGGGGCGCGAGGCCGAGGTGCGCTTGTCGGTGACGACGTTGACGTAAGCGACGGTATCGCCGGCAAGCACCGGCCTGATCCAGCGCAGGTCGCGAAAGCCCGGCGAAGGCCCCCACACCGCAACCTCCTCGCCGCGCGCTACGGCCTCGCGCGCCAGACGCTGGCCGTCAGCGACAAGCAGGCTCATGCAGGCCGAGCCGACATGCCAGCCCGAGGCGGCAAGCCCGCCGAACAGCGAGTTCTTGCCCTCCTCCTCGTCGAGATGAAAACGCTGCGGATCGAACTTCGCGGCGAAATTCTTGATGGCCTCGGCCGTGAACCTATAGGTGCCGATCTCGCGGCGCTGGCCGATCTCGATGTCGTCGAAGAACCGCATCAGACCGCCCCCTCGCGCCGCTTGATCAGGATCGGCGAGGTCATCTCGCCCAGCGCCTCACCCTTGGCGTTGCGCACGGTGCATTTGAATTTGACGATGCCGAGTTCGGGCCGGCTCTTGGAGGGGCGCGCCTCCAACACGTCGACGTCGAGCATGAGATCGTCGCCGGGCCGGAGCGGCGAGAGCCAGCGCACCTCGTCGACGCCGGGAGACCCCAGCGACGCGGCGCGGGTAATGAAGCCGTCGGCCATCATCCGCATCATCAGCGAGCAGAGGTGCCAGCCCGAGCCGGACAGGCCGCGCAGCATGCTCTTGGCTGCGGCCTCCTCGTCCAGATGCATCGGCTGCGGATCGAACTCGGCCGCGAAGGCCAGAATCTCGTCGCGGGTGACGTGTCGCGGGCCGAATGTTCCGAACCGGCCGGGCGGGAAATCTTCGAAGGTCAGGGTCATCTTGGGATTGGCTAGCGGAAATGACAGATTGTGGCCGCACTTTGCGGCAATCTCAACCCGCCGGCCCGCATGGCTCGTGCTACATACGGGGTGGCGGCGTTGGTCTTGAGTCGGATCAACCGAGGGCCAAGATCCATTTACCAAGGCCCGATGCCCTGGGGAGAGCAATGTTTTCATTCAGCGATCTGTTTCAGTGGGACCGCTTCATCACGCCGACGATCATCAAGACCTTCTACTGGCTGGTGATCGCGCTGATCTGCCTGTTCGGCCTCTCCGGCATCTTCTCCGGCCTGGCTGCGATGGCGATCAGTCCGTTCGGCGGCTTCCTGGTGCTGCTGTCGTCGATCGCGAGCGTCGTCGTCGGAATCGTGTTCTCGCGCATCGCCGCGGAGCTGATCCTGATCGTCTTCCGCATCAACGAGCATCTCGGCGCCATCCGCGACCAGGGCAGCGGGATGCGGTGAGCGTCACGCACAGGTGCCGTAGGGTGGGCAAAGGCGCAAAGCGCCGTGCCCACGATCATTCCGCGAGATGAGAGAGATGGTGGGCACGCTTCGCCTTGCCCACCCTACGGCACCGATGTTGGTGTTTTACGTATTAAACCTGAAATGCATCACGTCGCCGTCGGCGACGACATATTCCTTGCCTTCGAGGCGGAGCTTGCCGGCATCGCGGGCGCCGGCTTCGCCGCCGAGCCCGACGTAGTCCTCATACGCAATCGTCTCGGCGCGGATGAAACCCTTCTCGAAATCGGTATGGATCACGCCCGCCGCGCCCGGCGCCTTGGTGCCGCGATAGATGGTCCAGGCGCGCGCTTCCTTCGGACCCACCGTGAAATAGGTGATGAGGTCGAGCAGCGTGTAGCCGGCGCGGATCAGGCGATCGAGGCCGGCCTCTTCGAGACCCAGCGTCTCCAGGAAGTCGGCGCGTTCCTCGCGCGAAATGGTCGCGATCTCGGATTCGATCTTGGCGGAGATGACGACGGCGACCGCGCCTTCCTTGGCGGCCTGCTCCTGCACCGCCTGGGAGAACGAATTGCCCGTTGCGGCCGAGCCTTCCTCGACGTTGCAGACATAGAGCACGGGCTTGGACGACAGCAGGCCGAGCATGCCGAAGGCGCGTTCCTCCTCCGCCTTGCGCTCGACGAGGCGCGCGGGCTTGCCTTCACGCAGCAGCACCAGGGTGCGGTTGACGAGGTCGAGCTGCTCCTTGGCGTCCTTGTCGTTGCCCTTGGCCTTCTTGGTGAGGTTGTCGACGCGCTTCTCGAGGCTGTCGAGATCGGCGAGCATCAGCTCGGTCTCGATGGTCTCGATGTCGGCAAGCGGGGCGATCTTGCCCTCGACATGGGTGATGTCGGAATCTTCAAAGCAGCGCACGACATGCGCGATCGCGTCGACCTCGCGGATGTTGGCGAGGAACTGGTTGCCGAGGCCTTCACCCTTGGAGGCGCCGCGGACGAGGCCAGCGATGTCGACGAAGGTCAGCCGGGTCGGGATGATCTGGCCGGACTTGGCGATCGCCGCGAGCTTGTCGAGCCTGGGATCGGGCACGGCGACCTCGCCGACATTCGGCTCGATGGTGCAGAACGGATAGTTCGCGGCCTGCGCCGCGGCCGTCTCGGTCAGCGCATTGAACAAGGTCGACTTGCCGACATTGGGCAATCCGACGATTCCGCATTTAAATCCCACGAGCGTTATTCCTTGCCGTTCTCGTCCTTGGTCAAAAATCCCTTCGCCTGCATGGCGAGATGCACCCTGTTGGCGAAGGTCGCATCCGTGCCCTTGGCGACCAGGCCTGCGTGCTCGGCCACCGCCTCGCACAGCGCCGACACCCAGTCGTTGTCGGCCTTGGCGAAGTCCGACAGCACATGGCCGTGCACCAGTTCCTTGACGCCGGGATGACCGATGCCGAGCCGGACCCGGCGATAGTCGTTGCCGATATGCGCCGAGATCGAGCGCAGGCCGTTATGGCCGGCGATGCCGCCGCCGATCTTCACCCGCACCTTGCCCGGCGGCAGCTCGAGCTCATCGTGAAACACGGTGACGTCGCCCATGGCGATCTTGAAGAAGCTTGCGGCTTCCTGCACGGCGCGGCCGGAATCGTTCATGTAGGTCGTGGGCTTGAGCAGGATCACGCGCTCGGTGCCGAGCGTGCCTTCCGAGGTCTCGCCCTGAAAACGACGGCGCCATGGTGCGAAACCATGACGCCCCGCGATCTCGTCGACGGCCATGAAGCCGATATTGTGCCGGTTACGTGCGTATTTTGCGCCGGGATTGCCGAGCCCAACAAAGAGTCGCATGACGCGGCGCGCCCCTCGCTCGGCGCGCGATCAGAGACCGCGCGCCAGCTTTGAGAGATTACTTCTTCTTGTCGCCGCCGGCGGGAGCCTTGGCAGCCGCGGCAGGAGCAGCAGCGGCCGGAGCCGCAGCGCCAGCCGCCGGAGCAGCCGCAGCAGCGCCAGGAGCTGCAGCCGCAGCGGCGGCCTTCTGCTCTTCGGCGTAGCCGGACGGCGGCACGATGGTGACGAGGGTTGCATCCTCGCGGGTCAGCGCCTTCACGCCGTTCGGCAGCTTGACGTCGGACAGATGCAAGGAGTGACCGATTTCGAGCGAGCCGACATCGGCCTCGATGTACTGCGGAATGCTCTCGACGCCGCATTCGAGCTCGATCGCGTGGGCGACGATGTTGACGGTGCCGCCGCGCTTCACGCCCGGGGACGTTTCCGCCTTCACGACATGCAGCGGCACGCTGATGCGGATGGTGGCGCCTTCGCCGAGCCGCATGAAGTCGACATGGATCGGGAAGTCCTTGACCGGATCGAGGTGGTAGTCGCGCGGAATCACGCGGTGCTTCTTGCCCTCGAGATCGATGTCGACCAGCGTGGTCAGGAACCGGCCGGCGAGGATGCGCTGGCGCAGTTCGCGATCTTCGATCGAGATCGTGACGGGGGGCTGGTTGTTGCCATAGATCACTCCGGGCACTCGCCCGGCGCGACGCTCAGCCCGGGCGGCCCCCTTGCCGCTCTTCGGACGTGCGGTCGCCTTCAATTCCTTGACGGTCGTCGCCATGTCGTTAAGTCCTTGTTTTTGCAAAAGTTAATGGGCCGCAGCGCGGCCCATGGCATCGTTCGCAGCAAGCCTCCAGGGGTGCGGGGGCCACGAACTGGCGGGCTTTTACCCGGAAGATGCGGAAATGACAAGGAGAATGGGCGGCACCCTCACCTGGAGGGGGAGGGTCGGCTCACATCGAGCGCAGCGAAATGTGAGACGGGGGTGGGGTGATCTCTCCCCCACGGGCACTTTCGACGCGGAGAGACCGTCACCCCGCCCCGCTCGCGCTACGCGCGATCGACCCTCCCCCTCCAGGGGAAGGTAAGAAGGGCGCCTACCCGCCGAGCTTGGCCTCCAGCGCTGCAACCCGCGCCTTCAGCGCCTCGTTCTCCTCGCGGGCCAGGCGGGCCATGTCCTTGACCGCCTCGAACTCCTCGCGCTTGACCAGGTCCATGTCGCGCAGGAATTTTTCGGCCTGGGTGCGCATCACGGTGTCGAACTCGCGCTTGACGCCCTGGGCGGCACCGGCGGCATCGTTCATCAGGCGGCCGATCTCGTCGAAAAACCGGTTGTTGGTCTGGGTCATTTCGGCCTCCTGGCAGCTCCGATAAACTTTGCGCGAACGCTCCAAAACACAATGGCAATCCGATTGGGCCGGTTCAAGGCCCGATCGGAGGTATCCTTGTCATGCCCCGGTTTCCTTGCAATCGTATTCAACGTCCCTGCATAAGAAGAATCACAAGGCGCATGAGATGATCGACCAGCAGATCGCGATCCCCACCAGGGACGGCCACACCGCAACCTTCATCAGCCATCCCGAACGCGGCGGGCCGTTTCCGGTCATCCTGTTCTACATGGATGCGCCCGCGATCCGCGAAGAGCTGCGCGACATGGCGCGCCGGCTCGCGACCTCAGGCTATTACGTGATGCTGCCGAACCTCTATTACCGCTCCGGCGTGATGGAGCTCGGCGCGCTGCCGGCCGACCCGAACGCGCCGGAGCGCAAGCGCATGTTCCAGCTGATGGGCTCGCTCACCATCCCCATGATCATGGACGACACCAGAGCGCTGCTCGCCTATGCCGAGGGCCAGGCGGCCGCGAACACCAAGCTGGTCGGCACCGTCGGCTATTGCATGAGCGGCCGCTACGCCATCAACGCCGCCACGCATTTCCCCGACAGCGTCAAGGCGGCCGCCTCGATCTATGGCGTGCAGCTGGCAACGGATCAAGACGACAGCCCGCATCTGGCCGCGGCTAAGACCAAGGCCGAGCTCTACTTCGCCTGCGCCGAGACCGACGTCTACGCGCCGCCGGAGATTATCGAGAAGGTCAAAGAAGGCATGAAAGCTGCGAAAGCCGAGGTCGAGATCTATCCCGGCACGCATCACGGCTTCGCCTTCCCCAAGCGCCCGGTCTATGACCGCGACGCCGCCGAGCGGCATTGGGAGCGCCTCTTGGCGCTCTATCGCCGCAATCTCGTCCAGAAATAGAAGGCGAGATGCAGCTTCTTCTCATCGACTTCCCCGCCTTCAAGCCGATCGCGCTCGAGATCGGCCCGTTCGCGATCCGCTGGTATGCGCTGGCCTATATCTGCGGCATCGTGTTCGGCTGGCTCTATGCGCGCTCGCTGCTGAAGAAGGAGCGCCTGTGGGGCGGCCCTGCGCCGATGTCGCTGCTGCAGATCGACGACTTCATCCTCTGGGTTACGCTCGGCATCATTCTCGGCGGCCGCACCGGCTACGTGCTGTTCTACAATCTGCCTTTCTTCATCGATCATCCCGCCGCGATCTTCCGATTGTGGGAGGGCGGCATGTCCTTCCATGGCGGCTTTCTGGGCTGCGTCGTCGCAGTGATGTTGTTCGCCTTTCGCCATGGCATCTCGATCCTGTCGCTCGGCGACATCACCACCGCGGTCGCGCCGGTCGGACTGCTGCTCGGGCGCATCGCCAACTTCATCAACGGCGAATTGTGGGGCCGCGCCACCGATCCGAGCCTGCCCTGGGCGATGATCTTCCCCAACGATCCGACGCAACTGCCGCGTCATCCGAGCCAGCTCTACGAGGCCGGCATGGAAGGCATCCTGCTGTTCACGGTGCTCGCGGTGATGATCCGGCTCGGCGCGCTGAAACGGCCGGGCATGATCCTCGGCGCCTTCATCCTGATCTACGGTCTGGCGCGGATTGCCGGCGAGCACTTCCGCGAACCGGACGCGCAGCTCGGTTTCCTCTGGGGCGGATTAACCATGGGCATGCTGCTGTCGATCCCGATGCTTATCGTCGGCGGCATACTTATTGTATTGGCAGTCAGGCGCGGTGCGCCGAAGCCCGCAGGGGCCGTTCGTTAATTCATTTCGAGAAGATAGCCGTGACCGAACAGCCGCTACTCAACGAGATCAAGGCGCTGATCAAATCCTCCGGTCCCATGCCGGTCTGGCGGTACATGGAACTGTGCCTGATGCATCCGCGCCATGGCTATTACGTCTCGCGCGATCCGCTCGGGCGTGAGGGCGACTTCACAACCTCACCCGAAGTCAGCCAGATGTTCGGCGAGCTCTTGGGACTATGGACCGCCTCGGTGTGGAAGCAAATGGGCTCGCCGCAATTCCTGCGGCTGATTGAGCTCGGCCCCGGCCGCGGCACCATGATGGCGGACGCGCTACGCGCCCTTCGCGTGCTGCCGCCGCTCTACCAGGCGCTTCATGTCCACATGGTCGAGGTCAATCCCGTCTTGCGCGAGCGGCAGAATGCGACGCTGTCAGGCGTGCGCAACATTGCCTGGCACGACAGCATCGACGACGTGCCTGAGGGACCGAGCATCATCCTCGCCAACGAATATTTCGACGTGCTGCCGGTCCACCAGATGGTCCGCCACGAGAACGGCTGGCACGAGCGCGTGATCGAGATCGATCCCAACGGCAAGCTTCAATTCGGCGCGGCGTCCGAGCCGACGCCGCGCTTCGACGTGCTCCTGCCGCCGCTCGTGCGCGCCGCACCCGTCGGCGCCGTGTTCGAATGGCGCCCCGACGGCGAGATCATGAAGCTCGCCACGCGCGTGCGCGACCAGGACGGCGCGGCCCTGATCATCGATTATGGCCATTTGCGCAGCGACGCCGGCGACACCTTCCAGGCGATTGCGCGCCACACCTTCGCCGATCCCTTGAAGGCGCCGGGCCAAGCCGACGTCACCGCTCATGTCGACTTCCAGGCGCTGGCGCGCGCGGCCGAGGACGTCGGCGCGCGCGTGCACGGGCCGGTGACGCAAGGCGACTTCCTCAAGCGGATCGGCATCGACACAAGGGCCGCCGCCTTGATGCAGAAGGCAACGCCGGAGGTCGCCACCGACATTTCGATCGCCCTCAAGCGGCTGACGGACACCGGGCGCAGCGGCATGGGCTCGATGTTCAAGGTGCTTGGCATCTCCGAGCCGCGGCTGACAGGCATTGCCGGCCTCACCGATCTCGAACAGGCCGGAGAAGCCTCATGACGCTCGCTTCGTCGCTGCTGTCAGCCGTGCCCGGCCTGCGCCACTCGTTCTTCACCCGCGAAGGCGGCGTCTCCAGTGGCATCTACTCGGCGCTGAACGGCGGCCTCGGCTCCAACGACGATCAGACCCTTGTCGCGGAGAACCGCCGCCGCATGGCCGAGCATGTCGGCGTCGCGCCGGAACGCTTCCTCAGCCTGCACCAGATCCATTCGCCCGACGTGCTGGTCGCCGAGACGCCGTGGCCGAACGGGCCGCGGCCGAAGGGCGATGCGCTGGTGACGAACACGCCCGGCATCGCGCTCGGCGTCTCCACCGCCGATTGCGGGCCGGTGCTGTTCGTCGATCCCAACGCGCGCGTGATTGGCGGCGCGCATGCGGGGTGGAAGGGCGCGCTGACGGGCGTGCTGGAGGCGACGATCGCGGCGATGGAAAAACTCGGCGCGACGCGCAGCGGCATCATCGCCGCGATCGGCCCCTTGATCCGGCAGGACAGCTACGAGGTCGGCAACGAGTTCGTCGCGCGCTTCATCGAGGCCGATGCGGACAACGCGATCTTCTTCATACCCTCGGTACGCGAGGGACACGCGATGTTCGATCTCGCCGGTTTCATTCGCAAGCGGCTGGACGCCGCCGGCATCCTGATGATCGACGATCTCGGCGTCGACACCTACGCCGACGAGCGCTTCTTCAGCTATCGCCGCTCGGTGCATCGCAAGGAGCCGGATTACGGCCGCCACGTTCACGCAATCGCGCTCGAAGCGTGAACACAGCGGCAACCCCGTCTCATTCCGGGGCGATGTCCCGTTGCGATGACAGTGGTCTATGTCGCCTCCGCCCTAGACCTTAATCGATTTTAACGATATCGCTGCCCTCCATAATGAGGGACGCGTCATTCATCCTGGGCCGCGCGGGTTCGCGCGTGCTGGCGGTCGTGCTGCTCGCGGCAGCGACTGCGCTTGGCGGCTGCGCCGGCGGCGGTGGGGCCGCCAACTCCTATGCAATGGCGCCGAGCGCCGGCTCCGGGGCAACGGTCGCCTTCGAATCGATCGACGGGCCGCCGCCGCAGGTGTTCGACCGCATGGTCGGCGTGCTCGACAGCGAATCCAAGCTGCGCAGCCTGTCCGTCATCTCCCGCGAGGGGACCGCCGCCTACCGCGTGCGCAGCTATCTCTCCGCCCAGGTGGTGCGCGGCAAGACGGTGATCGCCTGGGTCTGGGACGTCTACGACGCCAACCAGCAGCGGGCGCTGCGCCTCTCCGGCGAGGAACCGACCTCCGTCAAAGGCGGCCGCGATCCGTGGGCAGCAGCCGACGACCTCGTGCTGCGGAAGATCGCCCAGGCCGGATTCAGCGGACTTTCCAACATGATCAACGGAACGCCGGATACCCCGGGCACGGCTCCTGGCTTGCGGGGCCCGGCGGTGGCGAGCGTGATCCCGCAGGCCCCGGTGGCGGAGATGCCTGCCACGGCACTCGGCTATGCCGAACGATAACCCCCGCTAAACCACGGCCTCGAGTTGCGGCCAAGCCGTTGGCCCGACTCAGGATTTCGAAGGGAAAACGTAGCATCCCGGGTTGCCATTGCAGCCCCCGGCCTGATATTTCCTCGCCCGTTGTAACCGTGCTTCCAGTGGGATCTGAGATGTTGAACGTCGTATCCAGCAAAGCGCGGGAGGAAGCGTCTATGTCGGCCAAAAACGGCTCCATCAAGCTCGTCGCCGGCAACTCCAATCCGGCACTCGCGCAGGCGATTGCGCAGGGCCTGGACCTGCCGCTGACCAAGGCGGTGGTGCGGCGCTTCGCCGACATGGAGATCTTCGTCGAGATCCAGGAGAACGTCCGCGGCTCGGATGCCTTCATCATCCAGTCGACCTCGTTCCCGGCGAACGACCATCTGATGGAATTGCTGATCATCACCGACGCGCTGCGCCGCTCCTCGGCGCGCCGCATCACGGCGGTGCTGCCCTATTTCGGCTACGCCCGGCAGGACCGCAAGTCGGGCTCGCGCACGCCGATCTCGGCCAAGCTGGTCGCCAATTTGATCACGCAGGCCGGTGTCGATCGCGTCATGACGCTCGATCTGCACGCCGGCCAGATCCAGGGCTTCTTCGACATCCCGACCGACAATCTCTATGCCGCGCCACTGATGGTGCGCGACATCAAGGAGAGGTTCGACCTCTCCAAGACGATGGTGATCTCGCCCGACGTCGGCGGCGTGGCCCGCGCGCGCGGCCTTGCCAAGCGCATCAATACCCCGCTCGCGATCGTCGACAAGCGCCGCGAGAGGGCGGGCGAATCCGAGGTCATGAACGTGATCGGCGACGTCGCCGGCTACACCTGCATCCTGATCGACGACATCGTGGACTCCGGCGGCACGCTGGTGAACGCGGCCGACGCGCTGATCGCCAAGGGCGCCAAGGACGTCTACGCCTACATCACCCACGGCGTGCTCTCCGGCGGCGCGGCCGCCCGCATCGCGGGCTCGAGGCTGAAGGAGCTCGTGATCACCGACTCGATCCTGCCGACCGACGCGGTGACCAAGGCGCCGAACATCCGCACGCTGCCGATCGCCAGCCTGATCTCCGACGCGATCGCACGCACCGCCGCGGAAGAATCCGTGTCGAGCCTGTTCGACTAGTTTTTCCGATCCGAAAGTCTCGTAGGGTGGGCAAAGGCGCAAGGCGCCGGGCCCACCTTTTCTTTTGTGATGAAGGTGGTGGGCACGCTTTCGCTTTGCCCACCCTACGGCAGTCCGCCTATCCCACGATCCCCGCCGCGACCTGGCCGCGCAGGCGCTCCAGGCCGAGCAACGTCTCCGCACAGGCAGCCGCGACCTCGACGCCCTTGATCGCAAAATGCTTGCGGAAGAAGTCGTAGTGCACCTCGGTCTCGTGGAATTGCTGCGGCGTCAGCACCGCCGAGAACACGGGCACTTCGGTACGCAGCTGCACGTCCATCAAGGCCTTGATCACGGTGTCGGCGACGAACTCGTGGCGATAGATGCCGCCATCGACGACGAGGCCGGCCGCGACGATGGCGGTGTAGCGCCGCGTCTTGGCGAGGACCTGCGCGTGCAGCGGGATCTCGAACGAGCCCGGCACCTCGAACACGTCGACATGGGTGAGATGGCGCGCCTCGGCTTCCTTGATGAAGGCGATGCGGGCCTCCTCGACCACGTCGCGGTGCCAGCAGGCCTGCACGAAGGCCACCCGCTGCGGCTTGGCAAAGCGCGGGTGGTCGGGCGCCGGGTCTTGCGGAACCCGCGGTTGGGTGGCTTCGGAAGTTTCGGTGTTGGGGTCTTGCAGCATCTGATTCATGGCTTTCCTTCTTAAGGACCAGAATCAGGGCACACGGAACGACAAACAGCCGCATCTTGCGATGCGTCTGCCTCCGACCGTTCTCTTTCATCCGGACTCTAACCGTCGGCTTCGGAGTTGCACCGAATCTGCTGACCCTTCCCCTCGGCAAGAAAGACCTAAGGGAAGGCGCTCGCGGGCTTAGGCCTTTCGGCCCTTACCGCCGGTGGGGACTTTCACCCCGCCCTGAGAACATCGGCCGTCCGGGATGAACGGCCTGGCTGGAAATATGCCGCCAGCCGGCGGCCGCAGCAAGCGTGTTCCGTATGGGCGGATCGCATGGTCCCATGTCATTCCCGCGGGAGCGGCCCTCGCGGGACGGAATTAACGAATGGCGCCCTCCCCCCGCGAATCCGATTCCGGTTTGTTCTCATCCATCCGGATCGAGGACTTCCCTCCGTTAAGAATTGTGGCGGAGATGAGCTGTGGACGAACGAGTCCTGGCTTGTGGACGGACTCGGGACCCCGTTGCGCAGATTCCGCAAATCACATCACTTGATCCGCGACAGGCCCGCGCTGATCCGAGGGATCGCAAGACTCCGAGGGGACGCCGTAGCGACGTTTAGGGAGCGCGCGCCGGGCCCAACCGCGTGCGTATCAAAGACAACAAGAAGGCAAGAGGTCGAGACGGCATGTCCCTGCTCGAAGGCACTATCGATTCCAAAAGCCATCCGCTCGCGGTGGTCGAGGATATCGCTGCCAGCAACAACTGGCCGTTCGAACGCTCCGGCGAAGACGAACTCACGATTGTCTCCAAGGGACAATGGACCGATTACCAGCTCTCCTTCACCTGGATGGGCGAGATCGAGGCGCTGCATCTGGCCTGCGCGTTCGACATGAAGATTCCGGTTGCGCGCCGCGGTGAGGTGCAGCGGCTCGTCGCCGCGGTCAACGAGCAGCTGTGGGTCGGTCATTTCGATCTCTGGACCAACACCGGCATGGTCATGCACCGCCAGGCCCTGGTGCTGCCGGGCGGGCTCACCGCCTCGACCGCGCAATGCGAGGCCATGCTCGCCGGCGCCATCCATGCCTGCGAGCGCTATTTCCCGGCGTTCCAGTTCGTGGTGTGGGCTGGCAAGAGCACGACCGAAGCGATGGACGCGGCGATGTTCGATACGGTGGGAGAGGCGTAGGACCCTTAAGGAAGCCAACACTCCCTCCTCCTGTCGTCCCGGACAAGCGAAGCGCCGCTCCGGGAGCCATACCGCGTGATGCCTCTTGTGGCACGCGGCTTGTTGCCAACACCTTCATCCACTAGAACCGCCTGTGGTGGCGCGACGAGCGCAAGCGCTCGCGCGGGGTCCCCGCGTTCGCAGGGACGACACCTTTTCCTTGGGTGATCACAGTGGCTAACAACAACACTCTTCAAAACATCACCGGCACCATCCTCCTCGCCGGCGCCGGCAAGATGGGCGGCGCAATGCTGACCGGATGGCTGGCGGGCGGACTCGATCCGCGTCGCGTCGCGGTGGTCGATCCGCACATCTCGCCCGAGATCACCGCCCTTGCCGCCAAGGGCGTTGCGCTCAATCCCGAAGTAGCGACGGCCGGCCAGGTCGAGACGCTGGTCGTCGCGGTGAAGCCGCAGATGTTCCGCGAGGCCGGCGCGAAGCTGAAATCGTTCGTCTCGGACAAGACGTCGGTGGTCTCAATCATGGCGGGAACCACGATCGCATCGCTCCAGGAGGTCTGCGGCGGCGCCGTGGTGCGCGCGATGCCGAACACGCCGGCCGCGATCGGCCGCGGCATCACCGTTGCGGTCGCAGCCAAGAACGTCAGCGCCGCGCAGCGCGCGGTGGCCGATGCGCTGCTGCGTGCCACCGGCTCGGTCGAATGGGTCGATGACGAGAGCCTGATGGACGCGGTCACGGCCGTCTCCGGCTCCGGCCCGGCCTATGTGTTTCTGCTCGCCGAAGAGCTCGCCCGCGCTGGCGTCGAAGCCGGACTGCCTGAGGCGCTGGCAATTAAGCTCGCACGCGAGACCGTCGCCGGCTCCGGCGAATTGCTGCACCAGTCGGAGCTGCCGTCGAGCACGCTGCGCCAGAACGTCACCTCGCCCGGCGGCACCACGGCCGCCGCGCTCGGTGTGCTGATGGGCGAGCCGGGTCTGCGCGACCTGATGATCCGCGCGATCGCGGCGGCGACGAAGCGGTCGAAGGAATTGGCGAAGTAAGCAGGTGCCGTAGGGTGGGCAAAGGCGCAGGGCGCCGTGCCCACGATCTTTCAATCGTCTCTCCGGAAGCCGTGGGCACGCTTCGCTTTGCCCACCCTACGGCGTCGTGCCCGCGGCGAGCCGCCTGTTGAACATCTCGACATTGACGAGCCCGCGCGCGTGGCGGCCTTCGCCGAGCTTGCGGGTGCCCTCGAAGGCCGCGACCTCGAAGCGGATGACGCGGCGTTCAACGGCGACGACCTTCGCGGTGGTCCGCACCGTCGCGCCGACGAGGGCGGCCGCGAGATGGCGGATGTCGACCTCGGTGCCGACAGTGACCCAGCCGGGCTGAAGCGCAGCGCGGATCGCATCGCCCGCCGTCATCTCCATTTCCAGGATCATCATCGGCGTCGCGTAGACAAACGGCATGCCCGGCACGAAGTGCCCGACCGTGCGCTCCGCCGGGACCACCAGCGTGCGCTCGGCATTCATGCCGACCTTGATGAAATCGCGTGCGTCCATGGGGGCCTCACACACGGTGTCGTCCCGGACAAGCGCGCCTTATGTGCGCGCCGATCCGGGACGACACCGGTGATTGACGCTACAGCACTGGCTACTTCTTCGCCGCCGCCGCGCGCTCCACGAACGTCTTGCCGCCCTTCATCTTGTGGCGGAGCGGGGCTTCGTTGATCTGGATGACGACGGCATCGGCATCGACGCCGAGATTCTTCACCAACGCCTGGGTGATGTCGCGCATCATGCCGGCCTTTTGCTCGTCGGTGCGGCCTTCGGCCATGCTGACAGTGATCTCAGGCATCGTCTTCTCCCTGTTGCTGTCGTCATGGCTGGGCTTGTCCCGGCCATCCACGTGCTCATCCATCAAACAAGACGTGGATGCCCGGGACAAGCCCGGGCATGACGGCTTGGCGGAATGGCTATCCCCACTTTACGTCATGGCGGGCCAGGACCTCGCGCACCTTGGCGACGAGATCGGCTTCGCTGCACGAGAACTGCGCCGGGCGACTCTCGCGCCATTCCTGGTTGGAGGCGATCGCAGCGGCGGCCTTGGCGCCTTCAATCAGATCCTTGATCTGCAGCTCGCCGCGCGCCTTTTCATCCGAGCCCTGGATGATCACGCACGGTGAATTGCGGCGGTCGGCATATTTGAGCTGATTGCCCATGTTCTTGGGATTGCCGAGATAGAGCTCGGCGCGGATGCCGGCGGTGCGCAAGCTTGCCACCATCTTCTGATAGTCGGCGACGCGGTCGCGGTCGAACACGGTGACGACGACGGGCCCGAATTCAGGCCGCGTGTCGAGCTTGCCGAGCAGCGTCAGCGCGGCCTGGAGCCGCGACACGCCGATCGAGAAACCGGTGGCCGGCACCGGCTCGCCGCGGAAACGTGAGACCAGGCCATCGTAACGCCCGCCCCCGCCAACCGAGCCGAAGCGCACAGGACGGCCCTTCTCGTCCTTGGTGTCGAGCAGCAGTTCGACCTCGTAGACGGGGCCGGTGTAATATTCGAGACCGCGCACCACGGAGGGATCGATCTTGATGCGGTCGGCACCGTAGCCCGACGCAATCACCAGCTTGGCAATCTCCTCCAGCTCGCTCACGCCGGCCTGACCGACTGCGCTCTTGGCGAGGTAGGTCTCCGCCGCGGCAATGGCGTCTTTCCAATCGTCGCGCGGTTTGGTGATGGCGAGAACGACGTCAGCTTCGGCGTCGCTCAGATTGGCGCCCTCGGTGAAGTCGCCCTTGCCTTCCTCGCCGCCGTCCCATCGTCCGGGACCGAGCAGCTTGCGCACTTCGTCGGCGGAAAACTTGTCGAGCTTGTCGATGGCGCGCAGCACGGTCAGCCTACGGCCTGCGTTCTCGTCGCCACCGAGCCCGATGGCTTCCAGCACGCCATCGAGCACTTTGCGGTTGTTGACCTTCACGACATAGGAGCCGCGCGCGATGCCGAGCGCCTCCATCGTGTCCGCAGCCATCATGCAGATCTCGGCATCCGCCGCCGGTGTCGCCGAGCCGACCGTGTCGGCGTCGAACTGCATGAACTGCCGGAAGCGGCCCGGGCCGGGCTTTTCGTTGCGGAAGACGTAGCCGACCCGGTAGCTGCGGTAGGGCAAGACCAGAGCGTCGGTGCCGTAGCGCTCGCCGACATAGCGGGCGAGCGGCGCCGTCAAATCGTAGCGCAGGCTGATCCACTGCTCGTCGTCGTCCTGGAACGAGAACACGCCCTCGTTCGGACGATCCTGGTCGGGCAGGAACTTGCCGAGCGCGTCGGTGTATTCCATCGCCGGCGTCTCCACGGGCTCGAACCCGTAGAGCTCGTAGACGGCGCGGATCTTCTCCACCATCTCGCGCGTCGCCCGGATCGCTGACGGATCGCGATCCTCGAGCCCGCGCGGCAGGCGCGCCTTCAGTTTCTGGGGTTTTTTGGGTTTCTCGGCCATGCGCGGCGTTTACCAGCCGGGGCGCGAGGCGGCAACCGGCCTGTGTTCTGCACCTCGCCCCGCTTGCGGGGAGAGGGGAAGAGACCTTCCTTTACGGCTGCTCCATCCGTGCCCTCAGGGCATCCGCGTCCGCCTTCGGCAGCGACTTCAGCGTCGGCTTGATGGTTTCGCCGCCGACGATCTTGCCGTTGCGCATGAACATCCAGTCCGAAATGTCGGCCTCGGTGAACTTGACCTCGTCGCCGGCCCGCTTGCCGGGCAGGTCACGCGGTTCGTTGGCGAACAGACCGGAATAGGTCCCGTCTGGCCGCTTCTTCACCTCGCCGATCCAGATGTGCTCACCGCCCTTGCGGGTCGAGAAGCGCACCTTCAGGGCGTGCCCGGCCTCCGACGGCTTTGGCGATTGATAGGAGGCCCAGAAGGTCGACAAGGTGCCGCGGGCGCGCGCGATCGCGGCATTCATCTCGGGATCGCTGGTGCGCACATCGACGATCGGCGAGCGGTCTTGCGCGACCACCTCATGCATCGGCCCGATGGTCAGGATGCCGAAAACGGAGACGCCGGTGATTGCGGCGAGAACGACCCATTTCATGGGTTGGGAGAGTTTCGTTGCCATGGTCGCGATGTCCTGATGTCCAGATGTGTCCAGACTTTGTCGCATGTCGGCAACGGCACGTTCAGTGCACGAAAAACCACAAACGATGCGCGTTTCCCCTCTCCTCACGAAAGGAGAAACGCGCATCGCATCGCCGCATCTCAAAACACCTTGCGGATCCAGTTATGGGGATCGTTGGTGCGGCCGTACTGGATGTCGACGAGCTGCTTGCGCAGGCCCATGGCGACGGGGCCGGCGGCGCCCCCCGAGATCTCGAAATCGCCGCTGACCGAGCGCACCTTGCCGATCGGCGAGATCACGGCCGCGGTACCGCAGGCAAACGCTTCCTTCAGCTTGCCGCTGACCGCATCCTTGCGCCACTGGTCGAGCGAATACGGCTCCTCGCGCACGGTTTTGCCGGCATCCTTGGCCAGCGCGATGATGGAATCGCGGGTGATGCCGGGCAGGATGGTGCCGAGCGGCGGCGTCGAGAGCGAGCCGTCGTCGAACACGAAGAACACGTTCATGCCGCCGAGCTCCTCGATATAGCGGCGCTCGACCGCGTCGAGGAAGACCACCTGATCGCAGCCATGCTGGATCGCTTCGGCCTGGGCACGCAGGCTCGCGGCATAATTGCCGCCGCACTTGACCGCGCCGGTGCCGCCGACGGCAGCGCGCGTGTAATTCTCCGAGACCCAGATCGACACCGGCGCGGGCCCGCCCTTGAAGTAGGAGCCGACCGGCGAAGCGATCACGGCAAAGATATATTCGGACGACGGCTTGACGCCGAGGAAGGTCTCGCTCGCGATCATGAAGGGCCGCAGGTAAAGGCTGCCCTCGCCGCCCGGCATCCAGGCGCGGTCGATGCGCACGACCTGCTCGACCGCCTCGATGAAGACGTCCTCGGGCAGCTGCGCCATCGCCATGCGGTCGGCCGAGTCCTTGAAGCGCCGCGCATTGGCGTCGGGACGGAACAGGTTCACGCCGCCGTCGTCACGCTTGTAGGCCTTGAGGCCCTCGAAAATTTCCTGGGCGTAGTGCAGCACCGCGCCGGCCGGATCGAGCTGGAAGTTGGCGCGTGCCTCGATCTTCGCCTCGTACCAGCCGCCCTTGGCCTGATTGTAGCGCACGATCGCCATGTGATCGGTGAAGACCCGTCCGAAGCCGGGGTCCACCAGCTTGGCCACGCGGTCCTTCTCGGACGTCGGATTGGATGCGGGCTGGATGTCGAATTTCATGCTCATGTCCTTGCCTCCCGCTGCCGGTGGCGACGCCGTTCTGGCGCCGGCCTGCCCCTTTCGGGTCCGGCTGGCTTGATTGGTTTTAGGCCGGACCACCGCCAGCCTTGTTACGGCCGGTTTCCGTGGCCAGCATATCGCCGAGGACATGCTTTTGCGGAAGGCGGAAGTCCAGTATGTTTTGCCGAAACGCCGCTCGACAATCGCACGGTAGATCTGATCCGGCCGTCGTCGCCTGTCCGGCTCTCTCCAGCCGCCCTGCTTCGATGCCACCCGCGCGAAACGATCTAAAATTTCGTGCTGGTCAATCGTTTTGTAACATTGAACCCAAGATACGTCAATATGCCTGACATAAATTTCGCGACTTCCTCTCACGACGCCGCCGAGCCCAAGCCGGCCGCACACGACGGAGGCAATTTGCGCTGGGATATCATCGAGCTACTGTTCTTCGCCTATCGCGACTTCGTCGGCGACCCCGACCAGGAGCTGGAGGCTTTCGGCTTCGGCCGAGCCCATCACCGGGTCATGCACTTCGTCTACCGCTATCCCGGCCTCAAGGTCGCCGATCTGCTCGACGTCCTGCGCATCACCAAGCAGTCGCTCGGCCGCGTGCTCAAGCAGCTGCTGGACGAGGGCTACATCGTGCAGAAGACCGGCGACAATGACCGCCGCCAGCGCCTGCTCTACGCGACGCCCAAGGGCGAGGCGCTGGTGCAGAAGCTTGCCGGTCTGCAGACCACGCGGATCACCAAGGCGCTCGCCGAAATGGGTCCGCAGGATGCCGAGACGGTCAAGCGCTTCCTGCGCGCGATGATCGATCGCGACGATCCGGACAAGGTGCTCGAGACGATCTTCGCTTCCGTCAACCACGACGCCAAGGAGTGACCGTGACGCTCGCTGCCACTCTCGCCCGCCCGCCGGCACGCCCGGCCGATGACGCGCCGCATCTGCTGCTGGTCGACGACGACCGCCGCATCCGCGATCTGCTCTCGCGCTTCCTCGCCGCCGAGGGCTACCGCGTCACCACCGCCGCCAGTGCCGGCGATGCGCGCTCGAAACTGCAGGGCCTGCATTTCGACCTCTTGATCCTCGACGTCATGATGCCCGGCGAGACCGGCTTCGATCTCGCCCGCTTCATCCGGACATCCTCCTCGGTGCCGATCGTGATGCTGACGGCACGACACGAGGCGGAAGCGCGCATCGAGGGCCTGCAGATCGGCGCCGACGACTACGTGGCGAAACCGTTCGAGCCGCGCGAGCTGGCGCTGCGCATCAACAACATCCTCAAGCGCGCCGCTCCGCCGCCGCAAGCCACGGCGGTGGAGAAGATCGCGTTCGGTCCCTACGTCTATCATCTCGATCGCGGCGAGCTGCGCCAGGGCGAGGAGGTCATCCACCTCACCGACCGCGAGCGCGAGATGCTGCGCATTCTCTCGGAGACGCCGGGCGAGACCGTGCCGCGCAGTGCGTTGACCGGCAACGGCAGCGTCAACGAGCGCGCCGTCGACGTGCAGATCAACCGCCTCAGGCGCAAGATCGAGACCGACCCCGCCAATCCGCTGTTCCTCCAGGCGGTGCGCGGCATCGGCTACCGGCTGGTAGCCTCGCCATAAATCAGTGAAGCGCGACCGATGAGCACGATCGATACCGGCCTGACGCTGCTCCGAAGCGCCGCCGGCCGCGTCTCCGCCGCCAATGGCTGGATGGGCAACGCGTTCAAGGGCTGGATGCCGACTGGCCTCTACGCCCGCGCGCTCCTCATCATGATCGTGCCGATGGTGGTGCTGCAATCGGTCGTCGCCTTCGTGTTCATGGAGCGGCACTGGAACACGGTGACGCGCCGACTGTCGGCCGCCGTGGTGCAGGACATCGCCGCGCTGATCGACGTCTACAAGGGTTATCCGCAAGATAAGGATCGCGACCAGATCCGCCGCATCGCGCAGCAGCGCCTCGGCCTCGTCGTCGACTTCCTGCCCGCCGGCGACATGCCGCCGCCGGGACCAAAGCCGTTCTTCTCGCTGCTCGACCAGACGCTGTCGGTGCAGCTCGGCCGCCAGATCGGCCGCTCGTTCTGGATCGACACGGTCGGCCGCTCCAATCTGGTCGAGATCCGCATCCAGCTCGACGACGCCGTGATGCGCGTGTTCGCGCAGCGCAGCGCCGCCTATGCCTCCAACTCGGAGATCTTCCTGTTCTGGATGGTCGGCACGTCCTCGATCCTGCTGATCGTGGCCGTGCTGTTCCTGCGCAACCAGATCAAGCCGATCCTGCGCCTCGCTGACGCTGCCGAAAGCTTCGGCAAGGGCCGCGAGGCGCCGAACTTCCGCCCAAGGGGCGCGCGCGAGGTGCGGCGCGCAGCGGTCGCCTTCCTCGAGATGAAATCGCGCATCGAGCGCACCATGGAGCAGCGCACCGCGATGCTCGCCGGCGTCAGCCACGATCTGCGCACCATCCTGACCCGCTTCAAGCTCGAGCTGGCGCTGATCGGCGACAGCCCTGAGCTCGAGGGCATGCGCAAGGACGTCGACGAGATGTCGATGATGCTGGAGGATTACCTCGCCTTCGCCCGCGGCGATTCCGGTGAGCAGTCGCAGCCGACCGACATGGCGCAGGCGCTCGAGGAGCTGCGCAGCGATGCCGAGCGCCACGGTCATACCGCGACCGTCGCCTTCCACGGCCTGCCCGTGGTGACGGTGAAGCCGGCCTCGTTCAAGCGCTGCCTTGCCAATCTCGTCACCAACGCGGCGCGCTACGGCAAGGCCATCGCCATCACCGGCCAGCGCGATCACCGTTATTTGACCGTGACGATCGACGACGACGGACCCGGCATTCCCGCGCATTTGCGCGAAGAGGTGTTCAAGCCGTTCCTGCGGCTCGACAACGCCCGCAACCAGGATGAAGGCGGCACCGGCCTCGGCCTCGCCATCGCCCGCGACATCGCCCGCTCGCATGGCGGCGACATCACGCTTGGCGACAGCCCGATGGGGGGACTAAGGGCGAGCGTCAGGATACCGGTGTAGCCGCCGTAGCCCTACTTCGGCAGCAGCGCCTTCAGCTTGTCCATGTCGCGCACGTTCATCTTGAAGCCGCCGGGCATCACGATGTCGCCGGGCTTCTGGTCCGGCTTGCAGGACCCGAGCCATTTGGCTTGCAGCGTCATGGTGGTATCGCGCCCCGCAGCGCCGGCGACACCGCCTTGCGCGTGCGAGGAGGTCTTCACCGTATAGGCCGAGTTGAAATCGCCGGTGATCTCGGCATGCGAGGTCGTGCTGACGCCGGCGACGCTGCATTCGGAATCGCTGACATAGCCGGTCGCGGTCTTCTTGATCTCCTGCTTGGCGCAGATCTGCTTGGCCATCGGGGAGACGTTGTTGCTCATCTCCTTGTCGACGGTCTCGTCGGTGCAGTGCTGCATGGTCATCTCGGGCACGGGCGAGCCTGATGTGACCAGCTTCATCTCCCAAAGACCGGCCTTGCGGACCGGCAGGTCGTCGGCGCACGCCACGCCTGCAGACAACGCAAGGCAAAGGGTCGAGCCGAGCAAAGCGAGTTTGCGCGTCATGTGAGAGGCTCCCGGCTGAGAAATTGCAGGCTTGCGACAGCGCCTCAATAGAGCGTGCGGATCGGCTGGTCGGCGGCGCCATAAGGCACCCAGCGGCAGGAGAACGAGATGTAACCGCCCTCATAGGCCTGCACCGCCAGGAATTTCACGACCTTGCCGTAGCGCGCGCAGTGATCGACCGCGGCCTGCCGGGCATCGACCTGGGTGGCCATCGAATAGGCGATGATGCCGCCGGTGTCATTGCCCTTGAACGGCGGCACATAGTCAGCGCGCGCCGACTGGCTCGCCATCATACCCGAGACAACCAGGCTGGCGAGAAGACCCGCGGCCGCAATGATTCGCATTCCCGTCACTCCAATTGGCTGGCGGGCAGTTTACGGTGCCGGGAGGGAAGTGGAAAGAACCCAAGCTCTGCCAACCACGAAGTTGTGGTCAACTCCTGGCGAAGTGTTGCCGCGCTGCACTTGACCTCCCCCGGCCTTCGCGGCACCGTCCAACCTTCGCAAGACTTTAGCTGTCCGGATTGACCATGCGCGCCCCCTTCCTGAAATTGCTCCGCTATGCCGCCGTGCTCGGCCTCATGTTCGGAGCGATGTCGCTCGGTGAGGCCAGGGCCGCCAATCCGCTGGAGCTGAACTTCTGGCTGAGCGGCCCGCGCTATGACGGCGCCGTCGCCGATTGCGACCGGGCGCTGCCGACCATCGCCACCCAGTTCTGGGAAAAGGAAAGCACGTTCTGGAATTCCTCGTTGAGGATCACCGGCTTCGCCGCCGTTCGCGAGACCGCATTCCGGCCCTGGCAGTCCGACAATATTCCCCGCCGCTATTGCACCGGCGAGGCCATGCTCAATGACGGCAAGGTGCGCAAGGTGCACTTCTCGATCATCGAGGATGGCGGCTTCGCCGGCTATGGCAACGGCGTCGAATGGTGCGTGGTCGGGCTCGACCGCAACTGGGCCTACAATCCGGCCTGCCGCGCCGCCAAGCCCTGATTGGGAAGCCCTGATTCGAGATGATCGAAGGCGCCGAACGGCGGTCGCCCCGAATTTTGTTCTTGAAATGTTCCTATCGCCTGCTAGGCTTCTCGCACAGTCTAGTTGAGGAGCGTCGCCATGTTTCATTCCAGATTGCATTCGTTTTCCCGTCTCGTGATCTCCCTGACCCTTGCCGCCGGACTGGCCTTGTTGGCCGGGAGCGCGAACGCCCAGGACAAGCGGCAGAACGCGCCCGGCGAATTCGACTTCTATGTGCTGTCGCTGTCGTGGTCGCCCTCGTTCTGCGAGGAGGCCGCCGAGCGTGGCGGCCGATCGCAGATCCAGTGCAGCGGTCGGCCCTACGCCTTCGTGGTGCATGGGCTGTGGCCGCAATATGAGACCGGCTTCCCGGAATATTGCCAGCGGCCCGCACCGCGACTGAACCGCAGCATCGTCTCCTCGATGCTCGATCTGATGCCGGCGCCGGGCCTGATCTTCAACGAATGGGACAAGCACGGCACCTGCTCGGGCCTTGAGGGCCGCAACTATTTCGAGACGATCCGCAAGGCGCGCGCTGCGATCAAGATCCCGGCCGAATATCTCGATTTGTCTCAGGCCAAGACCGTGGCACCGGCGGAGGTCGAGGAAGCCTTCATCAAGGCCAATCCGGGGCTGAGCAATGCCGCCGTCTCGGTCACCTGCAACCGGACGCGGCTGTCCGAGGTCCGTATCTGCCTCAGCAAGGACCTGCAATTCCGCGCTTGCGACGAGATCGAACGCCGCACCTGCCGCCGCGATCAGGTGACGATGCCGCCGATCAGGGGCGGATAGGATTTGTTCGCCGTCATTCCGGGGCGCGCGGAGCGCGAACGATGATGCGCATTTGCGCATCTGAAATTCCATCCAGCAGCATGCGCCGTGGCGAAATGGATTCCGGGCTCGGTGCCATGCACCGCCCGGAATGACAGCAGTTACTTTCGGCGCGTGATGTCGTAACTCTTCGCCATGAATTACCGCCACGCCTTTCACGCCGGCAACTTCGCCGATGTCATCAAGCACATCGTGCTGGCGCGCATCATCACCTATCTGCAGGACAAGCCGGGGGCGTTCCGCGTCATCGACACCCATGCCGGCGCCGGCCTCTACGATCTCGACAGCGACGAGGCGCGCCGGGGCGGCGAATGGCTGACCGGAATCGCGCGGCTGATGCAGGCGCGCCTCTCGAACGAGACCCTCGCGCTGGTACAACCCTATCTCGATATCGTCCGCGCCTTCAATCCCAAGGGTGAGCTCAAGGCCTATCCAGGCTCGCCGTTGATTGCGCGCGGCCTGCTCCGGCCGCAAGATCGGATCATCGCATGCGAGCTGGAGCCGAAGGCGCGGAAAGCGCTGATCGACGTGCTGCGCCGCGACGAACAGGCCCGCGTGGTCGACCTCGACGGCTGGATGGCGCTGCCGGCTTTCGTGCCGCCGAAGGAGCGGCGCGGACTCGTGCTGATCGATCCGCCCTTCGAGGCCAAGGACGAGTTCGAGCGGCTGGGCGAAGCCTTCTCCACCGCCTTCGCGAAATGGCCAACCGGCATCTATGTCATTTGGTATCCCGCCAAGAATCGGCGCGCCACCGACACACTGGTTCAAACGGTGGCGCGGCTCGCATCTGCAGCAAAACCGCCGGGAAATTGTCTGCGCCTCGAGTTCAGCGTCGCGCCTCAGCTCGACGGCGGAGCTCTCGCCTCCACCGGGCTCCTGATCGTCAATCCGCCCTACACGCTGCAGGGCGAGCTCAAGACGATCCTGCCCGAGCTGGAAATGCCGCTCGGCCAAGGTGGTGCTGCCAGATTCCGATTGGAGGTGCCCAAGCCTTAAAGCCAGCCCGTAACACTCCGGCATTCTTGGGAAAAATATGCAGGAGCGGTAGTCAATCTGCAGAGAACCGTATTATGCTGTTTCCGTGACTGGCTTTACGTTCCGCTTCCGCGAATGGTTGCGGCGGAGTGAAGGCCTAAGAAAGATCCGGCCGGACCGCCAGCGGTCCGCCCAAGGATGGCCAGCTCCCGGGCTCCGTAGTGCCCCGTCATGTCGTGACGTGAGTCTGCGTTGCGGCGGAGGAGCAATGAGGGGGAGTTTCCCGATGGCCATGACGGGAACGGTTAAGTTTTTCAACGGCGAACGCGGCTACGGTTTCATCAAGCCTGACGACGGCGGCCGCGACGTCTTCGTACATATTACTGCTGTGGAGCGGGCCGGACTGAAGGACCTTGCGGAAGGACAGCGTATTACTTTCGAAGTCGAACCCGACAAGAAGGGGAAGGGACCGAAGGCGGTCAATCTGGTCATCCTGTCCTAGCGGGCCTGACGCACAACATTCGGCGCAATACTTGGCGCAAAAATACTTGGCAAAAAAATCCCGGCCGCGAGCGGCCGGGAGGTTATGGTCCGGTATTTTTTTCTTCAGCTATCAGAAGCGATAGTTCACGCCTGCGCGCACAACGCTGGCGCTATAGCCGTTTGACACCCCTGTAATTGCGAACTGTGTCGTCGACAGATCGATGTAGAGATATTCCAGCTTGGCGCTCCAGTTCGGGGCCAGACCGACTTCCGCACCGGCGCCGATGGTCCAGCCGGCGGTGGTGTGCGATTCCGTCCAGCCGAAGGTCTGCGCACGCAGCTCGCCGAAGGCGAGGCCGGCGGTGCCATAGAACAGCACGTTGCTGAAGGCATAGCCGGCGCGGCCGCGCAGGGTGCCGAACCACGGATTGGAGAACTTCCACGGCGCGAAGGTGTCGTCGGCACCGGCGGCCTGGATGTCGCCCTCGACGCCGAACACAAACGGGCCATTCTGGAAGTTGTAGCCGGCCTGCACGCCGCCGACGAAGCCCGACGGCTTCGAGGGGTTGTTGTCCACCGAGCCCCATTCATAGCCGATGTTGCCGCCGAGATACGGGCCTGCCCAGCTATACGCGTTGAGCGGCTGGTTGACGGTATAGGGCGCGCGCTGACCGTAAGTCATGTCGGCGGCCTCCGCCGAAGCTGTCCAGCCGGCGGCAACCAACGCGGCTGCGCCCACAACGAGCCTCTTCATCACTTAACTCCAACGCAACTGCCGTCACCGGTGCGGCGCCCGCGCCGCCGCGCGAGGCAAAACGCATGGTTACGGAACCACCACTTTTTCGCGTAAGATTTATCGAGAGTTTTAAGTTAAAGGGCTGTTAAGCCGGGTTACCGCGCTGTTAACAGGCTTAAGCAAGCGTTACCGGGAACTGCGCCGCCATCCTGTGCGTGCCGCACGGCCGGAACTTCAAATCGGCACCCCCAGCGCCTAAATTCGCTCCATGGTTCACGATTCCACCGACAATCCGGACGACCGCGCGCGCAAACCCGTGCGTGGCGCCGTGCCGGACGTCCCAGCCGAAACGCCTCCGGACCTCGATCCCGCCACCAGCGGCGGCGATGACGAGGACGATGCGCGGCTGCCCGATATCCTGGAAGAGAGCGGCGCCGTCGGCGAAGGCCCGCTGGCGACCGGCCATGAGGCGATCGAGCACGCGGTCCGGCTCGCACCGACCTCGCCCGGCGTCTATCGCATGCTCAATGCGAATGCCGACGTGCTCTATGTCGGCAAGGCCAAGAACGTCAAAAAGCGCCTCTCCAACTATGCGCGCCAGAATGCACCGCAGCCGGCCCGCATCCTGCGCATGATCGCGGCCACGGTGACCGTGGAGATCGTCTCGACCAACACCGAGACCGAGGCGCTGCTGCTGGAAGCCAACCTCATCAAGCAGCTGCGGCCGCGCTTCAACGTGCAGCTGCGCGACGACAAATCGTTTCCCTACATCCTGATCACCGGCGACCATTGGGCGCCGCAGATTCTGAAACATCGCGGCGCGCAGAGCCGGCCGGGGCGCTATTTCGGGCCCTTCGCCTCCGCCGGCGCGGTCAACCGCACCATCACGGCGCTGCAGCGCGCCTTCCTGATCCGCTCCTGCACCGATTCCTTCTTCGAGAGCCGCACCCGGCCCTGCCTGCTCTACCAGATCCGCCGCTGCGCCGGCCCCTGCACCCGAGAGATCGACTTCGGCGGCTATACCACCCTGGTGCGCGAGGCGAGCGACTTCCTGTCCGGCAAGAGCCATGCGGTGAAGCAGGAGCTTGCCGGCGAGATGGAGAAGGCGTCCGGTGAGCTCGAGTTCGAGCGCGCCGCGCTCTACCGCGACCGCCTCGCCGCGCTGTCGGCGATCCAGTCGCAGCAGGGCATCAATCCGCGCACGGTGGAGGAGGCCGACGTGTTCGCCATCCATCAGGAGGGCGGCTTCTCCTGCGTCGAGGTGTTCTTCTTCCGCACCGGCCAGAACTGGGGCAACCGGGCCTATTTTCCGCGCGCGGAGAAGACGTACACCCCGGAAGAGGTGCTCGGCTCCTTCCTCGCCCAGTTCTACGACGACAAGCCGCCGCCGAGGAACATCCTGCTCTCGCACGAGATCGAGGAAAGCGAGCTGCTCGCCAATGCGCTGTCGATCAAGGCTGGCCACAAGGTCGAGGTCACCGCGCCCAAGCGCGGCGAGAAAAAGGAACTCGTCGCCCACGCGTTGACCAATGCGCGCGAAGCCCTCGGCCGCAAGCTCGCGGACACCGCCACGCAAAGCCGCCTGCTCGATGCCATCGCCACGACGCTGAGCCTGCCCCATTCGCCCAAGCGCATCGAGGTCTACGACAACAGCCACATCCAGGGCACCAATGCGGTCGGCGCCATGATCGTCGCCGGCCCCGACGGTTTCGTGAAGAACCAGTACCGCAAGTTCAACATCAAGTCGGAAGGGATCACGCCGGGCGACGACTTCGCCATGATGCGCGAGGTGCTGGAGCGGCGCTTCAAGCGCCTGATCAACCCGCCCGAGGAGGGTGCGACCAAAGCCAAGGACGACGACTTCCCGCAATGGCCTGATCTCGTCATCATCGACGGCGGCCGCGGCCAGCTCAACGCCGTTCGCGAGATCTTCGCCAATCTCGGCCTGACCCAGGTGTCGCTGATGTCGGTCGCCAAGGGGCCGGACCGGGATGCCGGACGCGAGACCCTGTTCATGCCCGAGCGCGAGGCGATCAAGCTGGAGCCGCGCGACCCCGTGCTTTATTTCATCCAGCGGCTGCGCGACGAGGCCCACCGCTTCGTCATCGGCTCCCACCGCAAGCTGCGCAAGAAGGACATCCGCGAGGCCGGTTTGCAGGAGATTCCGGGCATCGGCCCGTCACGCAAACGTGCCTTGCTGCATCATTTCGGAACCCTGAAGGAGATCGAACGGGCCTCGATCGCCGATCTCGGCAAGGTTCCGGGGGTCAGTGCCGAGAGTGCGCGCAGGATTTTCGAGTATTTCCATCCCCAGCCGGGATGAATTAAAGGGGGACCGCAGTCATATGATCGTCGTGTCCGCACCTCATTTGGGGTGCGGGACGGTTGACGTTCAGGCAGCAGCGGTATTGGTAGGACGGATGAACATCGCCACCACACGAGGGACGACCAGCCGCGCGATGTCCCTCCCCAACATCCTGACCTATGGCCGGATCGCCGCGATCCCGGTCGTCGTCGGATGCATCTATGCGCAGTCGATTCTGGATCAGCCGCTCTGGCTGCGCTGGGTGGCGGTCGCCCTCTTCATCGCGGCCGCGGTCACCGATTACCTCGACGGCTATTACGCGCGGATCTGGAATCAGCAATCGGCGTTCGGCCGGATGCTCGACCCGATCGCCGACAAGCTATTGGTCGCCTCGTGCCTGCTGATGTTGGCCGCCGACGGCATCATCCATGGCTGGTCGCTGTGGGCCGCCATCGTGATCCTGTGCCGCGAGATCCTGGTCTCGGGCCTGCGCGAATACCTCGCCGCACTCCGGGTCAGCGTGCCCGTGACCAAGCTTGCGAAGTGGAAGACCACGGTCCAGCTCGTCGCGATCGGCTTCCTGCTCGCGGGACCTGCCGGCGACGAGGTGGTGCCCGTCGTCTCGATGATTGGCCTCGCCCTGCTGTGGGCCTCGGCGATCGTGACCATCTATACCGGCTACGATTATTTCCGCGCCGGCATCCATCACCTCATCAAGGAGGACGAGGGATGAAGGTGAAGTATTTCGCCTGGGTGCGCGAGCGCGTCGGCAAGGCGGAGGAGACCATCGAGCCGCCGGCGACCGTGCGCACCGTCGAGGAGTTGATCGCCTGGCTGTCCGGCCAGAGCGAGGCCTATGCCTACGCGTTCGAGAAGCCGAAGGTGATCCGCACCGCGATCGACCACGCCCATGTCAAATCGGATGCCGCGATCGCGGGCGCCCGCGAGATCGCGTTTTTCCCGCCGATGACCGGCGGTTAGGCCATGTCTTCCCCAGCCGCCAGCTGCCCTGTCACCATCCGTATTCAGGAAGACGATTTCGACATCGCGCGCGAGATCGCCGTCCTGACCAAGAGCCGGACCGACATCGGCGCGGTCGTGAGCTTCTCCGGCATCTGCCGCGCGGACGATGACAGCGCCAAGGTCGCCGCGCTCACGCTCGAGCACTATCCTGGCATGGCCGAGGAAGAGATCAGGCGCCATGCCGACGAAGCCATTTCCCGCTGGCCGCTGAACGGCGTCACCGTGATCCATCGCGTCGGCCGCTTCATGCCGGGCCAGAACATCGTGCTGGTGCTGACCGCCTCGCAGCACCGCCAGGCCGCATTCCATGCCGCCGAGTTCCTGATGGATTACCTCAAGACCAGCGCCCCGTTCTGGAAGAAGGAAGAGAGCGCCACCGGCACCGGCTGGGTCGAGGCCCACGCCCGTGACGACGAGGCCGCCGCACGCTGGACCAAATCCTGATGGCAAGAGCATCCAAAAAGACCGCGCGCAGCCGCGCCGCACCGAAGCTCGCGACGGTCGGACGCGGCGAGCTCCTCACGCTGCTCGACTACGTCCGCTACGCGGTGAGCCGCTTCGTTGAAGCAAAACTCGCCTTTGCTCATGGCACGACCGATCCGGTCGCCGAAGCCGCCTTCCTGGTCTGCGAGGCGCTGCATCTGCATCCCGAACAGCTCGAAAGCTTTGCCAACGCGCGCGTCACGGCCGCCGAGGGCAAGACCGTGCTCGATCTGATCCACCAGCGCGTGACCACGCGCAAACCGGCCGCCTATCTCGTCAACAAGATCTACATGCGTGGCCTGCCCTTCTATGTCGACGAGCGCGTCATCGTTCCGCGCTCCTTCATCGGCGAACTGCTGGATTCGCATTTTGGCGGCGACGGCGAGGCCGGATCGCTGATCGACGACCCTACGGGCGTCGAGCGCGTGCTCGATCTCTGCACGGGATCGGGATGCCTCGCCATCCTCGCCGCGCAGCATTTCCCGAACGCCGCCGTCGATGCCGTCGATATCTCGAAGGGAGCGTTCGAGGTCGCCACGCGAAATGTCGGCGAATACGGGCTCGAGGACCGGATCAGCCTGTATCGCGGCGATCTGTTCGCCCCGCTCGGCGATGCGCGTTACGACCTGATCATCACCAACCCGCCCTATGTCGACGCAGAAGGCATGGCCGCACTGCCGCCTGAGTGCCGGGCCGAACCCAAGCTCGCCTTCGACGGTGGCGCCGACGGCCTCGACGTGGTCCGCCGCATCCTGGCTGAGGCGCCCGATCACCTCACCCCGGACGGCGGACTGATCTGCGAGATTGGCCGCGGCCGCGAATTGGTCGACGAGGCCTTTCCGGAACTGCCGCTGCTCTGGCTCGACACCGAGGACTCCGAGGGCGAGGTGTTCTGGATCGCGGCCGCCGATCTCGCCTGATTCACCACGACGGACGGAGCTCCGTCGGAACAAGTCAAATTCCGCCACGTTCATCCCCCGAACGAATTTTCTCGCTCTCGGAGGATGTCCGCATGCTCGCGCCATCGGGCGAATTGCTGCGCGCCGGCATGGCGCTGAAGCTCAACCACGTCAAACGCGCCGCTCAATCCTATCTGCGTGACCAGACCAGCCAGGCGACCGGCAAGGTGACGTCTTACGCCGTGGCCGGCGGGCTGTTTGCGGTCGCGGGCCTGTTCGTGATCGCGGCATTCTTCGTCGGGCTGATCGCCCTATACCGCTGGGTCGCCATCACCTACGGGCAGTTCTGGGGTTTCGGTGCCGTCGGCGGCGCGCTGCTGGTGTTGGCGGCGGTCTGCGCGGGCGTGGCAATGGCGCAGATGAAGCGCAAAGCCAAGCCGATCGTGCCGCTGGCCAGCCGGTTGCGCGTTGCGATCGCGACCCCGCGGATCCCGCGCGGAACGGTCAAGGAGGCCGTGAAGGAGGTTGCGACCACGATTCCCCTTGCGCCGCTCGCGCCGGGCGAGCGCCGCCATGGCGCAAGAGCCCGGCCCGTTCGCACCAACCGACCCGTGCAGCTTGGCTTGATGCTCGCCGCGATTGGGTTGGCAGGGTTCACGGCAGCGCGCCGCCGGCGTCACGGCCGGAGATTGGACGCTTAAATGCTGGTGCGGCGCTCCGAACAGATCGACTCCTGGCTGCTGGTGGCGGCGACGGCCGTCTTCGTGCTGACGGCGGAGCGCTACTTTCAGGACAGGGACCTGGTCCCATCGGGGCCACCGCAAGACCATCGCAAAGGCGAGGCGAATTCACCGGAAACGCATCCCGCGCGCGCGGCCGTGCAGCCCGGCCATGGCCGCCGCGCCAAGACCCCGTTTGAGATCCCCTGGAAGGGCTGGAAGGATATCTTCTGGCGGACCTATCAGCGCATCGATGAGGATCGCCTGCTGGCGACAGCGGGCGGCGTCGTGTTCTTCGGGCTGCTCGCGGTCTTCCCGGCGGTCACGGCGGTGGTCTCGTCTTACGGCCTGTTCGCCGATCCCGCGACAATCAGCGCCAATCTGCAGACGCTTGCAACGATGCTGCCCGAGGGCTCGTTTCAGATCGTCGAGGACCAAGTGGCGCGCGTGGTCTCGCATGGCAATACCACGCTCGGTGCCACGTTCCTGCTCGGCCTTCTGCTGGCGATCTGGAGCGCCAATGCGGGGGTCAAGGCGATCTTCGATGCCCTCAATGTGGCCTATGAGGAACGCGAGAAGCGCAGCTTTATCCGGCTCAACATGGTCTCGCTGGCCTTCACGGTCGGCGGCATCGTGGCACTGCTGGTGATGGTGGGGCTTGTCGTTGCCTTTCCGCTGGCGCTCAATCATCTTGGCATGGCGCCCGAAAGCAAGCTGATCGTGGCGCTGGCACGATGGCCGCTCATGTTCCTCGTCCTGCTGGTGGCGCTTGCGATACTCTACCGCTTCGCGCCCAGCCGGGATGCGCCGCGCTGGCAATGGCTGAGCCTCGGCGCGGTGATCGCTGCCATCCTCTGGATCGCCGGCTCGGCGCTGCTGTCCTGGTATCTCTCGGAGTTTGCCAATTACAATGCGACCTACGGCTCGCTCGGCGCGGCAATCGGCCTGATGACCTGGATGTGGATGTCGGCGATCGTCATCATGTTCGGCGCCGAGCTGAATTCGGAGATCGAACGGCAGACGCTGAAGGACACGACCGCGGGGCCACCCAAGCCGCTCGGCACCCGCGACGCCGTCTCGGCAGATACGGTCGGAGCCGCCGCGCCCGCCTGACCGCGCCCGGGAACGGGCCGCTATCCCCTCGAATCAACAATGATGATAAGCTCATGCAGCTTGGGGGAGCATGAGGCGTGACGGGTTCGCACAGCGGCCCGTGTTTTCCCGGGTGAGGCAGTCAGCTCTTTGAGGCGTAACGCGCGGCATGATTCGCATTTCGACGATCTTCATCGCCATCTGCATGGTACTGGTCGCGGCCTCGCTCGGGCTTGTGCTCTACGCCGTCGCCGGCATCAGCGGAACCGAATCCGCGATCGTTGCCCTGACCGCGCTGACCTTCCTGATCCTCTACAACGCGGTGTCGATGCGGCTGCGCGACCGCAGCGATGTCGGCGGCCAGATCGCCGATTTGTCGCGCGGCACCGCCGACCTCGCCCGCCAGGTGGCGGAGTTCGGCCGCCGCCTGGCCGCGATCGAGGGACGTATCGCCTCGTCCAATTCGACCAACTCCGACCGCATCCAGTCGGTGGTCGGCGAGATCAACGAGCTCGGCGGATTGGTCAGGCAGCTCGCCACCACCGTATCGACTCATGAGGATCTGTTGGCTGGCAATGCGCCAGCGCCGGCTCCCGCTCCGATCGCCAGGCTGGAGCCGGAGGCGCCAATCGACCTGATTGCGCCGTTCGAGGAGCGGTCGGCTGCCCCGCCGCCGCTGCCCGCACCGCCGTCACGACCGGCACCGGCGATCCAGACCCAGGCCGCCAATCCGGTTCCGGCAGTCAACGGGCGCAACCAGACCCAGTTGCTGGCGGCGCTGCGCAACGCGATCGACGAAAACCGCATCGACATCTTCCTGCAGCCGATGGTGACGCTGCCGCAACGCAAGGTGCGGTTCTATGAAGCCGTGACGCGACTTCGTGACGAGCGCGACCAGCTGATCGCCGCCGAGGAGTTCATCAGCATCGCAGAAGCGTCCGGCCTGATCGGGCGCATCGACAACATGGTGATGCTGCGCTGTGTGCAGGTGCTGCGGCGCCTGATGGTGCGCAACAAGGACGTCGGCGTGTTCTGCAACGTCGCGGCCTCCACGCTCGGCAATTCCACCACCTTCGCGCAATGCCTCGACTTCCTCGAAGCCAACCGGGCGCTGGCGCCCTCGCTGGTGCTGGAGTTCAAGCAATCGACCTTCCGCAATCTCGGCCCGGCCGAGACCGAAAATCTCGCGGCGCTCGCTCAGCGCGGCTTCCGTTTCTCGATCGACCATGTCACCGATTTGCGCATCGAGCCGCGCGAGCTGGCCGACCGCGGGGTGCGCTTCATCAAGGTGCCGGCCACCCTGCTGCTCGACCCCCGGCAAGCCTCGGCCTCGGACATCCATCCTTCCGACCTCTCCGACTTGCTCGGCCGCTTCGGCATCGACCTGATCGCCGAAAGGATCGAAGGCGAGCGCGCGGTCGTGGACCTGCTCGACTATGACGTGCGGTTCGGCCAGGGCTTCCTGTTCGCGCCGCCCCGGCCATTGCGGCCTGAGGGGGCATCTGCTACCGGCGGGGCCTCGCCGAACCAGGCGCAGGACATTCAGGGATCCAATGGCTCCGCTCCCCCCAGCCAAGGCGCGACATCTGGCGCGACTTCATCCGCTCCGGCACAACGCATCACCGGCAACGCGGCGCTCGCGCGCCGCATCTGATCGACGCTGCGCATCATGACCACACTGCATTTCGCCGAAAGCCTGCGCGAGCTCGTGGGCGGTGTCGATGTCGTGCTCAGCGACATCTGGGGCGTGGTCCATAACGGCCTCGAATCCTTCCCGGAAGCCTGCGAGGCGTTGCACACTTATCGCAGCCGCGGCGGTACGGTGATCCTGATCACCAACGCACCGCGCCCGGCCGATAGCGTGCAGCGGCAGTTGCGCAAGCTCGGCGTCGCCGACGAGACCTATGACGCGATCGTGTCGTCCGGCGACCTGACCCGGCTCTATGTCGCCGAGCATCCCGGCCGCAAGATGTTCTGGCTCGGCCCCGAGCGCGACAACTCGATCTATCGCGGGCTCGACGCGAAAACCGCGCCGCTGGAGGAAGCCGACTACATCGTCTGCACCGGCCTCTATGACGACGAGACCGAAACGGCGGAAGACTATCGCGGCATGATGCTGAAGGCGCGCGAGCGCAAGCTGACGCTGGTCTGCGCCAATCCCGACATCGTGGTCGAGCGCGGCGACCGGCTGATCTATTGCGCCGGCGCCATCGCGGAGCTCTATCGCGAGCTCGGCGGCGAAGTGATCTTCTACGGCAAGCCGCACCGGCCGATCTACGAGCGCGCCATGGCACTCGCCGGCGAACGCCAGGGCCATCCGATCGACCGGAAAAAAGTGCTGGCGATCGGCGATTCCGTCCGCACCGACTTAACCGGCGCGCGCGAATTCGGCATCGACTGCCTGTTCGTCACCCGCGGCATCCATGCCGAGGAGTTCGAGGGCCTCGACCAGCTCGACCCGGCATCGGTGATGGAATTGTTCGGCCACCCGCCGAAGGCGCTGATGCGCGAATTGAAGTGGTGACGGCTGGGCGTGAACTGACGCCGGCTTAGACCAATTGCTTAGCTCTCAACACCGTCATGGCCGGGCACAGCCGTCCGAAGGACGGCGTCGCTTCCGCTCGCCTATGACCCGGCCATCCACGACTTGCTTCCAACGCCCAAGAACGTGGATGCCCGGGACAAGCCCGGGCATGACGATCTCCATAGAAAGCTGTGTTTGGATCAGGCGGCGCTTTACGCGCTCGCCATGTCCGGGAAGACCGCCTCGATCTTGGTCTTCAGCGTCGCCGCGTTGAACGGCTTGACGATGTAGTTGTTCACACCGGCCTTCTTGGCCGCGATCACGTTCTCGGTCTTGGATTCCGCGGTGATCATGATGAAGGGCGTGGTGGCGAGGTTCGGATCCGCGCGCACTTCGCGCAGCAGGTCGTAACCCGTCATCGGCTCCATGTTCCAGTCGGAGATCACGAGCCCGTACTTCTTGCCGCGCATCTTGTTCAGTGCTGCCGAACCGTCGCTGGCATCATCGATGTTCTCGAAGCCAAGCTGCTTCAGCAGATTCCTGATGATACGGATCATGGTGCTGTAGTCATCCACCACCAGAACCGGCATCGACAAATCAACCGCCATCTCGACTCCCCCAACGCAAACCCAAGGAATATTACGATCGGACCTGCCCAAGCCGGAGCCCGGCAGTTCCACGCTCAAGGACTAGCACCAAGGCGTTAAACAGCGCGTTAATTGGGGACGCCCGCCAAGAACTGAAATCGCGTTCGATGTGGCCGCCTCCCTCCCGCTTGACTTCATCCGGCCGGTCGCGCCACGGTCCCGCCCGGTCCTGCCGGTTTGAGAATTCCCCTGATGGCTCCGCATTTTATCATTATCCGCGACACCACGCCGGTCTCCGCGATTCCAAGGGGTGCCGTGGTCGCCATGGGCAATTTCGACGGGGTTCATCTCGGCCACCGCGCCGTGATCGCCGCAGCCCTGGAAATGGGCCGGGCGCAGGGCCGCCCCGCGCTGGCATTGACCTTCGAGCCGCATCCGCGGCGGTTTTTCAGCCCCAACACCCCCCAATTCCGCCTGACGGACGAGCGGGCCAAGCTGCGGCTCCTGGCCGGCACCGGGCTAGCCGGCGCCGTGGTCATGACCTTCGACAAAGCCCGTGCCGGAACCAGCGCGCAAGACTTCATTCACCATGACCTGATCGGGCGGCTCGGCGTCAGCGGGATCGCGGTCGGCTATGACTTCCATTTCGGCAAAGGACGCGTCGGCTCGCCGAGCCTTTTGGTCAACGAAGCGCCCCGCCTCGGCATCGAGGTCGATGTGCAGCCCCATGTCGATATCGACGAGCGGCCGGTGTCCTCCAGCGCCATCCGGATCGCACTCGCCGAAGGCCTCCTCGGCGATGCCACTACCATGCTGGGCGCGCCCTGGTTCGTCACCGGCGAGGTCATCCACGGCGAGAAGCGCGGCCGCGATCTCGGCTATCCCACCGCCAACATCCGCCTGGACGCCAATTGCGGACTGAAGCACGGCATCTATGCGGTGCGCGTCGGCCGCGGGCCTGAGCGGCTGGACGGGGTGGCAAGCTTCGGCCGCCGCCCGACCTTTGATAACGGTGCCCCGCTGCTCGAGATCTTCCTGTTCGACTTCAAGGGCGACCTCTACGGGCAGGCTCTGGACTGCGCCTTCGTCGGCTTCATCCGCGAGGAGCTGAAATTCGACAGTCTGCAGGCCCTGATCCGCCAGATGGACGACGATTCCGCCCGTGCCCGCGCCATCCTGGCCGCCGCCCCGGACGCATTTCCGCGGCTCGGCACCATCGATTGAGCCCGAACCCGGCTTTCCCGAACCTTTGCGCTTCCCTTGGCCCCCTGCTATGGAGGGCCCATGTTTGCGCGGCGCATCATAGGGATTAGCGGCCCGGCTTCCGCCTGAGCCTTCGGCTCGGCGCAAGACCGGGATTTTGTCGTTTCACCCCGCGATTCCGCATCGCCATCCGTTCCCGCGCCCTTCCGAGCCAGTCAGCCTCATGTCCGAAAAGCCGCAAAAATCCCCAAAGTCTGAAGCCAAAGACTATTCGAAGACCCTGTTCCTGCCGCAGACCGAATTCCCGATGCGCGCCGGCCTGCCGCAGCGCGAGCCGGAGATCCTCAAGCGCTGGTACGAGATCGGCCTCTACGAGAAGCTGCGCGAGGCTGCCCAAGGCCGCGCCAAGTTCGTGCTGCATGACGGCCCGCCCTATGCCAACGGCAACATCCATATCGGCACCGCGCTGAACAAGATCCTCAAGGATCTCGTCACCAAGAGCCAGCAGATGCTCGGCTTCGATTCCAACTACGTGCCTGGCTGGGACTGCCACGGCCTGCCGATCGAATGGAAGGTCGAGGAAGAGCACTATCGCAAGAAGGGCAAGCAGAAGCCCGACTTCCGCGACTCCACCGCGATGATCGATTTCCGCCGGGAGTGCCGCGCCTACGCCACGCATTGGCTCGGCGTGCAACGCGAGGAGTTCAAGCGCTTGGGTGTGATCGGCGACTGGGACCATCCCTACGCCACCATGAGCTTCCCGGCCGAAGCCCAGATCGCGCGCGAACTGATGAAGTTCGCAGCCAACGGCACGCTCTATCGCGGCTCCAAGCCGGTGATGTGGAGCGTGGTCGAGAAGACCGCATTGGCCGAAGCCGAGGTCGAGTACGAGGACTACACCTCCGATACGGTGTGGGTGAAATTCCCGGTCACCTCGCCCGCGCACGGTGCGCTCGCTACCGCAAGCGTCGTGATCTGGACCACCACGCCGTGGACGTTGCCGGGCAACCGCGCCATCTCGTTCTCGCCGAAGATCGCCTACGGCCTGTACAAGGTGACGGACGCGCCCGCCGACAATTGGGCCAGGACCGGAGATCTCCTGATCCTCGCCGACGCGCTCGCTGAAGAGGTCTTCAAGCAGGCGCGCGTGACGGCCTTCGAGAAGGTGCGCGACGTGCCCGGCGACACCATGGACACGATCGAATGCGCCCATCCGCTGAAGGGTCTTGCCGGCGGCTACGACTTCATCGTGCCGCTGCTGCCCGGCGACCACGTCACCGACGACACCGGCACCGGCTTCGTGCACACCGCGCCCGGCCATGGCCGCGAGGACTTCGATGCCTGGATGGCGCAGGCGCGTGATCTCGATTCGCGCGGCATCACCACGGCAATCCCCTACACCGTCGACGAGAACGGCGCCTACACCGATCATGCGCCGGGCTTTGTCGGCAAGCGGGTCATCAACGACAAGGGCGAGAAGGGCGACGCCAACGAGGCCGTGATCAAGGCGCTCGTCGAAAAGGGCATGCTGCTCGCGCGCGGCCGGCTCAAGCACCAATATCCGCACTCCTGGCGCTCCAAGAAGCCGGTGATCTTCCGCAATACGCCGCAATGGTTCATCGCGATGGACAAGGACGTGGCGCAGGGCGGCAAGACCAAGAGTGGCGACACGCTGCGCGCCCGCGCGCTGCACGCGATCTCGGTGACGCAATGGGTGCCGCCGTCAGGCGAGAACCGCATCAACGGCATGATCGAGGCGCGGCCCGACTGGGTGATCTCGCGCCAGCGCGCCTGGGGCGTGCCGATCGCCGTGTTCGTGCGCGAGAAGGGCGACGGCTCCGCCGAGATCCTCCAGGACGAGGCCGTCAACACCCGTATCGGCGAGGCCTTCGAGCAGGAAGGCGCCGATGCCTGGTACGCCAAGGGCGCGCGCGAGCGCTTCCTGGGCGCACGGGCCAATGAAGACTGGCAGAAGGTCGACGACATTCTCGACGTCTGGTTCGATTCCGGCTCGACGCACGCCTTCGTGCTCGAAGACCCCGTGCAGTTTCCCGGACTCGCCGGCATCAAGCGCAAGGTCGACGGCGGCACCGACACGGTGATGTATCTGGAAGGCTCGGACCAGCATCGCGGCTGGTTCCACTCCTCGCTGCTGGAGAGCTGCGGCACCCGCGGCCGCGCGCCCTACGACGTCGTGCTGACCCACGGCTTCACCCAGGCCGAGGACGGCCGCAAGATGTCGAAGTCGCTCGGCAACACCATCGAGCCGCAGGCCGTCATCAAGGAATCCGGCGCCGACATCTTGAGGCTCTGGGTCGCGTCCTGCGACTACACCGACGACCAGCGCATCGGTCCCGAGATCCTGAAGAACACCGTCGAGACCTACCGCAAGCTGCGCAACACCGTGCGCTGGATGCTCGGCACGCTGCATCATTACAAGCCGGCCGACGCGGTGGCGCCTGCCGAGATGCCCGAGCTCGAACGGCTGATGCTGCACGAGCTCGCGGTGCGCGCGGCTGCGGTCGACAAGGCCTATCGAGAGTTCGACTTCAAATCGGTGGTCGCGATCCTGTCGGCTTTCCTGAACAGCGAGCTCTCGGCGTTCTATTTCGACATCCGCAAGGACACGCTGTATTGCGATCCACCGTCGTCGCCGACGCGCAAGGCGGCGCTGACGACGATCGACCTGTTGTGCGCCTCGGTCCTGAAATGGCTGGCGCCGATCCTCAGCTTCACCGCGGAGGAAGGCTGGTGCAGGTATCGGCCAGATGCCGAGCCATCGGTGCATCTGACGCTGTTCCCGACCGATCTCGAAGCCTTGCGCGACGACAAGCTCGCCGCGAAATGGGAAGCGATCCGCAACGTCCGCCGTGTCGTCACCGGCGCGCTCGAGCTCGAACGTGCCGCCAAGAACATCGGCTCCTCGCTGGAGGCTTCGCCGGTGATCTACGTCGCCGACCGGGACATGCTGATGACGCTGTTCGACGTCGACCTCGCCGAAATCTGCATCACCTCGAACTACGAGGTGCGTGAGGGCGAGGCGCCCGCCGATGCGTTCCGGCTCGATGCCGTCCCCGGTGTCGCGGTCGTGGTGGAGAAGGCGGTCGGCACCAAATGCGCCCGCTCCTGGAAGATCTCCCCGACGGTCGGCGAAGACGCCGAATATCCCGACGTCACCCCACGCGATGCACAGGCGCTGCGCGAGTGGAAGGCGTTGGGCGTGAGCGTCTGATCCCGCGGCCATGACCCCGCTCCGCGCCGGCATCCTCGCGGCCCTGGTCACCCTCGTGGCCGACCAGGCCTCAAAGCTCTGGCTGCTGAACGTGTTCGACCTCGCCCGTCGCGGCGTGGTCAAGGTGACGCCGTTCTTCGACCTGGTGCTGGCCTGGAACATCGGCATCAGCTTCGGCTGGCTGCAGAACGACGGCCAGGCGGCGCAGCTCGCGCTGATGGCCGTTAAGGCCATCGCCGTGGTCGCGCTGGCGATCTGGATGGCCCGCTCGCACACCCGGCTTGCCACGATCGCGTTGGGCCTGATCATCGGCGGCGCCATCGGCAACGGCATCGACCGCCTCGCCTATGGCGCGGTGGTCGATTTCGCCCTGCTCCACATCGAGATCGGCGGAAATACCTATAATTGGTATGTGTTTAACGTCGCCGACGTGGCGATCGTTGCTGGGGTGGCGGGGCTATTGTATGATTCCTTCCTGGGGGTACCCGCCGCAAAAGCGCCCTGATCCCGGCCGATACGGACCGGCAGGTGGAACCCGGCCTTTGCGAGGGTTTGCCGCGTGCGAGCGGCGATCTGACACAATATGGAACAGGTACAGTAATGCGCAGCTCGAAGACCAGCATTTCGATGGTTCGAGACCCCCGATTGGGGCTTTGGCGGGCGTTGAGATTGTCCGCCGTCGCGCTCGGCATCGGCCTCGTCATGTCGGCCGGCGCAGCACGCGCCGGTGACGACGACGATGAAGATGACGGGATGACCTTCGAAGAGAAGATCATCGACAATCTGATGTCCGGCATCGGCGCCAAGAGCATGGAAAAGCCCGGCATCGAATACCGCGAGCGCTCGCCGCTGGTGGTGCCGCCCAAGCTCGACCTGCCGCCTCCCGCGACCCAGGCCAAGGCTGCGCCGAACTGGCCCAAGGACCCCGAGGAGAAGCGCCGCAAGGAAGCCATCGCCGCGCGCAAGAAGGCAACCAAGGAAACGGAAAACTGGCAGGCCGCCCGACAGCTGACGCCCGCCGAGATGAAGGCCGGCCAGGTCGCCGCAGCCCCCCGGACAAGCAATGACCCGATCCAGCCGGGCACCAACGGCAATCCGTCACTCAGCCCCGCCGAACTGGGCTTTTCCGGCGGCCTGTGGAATATGATGAAGGGCGGCAACGCCACCGAAGAAAAGAAATTCACCGAGGAGCCGCCGCGCCAGTCGCTGGTCGAGCCGCCGCCGGGCTATCAGACGCCGTCTCCGAACTACGCCTATGGCGCCGGGCCGGACAAGTCGCGGCGGACCTATTTCGACATCATGTCCGGCAAGGACAAGGAACAATAGCGTTCCTGTTCCACAGACCCGAAACCTCGCGCCGGCCATTCATGCACGCCGGCCGAGGCGCATAAATTGCTGATCAGTAACTTGCCATCGCGTTGAGTTCTCTGCTTCGTGACGCGAAGCCTCAGCCGCACGGTGTAGCATGCCGTGCCGTCCGAGCCGGACATCCGGACCTCGGCCTTTCACTAGGGATCATGATGTCCGCAAACCGATCGGCTGCCTGCCTCCTTGCCGCGCTGCTTTCGACCAGTGTCCTGACATCAGGCGCGGCCCTTGGCCAGACCACGGTCACATCGGCCCCGCCCGCCAGCTTCACGCTCAGCAACGGCATGCAGGTCGTGGTGATCCCCGATCACCGCACGCCCGTCGTCACCGAGATGATCTGGTACAAGGTCGGCTCGGCCGACGAGACGCCGGGCAAGTCCGGCCTCGCCCACTTCCTCGAGCACCTGATGTTCAAGGGCACCTCGAAGCACCCCGTCGGCGAATTCTCCCAGACCGTGCTTCGCGTCGGCGGCAACGAGAACGCCTCGACCTCGGTCGACTACACCAACTATTACCAGCGCGTGCCGAAAGAGCAGCTGCCGACCATGATGGAGTTCGAGGCCGACCGCATGACCGGCCTCATCCTCAAGGACGAGAACGTGCTGCCCGAGCGTGACGTCGTGCTCGAAGAATACAATATGCGCGTCGCCAACAATCCGGACGCGCGGCTGAACGAGCAGATCATGGCCGCGCTCTATCTCAATCATCCCTACGGCCGTCCGGTGATCGGCTGGCACCAGGAGATCGAGAAGCTCGACCGCGAGGACGCGCTCGCCTTCTACCGCCGCTTCTATGCGCCGAACAACGCGATCCTGGTGATCGCCGGCGACGTCGAGGCCGCCGACATCCGCCCACTGGTCGAGCGCAATTTCGGCTCCATCCCGGCCCAATCAGCCATCCCGGCGCGGCGCGTCCGTCCGCAGGAGCCGGAGCCCGCCGCCCCGCGCACCGTCACGCTGGCCGACCCGCGCGTCGAGCAGCCGAGCATGCGGCGTTATTATCTGGTGCCCTCGGCAACCACGGCCGCGGCCGGCGAGAGCGCGGCCCTCGACGTGCTGGCGCAGCTGATGGGCAGCGGCAGCAATTCCTATCTCTACCGCGCCCTCGTCGTCGACAAGCCGCTCGCGGTCTCCGCCAACGCCAGCTATTCGAGCATCTCGCTCGATCCGACCCAGTTCGCGATCTCGGCCTCACCGAAACCCGGCGTCAGCTTCGCAGAGGTCGAGCAGGCGGTCGACGGGGTCATCGCCAATGTCGCGCAGAACCCGATCCGCGCCGAGGATCTGGAGCGCGTCAAAACCCAGCTCATCGCGGAAGCGATCTACGCCCAGGACAACCAGGCGGTGCTGGCGCGCTGGTATGGCGGCGCGCTGACCACCGGCCTGTCGATCGAGGACATCAGGAGCTGGCCCGATCGCATCCGCGCGGTCACCGCCGAGCAGGTCCGTGCGGTCGCGCAGAAATGGCTCGAGAAGAAGCGCTCGGTGACGGGCTATCTGATCAAGGACACTGCCGCCACCAAGCGCGAGGAGAAGCGTTCGTGACCTATCCTTTCCTTCGACGCGTTGCCTTCTCGTTTGTCACGGGCGCTGCGCTTTCCCTCGCCGCCATCTCGCCGTCGCAGGCGGCCGCAAAGATCCAGCACCTGGTCTCGCCGGGTGGTATCGAGGCCTGGTTCGTGCAGGACGCAACCGTGCCGCTGATCGCCATGGAATATTCCTTTGCCGGCGGCTCGGCGCAGGATCCCAAGGACAAGCCGGGCGTCGCCAATCTGGTCGGCGATCTCCTCGACGAAGGCTCCGGCGATCTCGACTCCAAGACCTTCCACGAGCGGCTCGACCGCCGCGCCATCGAGCTCTCCTTCAGCGCCACCCGCGACACTTTCCGCGGCAGCTTGCGCATGCTGCGCGACAACAAGGACGAGGCCTTCGACCTCTTGCGGAGCGCGTTGACCTCGCCGCATTTCGACCCCGCCGATGTCGAACGCATCCGCTCGCAGGTCGTCTCGGGCCTGCGCCGCGAGACCACCAATCCGACCTCGTTGGCGAGCCGCAAGTTCCTGGAGGTCGCCTTCGGCGATCATCCCTACAGCCGGCAGAGCAACGGCAATCTCGACAGCGTGCCGACCATCACGATCGCCGACATGAAAGACTATGTCGGACGGGTCCTCGCCAAGGATGGGCTGAAGATCGCAGTCGTCGGCGACGTCGATCCGGCGACCCTCGGCAAGCTGCTCGACCACACCTTCGGCAGCCTGCCCGCCAAGGCCAACCTCACGCCGGTCCCCGACGTCGAGGCCGCAAAACCGCCGCAACGCGCCTTCGTGACGCTCGACGTGCCGCAGACCGTGATCACCTTCGGCGGCCCCGGCGTGAAGCGCAGTGATCCCAACTTCATGGCGGCCTATGTCGTCAACCACATTCTCGGCGGCGGCGGATTGTCTTCCAGGCTCTATCGTGAGGTGCGCGAGAAGCGCGGCCTGGCCTATTCGGTCTATGAAGCGCTGCTCTGGATGGAGCATTCGGCGGTGTTCATCGGCAATACCGGCACGCGCGCCGACCGCGCCGGCGACACCATCGATGCCATTGAAAAGGAAGTGCGCCGGATCGCCGAGGAAGGCCCGACGCAGAAGGAGCTCGACGAGGCCAAGTCCTACCTCAAGGGCTCGCAGATGCTGGCGCTCGATACCTCGTCCAAGCTGGCCCAGGCGCTGCTGCAATACCAGCAGGACAAGCTGCCGATCGACTATATCGAGAAGCGCAACGCCATCGTCGACGCCGTGACGCTGGACGACGCCAAAGCCGCCGCCAAGCGCCTCTGGGGCCAGGGCCTCCTGACCGTCGTCGTCGGCCGCGCCCCCCAGGCCGCGGCGCAGCCCTCCGCGGCTCCGGCGACGAAGTCGAACTGACGTCCCTCTCAGATGTCCTGAAATGGCCGGGCTCGCCCGGCCATTTGCGTTTCCACCAAGCACCATTGCCCAACGCAGACGTCCGCGATATGTCCGGACATCACGAATGGTGCCATCATGCTGCGGATATCCCGTGATCTCGTCATCGACGAGGACGACATCGAGATCGGCTTTGTCCGCGCCTCCGGCCCGGGCGGGCAGAACGTCAACAAGGTCGCGACCTCGGCGCAGTTGCGCTTCGACGCGCGCAAGCTGACCCTGCCGGAGGATGCGGCGATCCGGCTCGCCCGCCTCGCCGGTCAGCGCATGACCAAGGACGGCGTGATCGTGATCCAGGCGCAGCGCTTCCGCACCCAGGAGCGCAACCGCCAGGATGCCATCGACCGCCTCACGGAGATGCTGCGCGAAGCCATGGTGCGGCCAAAGCCGCGGCGGGCGACAAAGCCGACTTTTGGCTCAAAGCAACGCCGGCTCGAGGGCAAGAAGCGCCGCAGCGACGTCAAGGCCGGACGCGGCGGGCGCTTCGACGACTAATTAGCGCGGCAAAAAACTCCGGCCGCTGGGCGACCGGAGTTTTGCCGTTTCACCGGCGAGACTAGTAACGCTTGGAAGGGGCTGCGCCGCCCGTCGTGGCATCGTCGGCCGTTCCCTTGTGCGCAGCGCTACCCGTGGTGCCGACCGTGCCCCTGGTGCCTTTGGTCGATTTCATGCCGGTCTTCTCGCCCGCCGCGCCCGGCTGAGCATTCATCTCCTCGTCGCCGCTGCCCATCGTGCTGCCTTGCATGGGTTTGCTCTGCACGGTGCCGCCCGGTTTGGCGGTGGGGGGCGCGCTTTGCGCGAGAACGGGCGTCGCAATGAGAGCCGACAGAGCGCATGCGATCATCGAGGTCTTCACCAACTTCATCCATTTCTCCTGGATTGTTTCGCGACGAATGGCTCGGCGGCGCACACGCCGCTGATCTGCACCGGGCCATTGCATCGCGTCGAGAGTTCAAGCGGCGCAATCGTCATGCAATGCGCATGGTGTGGTGATCGTTTAGGGATTTGACGGCGGTTTCGCGGAATTGTGCTCCGCATATAAGGCGGCGCGGAACACCGCGCATCACGAGCATCTCCGCACGCAGCGAAACAGCCCGCTACTACCACCGCCCATCTGACGCCGCCTAGAGTTTGCGCAGGTTGATGTCGATGGGCGGCTCTAGACGATGCGCGCGTTCGTGCTGGGATTGTGCACCGCGATGGTGCTGGTGGTGCGGGTTGCCGACGCACAGATGCCTTTGCCGGCCGCAAAGCCGCCGGACGGTGCGACACTCTTCAAGCAACAATGCGCGGCGTGCCACACCACGAACCTGTCGGAGCCGGCGCGCCAGGGACCGCCGCTGCTCAAGGTCGTGGGCCAGCCCGCCGGCAAGGTCGAAGGCTTTCGGTATTCGCAAGGCCTCGCCAACGCAGATTTCACCTGGGACGAAGCCCGGCTCGACGCCTGGCTGACCAATCCGCAAGCCGTCATTCCCGGCGTCGTCATGGCCTACCGGCAAGGCAAGCCGGAGACGCGCGCCGCCATCATCGCTTACCTGAAGGGGCAGAACTGAGTGGCAAAGCCGGTCCATTCCATGATCCGCGTGCTCGACGAGGCGCGCTCGCTCGACTTCTACCGGCGTGCCTTCGGCCTCGAAGTCGCCGACCATCTGAAATTCGCGGACTTTGCCCTGATCTATCTGCGTCATCCCTCCTCACCTTTCGAGGTCGAGCTGACGGTGAATTTCGATCGCAAGGCGCCGTACCAGCTCGGCGACGGCTACGGCCATCTCGCCGTCGTGGTCGAGGATCTCGAGGCTGAGCATGCCCGCTTCGAGCGCGAGAAGCTCGCGCCGGGGCCCTTACGCGATTTCAAGCACGACGGCAGGACGCTGGCGCGCTTCTTCTTCGTCAGCGATCCCGATGGCTACAAGATCGAGGTGATCCAGCGGGGCGGACGGTTCGGCTGACACAAAGGTCCAAATCATAAAAATCCACGGAGGAATGCCATGAGAGAAGTCGATCGTCGAAGCAAGCACAGCCGCCGCGTCTTTCTCAAGGGCGCAGCGACCGCCGTGCCGGTCGTAGCCGTCGCGACCAGCGTCACTGTGAGCATCGAAGATGCGTGGGCCGATGATGCCAGCGCACTCTCGCCCGCGACGATGAAGACACTGCTGAAAGTCGCGCGCGACATCTATCCGCACGACGTGCTCGGCGACAGCTACTACATCACCGCGGTCAAGCCGTGGGACGGCAAGGCGGCGAAGGATCCCGCCGTCAAGTCGCTGATCAGCGACGGCATCACGCGGCTCGATCAGAATGCACGGGATCGCCACAAGGTGCCCTATGTCGAAGTGCCATGGGAAGCCGACCGTGTGGTGCTCTTGAAGGAGATCGAGGGAAGCGACTTCTTCCAGAAGGTGCGCGGCGACCTCATCGTGTCGCTCTACAACCAGAAAGAGGTCTGGCCGCGGTTCGGCTACGAGGGCTCCTCCGCCGAGCACGGCGGCTACATCAACCGTGGCTTCGCCGACATCGACTGGCTGCCGAAGGCTTGAGACCCACCCCAACGGTTCAGGAGAACGCATATGGCAAAATTCGATCTGAACGACTCCAGCGTTGTGGTGATCGTCGGCTCCGGTGCCGGCGGCGGCACGCTGGGCAACGAGCTCGCGCAGAAGGGCGTAAAGGTGGTCATTCTCGAAGCGGGTCCCCGCATCGAGAACCACGACTTCGTCAACGACGAGTGGGAGAGTTTTTCCCAGCTTGCCTGGACCGATGCGCGCACCACTTCGGGGACGTGGCGCGTCGCCAAGGATTTTTCCGGCCTTCCCGCCTGGATCGTCAAGGCGGTCGGCGGCTCGACGACCCATTGGGCCGGCGCCTCGCTGCGCTTCGATGAGCACGAGTTCAGGGTGAAGAGCACCTACGGCAACCTTCCCGGCGCCAACCTCCTGGACTGGCCGGTCACGCTCGCCGAGATGGAGCCGTGGTACGCCAAGGCCGAGAACAAGATGGGCGTGACCCGCACCAACGGCATTCCCGGCCTTCCCGGCAACAATAATTTCAAGGTGCTGGAAGCCGGCGCCAGGAAGCTCGGCTACAAGACGGTGCACACCGGCAATATGGCGATCAACAGCCAGCCGCGCGACGGCCGGGGCGCCTGCCAGCAGATCGGCTTCTGCTTCCAGGGCTGCAAATCCGGCGCGAAATGGTCGACGCTCTACACCGAGATCCCGAAGGGCGAGGCGACCGGCAATCTCGAAGTGCGACCGAGCAGCATGGCGATCAAGATCGAGCATGATGCCGGCGGCAAGGTGACCGGCGTGGTCTACGCCGACGAGAGCGGCGCGATGCAGCGCCAGAAGGCGCGCATCGTCGCGGTCGCCGGCAACTCGATCGAGAGCCCGCGGCTGCTGCTCAACAGCGCCTCGACCATGTTCCCCGACGGCCTTGGCAATTCATCGGGCCAGGTCGGCCGCAACTACATGCGGCACATGACCGGCAGCGTCTATGCCGTGTTCGAGAAATCAGTGCACATGTATCGCGGCACCACCATGGCCGGCATCATCCGCGATGAAGCCGCCAACAACCCGAAGCGCGGCTTCGTCGGCGGCTACGAGATGGAGACGCTATCGATCGGGCTGCCGTTCATGGCGGCGTTCCTCAATCCCGGCGCCTGGGGCCGTCCATTCACCGCGGCGCTCGACGGTTATCCCAGGATGGCCGGCATGTGGCTGGTCGGCGAGGACATGCCGCAGGAGACCAACCGCATCACGCTCGACCCTCGCGTGAAGGACAAGTTCGGGCAGCCGGTCGCGAGTGTGCATTTCGACGATCATCCCAACGACCTCGCGATGCGCGCGCACGCCTACAAGCAGGGCGCTGCGGTCTACGACGCCGTCGGCGCCACCGTGACCTATCCGACGCCGCCCTATCCGAGCACCCACAATCTCGGCACCAACCGGATGAGCGAGAAGCCGCGCGACGGCGTGGTCAACAAGTTCGGGCAGAGCCACGACGTCAAGAACCTGTTCGTCTCGGACGGCAGCCAGTTCACCAGCGGCGCGGCGTGCAACCCGACCCTGACCATCGTCGCGCTGGCGATCCGGCAGGCGGACTACATCGCGGGCGCGATGCAGAAGAAGGAGATTTGATCGTACGTTGGCGTCGCGTGCACCGGGACGGCATTGAGGCAGGATTGCATATCCACACTCAGGTGTCGTCCCGGCGAACGCCGGGACCCATAACCACAGGGAGCAGTTTGGCGGAAATTGGCAGTTCGGTACTCCGACCTTCCGCAATCGATAGATCACGCGGTATGGGTCCCGGCTTTCGCCGGGACGACGCCGAGAGTGGGGCGACTATTCCGCCGCATCGAGAATCGGCGCCACCGTGGCCTTGAACTCCGGCACCGTCGCCATGCTCTTCGAGCGATAGATCAGACACGAGCAGCGCAGCAGCGAGGCGAAATTGTTGACCTCGCCGTGATGGTCGAGCACCTCGTTGTAGAGCGTCGTCAGGAACTTGCCGAGGCTCATGGCCTCCCTGGCCGCGATCTCCTCCAGCGTGTCCCAGAACGCCATTTCCAGCCGGATCGAGGTGCAATGGCCATCGATCCTTAAAGAACGGGTCTGGGATTCGTAATCGCGTTGGGGCTGATGCGCGAAGAGATGGCACATGGCGTCCTCCCGTCCTGTTGCCATTTTTTCACGATGCTACACCGCTGCCCGGCGCCTCACAATCCGGACCGTCGTCGGATGTCGGCAGGTGCCGGCCTGCGCAATTTTCTCGAACGCTCAATGTCTTCAATGCGATAGGTAGCCCTCTTCCCCAGGCGGCCACACGGCTGTTGCCCAACACATGCTTTTGACGCAACACGGCCTAGAATAGCGCTGTCCGCGAATCCAGATCAGAACCTCATGCCCGTCCGCCAGCTTCCAGAACAGGTCGTCAACCGCATCGCCGCCGGCGAGGTGGTCGAGCGTCCGGCGAGCGTGGTCAAGGAGCTGGTCGAGAACGCGATCGATGCCGGCGCCAGCCGGATCGACGTCTTCACCGACGGCGGCGGGCGGCGGCGGATCGGCATCACCGACGATGGCGGCGGCATGACCGCGAAAGACCTCGCGCTGGCGGTCGAGCGCCACGCCACCTCCAAGCTCGACGACGAGGATCTGCTCCAGATCCGCACGCTCGGGTTCCGCGGTGAGGCGCTGCCCTCGATCGGCTCAGTGGCGCGTCTGTCCATCACCACCCGGCATGCGGGTGAGCCGCACGCCTGGGCGCTCACGGTCGAGGGCGGCGAGAAGTCCGAGATCATGCCGGCAGCGCTGGCGCATGGCACCCGCGTCGAGGTTGGCGACCTCTTCTATGCGACGCCGGCCCGGCTGAAATTCCTCAAGACCGACCGCACCGAGGCGGAAGCCATCCGCGAAGTGGTGCGGCGCCTCGCGATGGCGCGGCCCGACATCGCCTTCACGCTGGCGGGCGAGGAGCGCGCACCGGTGACCTGGGCTGCCGCGCTGCCCGGCGCCGCCGGCCGCCTGACGCGGCTCGGCGACATCCTGGGCGCTGAGTTTCGCAGCCATGCCTTCGAGGTCCACGCCGAGCGCGAGGGCGTCGTCGTCGCCGGCTATGCCGCTGCACCTGCGCTGACCAAGGCCAACGCGCTCGGGCAGTATCTCTTCGTCAACGGCCGCCCGGTCCGCGACAAGCTGATCCTCGGCGCGGTGCGCGGAGCCTATGCCGACTATTTGCCACGCGACCGGCATCCCGTGCTTGCGCTGTTCGTTACGCTCGACCCACGCGAGGTCGATGCCAACGTCCATCCGGCCAAGACCGAAGTGCGCTTCCGCAACGCCGGCCTGGTCCGCGCGCTGATCGTGCACGGATTGAAAGAGGGGCTCGCGCGTGAGGGGCGTCGCACCGCCGCCAACAGCGGCGAGAGCGCGTTGTCCGCGTTCCGGCCGGCCTTCACGCCGCCGCGTCCCGCAAGCTGGGACTGGCGGGCTTCGCCGTCCGCCCCAGTCGCGCCGATGCCGTCCTTCGAAGGATCGGCCGCACCCGCTTTCGCCGAGCGCGCGCAGGCCGCCTTCGACGTCGGTGCGCCCAGCGCGGACGTGCGGTTCGAGACGCAACCGGTCGCCGACCTCATCGATCGTCCGCTTGGCGCCGCGCGCACGCAGATCCACGAGACCTATATCGTCTCGCAGACCCGCGACGGATTGATCATCGTCGACCAGCATGCCGCGCATGAGCGCATCGTCTATGAACGGCTGAAGGCCTCGCTGGCGGCGAACGGCGTGCAGCGGCAGATCCTCCTCATTCCCGAGATCGTCGAGATGGACGAGGCGACGGTGGAGCGCCTCCTGGAGCGCAGCGAGGAGCTTGCATCGTTCGGCCTCGCCATCGAATCCTTCGGCCCCGGTGCGGTCGCAGTGCGCGAGACGCCCTCGCTGCTCGGCAAGACCAATGCCGGCGGCCTCTTGCGCGATCTCTCGGAGCACATGGCCGAGTGGGACGAGGCGCTGCCGCTCGAGCGCCGCCTGATGCACGTCGCGGCGACCATGGCCTGCCACGGCTCGGTGCGCGCCGGCCGAAGGCTGCGGCCGGAAGAGATGAACGCCCTGCTCCGCGAGATGGAGGAAACCCCGAACTCCGGCCAGTGCAATCACGGCCGGCCGACCTATGTCGAGCTGAAGCTCAGCGATGTGGAGAAGCTGTTCGGGCGAAGGTGACGGTGCCGTGGTGAAGGTGCCGTAGGGTGGGCAAAGGCGCAAAGCGCCGTGCCCACGATCTGCGCATGATCGAGACAGGTGGTGGGCACGCTCCGCTTTGCCCACCCTACGGCAGTAAGGCTGTTCGGCGCGATGAGCTTCGTAGGGCGGGTTAGCGTAGCGTAACCCGCCGCCTTTACCCCCGCGGAACGAGCCGACGGCGGATTACGCTTCGCTAATCCGCCCTACGCAAAAACACGAACTCCGTGTCGTCATACGCCCGCCGCTCCAATTCCTCGTATCCTTCCGGCGTCGCGAACTGCGCGGCCTTCGCCTCTTCCACCACCAGCAGCGCGCCGGGCGTGAGCCAGCCGCCATCGCGCAAGCTTGCCAGCGCCTTCTCGGCAAAGCCCTTGCCGTAGGGCGGATCGAGGAACGCGAGCGAGAACGGCTCGACGGGATGCGCCGGGCCAAGATCGGTCGCATCGCGGCGATAGACTTTCGTCACGCCGCCGAGGCCAAGCGACTCGACGTTATTGCGCAGCAGCGCCCGAGCTTCCGCGCCGTTGTCGACGAACAGCGTGAACTTCGCGCCGCGTGACGACGCCTCGATGCCGAGCGCCCCGGTGCCGGCGAAGAGATCGAGCACGCGCGCGTCCGCAATCGGATCATCATAGGCGTGCACGAGGATGTTGAAGACGGACTCGCGCAGGCGGTCCGCCGTCGGGCGGATGTCGCGCGAGGACGGTGAGGCGAGATTGCGCCCCTTCAACCTGCCGCCGACGACGCGCATTATGAGACTCGAATAGTAGAGGCACGGAAGGAAAGCTCCCTTCCCCCTTGTGGGGAAGGGTTGGGGAAGGAGGTGCCACAAGCAGCGACCTCTCGTGGGGTACCCCCCTCCCTAACCCTCCCCCACAAGGGGGGAGGGAACGAGGGAGTGCCGAGCGACGAAGAGCTCCTCACTCTCAATCCTCCCGCGGCGTCAGGTCGCGCTTGCCGTGATAGCCGCGCTTGGGACGGCGCGGCGGGCCATAGCCGTTGGCCTCTTCCTCGTTGCGCTCGCGCGCCTCCTCGCTGCCGGTGCGCTGCACCAGCACGCGGCGGCCCTTGCGGTCGTTGATGACGGCACGCTTGCTGGTGGGCTTCTTCTCGTCATCACCCGCAGAAGATTTCTGCGGCACGTCGAACTGCGCACCCGACTTCTCGATTACCTTGTCGCCGAGCTGGTCGCGCAGCACGCGCGAGCGGATCTCCTCGACCTGACCTTCGGGCACCTCGCCGAGCTGGAACGGACCGTAGGAGACCCGGATCAGCCGATTCACCTCGAGCCCGAGATGAGCGCAGACATTGCGCACCTCGCGGTTCTTGCCTTCGCGGATCGCGAACACCAGCCAGACATTGGCGCCCTGATCGCGCTCCAGCGTCGCTTCGATCGGACCGTATTTGACGCCCTCGACCTCGATGCCGTTCTTGAGCTCGTCGAGCTGCGCCTGGGTGACGTCGCCATGGGCGCGAACGCGATAGCGGCGCAGCCAGCCGGTGTCGGGCAGCTCGAGCGTGCGCGCGAGCCCGCCGTCATTGGTGAGCAGCAGCAGGCCTTCGGTGTTGAAATCGAGCCGGCCGATCGAGATCAGGCGCGGCAGGCCTTCGGGCAGGTTGTCGAACACGGTCGGACGACCCTCGGGATCGTCATGCGTGGTCATCAGTCCGCGCGGCTTGTGATAGAGGAACAGCCGCGTGCGCTCGCGCTCCGGCAACGGCTTGCCGTCGACCAGGACGACGTCGTTCTTTGTGATGTCGAGCGCGGGCGAGTTGATGACGCGGCCGTTGACGGTGACGCGGCCCTGCGTGACCATCTCCTCGGCATCGCGGCGCGAGGCAAGCCCCGCGCGGGCCAGCGCCTTGGCGATGCGCTCGCCGGCCTTCTTCGGCTTCGGCTCCTCTTCGCGGCGCGGACGGCGGTCGAAATCGCGGTCCCGCTCGCGATAGGCGCCGCGGCCGCCGAAGGCCGGGCGTTTCTCGAAAATCCTGCTGTCGTCCTCATTGTCACGGCGCGGGCGATCGCCGAAACGGCCTTCGCTGCGCGGATGCTCGTGCCAATCGGAGCGGCCTTCCGAGCGCTCGCGCGGACGATTGAATTTCGGCCGGTCGCCGCCGCGCCCGCCGCGGTCGCCATCGCCGTCGCGACGGGGCCGATCGAACTTTGGACGATCCTCGCGGGGCCGATCGAATTTGGGCCGCTCGCGGAACGGACGATCACCGGATGCGCGATCGTCGCGCGAGCGCGAGAAGCGCGGACGGTCCTCGCCGCCGCCGCTGTCGCGACGGTCGTCGCGCTTTTGCCAGGGCTTGTCCTCGCCGCGATCACGGCCGCCGAAATCCTTGCGCGGGCCTTTGCCAAAATCCTTGCGCGGCGGACGATCGCCACGCGGACGGTCGTCGCGCTTCTGCCACGGCTTGGAATCACCGCGCTCGCCGCGGTCGCGATCAGGACCGCCCCGCGAAAACTTCCGCTCGCTGTCGAACTTGCGTTCCGGACGATCGCCACGCGGCGCGTAGGGACGCTTGTCACCGAATTTCTTGTCGCCGAACCGGCCGGCGGGACGGGAATCGTCACGATCCCGGCTGCGCGGCGGACGGTCATCACGGCCATAGGACGGGCGATCACCACGCGGCTTGAACGGCCGCTTCTCGCCATCGCGCGAGGAGCGATCGGAAAACGGCCGGTCGCCGCGCGGCTTGAAGCTGCGCTCGCCACGACCCTCACTGCCGCGGTCATCGCGCTTGAAGCGGGGACGGTCGGAAAAATCGCGGCGCGGGGCATCGCCCTCCTCGCGGCGGCGGAACGGTTTCCCCTCGCGGGGCGGGCGGCTGTCGCGATCGCCCCTGCCCTCGCTCTTGCCCTCAAAACCGCGCTTGGCGAACTTCTTCTCGGGGCCGCGCGCCTTGCCGGAACGGCCGCCTTTGGCCGGGCCTCGCCGGCCGCGGGAATCGTTGTCTTTGTCGCTGTCGCGAGGCATGAATGATCTCACTCAAGGGGGTGGCCGTTGAGCATTGTGCGCGCTCGTTCGGAGCCGCATGCCCAGGCAAAACCGGTAAGCACTTCTGCTGAAGGCGCAGCTACTAGCAGGTTTCTTCGGATGATACGAGGCTTGAAAGCCCCCTCTTTCATGGATTTGGCGCTTCTGGCGGCCGAAAATGCCGGAAAAGCGGGCGAAGTTCCGATCGGCTGCGTGGTGGTCCGCAATGACGAGGTCATTGCCACCGCCGCCAATCGGACGCTGACCGACCGCGACCCCACCGGCCATGCCGAAATCGTTGCGCTGCGCGAGGCGGCCAGGAAGACCGGCAGCGAGCGCCTGGTCGACTGCGACCTCTACGTGACGCTGGAGCCCTGCACCATGTGTGCGGGCGCGATCTCGTTTGCAAGGGTGAGGCGCCTCTATTACGGCGCCGCCGATCCCAAGGGCGGCGCGGTCGAGTCCGGCGTGCGGTTCTTCGCCTCGCCGACCTGCCACCACGCCCCGGACGTCTATTCCGGGGTCGGCGAGAGCGAGGCGGCGCGGCTGCTCAAGGAGTTCTTTCGGGAGCGAAGGTAGGGCAGTCGTAGCCCGGATGGAGCGAAGCGCAATCCGGGGCAGTGTCGCGGCGTTGACAGACCCGGATTTCGCTTCGCTCCATCCGGGCTACAAGATCGTCAGCCCGAAAAGAACTCGCGCAGCGCCTCTGCCGTCACGTCGGGATTCTCCTCGGTCAGGAAGTGGCCGGAATCCACCGGCATGCCCACAACGTTCGTCGCCCATTGCTGCCAGGTGTCGAGCGGCGTGGCTGCGGCTTGTGCCACACCGGCATTGCCCCACAGCGCCAGCATCGGAATGGTGATCTTCTTGCCGGCTTCGAAATCGGCCTTGTCGAGGTCGTAGTCGAAATAGGCACCGGCGCGATAGTCCTCGCACATCGCATGCACGCGGGCGGGATCGCGGAACGGGGCGAGGTAATGTTCGAGCGCGCGCGGGTCGATGGCGTCCAACGTCCTCGACTTGGTCTGGCTCGCCATCTTGAAGCGCAAGAAGAACTCGCCATTGCCAGAGATCAGCGTCTCCGGCAGCGGATAGGGCTGCGCCAGGAAGGTCCAGTGATAGATCTTCAGCGCATAGGCGCGGTTCATCCGCTCCCAGTAATTATAGGTCGGCAAGATATCGAGCACCGCGAGCTTCGACAGCCGGCCGGGATGGTCGAGCGCGAGGCGGTAGGAGACGCGGCCGCCGCGGTCGTGGCCGGCCAGCGCGAAGTGCACGTGGCCGAGCCGCTCCATCACTTCCACCATCGCCTTGGCCATGGCGCGCTTGCTGTAGGGGATGTGCAGCGCATCGCTCTCGGGCATGTCGGACCAGCCGTAGCCCGGCAAATCGGCGATGATCAGCGTGAAGTGCCTGGCCAGCTCGGGCGCGACCTGGTGCCACATCACATGGGTCTCGGAGAAGCCGTGCAGGAGCAGCAGCGGCGGCCCGCTGCCGCCGACGCGGGCGAAGATGCGGCCGAAGGAGGTATTGATCCATTCGGCGGCAAAATCCGGATAGAGGTCGGCGAGATCGGACATCTTTCTGCATCCTTTAAAGGGTCAGTCGGGGCCGGCCCCGACACCTAAAATTGCGAAAACAACCCCATGCACAGTAGCGGTATCATCGGCGGGGCTACTAACCCCAACAGCTGATTGCACATTCTGGAATGTCGATATGGCGGCGTGGTGACACAAGCCCTCGAGATTCTCGGATTGGCGGGCTTTGAGCGCCGTCCGGGATCGTGAGCCGGTTCTTGTCAGCCGCTTCTCAGCCCTTGGCCTTCTCCGCCTCCACCGCCTGCCAGCCGATGTCGCGGCGGCAGAAGCCCTCGGGCCAGCTGATGCGGTCGACGGCCTGGTAGGCACGCGCCTGCGCCTCCGTCACGGTCTTGCCGAGCGCGCAGACATTGAGCACACGGCCGCCATTGGCGAGGATCGCACCGTCCTTCTCGACCGTGCCGGCGTGGAAGATCTCGACGGTGTCCACCTTCGCGGCGTCATCGAGCCCGTCGATCCGCGTGCCCTTCTGGTAGTCGCCGGGATAACCCTTCGCCGCCATCACCACCGTGAGCGCGGAGTCCGGATGCCAGCGCAGATCGAAATTCTTCAGCTGGCCGTCGCAGGCGGCGAGGAAGGCCGGCACGATGTCCGACATCATGCGCAGCATCAGCACCTGGCACTCGGGATCGCCGAAGCGGACGTTGAACTCGAACAGCTTTGGCCCCTGCGTCGTCAGCATGATGCCGGCGTAGAGGATGCCGCGGAACGGCGTGCCGCGCTGCTTCATGCCTGATACCGTCGGCAAGATGATCTTCGCCATGATCGCGTCGTGGATCGCGGGCGTCACCAAGGGCGTCGGCGAATAGGCGCCCATGCCGCCGGTGTTCGGGCCGACGTCGTGGTCGAACACGCGCTTGTGGTCCTGGGCGGAGGCCAGCGGAATGGCCGTCTCGCCGTCGCACAGCGCAAAGAAGCTGATCTCGCGGCCCGGCAGAAACTCCTCGATCACGACCTCAGCGCCGGCCTCGCCGAACGCGCCCTCGAACATCATGGCGATGGCGTCCTCGGCCTCGCGCACGGTCTTGGCGACGACGACGCCCTTGCCGGCGGCAAGGCCATCAGCCTTCACGACGATCGGCGCGCCCTGGCTCTGGACGTAGTCGCGCGCATCCTTTGCGTTGGTGAAGCGCTTGTAGGCGCCGGTCGGAATGCCGAATTCGGTGCACAGCGCCTTGGTAAAACCCTTGGAGCTTTCGAGCTGGGCCGGGATCTTGCTCGGGCCGAACGCCTTGATGCCGGCGGCGGTGAGGTCGTCGACGATGCCGGCGGCCAGCGGCGTCTCCGGCCCGACCACCACGAGCTCGACCTTGTTCGTCTTGCAGAACTCGATCACCGCCGCATGGTCGGCGACGTCGAGCGCCACGCATTCCGCCTCCCGCGCGATGCCGGCATTGCCGGGCGCGCACCAGAACCTGGTCACCAGGGGGGAGGCCGCGATCTTCCACGCCAGGGCATGTTCGCGGCCGCCGGAACCGAGCAGGAGAATGTGCATCGAAGGCTCAGAATGAGGGGTTTTGCTGGGGCGGAGGTCGCACGAATCGCGGCGCGTCTCAAGGGGAAACGCCTCAAACTCCCCCGTCATTCAATTCCCCCTGTCATTCCGGGGCGCGCGTAGCGCGAGCCCGGAAGCCATTGGGCCGCAGCGTTGGTAGCAAGATGGATTCCGGGCTCGTCGCTTCGCGACGCCCTGCGAAGCGGCCGAAGCCGAGCAGAGGCGAAAAACGGGCTGACCAAGACTGTACGGGGGCCGCGAAGCGCCTAACGGTCGCCGACTGCAACCATTAAATTCCCGCCCCCATCGCAAGGGCATCGGCCGCTGGCACCCTGACCCGCTTCTCGCATGTGAGGCCGCCGAGGCGGAGAGCGCAGGGGCGACGACTGGGGGGCCGCATAGTAGGCTAACCTGCACTTAGACGCGCAAAATGACCGTGCGTGAAGTTGTTCTCTCCTCTACAGTCCGAAGGCAGCGACTGTTTGGAGGCTGTGTTCTTTGGATCGCTTTTGGCGCCAACTGGTAACGACTTGGCAACGACTCACCGGATCAGAGCGCGCGGACCCGCGTGACCCTGTTTTCGGTGCAGAAATGGCCGATGCTCGCGCGCAACTTCTGCCATGCCCTTTCTGTGATGAGGCGGCCGCTGGCTTTCAGCTCGTGAAACTGCGTCCGAGGAAGGTAATCATACACTGCTACAAGTGCGACGTTGAAATGGACGTAACTCACCAGTCCTGGGAAAATGCCAAGGAGAGGTGGAATAGGCGCGGCGGAATGTCGGAACGGATGACATGGGAAGCCGTCGAGTTTGGAGAGGATGAGCCGCTTCGATCATGAGCGGTGGCCTCCGCAACTCAGAGCGGAATCCCGACCCGGCGCAAGCGCGAGCGCCGCGAGGCGAGAAGGGCCCCAACTCGATTGGTAAATTGGTAAAAAGCCAAAGTGAAACGATCTTTCCCGAGATCATTGAAGGTCAGGACGGTGCCAACCACGTCTCCGCACGACATGTCGTCCCCGATTTGAATATTGATACGTTGCGGGTATAATCGCAATCCTTCACGCAAAAATTGCACGGCGGCGACGTTCCATGGGCCAGTCTAAAATTCCGTTGTACGCATACGTTGATGAGACGGGCAACACCGGCCACAACCTGTTTGATGAAGCGCAACCGGATTTTTTTACAGCGGCCCTGATCACGAAGGGCAACTTCGACGACGGCTACAGCGAAGCAGCTTTAAAGCTCACTGCCGCGCTCGGCGTCGATACCCTGCACGGCAAGGAGCTGGGCATAGGTCGGATTGAGAAGATTGCAGATGATTTTCTCGCCTTGCTGAACAAAGCTCACGCTCATTTCTTTATCTCCCGCGTCGAAAAGAAATACCTTCTTGCGACTAAGGTATTCGATTCTCTCTTCGATTCCGGAGAAAATGCAGGCGTTGCATGGCATCACTACAATCTTCGCCCGCTCCGGCTGCTGCTCGCTTTCAAGCTCGCGCTAACTGTGGACGAAGAGACGGCTCGGCTATTCTGGCAATGCATCCTCGAACCTAGTGAAGAGAAGGCGTACGAAATGCTGCCGGGAATTTGTGCTCGGCTGCACGGAAACCTGTTGGAGGTCCCTGATCACAGGTCCCGCGAAGTTCTCGGAGAGGGACTGGAGTGGGCCCGACTGCATCCCAAGGCAATCCAAATTCACACCGATAGAAAGTTATCTCGGCAGGCACACTTCCCGAACCTTGTGGCGTTCGCAAATCTACTGGATGGCCTCGACCACTTCGCGAAACAGTTCAAGAAGCGAGTTGCGCGGATCACGCACGACCAGCAGGCCGAATTCGCCAAATCACTGGCAGCGTTTCATGAGCTTTTCACTACCGCTGCGCCCGACCAGATACGTTGGGCGGGAGAGACCTTCAGCTTGCAGAAGGTCGTAGGAAGCGAATTTGAAGTCAAGGCTGATGAAAAGAGCGCGGGAATTCAAGTCACTGATGTCGTTTTGTGGCTTTATAGCCAGTTTCGAAAAGAACGGGAGCTTCCCACCAAGTGTAAGGCGATCGTCCACTATGCGCTGACACACGGCTGGGAAAGTGATTTTTCGTTCAGCGGGGTAAACCGTGTCATGCAGGAGAGGTATGGCGCGATCTTCAATACGCCTATCACCCCAGAGCAGGAGGCGCAGGCGCGAGAATTACTGGCGAAAGCGGAACAAAATCGCTTGGCATCAATGGAGCAGTACAAGCGTGATCATCTTCCTCCCTTTATGAGGGGACACGGGGTCGCAATGCCCGCTACGGAAGTTGACGCGCACATCGTGGAGAAAGTTGGAAGACGCTAGGTTTCTTTAAGCATTGCAACTGAAGCCGTGACAATCCCCGCCCTGCCACGCCGACATGCGAGCGTTGAATGAGCCCTACAGATGGCACCCTGACCGCTTGCTGAATGCGGCGAGGCCGAGCGGCGCAAAGCGGGGTGACCACTATCGGCGTTTGCCAAGCGATGGCAGGCCGCCCGGCATGGGGCGACCCTGCAGCCGACTCCAGTGATTCGAGACCCAACCCTTGTTGATCTCTTTGACGGTCTTCGCCTCGGCCTCGGTGGACGGTCGCGTGGTGTCAACGACGTCATCCCAACCATCGACCAAGTCGGGATCGGCCTCGGGATGTTTGTCATGACCTTTAGGCTTCAGGTTCTTTTTCTTGTTTAGTGAGGCGCGTTCGACCACCATCGCCGCCAGCATTTCAGCGCGACGGGCCAGATACTTCCTTCGCTTCTCTTTCGATCCTGCCATCTGGCCGCATCCTAGTTCTAAGTCACACTCAGTTCGGAAGGAAAAAACGGAATTCTAAAACGCGAAACCGAGGTCAACCGCCCCCCTAAGGGCTCGATACTGATCTTCTGACAGTATCGTAATCGACTGGTACGGATGGTTTCCAAGAACGCCGAGACGTTGAAGTTCCGCCAATCCGACAGCGGGTTGCGTGTGACCAACCAAAAGGAAGTCTATTACTTTGACCGGTGACACGGGCGTTGGATTCATCGCCCGCATCTCCTCAGGCGAATACACCGAGCGTTTGGCAGTGTGCTTTATAAGCTCATCCGGGTCGTCGATGTCACTTACCTGTTCGACGATTGCGAGCGTCGTAATGGATTGGCTCGCCGCCAACGCTTCATCTTTAGACATGTAGAAGAGCAGTATGTCGCCCGGCTTAATCATGCTGGTGCGCGCGTGGCACAGATAAACTTTACGAATGGTATTTCCGGGTGTCCTGTCTTTTTCGCGCGTCAGAATGGGACCGAAGTCGGCAGTCGGAAAGAGAGGCAGTTCTCGACCAAACGCAATTTCCGGGAACAGCCTGCGGTGATAATCCGGCTGGATTGGCACATAGAACTTGCCCACTGCTGCCCCATCATGGAAACGGGGATAGTTGGCCCGCGCGAAATCGAGCGCATTTCCGGTGAGTGCAGGCAGAGCGCCGCGCAAGGTGGGCTTTTCCATCACCAGCTCGCCGGTCGCTGACCTCATCGTCTCCGAAAATCCATAATACTTGAGCAATGAAATGAGAAGCGCGTGCTTGGGATAAACTGTGAGATAAGCAAGGTCGTAGTTGTTGTGTTGAGCAAACCACAGGGCCTGCTTCAACAGCAGCTCGCCAAATTTCTCGCCGAGATACTCATCACGCACTTTGAAGGTGCAGATTTTTAGAATCTTTGGTCCACGGTGTTGAGTTTGAGCTTCTGAGTGCGTCTCTGTTTTTCGTATTATTAGGCCCGCTATCTCAGAATCGATCTCTAGTACCCAACAATCACGGTGAGCTTGTTTGCAACGCTCAAACCAACCATCAAATGGCGGGTAGTCCTCACGCAAACTCACAAAGATCGGATCATGTTCACTAAGTTCATATGCTTTGCGTTCGATGACGTGGGGAAGTTCGACCGTCTTTGCTACAAAGGTGAGCTTTAGCCATTGCAGCGCATCGTCAATGGTGAGAACGCGGTCGCTCAATCCCACCCGCGCAGCCCGCTTGTGTAAGTTGCCGTCTTCGGAAATGAGATAGTCCACAGCTCGCGCGTCTAAAGCGGCGAGCAGCCGCGCATCTGAACGGTCATTGTCCTTTTTGATGGGGCCAAACCGCGTGACCAAATCTGCGTCGCTTTGGTTCGGCAGACCGGCTAATTTTTGAAACTTATCTAGCTTGCTGAGCGTGACTCTGCGGCGTCCCTCATCTCGATCACGTGCTATGTCGTCGTAGTTTGCGCCCTCAACGAAAAGGCCAACGCCATACTCATTGCTAAGCCGGGAAATATCAGCGAGTCGCGCCTCGACCGGCTTCGGGTCTTCCAGCCCGATTACTATGTGAGTGTCGATGAGTAGTTTGAAATGGTCCATCGTCTAGCAATGAATTAAAATGCTTTGTAACGTACCGATAAGATTGAGGGGGCACAATCCCAAATTGAGCCTCAAGTTCACTCGCGGTCAGGTGGGTGCGCATCGCTTTGACAGCCCCGAGCAGGATGGCAAAGCCAAACTTGGTGCCGCTAAAGTAGTCGTAGAACTCTCGGCGCGAGACGCAGGCGGCGTTGGCGTGCTCTTTCCAGATTTCGGCAATGGCCAGACGCTGAACCTCTTTGATCTTGGCGCATCCGACGACGGCACGGACCGGGCTGGTGGAATAGATATACACCTTGGCCCCGAGGTTGACGGACTCGGGAAAGCGTCGCCGCAGTTCTACGGTCTTTTGGCCGTCTAGAATTTTGGCGACATACTGCGGGCGGATGCTTACCAAGAAGTCCCGTGGCTCGCTAACCTTCATTGCATTTCCCGCTTCCGAATCGACGCCTAGATTGAATCAGCACTTGGATGCACAGCCAAGTCAAATCCCGGCGGAGCCGAATCCGCATCATCAGCCAGAGCGAGACACGCCGTGGCTCGCCGCCTGAGCCCGCCCATGACTTCAGGCTGATCTCACTTTCTGAGAAACTCCCACGGCTCCCAAAACTTTTGGGTAGATTCGATCCGCCAATCCGCAGTTTCGCTGAGCTTTTCGCTGGTGATGCCTACTCCGATTGCGAACTGTTCCATAGTGATCGCAACCTCTTTGGCGAAGTCGAACATCTCGCCATATTGTGGGGGCCGCATGCCGGGTTTCGGATCGGCGGAATGGGCTGTGTACTTGTCGCGGAAATGTTTCACTGTGGCGAAGCGTGAATCGGATTGCAGCTTCGTCCAAAGGGCCTCCGCTTGTGCAAGGGCCTGCTTGTCCATCGGCAACTGACTGCGCACGCTAGGATCAGCCGTTTCCACGAAGCCCATTCTTAGATGCTTGTCACCCGACCTAGTTGGGGCGAATGCTCCCGCCACTAGGATTACCAATCGGGTTATCAGCGAGTTTCTAACCGTTATTGCGGCTCGGGCGGCCCCGGAATCGGAGAGGTTACCATTTATCCGCCCGGTGTTCTGCTTTTCTAGGAGTTCGACAAGCTGGAGAATCTCCACACCGGTTTGATGGGCTTCCCGCGCGATGACGTTAACGTTTGCTGCCCTGCTGACGGTCATAGGATCATCGGCCTCTCGCGTTCTGACTGGTCGCGACGCGCGGCCTGCACGGCATCCGGCAACCAGGGCGCGCCTCCGCCGCCCCCCCCAACCATAGCAGGTCGTCGAGCGGCATCGCCCCGTAGTGTCAGCGGATTTTGATTTTTTAAACTGCCCATACACTCGGATGTGGACCGACTGATATTGCTGGGCTATTCCACTGTTGACTTTCCCACAAGGGGAGAGGGTGAAGCGCGCGCACCGGAATGACGGCGGTGCTAAACTTGCTTCCCCGCAATAATCTCCTGCAGCGTCGCCACATGCCGCGCAAACGCGCCGCGACCCGCCGCCGTGGCCGTCACCGTGGTTTGCGGCTTCTTGCCGACGAAGGCTTTCTCGACGGACACATAGCCCGCCTTCGCCAGGGTCTCGATATGCGCGCCGAGATTGCCGTCGGTGGCGCCGGTCAGCTTCTTCAGCCGCGAGAACTCCAGTCCCGCGGTCGCAGGCAGCGCGTTCAGCGCCGCCATGATCTTCAGCCGCAATGGCTGGTGGATGATGTCGTCGAGCTCCGCCACGGCTAGCCCCGCCGCATCCAGAGGGTACCCGCGATCAGCGCGCCGCCATTGACGGCTGCCATCCACGGCAACAGCGGTACACCCGGGATATAAAAATATCCGATCAGCGTCAGTGCGATGATGGTCGCGCCGAGCGGTGCAAAGGCGTAGCCGAACCGAAGGCCCGCCGTCAGGTAGACCAGCGTGATGTAGACCTCCCAAAACACCGTTTGCTGGCGCGGCGAGAACCTGCCGAAAGTGCAGCAGACGAGGCCGAAGGCGGCGATCAGCAGGAGCGCCAGCAGAGTGCGCCTGTCGAACAGGCGGATGCCGTTTCTCGAAAGATGATAGGCGCCGAGAACAACGAGGCCGAGAGCCGAGACGACGTAGAGTGCAAACCAGAAATACAGCCCGTCATTCACCACGAACCAGCTGTTCCAATAATAGGCCCCGTAGCGCGGCCAGAACCACATCAGGACATCGTCGGCAAACGGCATCACGGCCCATATCAGCAGGACGAGACCCGCGACCAGGTAGACCTGCGACCGCTGCCCACGACGAACGGCATGCTCATTGGCGTTCAGTGCTTCAGGAGCCTGATGGCTGTCGATCACGGGCGCGCTCCTTCCTGGGTATTGGCTGCAGGCTGGTGGATGATGTCGTCGAGCCCGGGCATGCGCTAGATCCGCCGCATCCAGAGGCCGCCGAGGATCAGGCCACCGCCATTGACGAAGGCCATCCAGAGCGGGAACGCCTCGCCGATATAGAAGAAGCCGAACAGCGTCAGCGCCGTGATGCCGAGGCCGATCGCCACGAAGGCGTAGCCGAACCACAGCCCGGCGAGCGTGTAGAACAGCATGAAATAGATCGGCCAGAACGTTCCCAGCTGGCGCGGACCAAAATGACCGACGACGCTGGTGACGAAATAACCGAAGGCGAAGAACAGCGCGAATATCAGGAACAACCTGATGCCGACACCGGCGCCAAAGGGGTGGCTTTTCGGATCGAGCACGCGAAGTGCAATCAGGCCGCCGACGCCGAAAACATCCGCGGCAACCCAGGCGTAGGCCGCGTAGATGGGCCAAAGCCAGGTCACGAGATTGGCTGCGAACACCAAGACGCCCCACCAGACCGCGGCGAGGCTCGCCAGCTCATAGAGCTGCGATTGCTTCACGCGCTGGACGATGTCGTCGATGTCGGCGAGGGACTCCGCAGCTTGCTTGCTATCGATCATATCGGTCCCCATCAACCCGGCATCATCGCAGCGTATGGTGAACACAACGCAGCGGCATCGGCACTGGGCTCCCTCTCCCGCTTGCGGGAGAGGGTTGGGGAGAGGGTACCTCCGCAACGGGACAATCCCCGGGAGGAAAGAACCGCGCAGGGACGTACTCGGTAAATTCTCGACAACCCCAACGCGGAAAAACCCTCTCCCCAACCCTCCCCCGCAAGCGGGGGAGGGAGCGCAGTGCCAATGCGGCGGCATCGTGCTCCATATGCGATTGCCCTGCCACCTGCGAGCCGCATCATGACTGCCCTGCCCCGCGCGTTGCCACGTCCTCGGCGATCACCGAGATCGCCTTCGGATGGGTGACGATGCCCATATGATTGATGCCGTCAATGACCTTGACGTCGACCGACGGCTTCACCGCCTGCACGGTCTGCGCATATTTGTCCGAGATCATCATCTCGTCCTCCGAGCCGCCGAAGATGGTGATCGGACGCGTGGTTGCCGGCAGATCGACGCGATAGCCGCGCGTTGTGAAATTGCGCGTCAGGCGATCGGAATAGGTCGAGACGAGGTACTTCGCCGAGCTCGGCGGCACCGCCAGGGCCAGCACCGGAAGCTGTGAACAGCAGTCGATGCCGAGCTTGCGCAGCGCCGTCAGACCGAAGAAGCGCGGGACATTGAAATTGGCCCAGCCGCCTGCGTTCGGCCGGTTGGTCGGTGCGTCATAGCCGAGATAGGGCGCGAGCAGCACGGTGCGCACGAACATGTCCTGCATGATCGGCGTCGCGGCGACGCGCAGCGAGAAACCGGCGCCGGCGGAATGGCCGATCAGAGTGAGCGGCAGATCCGGCGGGGTCTTGCGAACTTCGGCAACGAAATCGACGAGGTCGTCCTCGAGCTGGCCGACATAGCCGATATCGCCGCGGGTGCCGGAGCCGCCATGGCCGCGGATGTCGAGCGCCCAGGTCTCCACCCCGCGCGCGGCGATCGCATGGGTCAGCGCGTGGTTGACGGTGCCGCTGGAGCCGGAGGAGCCATGGATGAAAATGGCACCTCGGTCCGCCGCCGGGCCCCCGGAGCCATTTCCGTTCCGATGGGATCGGGCTCCGGATTCTTGTTTTGACGCGTTTTCTTCACGCGAACCGGCTTCCACTTCGCTTGAAAACGCTTTGGCCGCGTAATGGCGATAGCCGATCCAGGTGCCGTCGCGGGCCTGGAAGCGTTCGAGCGGCGGCAGCGTGGACCAGTCGATCCCCTTGGCAGAGTCGGAGACCGAGCGCATCTCGGGTGGCCGCTCCAGCGGCGTTGCGATCATCACGGTCAGGATCAGCGCCACGCCGCCGACCGCACACAGGGCCCATTTCAGACCGCTCAAGACGCCGCGCAGCAACCGGACCGCCATGGCTTACCTCCCTCAAACTCATCAATCGATAGAGAACTCTATAATACAGAGTACTCTTCCAATCAATCCCTCGATTGGCGCCGCGCGGCGAAAATCCTTAACGTCGGGTCTGACCCCAAAATGCCGAATCGTTTGCCGATGCCGCCTGCGGAACAACTGAACAACGCGTTTGAATTCACCGTCTCCGAGCTCTCCCAATCCCTGAAGCGGACGGTGGAGGACACCTACGGCCATGTCCGGGTCCGCGGTGAGATCTCGGGGTTCCGCGGCGCCCACTCCTCCGGCCATTGCTATTTCGCGCTCAAGGACGAGAGCGCCAAGATCGAGGCGGTGATCTGGAAGGGCGTGCACGGCCGGATGCGCTTCAAGCCCCAGGAAGGGCTCGAGGTCATCGCCACCGGCAAGCTCACGACCTATCCGGGCTCCTCGAAGTACCAGATCGTGATCGAGGCGCTGGAGCCGGCCGGCATCGGCGCGCTGATGGCGCTGATGGAGGAGCGCAAGAAGAAGCTCGCCGCGGAAGGGTTGTTCGACGAAGCGCGCAAGCAGCTGCTGCCGTGGCTGCCGGAGGTGATCGGCGTCGTGACATCACCGACCGGCGCGGTGATCCGCGACATCCTGCACCGGCTGGAGGACCGCTTCCCCCGCCGCGTGCTGGTGTGGCCGGTGAAAGTTCAGGGCGACGGCTCGGCCGAGCAGGTCGCGGCCGCCATCCGCGGCTTCAACGCGATTGCCCCGGGCGGCAAGATTCCGCGCCCCGATGTGCTGATCGTCGCGCGCGGCGGCGGCTCGCTGGAAGACCTCTGGTCGTTCAACGAGGAGATCGCGGTGCGGGCGGCAGCCGAGAGCATGATCCCGCTGATCTCGGCGGTGGGGCACGAGACCGACATCACGCTGATCGACTTCGTCGCCGACAAGCGCGCGCCGACGCCGACGGCGGCGGCCGAGATGGCCGTGCCGGTGCGCAGTGAATTGTTCGTCGAGGTCGCCGACCTCGGACGCCGCACCCGCGCCTATTGGCAGCGCGCCCAGGAAAGCCGTCGCAGCGAGCTGCGCGCCGCCGCACGCGCGCTGCCCGCGGCCGGTGATCTTCTGGCGATCCCGCGGCAGCGGCTGGATTCGGCGGGCGCATCCCTGCCCCGCTGCCTCAAGGCCAACACGCACGCGCATTTCCGCAGGTTTACCGCCGCAAGCTCAAAGCTGACGCTGCGGGTGCTGCACGGCCAGATCTCTCAGGCCGACCACCGCCTCACCGTGTGCGGTGAACGGCTTGGCCTGTCCGCGCGCTCGTTGCTGCGGCGTCGGCGCGACCGCTTTGCCGGGCTCGAGGTTCGCTTGCGCGCCTCAAAGCTCTCCAATGCGCAGGCGCAGCGCAACGCGATTCTCCGCCAGCGCGAGCGCACGCATCGCCTCAGCGAGCGCGCCGGCCGCGCGCTCGTCACGTTGCTGCAGCGGCTGGAGGCTCGCGTCGAGAACAGCGGCAAGCTGCTGTCCGCACTGTCCTACCGCAGCGTGCTCGCGCGCGGCTTCGCGCTGGTGCGGGACGAGGCGGGACATCCGCTGCATGCGGCCGACAGCATCGGGCCGAATGCGCGGCTCGAGATCGAGTTTGCCGATGGGCGCGTGGGCGCAACCGCGGACGCGGATCGCCCGGCGCCAACGACGAAGCGCACGCCAGCGCAGCCAAAGTCGGCTGCGGCGGACGCAAAGCCCGCGCCGAAGCGTGTGGCCAAGCCGGTGGATCAGGGCAGCTTGTTCTGAGGTGTGAGGCGCCTCTGCGATCGCAGCACTCCCAATGCCGACCCGTCATCCTGAGGTGCGAGGCTTGCGATGCGGACGCATCGCAAGGTGAGCCTCGAAGGATGTACGGCCGCGATGCAGCCGGGCCGTCGCCCTTCGAGGGCCGCTGAAGGAGCGGCCGCCTCAGGGTGACGGTGTTGGACTGATGTACTTCACCTACACGACAATCCCGCGTCGATCGTGGTCCAGAAGCCGCAATGCTCCGGCGCGCGCTGTGGGGCGCCGGCTTGGGCCTCGTACAGGAAGATCGCGACGGTGAAGACGGCCAGTGCGGAGGCGAAGAGGACGATGCGCATGAGGACTGCGTTTAATCGACATCGTGGTCGAACTAAGGCGCCGTCACGTGCTGAAACCGGCGCCGCGTGCGATCCGTAGATTCCGGGTCGGCCATCAAGTCCGTGCAGGGCGGTGGTCGATGCGGGGCTGTCCGCCTGAATTTGTTCCTCGGACGGCCCCGCTTTGGAAGACCCGTAGCCCGGATGGAGCGAAAGCGTAATCCGGGTTCGTGCCACGCGCTGCGCTGTCCCGGATTGCGCTGCGCTCCATCCGGGCTACGGGACTTCCTTTACCGCGCCAGCCACTGCGCGACGTCCTTTTGCGACTCCGCGCGCGCCTCGGCATCCGTGCCGAGATGGCCGCGCTCGGGCACGGCGGCATCGTTGCTGCCGCCGGCGGCGTGCAGCGGCGTGTTGGCGCGGTCGAAATCGTGATAGGCGTCGGGATAGACCACGATGCGTGCAAGCGCGCTGCGGCCATGCGCGCCCTCGACCATCTGGCGGCAGGCCGGCGGCGAGGAGACGTCGTCATTGGCGCCGATCAGCACCAGGGTCGGCACCCGCGTGCTCCAGCCGAGACCGGCGGAGATCCGGCAGTCCGGATAGAACGCGATCGCGGCGCGGAAATCGGGCGCCAGGTCGCGCGCCGCGCTCTGCGGCCGCACGGCCCACAGCAGCGCGCTCGCGCCGTTGGCCCAGCCCATCAGGCTGACGCGATCGCGCGCCACCCAGGACTGCTTCATCAGCCAGGCGCGCGATGCTGCGACGTCGGTGACGCGCTCACGCCGCGCCTTGACGTGCATCTCCTTGACGCGGCATTGCGGCCCGAGCTCGCGCGAGCCGTAGCTGTCGGGCAATAGCACGGCATTGCCCGCCCTGAGCAGGCGCTCGGCCCAATCGCGATAGCGCGGCAGCACGGGATCGGAATGACTGCTGAGGCCGTCGCAGCCGTGCAGCGCGACCACGGCCGGAAACGGCCCCGGACCTTCAGGCTTGTAGAGCTGCGCGTGCAGCACGCCGGACGCCAGCGGAATGTCGACCGGCTGCGGCGCCGGCGCGGCATGCGCGGCGGACATCAGCAGCGTCAGAAACAGGGCGGTCAGTCGAAGGCGCATCGGACTCTGCCACAGGAGATGCCGGAACCAGCGATCCTTCGCCCAAGCACTATCACGCGGAAACGGCGGCAAAACATCACAAACCGGTGGGTTTACCGGGCGGACAAGCCGCCCTATCTATGCTACATCCCGTCCAACACATCGCCCTCCAGGGTTTCCACGGAGCGGCCTTCCACGGAGACTTTCGACCGTGCTGAACAAGTTCGGCCCCTCGGGCCATGGCGAAGCGCAAGTGCAATACCTCGACGGCGACTTCCGCGTGATCTCGCCGGGGACCTTCGTGCGCTGTGCCATCACCGACACGCGGATTCCGCTCGACGAGCTGAAGTACTGGAGCGTGGATTTGCAGGAGGCCTACGCCACACCCGCCGCCGTGCTGCAGCGACATTTCCCCGGCGCGCCGAAACCGCAGCAATGAGCTTTCCGCTCTCGTAACTCTCGTAGGGTGGGCAAAGCGAAGCGTGCCCACGTTGTTCGTCTTGATTGCGACGAGACCGTGGGCACGGCGCTTTGCGCCTTTGCCCACCCTACGAGACCGAACGCTTGGCGTCGTTCTGCTATTGCTGCTCGGGACCATCCGCACCCACACAAGTCTTGATCGCGCTCTTCCTGGCTTCGCCGACGACCTTCTGATCGATCGCCTGCTTCAGGCAATCGAGCCGCGCCTGCGCCATGCAGAGCTGCAGCTGGTCGCGCTTGTCCTGCCCTTTCAGGCTCGCGGTCGTCGCAAGGCACGTCACGCGCTTGGTCGCAGGAACCGGCACGGTGACGGTCGGGCTTGCTGTCGGCGCGGGAGTTTGCGCGAAGACGGGCGCAACGATCAGACACACAAGGCTGGCGGCAACGGTCGCGGACGGCAGTTTCATCGAATTCTCCTGATCGTCGGGAACCGATAGGCGTTTTGCGATGAATGTCGCCTGAATGGCAGGCTGCTGCAGGGCAGGCAAAGCGCAGCAGTGCGGCGTGGCGCGAGCGGTGCAGCTTTTTTTCGCGTCATGGGGATGGAGACGATGTTCGCGTGCACCTGAACCGCGAGTCTCACCGAGGAAAATATCTCCGTCGTGCCGATCCGCGTTGCATCGAAGAATACTTGCACTCCGTAGTTAGTCATTTCGCGTTGTGGTTGGATTCTTTGTTGCAATCCGGCGCCCTTAAGTTGTTTGACGAAGTCTTGTTGAAACAGAGAGCTGCTACAGTGTTCGTTAGGTAATTGGCCCTGTTCCTTTTATCGCACAGACAATCAAGTCAACCAAACAGCCATCGAGCTTTGGAATTGGCGCAGTCTGTGAACGGGCTCATATCGAAAGAGCCATCCGACGGGCTACGATCACCTCGAAAATTTGCGGTGGAATATCTGTAAATCGAGAGTCAAACGATGGGGGTGATCATGCCCACCATATTGGACTTGCTCTATCGTGAATATTGTCGCGCCCGTCTCGCTGAAATGCGCAAACAGCTTCTGATCGCAGCTGAACGCTCCGAAGCTCTCGAAGCGCTTCGTCATCCTGCGGATCAGGCTGACGATGAGAGGACGGACGCACATCGCAAGACCGTTCACGGCCTGCCGCATTGAAGTGGCCCGCGACCGGCGATCTCTCCCGCGTAGCAGTGACCAAGCAATTGGCAACAGTTTGGGAGTGAGCAATGAATACACCCGAATGCTATACCGTCGCGGTAGCCTGCGTCTCGTGCCTGACCATTATTGGATTAATGGCCGTCGGGGCGTGGTGAGCACGACTGATTGCTGAATTGCGATACCGGTACGCGTGAAGACGCCGCGCCAAGAACGGGAATCCAGGGCTCCAGTTCTGCTTCAATTAGAACCGAAGCTCTAAAGCATGATCCGGAAAAGTGCGCAGCGGTTTTCCGAAAAGATCATGCTTAAACAACAACCTAAAGCGCGACGACGATTCATCCTCATCGCATCGCGCTTCAGATCCCGATGTCAGCTTCCGGGCGGGGTATACGAAGAACGCAGCTTCGCCGCGTTCTGGCGGACCTGCTTGATCTCGTCCTGCGTGAACAACCTGGTCAGTTTCACATTCTGCAGGGTGCCTGCGGTGACGGTCAGGCCGGAAATGGCCGGCGCCGCACCCGGATCAGGCACATCGAAAATTACCAAAACGCCCGGGCCGTCGGCCGCAACGCTGTACATCGAAAGCAGCTTTCCGCCGGCCGCTTCGATGAGCTTTCGTGCCGCCTCCTGGCGATCGGTGGTGGGATTCTCCAAAATGGCATTGAGAGCGCGTGGGGTGTACTGTCCGGTGAGGCAAAAATGCATGGCATGTTCTCCTCTGGTTTTTGGCAATGATTTTCCCTGCCGTTCCGAACTGATCGTTACGGCCGCTGCATCTGAAGTGATGAAGGTACTGCCCGCCGTGGGCATAAACGCCGTCGATGATTTCCGGGAGGTCGGCACGTCCCGGTGACGGCTCTCATCAAAGGCTACATCAACTCCCGAACGTGCGGAAGAGAATTCATCAGCCGCGACATGTCGCCCGATCAGTTGTCGAATACCGCATGGCGATGGATGAATTGTTTTTCCATCCTCCGCTCTTTGGCTGCGGCGGACTAGCTTACCCACCAAACGAGATCATCGCCTGCTGAACCGCCGCTCGCGCGCCTTGTAGAGATGATCGCTGATCAATTGCCGGAGCGCTGTCGGATCATCGAATTCGAGCTGCACAGCGAACGGCACGATGCTAGCAGGCAGGCCCTCGCGGCCGCGGAGGCGCGCGAGATCCTTTTCCGTCGTCACCAGCGTGTGCTGCTCGCGCTGCGCCTCCGCTGCGAGCGCTGCGATCTCGTCGTTTGAAAACATATGATGATCGGCGAAGGCGCGCGTGCGCGCGACCTCGATGCCACAGGCGCGCAAGCTGCGGAAGAATCGCTCGGGATCGCCAATGCCCGCGAATGCGAACACCGGCTTGCCCAACAGTCTTGCGACCGACGCGGCGTCCGGCCTCAGGCGCGCGCGCAGCTCCGGCTTGTCGCGCTTGGCAAGCTCGGCCGCGACATCGTTGGCGGCACGGCCGTCGCCAATCAGCACCAGCGCATCGGTGCGCGCGAGCTGCGTCTTCAGCGGCGCGCGCAGCGGGCCGGCCGGAAACACCTTGCCATTGCCGAGGCCACGTTCGCTATCGATCACGATCAGCGAAGTGTCCTTGACCAGGCGCGGGTTCTGGAAACCGTCGTCCATCAGGATGACGGTGGCGCCTTGCGACTTCGCCAGCGCGACACCCTCGAGGCGATCCCGCGCGACCGCGACCGGGACGTCGCGCGACATCATCAAGGGCTCATCGCCGATGTCGGACGCGGTGTGGCGCGCGGGGTCGACCATGACCGGGCCCTGCAGCCGTCCGCCATAGCCGCGGCTGAGCACCACCGGGGTCTCGCCGAGCTCGCGCAAAAGCTTCGTCAGCGCCAACACGGTCGGTGTCTTGCCGGCGCCGCCGACATGATAATTGCCGACGCAGATCACGGGGATGCCGGCATCCACGCCCTTGCGCAGCATGCGCCGTTCGGTGATTGCGCCGTAGAGCGCTCCGAGCGGCCATAATACGTACGACTGGAGAGAACGTGGCCGGTACCAGAAGGCCGGCTCACGCATTGGCGGCTCCCATCTCGATCCGCAGCTGCAGCAGATACGGCTCGAGCGCGATCATGGTGCGATCGAGTGCGCCGCCGAGCTCCTCGACCACGCCGCTGCCCGCGCGCTGCATCTTGTCGCGCAAGGCGGGATCGGCCAGCAGCTGGCCGAGCTGCTCGACCAGCGCCTCCTGCGTGTCGGCCTGGCGCGCACCGCCGCTGCCGTCGAGCGCCTCATAGACATCGGCGAAGTTGAAGACGTGCGGACCATGCACGATCGCGGCACCGAGCTTGATCGCCTCGATCGGGTTCTGCCCGCCATGACGGATCAGCGATCCGCCCATGAACACGATCGGCGACAGCCGGTAGAACAGGCCGAGCTCGCCCATGGTGTCGGCGACATAGATGTCGGTGGTCGCGGTCGGCAGCTCCTCGCGAGAGCGCAACGCCGGCTTCAGGCCCGAGGCGGTGATCAAGCCAGCGATCGAGGAGCCGCGATCGGGATGGCGCGGCACGATCACGGTGAGGAGCTGCGGGAAGAAGCCGGCGAGGCTGCGATGCGCCGCGACCAGCATCTCGTCCTCGCCCGGGTGGGTCGAGGCCGCGACGATGATGGGGCGCCCGCGCGTCATCGCCATCAGCCGTTCGAGCTTGGCGGGATCGGCCGGCGGCGCCGGCACGTCGAGCTTGAGATTGCCCGTGGTGACGACGTCGCGGCCGCCGAGCGCGGAGAAACGCTCGGCATCGGTCTTCGACTGCGCCAGGCAGATGTCGAACCGCGACAGCAGCGCCGAGATGGTGCCGTGCATGCGGCGCCAGCGCGGGAAGGAGCGCGGCGACATCCGCCCGTTGATCAGCACCATCGGCACCCGGCGGCTAGCGCCCGCCAGGATCAGGTTCGGCCACAGATCGGATTCGATGAACAGCGCCAGCGACGGCTTCCAATGATCGAGGAAGCGCGCGACATAGCGCGGGGAATCATACGGCACGTATTGATGGATGACGTCGGGCGGAAACCGCTTTGCGACCACGGCGGCCGAGGTGACGGTGCCCGAGGTGAGCAGGATGCGCAGATTGAGATCGCGCAACCGCTCGACCAGCGCCGCAGCGGCCAGCACCTCGCCGACACTGGCGCCGTGGATCCAGACCAGCGGACCATGCGGCCGCACGTCCCGGGACAGGCCGCGCCGCTCGCCGACGCGCGCGGGATCCTCCTTGCCCTGTTTCAGCCGCCGCTTGATCAGCGCCGGCGCAAGCGGCACCAGGCCGGAGGCCAGCCGCTGATACATCCGCAGCGTCATCGGCAACGAATTAGGCATCTTCCGGTCCCGGGCGGCCGAGTTGCGCATAGGCGCGGCGGGTCGCCTCGTTCAACGTGTCTTCCAGCTCCTGCCGCAACGCTTCCATCATGGCGGCGTCGGCATCTGCGGGAACGTGGATTTCCTTGATGCCGACCAATGCGCCCCGCCCGAATGGCAAATTGATGGTGGTGCGGTCCCAGTTCTTGAGCCGGACGAAGCGGCTGGTCGCCATCGCGAAAGGCATGATCGGCCGCCCCGATTCCCGTGCCAGCATGATAATGCCTAGCCCGGCCACGCGCGAGCGCTTGGGGACATCGGCGGTCAGCGCGACATTACAACCGGTCTGGAGCGTGCGCACCATTTCCTTGAAGGCGCCGACCCCGCCCTTGCGGTGGAAGGCGCCGCCATGATCGCCGGAACCGCGGATGGTGCCGATGCCGAGCCGCTCGGCGGCGATCGCATTGAACTCGCCGTCGCGGTGGCGGGAGATCAGGACCTTGGCGCGATAGGAAGCCTTGTTCTGGTTCTTGATGAAGGGCGTGAGGAAATGCTGGCCGTGCCAGAACGCGAAGATCGCAGGGAGCTGCGGCTCAACCTGCGCATAGACGTCGGGCGGATCCAACGTGAATTTGTTGGTCCGCCAGACCAGACGCAGATATTCGGCCGCCAGGACCCCGACGGCACGCTGAACGAAGCTGCTTCGCAGCGTATTGCGAAGCAGTTTTTTCAACGCGCCGGTTCTTGATTCGGGTCGAGCAACCGGTGGAGGTGGACGATGAAATAGCGCATCTGCGCGTTGTCGACCGTGCTCTGCGCCTTGGCCCGCCAGGCGGCGTGGGCGGTCGCGTAATTCGGATAGAGGCCGACGATCTCGACGTCGTCGAGGTTCTTGAAGGTGTTGTGCTCGAGATCGACGAGCTCACCGCCGATGACGAGATGAAGCAGTTGTTGCGGGGCACTATCTGGCATGAGTTCTGTTCCTAACGGGCTGCCCGGCAAAAGCAGTGTTCGACGGGCACGACGAAAAGCGCTTTAGGCCAAGGGGCGGTTTCGAAAATGCGCGACAATGCCCGCATGACGATCGCGCCCCGCTGCCACCAGCACCCCGTGCGCCACTTCCCGGCGGTTATAGAGGATAGGTTCTCCGGAGAGGTCGCTGATCCTACCATCGGCTTCCTGCACGATCAAATCGGCCGCCGCAAGGTCCCAATCATGGCTGTTGCCCCCCGCAAAAGCCGCATCCAGCGCGCCATGGGCGACCCGGCACAGGCGCAGCGCGAGCGAGCCGATTCGCGGATGCAGCTTGATCTCGCCGCCTGATCTGTTGAGCCGCTCGACCATCGGTTTCGGGCCGGCGATGCGGGAGAAGTCGAGCGCGGATCCGGGCGAAGCCTGCACGGCTGCGCCGTTGAGCGTGGTGCCCTGGCCGCGTGCGGCGAAGAAGAACTCGCCGCTCGTCGGCGCGAACACCGCGGCCAGCACCGGCGCGGCATCCTCGACCAGCGCGACGCTGACGCACCAATCGTCGTGGCCGTTGAGATAGTTGCGCGTGCCGTCGATGGGATCGACGATCCAGGTCAGCCGCCGCGACAGCCGGGCAGCGTCGTCGGCGCTCTCCTCCGAGAGCCAGCCGTAATCCGGCGTCGCGATGCGCAGGCGCGCTTCGAGCAGGTCGTTGACGGCAATGTCGGCTTCGGAGACCGGCGAGGATGCGCCCTTGGTCCACTTCTTCAGTTCGGTGCGAAACATCGACTGCGCCAGCGCACCCGCCTCGCGCACCGTGTCCTGCAGCAGTGCCGCGTCGCGCGTCAGGATGGTTTCGCCCGGGGCGTTCGCCTCAACGTCCGCCAAGCGTCAATCCCTCGATGCGCACCGTCGGCGCATTGATGCCGTAGCGGAACTCGAGATTGTTCGCGGGCTGCATCGACTTGAAGATCTCGAACAGATGGCCGGCGATCGTCACCTCGCTGACGGGATAGGTGATCTCGCCGTTCTCGATCCAGAAGCCGGAGGCGCCGCGGCTGTAATCGCCGGTGACGCCGTTCACGCCGGAGCCGATCAGATCGGTGACGTAGAAGCCCTGCTTGATGTCGGCGATCAGCTCGGCCGGGCTCGGTGTGCCAGGCTCGAGATGCAAATTGTACGGCCCGGGCGAGGGCGAGGAGGAGACGCCGCGATGGGCATGGCCGGTGGTGGCAAGGCCGAGCTCGCGCGCGGTGGCGCAGTCGAGCAGCCAGGTCGTCAGCACGCCCTCGTCGATCAGCGCGATCTTCTTCACGGCAACGCCTTCGGCGTCGAAGGTCTGCGAGCGCAGGCCGCGCTTGCGCAGGGGATCGTCGATGATGCGGATGTTCTTCGCAAACAGCTGCTGGCCGAGCTTGTCCTTGAGGAAGCTGGTCTTGCGCGCGATCGAGGCGCCGTTGATGGCGCCGACGACATGGCCGACCAGGGAGCCCGCAACGCGCGGATCGAACACGACGGGCACCTTGCAGGTCTCGACCTTGCGCGGATTGGAGCGCGCCACGGTGCGCTCGCCGGCGGAACGGCCGACGATCTCCGGCGACAACAGGTCCGCACCATGCGGCGCCGAGGTGAAGTCGTAATCGCGCTCCATGCCGGTGCCTTCGCCCGAGATGGCGGTGGCCGAGATGCCCTGGCTGGAGCGCAAATAGGAGCCGTGGAAGCCGGTCGAGGTGACCAGCACCATGCCGCCCATGCCCGCGGAGGCCGAGGCGCCGCCGGATTTGGTGACGCCCTTCACGGCGAGCGCGGCAGCTTCGGCCGCGAGTGCGCGGCGCTCGAGCTCGCTGGTGGCAGGCACATCGGGATCAAGCAGATCGAGATCGGGGAAGTCGCGCGCGAGCAGCGCGGGATCGGCGAGCCCGACATATTTGTCGTCGGGCGCAACGCGCGCCATCGCGACCGCGCGTTCGGCAAGCTTGGTCACGGCATCGCCGCTGACGTCATTGGTCGAAACCACCGCCTGGCGCTGGCCGACCAGTACCCGCAGGCCGACGTCGTCACCCTCGGAGCGCTCGGATTCCTCGACGCGTCCGTCGCGCACCTCGACGCCTTGCGAGACGCCGCGCACCGCGACCGCGTCGGCCGCATCCGCGCCGGCGCGCTTGGCCGCCTCCACCAGCCGCTGCGCCAGATCCGACAAGGCGGACTGGTCGAACAGGTCGCGGCTGGCCTTTGACCCCTTGGAGGAATCCTTGGACGAAAGCGTCGAGCTTGCGGATGGTGAAGAGTTCACGAACGAAATCCTGTTGGGGCGGGGGTTCGGGACCGGAACCACAGATGTGCCCTGATCGCGCGGACTTCAAGCATTTTCAGCCCGCCAAAAGCTCAGATTCGCACCTTTGGCGCAACGTCTCGTCAATCATGCGCGCCAAGGTCTTGTCAATCATGAGCAGCAGTGACGGTGGGTTAACCAGCCTTTTTAAGCGGTTTCGGAAAGCGGCGCGCTAAGGTCCTCGCATCGACCGGGAACATAATCCCGGCGGGGAGAACTAAAGCCGTGAGGCGTCAAACAGCAACATGCGGGGTCGCTCCCGCCGGGTCGAGCCGCTCTCTGCGGCTCGACCCCCTTTCCCTTCCGGTCCGCTTCGATGCGCACGATCCGCGCGCCGACGGACATGTCAGGCAGATCGAGCTTCATCGCGAACGCGTCGTGCTTCGCCGTGCCGTTCGCGGCATGCAGATGGCGATCAACGTCCGCGTCAGCGACTTCACAGGCGTCGCACTGCGCGGCAATGACGAAGCGCAGGCCATCGTCCTGGTGCATCGCGATCCCTCGCTCTCCGTTCCGCTGCTCGTCGGCGCCGACGGCGAGGAGCTCGTCGAGGCCTTGGCGATCTGGAGCGAGCTGTTCGCGCTTCCGCAGCTCGACGAAGGCGCGCGCAAGCCCGCGGCCCGCCGCCGCCGCGCCAATGCGATCCGCGCCCGCCGTCCGAAATTCCTGATGCGCCGCCGTGTTGCGATGGCGCGGGAGCTGTCGGTTCATCGCGAAGAACGCGAGATCATCGCGAGGAATTAAAGGTACCGTAGGGTGGGCAAAGCGCAAGCGTGCCCACCTTTTTGTCATTGAGAGGATCGTGGGCACGGCGCAAGTGCGCCTTTGCCCACCCTACGGGAGCTACGCCCGCATCACCGCGTCGGCGAGCAATCCTGCAAACAGCAACAGACCCGCATCCCTGTTCGACTTGAACAAGCGCAGACACAGCTCGGGATCATCAATCCGCAAGCGCACGATCTGCGAGGCCAGGTGCGCGGCGAAGGCGGCAAGCCCGAGCCAGGCCGGCCAGCGCGCATCGCCTGAGGCCAGCGCGACACCGATCAGCATCACAGCGAGCCCGTAGAACAGGATCAGCGCCTGGTGCGTATGCGCGCCGAACAGGCGCGCGGTGGACTTGATGCCGATCAGCGCGTCGTCGTCGGCGTCCTGATGCGCGTAGATCGTGTCATAGCCAATCACCCATGAAATCGCGCCGGCATAGAGCACCATCGCGGTGACTTCGATGCGGCCGAAGGTGACGGCAAATCCCATCAGGGCGCCCCAGGAAAAGGCAAGCCCGAGCACGATCTGCGGCCACCAGGTGATGCGCTTCATGAAGGGGTAGATCGCGACGATCAGGAGCGAGGCGATGCCGGTCGCAATCGCGAAGCGGTTGAACTGCAGCAACACGATAAGGCCGATCAGCGCCTGCACGACCATCCAAGCCAGCGCCTGCTTCGTGCTCACCTGCCCCGACGGCAGCGGCCGCGAGCGGGTGCGCTCGACCTTGTCGTCGAGGTCGCGGTCGGTGATGTCGTTCCAGGTGCAGCCCGCCCCGCGCATCACGAAGGCGCCGATGAAGAACAGCACGATGGTGAGCGGCAGTCCGCGGACGTCATGCGCCATGCCGCTCGCGAGCGCCGCCGACCACCAGCACGGCATCAACAGCAGCCAGGAGCCGATCGGACGATCGAAGCGGGACAATCGCAAATAGGGCCGCGCCCATGGCGGCGCGAGCGTATCAACCCAGTTGCCGGTGGAATCGGCAACGCGGGCGGATGTGCTAGTGTCCAGTTTTCGAAGTTCGTATTCCATCGCGGCGTATCCCGGTACGAACTTCGAAAACTACAAGGGCACTAGCAAGAAACTATAATTCACGTGCCGCTTATCGATTTGAAGTTCTCATGAGGATCTCGCGGCAAACACCGTAGGAACTTCAAATCGGCGGCACGTGTATCATCGGGTCAGGACGTTGCCGTTGAGCGTGTCGAAGGTGCTGCCGCCCTTCTTGCCGGCATTGGCCTCAGGCGCCGAGCCTGAACCGAGCACCTCGCTCAGCGACGGGCCGGCCGGACCGCGCGGCTGGTTCTGCATCTGCTGCGCGACGTTGCAGACCTTCGTCGCCATGGCCTCGGTATTCTTGTGACCGTCCTTCATCTGCGCGCCGATCTGCGGCGGGATTCCGCATTTGGCGGCGTGGGACTCGATGTACTTGATCATCTTGGTCTCAGCCTGGCTGAAATTGCGGATCAGCTTGCAGGCTTCGTCCGGCGGCGCATGACGGTCGCTCGCGGCCTTGATCAGCTTGCCGCGCTTCTCGGCTTCCTCGCGCAGAGGAATGAAAGCCTTCATGCAGTCCTCGCCGGGGCCGCCCTGGGTCGGCGGGGCCGCGCTGAACGCGCCAGCGCCGCCGACGGGCGCGGCGCCGTTCACGGGAAAGGACGATTGCGGTGCCGTGCCGACCGAAGCGGTCGGCGCCGAGCCGTTCACCGGGGGAAACGCGGAACTGGTGGCGGCCTGGTTCGGCAGCGGCGCCGGGAAGGCGCTTTGCGCATAGGCGCCCGCGGTGCTCAGGGTGACCATGGCGGCAGTGATCGGAACCATCAAATGACGGATCATCAGGATAGTCTCTCCGGCAGGAGCTACGGGGTTCAGCGTCTTCCCAATTGAAGCGCAACCAGCGTGTTCGCGTTTTTACGATTCCCGCCGGCGCTTAACAACCCGTTGAATAGGGCAATAGCGCGGCGCGGGGACGCACCATTTCGGCAATATTTACCCCCGGAATGGCTGCTTTCGGTTAAGAACGGCCCCAAATCGGACTCCTGAACGATGCCCTCCCACGATTTTCGCGCTCCCCGCCTGTTCGTCGACGCTCCCCTTGCCCAGGACGCCAGGATCCCGCTCGACCGCGACCAGAGCAATTATCTCGGCAATGTGCTGCGGCTTGCCGCCGGGGCCGAGGTTTTGGCCTTCAACGGCCGCGACGGGGAGTGGCAGGCCGCCATCGAAGGTCGCAAGCGTCCGGACGGCCTCGTGATCCTGCAGCAGACCCGGCCCCAGGACGGGCTGCCTGACGTCGCCTACGTTTTCGCCCCGCTCAAGCATGCCAGGCTGGATTACATGGTCCAGAAGGCCATCGAGATGGGCGCCGCCGGCCTGCAGCCGGTCCTGACCCGGTTCACCCAGGCCTCCCGGGTCAATACCGAGCGGATGCGCGCCAATGTCGTCGAGGCGGCCGAGCAATGCGGCATCCTGAGCATCGCCACGGTCGCCGAGCCGGTGCCGCTGGAGCGGTATCTCAGTCAGCGCCCTGCGGTCCGCCTGCTGATCTTCTGCGACGAGGCGGCGGAGCTGCAAAACCCGGTTCAAAGCCTGCAAAACGCCCGCGAGGCCGGACAGGGGATCGACGTGCTGATCGGCCCCGAAGGCGGCTTTGCCGAAGAGGAGCGCGCCCTGCTGCTGCGGCAGCCCAGGATTCTCCGGCTGGCGCTCGGCCCGCGGATCATGCGGGCCGATACCGCCGCCGTGGCCGCGCTGGCGCTGGTGCAGGCGGTGCTGGGCGACTGGGGTGGCAAGACCGGCACCTGACAAGGCTCGATTGGCAGCCGCAGGGGAGACGCGCCCCCTCTCCCGCTTGCGGGGGAGGGTTGGGGTGGGGGTGCCTCCGCGTCGGGATTGTCTGAGGCTTAGGGAGAAATTCCCCTAGCGGAAAGAGCCCCCACCCGGCGCTTCGCGCCGACCTCCCCCGCAAGCGGGAGAGGTTGAGCGAGCCCGCGGCGGCCCAGGTGGCTCCCCTCGCGCGTCGAGAACGTCCATTGCCCGTCCATTAAGCGATTGATCCTTTGGAGGTCGAAACCGCGCATCGACCATGCTAAGGGCTGCGCAATTCGCTTGCCTCCCCTTGCCTGCCCGGTTCCACCGGGACGATGGACCCAGTTATGACCGCGACTGCCACCTCAAATGCTGCCGGCTCCGCCGCCTGGGCGGATACGCTGCTGTTGTCGTTCGCGCAGGCCGGTTACGTCAGGGCCGAGCCCGCCATCCTGCAACCGGCCGAGCCGTTCCTGGACCTCTCCGGCGAGGATATCCGCAAGAGCCTATACCTGACCACGGACCTCACGGGCGAGGAGCTGTGCCTGCGCCCGGACCTGACCATTCCGGTGGCGCGCGACTACCTGAGCTCCGGTCGTGCCGGCCAGCCGGCCGGGTTCAGCTATCTCGGCCCGGTGTTCCGCTACCGCAGCGGCCAGGCCAGCGAATTCCTGCAGGCCGGCATCGAATCATTCGGCCGCCAGGACCGCGCCGCGGCCGACGCCGAGACGTTGGCGCTCGGGCTCGAAGCAACCGCGGCCTTCGGTGTCCGCGACGTCGAGATCCGCACCGGCGACGTGGCGCTGTTCAACGCGCTGCTCGATGCGCTCGACCTCTATCCGGTCTGGCGCCGCCGCCTGGTCAAGGACTTCAATCGCAAGATCAGCCTGGAAAAGGATCTGGAACGGCTCGCGGCCGCGACCACGGCGACCCGCAGCGAATATGAGGGCGTGCTCGCCGCCCTCGCCGGCTCCGACCGCAAGGCGGCGCTCGCCTTCGTCACCGATCTGATGTCGATCGCCGGCACCACCAATGTCGGGGGACGCACCACGGCCGAGATCGCCGATCGCTTCCTCGAGCAATCGACGCTGAAGGGCGGCGCGCTGCCGCGCGAGGCCATTGCCGTGCTCAAGCGCTTCCTGACGATCGCAGGCAATCCCGACGATGCCATCGCCGAGCTGCGCGCGCTCACTACCGACGCCAAGCTCGACCTCACGGCTGCGATCGACCAGTTCGAGAGCCGGGTCGGCTTCATGGCGGCGCGCGGCATCGACGTGAAGCAGACGCGCTTCTCGACCGCGTTCGGGCGCGGGCTCGACTATTACACCGGCTTCGAATTCGAGCTGCACCACCGGGGCAACGGCGCCGAGCCGCTGGTTGCCGGCGGCCGCTATGACGGGCTGATGACCCAGCTGGGATCGCCTGAACCGATCCCTGCGGTCGGCTTCTCGGTCTGGGTGGACGCGCTGACGAAGATCGGCCGCAAGGTGGGAGCTTAAGTCATGAGCGCGCCATTCGTTCTGGCCGTTCCCTCCAAGGGTCGCCTTCAGGAAAACACCGAAGCCTTCTTCGCCCGTGCCGGCCTCAAGCTGTCGAAGGCCGGCGGCGCCCGCGACTATCGCGGCACGCTTGCAGGCCTCGACCATGTCGAGGTCGCCTATCTCTCGGCGAGCGAGATCGCCTCGCAACTGTCGCGCGGTCTTGCGCATCTCGGCGTCACCGGCGAAGACCTGGTGCGCGAGAACATCGCGGACGCCGACAAGCGCGTGTCGCTGATCGATGGGCTCGGCTTCGGCTATGCCGACGTCGTCGTCGCGGTGCCGCAGGCGTGGATCGACGTTCGCACCATGGCCGACCTCGACGACGTCACCACCGGCTTCCGCGAGCAGCATCACATGCGGATGCGGGTCGCGACCAAGTTCATCAACCTCACCCGCACCTTCTTCCAGAGCCACGGGATCACCGATTACCGCATCGTCGAGAGTAGCGGCGCGACCGAAGGCGCGCCGGCGGCCGGCAGCGCCGAGCTGATCGTCGACATCACCACCACGGGCGCGACGCTTGCCGCCAACGGCTTGCGGGTGCTCGACGACGGCGTGATCCTGCGCAGCCAGGCCAATCTGGTCGCCTCGAAAGAGGCCGACTGGACGCCGCAGGCGCGGGAGACCGCGCGCGTCATCCTCGATCACATCGCAGCAAGGGCGCGGGCCAACAAGTATCGCGAGGTCCGCACCCGCTTCCGGCAATGCGACGCCGCCCTGCTCGGCGAAGCCCACAGTCGGTACGGCGTCGAGGCCCCGTTCGGCGGGCCGACCTCGTCAGGCATGCTGACGCTGCACTGCCCACCGGGGCAGCTCTATGCGCTGGCAAGCTTCCTGCGCGAGCATGGCGCCGAAACCGTCTCGGTGGTTTCGCTCGACTACGTGTTCGACCGGGAGAACCCGCTGTTCGCCAAGCTCGAGGCGTTCCTGCGGCGGTGAGCCCTGGGACGTTCGGCTTTTCGTTCAGCTTTGCGACAGCAAATGGCGGCTACCATATGCTGTTGAGATGACTTTGAACGCTTCTGGAACCTTGATCGATGACGCTGGGCTCTGACGTTTCCGGCATGACGACGACCGCAGGCACCGCAGCCGCGAAGGGACTGTCGATCGTCGTCCCCGTCTACAACGAGGCGGCGGGCCTCGCCGCCCTGCACCAGCGCATCTGCGATCTCGCAAAGACCTTGCGGGAGCGCTATCGGCTGGCTTGCGAGGTCGTCTATGTCGACGACGGCAGCAAGGATGCGACGCTGGCGATCGCCCGCTCGCTGCCGGCCGACGCGATCGACGTCCAGGTGGTGTCGCTGTCGCGCAATTTCGGCAAGGAGGCGGCGCTGATGGCCGGCCTCGACCATGCCCGGCTCGGCGCCGTCATGTTCATGGACGGCGACGGCCAGCATCCGCCGGCGCTGATCGAACAGCTGGTGCGGCACTGGATCGATGACGGCTATGACGTCGTCTACACCGCCAAGGCACATCGCGACAACGAGACCTTCCTGCGCCGGGTCGCCGTGCACGGCTTCTATGCGCTGATCAATTGGGGGGCCCGGCAGAAGATTCCCGAGGACGCCGGCGACTTCCGCCTGCTGTCACCGCGCGCGGTCACAGCGCTCAGGCAGCTGCCCGAGCGCAACCGGTTCTTCAAGGGCCTCGCCAGCTGGATCGGCTTCCGCCAGATCCGCGTCGACTACGAGCCTGCCGCACGCGCCCACGGCGTCACCACCTTCAACGCCGCAAGCCTGCTCGGCCTGTCGATCGAGGGCCTGACCTCGTTTTCGGTCGCCCCCCTGCGCTTTGCCAGCCTGCTCGGCGTCATTCTCGCCGGTGGCGCCTTCCTGTTCGGCCTTTCGATCCTCTGGGAGGTGTTCACGACCGGCAAGCAGGTGCCCGGCTATCCCTCGCTCGTGATCGGCCTGATGACGATCGGCGGCGTGCAGCTCATCATGATCGGCATCGTCGGCGAATATATCGGCAAGATCCTGTCCGAGCTGAAGGCGCGCCCGATCTACTTCGTCGCCGAGCATAGTGAAAAGCACTTCGAAGCCGACGATGCCGCGAAGAGGACGGCCGCCGAATGAGCGCGGCCGCGGGCCTGCGGCGGATCTGGCTTTGTGCCGACGATTACGGCATCAGCCCGGGCGTCAACCGCGCCATCCGCGACCTGATCGAACGCGGCCGTCTCAACGCCACCTCGGTGATGATGGTGGGGCCTGCGATCGCGCGCAGCGAGGTCGAGGCGCTCCAGGCCTCGGCGAAGACGAGTCCGCGCTGCGCGATCGGATTGCACGTGACGCTGTCGGCGCCGTTCCGCCCCCTCACCATGCATTTTCGTCCGCTCGACGGCGACATGTTCATGCCGTTTCCGAAGCTGCTGCGCGCGGGCATTTTGCGGCGGCTCGACCGCGAATTCGTCCGCAACGAGGTAAAGGCGCAGCTCGCCGCCTTCGCCGAAGCGTTCGGGCGCGCGCCTGACTTCGTCGACGGCCACCAGCATGTGCAGCTCTATCCGCAGGTCCGCGACGGCTTCGTCGATGCGGTCAGCGAAGGCGCGCCGAACGCCTGGGTGCGCCAGGGCGGCCGCGACCTGCCGCTCAGGCAGCGGCTGGCCTCACCCAAGGCCATCGTGCTCGACATCCTCAGCGCCCAATTCCGCCGCCGTGCCGGCAGCGCCGGCCTCAGCTTCAACCCGGGCTTTGCCGGCGCCTATGACTTCACGCGGGCGGCCGATTTTGGCGAGCTGATGGGGCAATTCCTGGAAGGCTTGCCGGATGGCGGCCTCGTGATGTGCCATCCCGGCTTCGTCGACGATGTCCTCGCCGGCCTCGATCCGATGACCGATGTCCGCGAACGCGAGCACGCCTATCTGGCCGGCGACGCCTTCGCGCGTCTGCTGGCGGACAGCCGCGCCACGCTGGGATGACAGCAAGCCGCGGGGCAGCTTGTCGCATACCGAAATTTAATCCGGCCGGCACTGTTGGGGCCACAATGGAACCCTACATCTGCTTCGCGCTTGTTTTGCGCGAGGGAGACTGATCATGACGCCGCAGGAACGCCAGCTCGTCGACGACCTTTTCGACCGGCTTTCGAAACTGGAAAACGCACCGCGCGATCCCGACGCGATCGCCGCGATCTCGGACGGGCTGCGCAAGGCACCCGGCGCGATCTATGCGCTGGTGCAGACCACGCTGCTGCAGGACGAAGCGCTGAAGCGCGCCCATAACCGCATCCAGGAGCTGGAAGCGGCCCATGGGCCCGAGCAGGCGCAGTCCGGCGGCTTCCTCGACACCATGCGCGACACCTTGTTCGGCGGAGGTCCCTCGCGCGGCTCGGTTCCGAACGTGCCGCCGCGTGACGCGCGGCCGGTCTGGAACAGCGGCGGAGCGATGCAGCAGACGCAACCGGGCTACGGTCAGCCCCCTTACGGCCAAGGCCCAGGTCAGGGCCCGGGCCAGGGTTATGGCGCACCGCCGATGGGCGGTGGCGGCGGCTCGTTCCTCGGCACCGCGGCGGCAGCTGCCGCCGGCGTCGTCGGTGGCTCGCTGCTGCTCTCGAGCATCCGCGGCATGATGGGCGGATCGCATCAGCAGGCCTTTGGCGACACCAATGCCCTCGGCGACCGCGGCGCTGGTGGAAGTCCTTGGGGCGGCAGCGATCAGTCCGGCGGCTCGCTCGCGCGCGATGCCGGCCTGAACGACATCGGCTCGAACCGCGAGTCTCGCCAGAGCTTCTCCGACCAGGCGAACAACGATCGCAACGACAACGACCAGAACTACGGCGACAACAACGACGACGGCAATATGGACGTGGCCGACGACAGCGACTTCGGCGGCGACGACGACGGCGGCAGCGATTACGCGTGAGCAATTCGCCCCGAAGATGCGAACGGCTGCCTCTCGGCGGCCGTTTTCTTTAGAGCGTGCCCCGAGCGCCTTTTGTGCGACGGCAAGCAGCTGGGACGTTCGATATAGTATGACTAATGTGCAGCGTCATTGGACTGGCTGAACGTTACCCGACGCGCCTGAATTCACCATGACAAATCAAATCGGCATCTGACACGCGCAGCCGTAGACTCCCGGATTTCCAAATGCGGACATGGGTGTTCAACTGGAAGAACACGTTGCTCATGCCACACACCGATGTGGTTGCCTCTCTTGGTTATAGTCGGGGTTTTAAAAATGAGTCCACTTCAGCAGCGCATCGCCACCCTGACCAACGTGACAACTCATCTCATCACCGAGTTGTCGGAGTTGGAGGGACTGCACGAGCTCGTCAAGAAGGCCGAGCTGTCGGCGCGGCGATTTAAGCGCTCCGCTCGCGCATCGCTTTCCCATTCATCAACGCGTCGTCGCTGCTCTGTTGCCCCTCGTCTCGCTTCGACGGGGCATCGTCGGCCAGCCTAGACCTTAGCCGGAGGACGTACGCCGGCGGCACGCAACGCCTTCGATGCCGCGCGTCGCGAGCCGGCGCGACACGCGGAGTTGACGGCTCGCAGCGAGCGCCGGCCTACATCACCACGACCTTGGTGCCGACATTGACGCGGCCGTAGAGGTCGATGACGTCTTCGTTGCGCATGCGGATGCAGCCGGAGGAGACGTTGGTGCCGATGGTCCAGGGCTCGTTGGAGCCGTGGATGCGATACAGGGTCGAGCCCAGATACATCGCACGGGCGCCGAGCGGGTTCTCCGGACCACCTTCCATGTGCCGGGGCAGATCGGGGCGGCGGGCGAGCATTTCGGCCGGCGGCGTCCAGTCCGGCCATTCGCGCTTGGCCGTGATCGCCTTCACGCCGGACCAGGTGAAGCCGGGACGCCCGACGCCAATGCCGTAGCGCATCGCCCTGCCGTTGCCCTCGACGAGATAGAGGAACTTGTTCGGGGTATCGACCACGATGGTGCCGGGACTTTCCTTGCCGCTATAGTCAACAGATTGCTTCTCGAACCTCGGATCGAACGGACGCTGCCGCGGGTCGACCGTCTCCTGCTGAACCGCGCCTTGCTGATATCCACCCTGCTGCGGCTCGCCCATCGGCGGCAGGCGGCGCTGGTCGTAATAGCCGGGCTGCTGTTGATAGACCGGCCGCTCGGGCGCGTAGGCCGGACCGCGGCCGGGACCGTCGCCGAACAGGAACTCGATGAAGCCGCCGCCCATGTTCGCATTGGAGGCGACGCGCACCGGCGCCGGCGGCACCTGCGGCTGGTAGAGCACCGCGGGCGGATCGTTCGGCACCGAATTGTCGAAGGCGCTGGCACTGTTTGCGCCGGCAATGAAGGTGCAAGCGCTGCCGAGCAGCGCGACAGACATTTTCTTGAACATCGACGTACTCTGTACTGTTTCGTCTAGATCACATGCGCCGTGGAGAGCTGATGGCTTTCCGCGCCCCTCGACGTGGTCAATAAAAGGCAAAAGCCGTTTTGTTTGGTAAACAGAAACGGCGTTTGGATTCACCACGTCGTCAGCAGCGGGGCAATTTGGCGATCAGCGTTTATTTTCGATGAACGCCGCGCGCGCATGGTTAATCGCTTCTTTGCGCGCCGTCGCGCGCAGCCGCACAACAGTTCCTGCCGTGAACTTCGTGTTAAATCGCTTCTGCCTACAAAGACGCGTGAGTGAGGTGGGGGGAGTATCCTGATGGCTGTTCACCGCAAACGTTTTCGCGTCGAGGATATCGCTGGTGGCGAGATGCCGATTTTGGACGTAACCGAAGAGGCAATCCCGATGCATAGCGAGATCATGGCCGAGCTACGTGCGATCCGTGCACAGATGGCGAAAGGCGCTGCGCCCTTGCCCTTGTCCGGCAGCGCAGCCATGGCGGCGATCGACGCCTCCACCGCCCACGAGCTCTCCGAGGCTCGTACCATGCTCGAAACCTATCGGGCCCAGATCGAGCAGTGCGAAAAGCTGAAGGTCGAGCTCGACCTCATCCATGACGCCATCGACCGCACCAAGCGCGAAATCGCGACGCTGCACGGCAAGAGCTTTGACGGCGGCGAAATGGCCAAGGTCAATGGCGAGCTCGGCGCGGTGGTCGGCGGCACCGAGCAGGCGACCCAGCAGATCCTCGAAGCCGCGGAATCGATCGACCAGGCCGCCAGCGCAATGTCCAAGGTGGACTCGATCGACCAGCAGAAGCGGCTCGCCGACGATATCCAGGAACGCGTCATCTCGATCTTCGAGGCCTGCAACTTCCAGGACCTGACCGGCCAGCGCATCAGCAAGGTCATGACCACGATGAAGTTCATCGAGCAGCACATCAATGCGATGATGGAGATCTGGGGCGGCGTCGACGCCATCAAGTCCCACGTCGTGCCGCCGGTCGACAATCGCAGCGAGGACGACAAGCTTCTCAACGGCCCCAAGCTCGCCGGCGACGTCGGCCACGCCTCGCAGGACGACATCGACGCGCTGTTCGACTGAGCGGACGCCAGATAGAGAAAAACAAAGCGCCGGCCTTTGGCCGGCGTTTTTGCTTTTTGGGACCATCCTCTCCGCTGTCATCGTCCGGCTTGACCGGACGATCCAGTATTCCAGAGGCAGCAGTGATTGAACCGAGAAGCCGCGGCGTACTGGATGCCCCGCTGTCGCGGAGCATGACGTAGGCGAGAAGCTACGCCCGCGGCGCGCAGCGGACGTAGACCATGTTGCCGTAGCGGGTGGCGGCGTCCTTGTCGATGAAGCGGGTGATCAGGACGCGGCCGTCGAAGGAGATGATTTCGCGGTCCTGCTCGCCGGGGGTCGGACCCGCCGGTCCGATGTAGTTCTTGCCGCTCGGCGAGCCCTTCAGCCGCAGCTCCTGCGGCGTTGCCTGGTCGGCCAGATGCATGATCACGCCGCCGGAGGAGCCGGCGGTGATCACGTAGGGATTTTTGCACTGGGCCCGGGCGGCAGCCTCGGTGCGGGCGCGGTCGGCCGGGTTCTGGAACGAGGCGAGGCCCCAGCGGCCGACGATCTCGTCGGCGCGAATGGTCGCAGGCATTTCGGGCGCGACGCCCGGCTCGGCTTCGGGCGGCGGCGAGGACGACGAGAAGGACGGCAGGCTCATGCCGCCGCCGCAGGCGCCCAGCAGCAGCGCCAGACAAGAGGCGGCGGCCAGATTGGCAACCGTGCGCGCGTGAGCTGAACTGATCATGGCATTCCCCCGAACAAGACCATGGCCGCACCCCTCCTGCAGCCAAGCGCAAAACCGCTGCCGGAGCAATGACGTCCTTTAATACGTCGGCGCCCCGAACAAGTTTCCAGTGCCACCATCCTATATCCGCCTCACCAATCGCTTAACCACCTTTGCTTGACAGGATCGCGGCCAAGCCATATTTCCGGGCCCACTATTAGCACTCGGAAAGCCCGATTGCTAAGCACGCCGTTCGATCCTCGGGATAGGGGGCGGACGGAAGCGCCGCCCCACCCACTTCACTACTTCCGAAGCGAGCCTCCAAAGGGAAACGTCATGGCTAAATCCAAATTTCGTCCGCTGCATGACCGTGTCGTGGTCAAACGTATCGACGCCGAGGAAAAGACCAAGGGCGGCATCATCATTCCGGACAGCGCCAAGGAAAAGCCGTCCCAGGGCGAGGTCGTCGCCGTCGGCCCCGGCGGCCGTGACGAGACCGGCAAGCTGACCCCGATCGACCTCAAGGTCGGCGACCGCGTGCTGTTCGGCAAATGGTCGGGCACCGAGGTCAAGATCGACAACGAAGAGCTCCTGATCATGAAGGAGTCGGACATCATGGGCGTACTGGCCTAAGGCCATCCGCCTGAACAGCCGCTGAATGTCATGCCCGGATCCAGGCGATCCGGGCATCCATCATTCCGCCGGGTTCGGTCCTCGAATCCCGGAATTGATGCGACGGGCGAGCGGCAGACACATCACCACACACGAGGGATTGCTAAAATGGCTGCCAAAGACGTCAAGTTTTCCGGAGACGCGCGCGATCGCATGCTGCGCGGCGTCGACGTTCTTGCCAACGCCGTCAAGGTGACGCTCGGCCCGAAGGGCCGCAACGTCGTCATCGAGAAGAGCTTCGGCGCACCCCGCATCACCAAGGACGGCGTCACCGTCGCCAAGGAGATCGAGCTCGAGGACAAGTTCGAGAACATGGGCGCCCAGATGGTGCGTGAGGTCGCCTCCAAGACCAACGACCTCGCCGGTGACGGCACCACCACCGCAACCGTGCTGGCCCAGGCCATCGTGCGCGAAGGCGCCAAGGCCGTTGCCGCCGGCATGAACCCGATGGACCTCAAGCGCGGCATCGACAGCGCGGTTGCTGCGGTCATCAAGGACATCGAGAAGCGCGCCAAGCCGGTCGCCGCCTCCTCCGAGGTCGCCCAGGTCGGCACCATCTCCGCCAACGGCGATGCCGCCATCGGCAAGATGATCGCCCAGGCAATGCAGAAGGTCGGCAACGAAGGCGTCATCACCGTCGAAGAGAACAAGTCGCTCGACACCGAAGTCGACATCGTCGAGGGCATGAAGTTCGACCGCGGCTATCTCAGCCCCTACTTCGTCACCAACCCCGAGAAGATGACCGCCGAACTCGAGGATGCCTACATCCTCCTGCACGAGAAGAAGCTCTCGGGCCTGCAGGCCATGCTTCCGGTGCTGGAAGCCGTGGTGCAGTCGGGCAAGCCGCTCGTCATCATCGCCGAGGACGTCGAGGGCGAGGCGCTGGCCACCCTGGTCGTCAACCGCCTCCGCGGCGGCCTCAAGGTCGCCGCCGTCAAGGCGCCGGGCTTCGGCGATCGCCGCAAGGCCATGCTCGAGGACCTCGCCATCCTCACCGGCGGCCAGCTCATTTCCGAGGACCTCGGCATGAAGCTCGAGAACGTCACGGTGAAGATGCTGGGCCGCGCCGGCAAGGTCGTGATCGACAAGGAGAACACCACGATCGTCAAAGGCGCCGGCAAGAAGCCGGATATCGAAGCCCGTGTCGGCCAGATCAAGGCGCAGATCGAGGAGACCACCTCGGACTACGACCGTGAGAAGCTCCAGGAGCGCCTCGCCAAGCTGGCCGGCGGCGTCGCGGTGATCCGCGTCGGCGGCGCCACCGAGATCGAGGTCAAGGAGAAGAAGGACCGCGTCGAGGACGCCCTCAACGCCACCCGCGCCGCGGTGCAGGAAGGCATCGTCCCCGGCGGCGGCGTCGCGCTGCTCCGCGCCAAGAAAGCGGTGGGCCGTCTCACCAACGCCAATGCCGACGTCCAGGCCGGCATCAACATCGTGCTGAAGGCGCTGGAAGCTCCGATCCGCCAGATCTCCGAGAACGCGGGCGTGGAAGGCTCGATCGTTGTCGGCAAGATCCTGGAGAACAAGTCCGAGACCTTCGGCTTCGACGCCCAGAACGAGGACTATGTCGACATGGTCGAGAAGGGCATCATCGATCCCGCCAAGGTGGTGCGCACCGCGCTCCAGGACGCCTCCTCCGTGGCCGGCCTGCTGGTCACCACCGAGGCCATGGTCGCCGAAACGCCGAAGAAGGAAGCCCCGCCCGCGATGCCCGCCGGCGGCGGCATGGGCGGCTTCTAAGCCTGCGTTCCGTTACAGTGTTGCGAAGGCCGCCTCCGGGCGGCCTTCTTTTTTGCCGACCCTGCCCCTCCGCTTTCCGATTCAACCGTCGGCCAAAACCCACTACGGTGACGCGCCGATTCGAATTGTTTGGGCATGATCCTCTCGGAAAACCGCTTCATACCTTTCCGGATCATGCCCGTTGCGCGAGGATTTCATCGATGCGTGCGCTTCTGGTTTGTTCGACAGCCGTTTTGGCGGCTCTGCTTGCAGCTTCTCCGCATCCCGCCTCCGCCCAGATGAAGCTGTCGCCGAAGGCCACGATGCCCGGCGGTCCGGAGACGCGCTATTTCACCTCGATCGACGGGCTGATGGACGGCAATGCCGACGTGATCCTGAAGGAGACGCGCCAGGGCAAGACGGTGACGGCGGCCGTGCTCGACGTCTGCTATCCCGTCGCAAAGAATTCCGACCGCAAGGACCGCTTCGTCGTCAATCTCCAGGTCGCGGGCCAGACCCTGACCGGCACCACGCAGAGCATCAGCGAGAAGTCGCCGGTCAGCGTCAAGCTGCTGCGCAAGCAGAGCGGCGACACTTTCGAATTCCGCGGCCAGATCAGCGTCGGCCAGGTGGTGACCGAGGTGACCTCGCCCGACAATTCCGATCTCAGCGAAAAGGAATTTCAGGACAACCAGACCTCCGACGACGGCATCACGCCGCAGCCGAAGGATTTCACCGACGTCTCGCCGGAGGCGATCGCGGTCAAGGTCAAGCTCGACGCTGCAACCGACTTCCTGAAGAGCCTGAAGGGCCAGGCGGTCGAGGTGACGCTGGCGAGCCTCACGGTCGGCTGCGATGCCCTGCGCGCAGGCGAGCAGACCATCAACATGTCGGTCGATCCCGAGCGCGCTGGCGCGCTGCTGGCGAAATTCAAGGCGACGCCGGGCGTCACCGCCGCGGGGTGGACTGCGGGCATGACCGAGATGGACCGCACCATCCGCTTCGCCGCGGCCGACTGGCGCGACGGCGACAAGATCAGCAAGGACAAGCTCGCGGCTGCCGTCTCGAACGTTTTGAGCCGGACGCTCGCGGCAAAGCCGGTTTCGCAGAGCTTCAACCCCGCCACGGGCAAGCTGAAGCTGGTCTTCAAGCGGCCGAACCCGGACTTCCCCGCGCTCGATCTCACCGACACGATCGAGGTCGCAGGGCTCGTCTCGCCCGACAAGCCGGGCACGACCGACAAGCTCATGCTCTGGATCGGCAGCCCCGCGACGACGACCGCCGACGAGAGCAGCGGCGCCAAGCTCAATCTCTCCGACGACACGTCGGTCGACGAGGAAGGCGAGCAGCCCGACGACAACGGTTCGGTCGAGGCGCTCGCCAAGGAGCTTAGGGGCCAGCGCTGGGATGCCGACAAATCGGTGTGGAAGTAGGCTCTCGTGCCCCGGACGCTGCGCAGCACGTCAGTGATGCGCTGCAGAGCCGGGGCCCAGAGGCCCCGCGCAGTCGCCGATCGAGTCTGGGTCCCGGCTCTGCGCAGCAGCGTTGCACGCTGCAGCGCGTCCGAGACACGAGAGCGGAGCTAATTCCCCGTCGTCCGAAAACGCAGCGGCTTGGGGCCGATCAGCGTCAGCACGTCGCCCTGACGCTTCCAGGTCTCGACGCTGCTCAGTGCCGCGACCAGATCGTCGTCGGCCTGGGCCCTTGCCGGCGGGCAGGAGCGATCCTGGATCTGGCCGGGGACGAAGATCACGGTGTTGCCGGCGACCGAGAACTGGCCCTTGCCGCCCTTGCACCAGAGCTCGAGCACGACCTCGCCATGGTCGCCGATCTCGATGTTCGGAATTCGCTTCGAGCCTGCTTGCGGCAGCGCTTCCAGCGTCATCTCGGTGCCGAACGGGAAACCGTCCTCGGCACGCGCGACAATGGACATCGCGAGCATTGCAACCGCAGCACACACCAATCGCTTGAGCGAAACCATGAGACCTCTCGTCCGACCTGATTTGCCGCACCTTCTATAAGACGGCGGCGCCATTGAGAAGGTTCGCGCAACGTAGAGCGCGATGAGATTTGATTGGGCACAAAAATCCCCGCGGGGCGGAACCTCGCGGGGATTTGCGTTCGAGCCTGAGTTGGCCTGCTACTTCAGGACCATTGCCGTGAACGGCCAGACATAGGCCTGCAACGTCACGAGCACGCCGACGAGACAGGCCAGCACGATCGAGTGCCAGAACACGAAGCGCAGGATCGTGCCCTCGTGGCCGTACCAGTTGGTGGCAGTGGAGGCGACCACGATCGACTGCGCGTCGATCATCTTGCCCATCACGCCGCCGGATGAGTTCGCCGCGGCCATCAGGACCGGCGACAGGCCGAGCTGCTCGGAGGTGATCTTCTGCAGGTTGCCGAACAGCACGTTGGAGGCGGTGTCCGATCCCGTCAGCGCCACGCCCAGCCAGCCGAGCAGCGTGCCGAAGAAGGGATAGAGCACGCCGGTTGCGGCGAAGGCGAGGCCGAGCGTCGCGTCGACGCCGGAGAGCCGCGTCAAGGTGCCGATCGCCAGCATCGCCGAGATCGTGATCAGCGAGATCGCGCAGAGCCGGATGGTGCGGCCGTACTCGGTCACGAGCTTGCCGGGACCGACGCCCATCAGGACACCGGAGATGATCGCCGCGATCAGCATGCCGGTGCCGGTGAAGGACAGGTAGGTGAAGCCGAACACCGCGCTCTCTTTCGTCGGCGCTGGCGCGACAGGCGGCATCTTGTTGATCATCTGGTGCAGCTCGGGCACGGGATAGTTCCAGACGAAGATCGAATTCGCCCAGGCCTTGAACGCCCCGTTGCCCCAGATCAGCATCACGATGCAGACGATGATCCACGGCAGCAGCGCGCCGAACAGTTCGCTCTGCGTCAGCGGCGTCTTGTCGAGCGGTTTGGCCGCCGCCATGGTGGCTGCCGATTCATCGCGGCCGCGCAGCGCCGGCGACAGCCAGAGCTGCCTGGGCTGCCAGACCTTGAGGAACAGGATCAGCGCGCCCATCGAGATCAGCGACGCACCGATGTCGACGATCCAGGGGTTGATGAAGTTCGAGATCACGAATTGCGGAATCGCGAACGACACGCCGGTGACCAGGATCGCCGGCCAGACATCCTTCATGCCCCTCCAGCCCGCGAACGCCCACACCACCCAGAACGGCACGATCAGCGAGAAGACCGGCAATTGCCGGCCGACCATGGCGCCGAGGATGTAGGGATCGAGCCCGGTGACCGAGGCAAGGCCCTGGATCGGCGTGCCCAGCGCGCCATAGGCGACCGGCGCGGTGTTGGCGATCAGCGACAGGCCGGACGCCGCGAGCGGCGAGAAGCCGAGGCCGATCAGCACGGCACCGGTGATGGCGACCGGCGTGCCGAAGCCCGAGGCGCCCTCGAAGAACGCGCCGAAGGAGAACGCGATCAACAGCAATTGCAGCCGCCGGTCCTCGGTGACGCCGCCGATGGCGCGCTTGAGCAATTCGAAGCGTCCCGTGCTCACTGTCACCTGGTAGAGGAAGATGACGTTGAGGACGATCCAGCCGATCGGGAAAAAGCCGGTGACGATGCCCAGCACCGAGGCGCGGATCGACATGTTCGCCGGCATGGTGAAGACGAAGATCGTGATCAGATTGGCCACGATCACGGCGATGACCGCCGCGATATGCGCCTGGACGCGGCCGCTCGCGATCAGAACCAGCAGCGTGACAACGGGCACCGCCGCCGCAATCGTCGACAGCACCGGGCTGTTCAGCGGATCATAGACTTGATTCCACATGGTCTTCCTCCCCACGCATGTTTGCGGCAGACGGCCCGCGTGGAGAGCCGATCCTGCTTGACGCTGGAAGCGGTAACCCCCGAGCTGGACGCGAATTCCTCGCGAATGCGGCGGTTCCCGTCCCGCTCACAAGCTCGCGAAATCCCCGAGCACCCCTACCCCGCGCCGTCGAACCCCATGCTAGGGTTGCGGGGTGCGACAAGACAACGCAAATTGCAGACCTTGCGACTTTAGTCTAAGCGCGCCGCTTTTCGCCATTGCCTCAAGTGGTTGGCTCAGGGCATTTGTGCACATCCCCCCAGGAGACCCCGCTCTGTGAAGAACATCAGCGCCACGCTCGCGATCGTCTGGCGAATCGCCGTCCCCTATTTCCGGTCGGAAGACAAATGGGCCGGCCGCGGCCTGCTCGCCGTCGTCGTCGCGATGGAGCTGGTGCTGGTCGCGATCAATGTGCTGCTCAATCAATGGCAGAACCGGTTCTACAGCGCTTTGCAGGCCTACGATCTGCCCGAATTCGTCAAGGAGGTCTGGATCTTCCTTGGGCTTGCCTTCACCTTCGTCGCGCTGGCCGTCTACAAACTCTACCTGAACCAGTGGCTCCAGATCCGCTGGCGGCAATGGCTGACTCAGCACTATCTCGGCGAATGGCTCGAGGGCGCCACGCATTACCGCATGCAGCTCAAGGGCGATGCCGCCGACAATCCGGACCAGCGCATCACCGAGGACGTCAAGAATTTCGTCGAGCAAACGCTGACCATCGGCCTCGGCCTGTTGTCGTCGATCGTGACGCTGGCCTCGTTCGTGGTCATCCTCTGGGGCCTGTCCTACAAGGCCCCCTTGTACATTTACGGCACCGATATCCTCGTGCCCGGTTTTCTGGTCTGGTGCGCCCTGGCCTACGCTATTCTGGGTACCGCGCTGACCCACTGGATCGGCGCCCCGCTCATCAATCTCAATTTCGAGCAGCAGCGCTTTGAGGCCGACTTCCGCTTCAACCTGATCCGCGTGCGCGAAAATTCCGAGCAGATCGCCCTTTTGAAAGGCGAGAACGCGGAGCGAGGGCATCTGCTGCGGCGCTTCGGCTTCGTCATCGGCAACTGGTACGAGATCATGGGCCGGACCAAGCGCCTGACCGCCTTCACGGCAAGCTACGGTCAGGCCGCGACGCTCTTTCCCTATGTGGTGGTGGCGCCTGCCTACTTCGCCAAGCGCATCCAGCTCGGCGACATGATGCAGACCGGCTCGGCGTTCGGCAGCGTGCAGGATGCGCTGTCCTTCTTCGTCACCGCCTATCGCTCGCTCGCAGAGTGGCGCGCGGTGATCGCCCGCCTCGATGGCTTCGAGATGTCGGTCAGCTCCGCCGCCTACGGCGCAGCGCTCGAACCGACCATCGACATCGCACCAGCGAACGGCAAGGCCATCGCGCTCGAGCAATTGCTCGTCAAACTGCCGAACGGCGCGCCTCTGGTCGCAGCCGATGCCTTCACGATCCAGCCGTCGGAGCGGGTGCTGGTGACCGGCCCGTCGGGCTCCGGCAAGTCGACACTGTTCCGGGCCATCGCCGGCGTCTGGCCGTTCGGCACCGGCACGATCGCCATTCCCGAGACGTCGAAGCTGATGATGCTGCCGCAGCGGCCGTATTTCCCGATCGGCGCGCTTGGCGACGCCGTCATCTACCCGACCGAGCACGGCTCCGTCCCGCCCGAGAAGATCCGCGACACCTTGATTGCCGTCGGCCTGCCGCGACTGGCGGACCGGCTCGACGAGCACGGCCACTGGAACCGGACATTGTCGCTCGGCGAACAGCAACGCCTTGGGCTTGCTCGTGCGCTGCTGCACATGCCGGACTATCTCTTCCTCGACGAGGCGACCGCCTCGCTGGACGAGCCGTCCGAGGACCGGCTCTATCGGCTGCTGACGGAGAAGCTGCCGCAGGCCACCATCGTCTCGATCGGCCACCGCTCGACGCTCGACGCCTTCCACACCCGGAAGGTGACGCTGGGGGAGGACGGCGAGATCCACGTCCTCGGTAAAGCCGGCGAGCCGGCCCGGGCGGAGCCGACCGCAGCGCGCTGAGGGGCCGGCCGGCATCTCGAACTACCAGGGCGGGCCCGCGGCCCCAAAGCAAAAGGGCGGCAGATTGCTCTGCCGCCCTCGTAGATGGTCTCGGAACAAACTTACTTCAGGTTGGTCATCGCCGTCAGGTCGAACGAGAGCTTGGCGATGCCGGTCGCGCCGCACCACTTGGAGCCGACGCCCGACGGATTGATGCTGCTGTAGCTGCTGCTGAAGGTGGCGGTGTTGTCGCTGGTGAAGGCGTTGCAGTTAGCCTTCGAGAGGTCGGTGTCGGAGTAACGGAGATCCAGGGTCATCACCTTGTAGGTGAAGCCGACGCCGACGTTCCAGGTGTTGTAGTCAGCGTATTTGATGCCGTTCGGGAACGGGCCTCCGCCCAGCGGGCTGGCGATGCCGGTGCCGTAGAATGAGTCGGAGGTGCCGAACCACTGACGGCCGAATTCACCCGACACATACATGCCGACGCCGCTTGAGCCGAACGTCGTGCTCGGCGCCGTCCACTTGGCCGTGACCGAGGTGTAGTTGCCCCAGGCGCCGGTGTTGAGGAAGTTCGGCGAATAGAACTCGTTGATGCCGAACGCCCAGTTGTCGTTCACCGTGTAGGTCATCTTGCCGTAGACTTCGAAGAAGCTGACGTCCTTCTTCATGACGTTTCCGTTCGCCAACGCGTTGGCGGCGCATTCTGCGCTGAGCGGATTGCCGGCGGTGTCGAAGCCGGCGCCGTAATAGCAGGTCCCACCCGGATACAGGTAACCCCAGACGCCGATGTCGAAGGCGAAGGCACCGAAGGTCGGGCGGATACCGCCGTAGATGTCGATCTCGGCCGCGGCGCGGTTCGGGAAGGAAATGCTCTCACCGGCGACGCCGACATAGAGCTGCAGGTCCTTGGTGACGTTGTAGCGCGGCTCGAAATAAGCCGCGACCGACGGCTTGTTGTTCGACTGGGTGATACCGCGGAAGACGTAGTTGCTCATGATCGCGCCGCCGAAGGCGATATCCCAGGGGTCGAAGGCGGGCGGCGGCGGGGCCTTCAATGCCTTCACGCGCAAGTCTGCCGCGAAAGCCGAACCCGTCGTCACCATTGCCAGCGCCGTTGCCAACAAAGCCACTTTCTTCATTTCGATCCCCATCGTCAGTTCTTACCCAGTCGGATCCCGGAAGCCCCCCGGGGCAAACGACTTGTTCTGCAAAATTGCGTTACTGCGACAATCTGGATTGAGGGATGGGGACCGTGAAGCAAAAATCACGGGCATCTGCCGACTTTTTGGGCGTTTTGACGATTCCACGAAAGGTTATCGCCCTGTGTGTCTTCTCGATCACATTATTTGCATTCCAAAGTGCACGAAGGGACCGTGCAAGTACGGGGAAGGCAGTTAGCGTGGCAACCGGGCTACGAATCAGGCTGGCGGGGGGAAGAGACGGCTTCGGGAGGTACTTGCGGCGATGCAAAAAGGCCGCAGCGTCACCGCAGCGGCCTTCCCTGTTGGCGATCGCGGTCGCAGGACGGGAGCTAGCTTTGCCCCTCGGCCGGTGCCGCTTCCGCAGAAGACGAAGGCATCGCCCAGCTCGTCTCGGCGGCCGGCTCGGGAGCCGGAGCTGGCGCCGGCGCTGACGGCTTCGGCGCGGGAGCTGCCTTCGCCTTCTTCGGTGCCGCTTTCTTCGCGGCCTTCTTCGGTGCAGCCGGCTTGGCTGCTTTCTTGGCTGCCTTCTTCACAGCCTTCTTGGCGGCCTTCTTCGAAGCTTTCTTGCCAGCTTTCTTGCCAGCTTTCCTGGCAGCTTTCTTCGTGGATTTCTTGGCAGACTTCTTCGCGGACTTCTTCGCCGCTACAGCCTTCTTCGCCTTTTTGGCCTTCTTGCTTTTCTTCTTCTTCGCTTTCGCCATCGTGGTCCTCCTGTTGCCGACGAACAATGGTCGATCGGGCGTCGTTCTACCGTCGCTGCCGGAGGAAAGCTCAGGCTTGAAAGCTCAAACTTGCGCGTTCAATGCCGGCCGCGACCCGCCCGTAGCCCAATCGAGAAGCTCAATCGTGTGTACGACCGGAACTGACGTGCCACTGGCAATCTGCACCATGCAGCCGATATTGCCCGCGGCAATCATGTCCGGCTTGACGCTTGCGATGTTGGCGACCTTGCGATCGCGCAACCGGCCCGCAAGCTCGGGCTGGAGAATGTTGTAGGTCCCCGCCGAGCCGCAACACAAATGGCTCTCGGGTACATCTTTCACCACGAATCCATTCTTGGAAAGCAATTCTTTCGGAAGGCCCGTGATTTTCTGCCCATGTTGCAACGAACACGCCGAGTGATAGGCGACGACGATGTTGTCATGTCGCGCAGTCGGCTCGAGTGCGAGGCCGGCGATGTATTCGGTGATGTCCTTGGCGAGCGCGGACACCCTCGCCGCATCGGCGGCGAACGCAGCATCCTCGCGCAGCAGATAGCCGTAGTCCTTGATCACTGTGCCGCAGCCGGACGCCGTCACCAGGATGGCGTCGAGCCCCTCGCCGCCCGCTTCCTTCCGCCAAGCCGCAACGTTGGCTCGCGCCCGCGCCAATGCATCCTGATCGTTGCCGAGGTGATGGGTCAGCGCGCCGCAGCACTGCTCGTCCCGGACCAGGACAACCTCAACACCGTGGCGGGTGAGAAGACTGATGGCCGCCTGGTTGATGCGCGGCGCCAGGACCTGCTGGGCGCAGCCCTGGAGCAGCGCGACCCGGCCGCGCTTCTTGCCGAGCGCCGCGAACACGCTGCCGGCGGCGGGGCCCGGCGGCGGCAGCCGGTGCGGGGCCAGCGCCAGCATCGCCTTGATGCGCTGGATCAGGCCGGGCGTCGCCGAGGGCCGCGGGGTCGGCAGGAAAACGGCAAGCGGACGGGCCAGCCGCGCCAGCACCATGCTGATGCGGAAACGCTGCGGATCCGGCAGGACGAAGGCCAGCACCTGGCGCAGCAGCCGCTCGGCCAGCGGCCGCTGATAGCGCTGCTCGATCCTGACCCGGGCCTGGTCGACGAGATGCATGTAGTTCACCCCTGAGGGGCAGGTCGTCATGCAGGCCAGGCAAGACAGGCAGCGGTCGACGTGCTTGACCACCTCCGCCGTCGGCGCCTGGTCCTTCTCCAGCATCTCCTTGATCAGGTAGATGCGGCCGCGCGGGCTATCGAGCTCGTCGCCGAGCAGCACATAGGTCGGACAGGTTGCGGTGCAGAAGCCGCAATGGACGCAGGCGCGCAGGATCTTGTCGGCTTCCGCAATGTCGGGATCGGCAAGCTGGGCGAGTGAGAATTCGGTCTTCATGCCACAGCGCCTCGGCTCAAGCGGCCCCGGTTGAGAACGGCCTTTGGATCGAAACTGGCGCGCACCCGCTCGCTCAGGGCGGCAATGCCCGGCGCCTGCGGATGAAAGACGTCGACCTCGCGCCTGACGTCCTCGGCCGCCCGGATCAGCGTGGCGTGACCGCCGACGGCGTTGGCACGCATCCGAACAGCCGGAGCATGCGCGTCGCCCTTTGGCGGCAATGCCGCCCAGATCAGACCGCCGCCCCAATCATAGATCACGTCGCCGCCGGTCTCGCGCGCCAATTGCGAGCCGAGCGCAGCGCCTGAGGCCGGCGGGCAGACGATCCGCCAGACCGGCCAGGCGCCGAGCGCGCCGCTGGCCGCGAACGGCAGCACGTCGCGGATCGTGGCCCACAGCGCGGCAGACGCCGCGTCCTCGATCAGCATCGCGGTTCCGAACGGCGTCAGCAATTCCCGCAGCGAGTTGGCGCGGTGGGCGGCTGAGGCCGTGATGCCCTCGAGCCGCAGCACAGTCAGCGACTCGTCCTGGCCTGCGAGATCACCAAGCCCGTCGGTCTTGGCCCGGAACGCCGATTTCGGCAGATGCGCGGCACCGGAAACGTCGAAGGGCGAGCCGAGCGCCGCGGTCATCGCCTTGTTGGCGGCGGCATCATCTAACCCGCGCAGCAGCAGCGTCCGCTCGGCCTCGGGCTTGGGCATCACCTTCAGCGTGACCTCGGTCATGACGGACAGCGTGCCCCAGGACCCCGCGAGCAGCTTGCAGAGGTCGTAGCCGGTGACGTTCTTCACCACCTTGCCGCCGGTCTTGAAGCTGTCGCCGAAGCCCGAGACGGCGTGCGCCCCGAGCAAATGGTCGCGCGCCCCGCCCGCCCTGATCCGCCGCGGCCCGGCCAGCCCAGCCGCGATCATGCCGCCGATGGTCCCGAGCGCGGGCGTGCCGAGCAGCGGCGGGGTGTTGACAGGCTCGAACGCGAATTGCTGGTTCTTGGTATCGATCAGCGCCAGCACATCGGCCAGCGGCGCGCCGGCCTGGAGCGTGATGATCAGCTCGTTCGGCTCGTAGGAGGTGACGGCGTTCAGCGCGGAGAGGTCGAGCACGGCATTGGTCGCCATGGCATGACCGATGCCGCGCTTGGAGCCGTGACCGATAATCTCGAGCGGCTGCTCATTGGCAATCGCCGCGCGCACCACCTCTTCGACGTCTTTGGCGTCTCTGACCTTAAGCGTATCCACGACTGAGCCGGTATCCAAGTTTAGAACGGAAAGCAAATTTGGCGGTTGCAGCGAAGGCGCAGCGACCGACGCTAGAACCGCGGGAGATCCGGAAACGCCAGCTTGCCGGCATGCACATGCATGCGGCCGAGCTCGGCGCAGCGGTGCAGAGTCGGAAACACTTTTCCGGGATTGAGCAGGCCTTGCGAATCGAAGGCGCATTTCAGCCGCTGCTGCTGGTTGAGGTCGATCTCGCTGAACATGTCGGGCATCAGGTCGCGCTTCTCGATGCCGACGCCGTGCTCGCCGGTGAGCACGCCGCCGAACTCGACGCAGGCGCGCAGGATATCGGCGCCGAAGGCCTCGGCGCGCTCGATCTCGCCGGGCTTGTTGGCATCGTACAGGATCAGCGGGTGCAGATTGCCGTCACCGGCGTGGAACACGTTGGCGCAGCCGAGCTGGTATTTTTCGCCGAGCTCGCGGATGCGCGCCAGCGCCTTCGGCAGCGCGCCGCGGGGAATGGTGCCGTCCATGCAGAGATAGTCCGGCGAGATCCGGCCGACGGCGGGGAACGCAGCCTTGCGGCCGGCCCAGAACAGATTGCGCTCGGCTTCCGAATTGGAGATCTGCAGCGTTACCGAGCCGCAGCCGCGTGCGATGGTCTCGACGCGCGTGATCAGCTCGTCGACCTCGATCTTGGGCCCGTCGAGCTCGATGATGAGCAGCGCTTCGACATCGAGCGGATAGCCGGCATGGACGAAGGCCTCGGCGGCGTGGATCGCGGGCTTGTCCATCATCTCCATGCCGCCAGGAATGATGCCGGCGCCGATGATCCGCGCCACGCATTCGCCGGCGGCCTCGACCTCGGCGAAGCCGACCATCAACGCGCGCGCCGTCTCCGGCTTCTGCAGGATGCGCACCGTGATCTCGGTGATGACGCCGAGCAGCCCTTCCGAGCCGGTGATGACGCCCATCAAATCGTAGCCCGGGTTCTCGCACCCCTTGCCGCCGATGCGCAGGATCTCGCCGCTCATCAGCACGATCTCGCAACCGAGCACGTTGTTGGTGGTCATGCCGTATTTGAGGCAGTGCACGCCGCCGGAATTCTCCGCGACATTGCCGCCGATCGAGCAGGCGATCTGCGAGGACGGGTCGGGCGCGTAATAGAAGCCGGCATGAGCGACCGCCTGGCTGATGGCGAGGTTGGTGACGCCGGGCTCGGTGACGACGACGCGGTTGTCGAAATCGATCTCGCGGATGCGCTTGAACTTGCCGAGCCCCAGTAGCACGCCGTCTTCGAGCGGCAGCGCCCCGCCTGAGAGCGATGTGCCGGAGCCGCGCGGCACCACCTTGATACCTTGCCCTGCACAATATTTCAGGATGAGGGAGACCTGCTCGGTCGTATCGGGCAGCACCACGACCATCGGCGGCTGCCGATAGGCCGTCAGCCCGTCGGATTCATAGGCCCGCATCTCCGCAGGCGTATCGATCACGCCCTCGCCGGGCACGATCGCGCGCAATGCAGCAACGATCTCGGCACGCCGCGCGAGCACGGCCTGGTCGCTTGCGGGCATCATGATGGCCATTTTATGGAGCCTTCGTCCGACGGATGGAATTGTTTCGGCAAATCAATCATGTCTTGCCGTCTTTGGGTAGGTCCTCCGAAGGTCTCATTGCTTTGTTGCAGCGCAAGTTCTCTCTGGGGCAAGTCTGCTATCAGGAAACCTGTCAAAGTTTCGCGGCTTGTCCACTTGCATCGAACCTGCCAAAACCACGACCCTCCATCTGACCCGGGAAGAGACGAAGAGCACACTTATGACAAAACTGACTTTCGGCGCGCTGACGATCCTCACCGTCATTGCCACCGCACCCGCCGCGATGGCGCAGGATGTCGCGGCCGGCAAGACATCGTTCAACAAATGCCTGGCCTGCCACGCGATCGGCGAAGGCGCCAAGAACAAGGTCGGCCCCGAGCTCAACGGTCTCAACGGCCGCAAGTCGGGCACGGCTGAGGGCTACAGCTACTCGGACGCGAACAAGAATTCCGGCATCACCTGGGACGAGGCCGTGTTCAAGGAATACATCAAGGACCCCAAGGCCAAGATCCCCGGCACCAAGATGGCGTTCGCCGGCATCAAGAACGAGACCGAGATCAACAATCTCTGGGCCTATGTCTCTCAGTTCGACAAGGACGGGAAGATCAAGCAGTAAGCCTGCACAAGGCATTCGCTGCAGCTTCGGATCCGATCGAATCAGGGCCGAAGCTGCAGCTTTTTGTTTTGACGCGCTTTCTTCGCGCGGCCCGTCATTGCGAGCGCAGCGACTTGCCCGCCGAAACCTTGGCGGAGGCGGAAGCAATCCAGAATCATTCCTCCGAAAGACTCTGGATTGCTTCGTCGCAAGAGCTCCTCGCAATGACGGAGCAAGGGGCGGCATCGCGATGCTCCAATGCATATCCCAGCTGCAGTGCCGTAGGGTGGGCAAAGGCGCATAGCGCCGTGCCCACGATCTCCGTCCATAAGCAACAAGGCGTGGGCACGCTGCGCTTTGCCCACCCTACAAAATCGAGATTGTGGCATGCAGCTCAAGTCGCGGACACGCCTTCGCGTTCTCGCGGCGCATTCGCCCGAGCTTTGCTTCGTCGCTACCCTCTAAAGCCAAGAGGGCGCAGGGAAGGCCGGGTGCCGGCTGGCACCCGCGGTCCGCTGCGCGAAAAGCGCACGCAAGAAGACCGCACAGCAGCATACAGGTGTCGCCGATCACTCGGCCTTCCCTGCGCGATGGTTGGACGGCTTATGCCGTGATCTCCCGGGAGCCGACCATTCCTTCTGGCCTCCCTCGCCGTTCGAATTGATGATGCCGTCCACCCGGTTGGGCTCGCGCGCATCTTCGAAAGGCTTGACCGTAGCAACGACGGCCAGGACCACACGGTTTTGCCGTACGCGCGTTCGCTGGTCACCACATTATCTCCCGGCCTTGTCGACGTTGCCGAAAGAATGTGGCGAGACGAACTGAACAGCGCCGTCGTCCGCACGAAGCCTCGGGCTCACAGGGACTACCCGCCCTGCCCGCGCCTCTCGTGCCGACGCTGCCGCGTCCACCGCAAGCCCGGCTCGCGACAGTGACGACCACATCGTCGCCCCTCTTGGGTGAGCCGGGACGGGCGACACATACGCCGAAACCGAATTTCGGTAAAGTGGAATATTTTTGGCGAAGCGGATTGACAGAGGGCGACACAGGCACGGTGCCGTAGGGTGGGCAAAGCGAAGCGTGCCCACGTATCTTTCGCGACCGAGAGAGCTCGTGGGCACGGCGCAAATGCGCCTTAGCCCACCCTACGAGAGCTCTACGGGTGCAGCCACTTCGCGCGAAAAAGCTTAATCAGCCGCCGCCTGTGCCGGGGCGATGCTACCGATCATCGTCTCGATTTCCGTCTTCACGAGCTCCGGCACGGCGTTCTGCACCATGTGGCCGAGCTCGGGCAGCACGATCAGCTTCGCATGCGGCACCATGGCTGCGAATGGGCGCGCGTGGATGTTGGTCTTCACCGTCTTGTCGGGCTCGCCGGCAATGATCGTGACCGGCGCCGAGATCTCGCCATAGCGCGCGGCTTGCGCAGTCACCGCCTCCTTCAGCGTCACCAGATCATCGGCATTGGCGATGAACTCGCGCGGGCGCAGCAGCAGCGGCGTCGCGGAGTCCTGCACGAATCCATCCGGCATCATTTGCGGCAGGAACACGTTGCGCGCGCCGGGCTCGGCCAGAAAGTAGCCGAGCGGCAGGGTGATCGTGTAGGCGAGCAGCGGACCGATCACCGGCGTTGCGATGATCTCGTTGTAACGGCCGACACCGCCGCGCCAGGGATGGGTGACGGGGGCGAGCATGACCAGGCCGGCGACGCGGCCGGGATGATCGAGCGCGATCCGCGCGCCGAGCGCACCGCTCCAGGAATGCACGACGAAGACCGCGCGATCGATGCCGAGCTTGCCAAGCGCCTCATCGATCATCCGCGCCTGGACCTGCGGCGTCGAATCCTCGCGCCGCGCGCGTGTGCTCCAGCCATGGCCGGGACGGTCGACCAGGATGACGCGATGATCTTTGGCGAGCAGGTCCCCGAGCGGGCGCCGCATCGCTTCGAGATTGGAGCTCGCGCCGTGCAGCATCACGATCGGCAGGCCTGCTTCGCGCGGACCGATATCGACGACGTGAAGCGTCGCGCCATCAACCTCGACCATCCCGCCCTGCGGCGGAAAGGCGCGCTGCACGGCGACGATTCCAGCCTGCGTGACCAGCGCCAGCAGAACCAGCGCCGTCACGACTGACATCACGATCATGGAGAGAATCCGGGTGATCCTGGGCACAGGGCAGTTACGGGCATTATGGGCGGCAGTTTCGCTCCGCCAGCCTTCCGCGCTTGCGCCGAAACTGCCGGGGCTGTGGATATGTGCATAATTGAAGAACGTGAAAACTCAATAGAATCAACAATATTCCAGGAGGGCACGCAAGCCTCGGAACAGCTTCATGGGGCCGTCATCGCGGCCTCCATATAATCGCCATGGTCGGTTCCGCCATCTAGGAGCGGGTGGGCGCCGATCCTCCTCGCAGGCCCCGGGGCAACCTCAGGGGATGCGGGAAAGACCGGCAGGATTTGTCCTGATTTGAACCGGAGGATTTTCGATGAGCTTCAGATCGAACGACACTGCGATCGACGAGATCGTGGCGAGCTGCAACGGCGATCTGCGCGGTGCCGTGCGGGCGCTGCTGCTGATCAACGAGCACCTGGAATCGGAGCTTGCAAAGGCTTACGCCGCAGCCGCCGATCGCGGCCTGGTCGAGCGCGGCGGCAACGCCCTGCACTAGATGCAGGCTAGTTCGTGCCGTCCTCGGCTTTTTCCTCGTCCGGCGTAGGCACGGGACAGGCACGGATCGTCGAACGGGCAAGCTTGGCATCGGCCCTCGACTTGTAGGGACCGTCGCCGAACCAGATATCGCCGATGATGACCGGGTTGCTGGTCACGATGTTGCATTTTCCGGTGGCGCGGTTGCCGACCACCCAGAAAAGTCCATCGGCGAAGCTCACCGTCCCCGACGCGAGCAGCAAGCTACCCGCAAAGATCAAACGCTTCATGGCTTTTGCTCCTGCCATGCAGGTAGGCCTGCGGCGGCGCCGGCAATAGTGCTCACGATGCCGCGCTTCCGATCGTGGTTAATCGGCGCAGGCGGCCATCACTCGGAAGATGATCAAACTATCCGCGTCCGGATCGTGCGCTAGATATCCCGTCCCTCGACCTTCTCGGTCAACGCCTTGACCTGGTCGGGAATCTTTTCGAGATGCGGATTGACGGCGAGCGCCTTGCGATAGGCCTCGAGCGCGCGCTTCTCGTCGCCAACCTCCTGCATGATCATGCCGAGGCCAGCGAGCGCGCCGAAATGGCGCGGCTCCCGGATCAGCACCTGCTGGATGTCCGCGAGCGAACGGCCATAGTCGTTCTGCATGTAGTAGAGCGTGGCGCGCCGGTTCCAGGCCTCGATGTAGTCGGGCCGGAGCTTGATGACCGAATCCAAGAGCTTGATCGCGACCTCGATCTTCTTGGCGTCGACCGCGGTCTTGGCGCGGGCCATCAACAGCGCAGCGGTGTCGCTCGGGGTCTGCAGCCAGATCGCCCAGATCCGCGCCTCGACATGCTTGGCGCTGGCCTCGTCGGGCGCCGCCTTCAGCGCGCCGAACAGGAATTCGAGATTCTTGTTGCGATCGACCTTGGGCAGCTTGGCCGGCGCCTCGGGGAGCTTCTTCTGCTTGCCGGGCGGCTCAATCTGCTGTGCCAGGGCCGGGGCAAGGCCGGAGGTTCCCAGCACAAGGGCCAGACACAGGGTGCGCGCGAAGAGGAATCTCACTGCCATGGTCAAAGTCTAAACGCGCAAAGCCGCCCTTGCAAAGCAAAGGCGGCGTCAAACTCGTGTGAGACCGTGGTCTTGCGGGGCGCGCGCGGGCGTCCGGCAGGGCAATATCAGCCCTGACGAGCCTTGAAGCGGCGCTGCACCTTGTTGATCACATAGACCCGGCCCTTGCGGCGGACCAGGCGGTTGGCGCGATGGCGACCGCGCAGCGATTTCAGCGAGTTACGGACCTTCATGGCGGAATCCTGAACGTTCGAAAGGCCGTGTTCGGCACTACCGTTTCGGCACGCGCGAATGTGGCAAAATGAGATTTTTCCCGCCGGCGGACGACCGCCCGGGACGGGGCGGTTCTTAAGGCATGGCGGGAGGTGATGTCAATGTTAACTGCCCCGTTCCGAACCCGCAAATTCGTGAAAACAACCCCATGCACCGTAGAACCGGCCGGATCGGCCCGATTTATCGCAAGGGAATCAGACCTTTCGACGACGTCTTGCCAAATTCGTTATATGATATAATCAATTCGGCAACCCGTCGGGAGGAAACCCATGCCGAAGCTGAAGCTGCCCAATATCGACGATGTCGTCGCCATCGACATCCACACCCACGCCGAGGAGCCCTGCGGCTGCCATCCCGACGACGGCTACGATGATTTCCAGGCGCAGATGGCGGAGTATTTCAAGTCGCCGAACAAGCATCCGCCGACGGTGCCGGAGACCGCGGCCTACTACCGCTCCAAGAACATCGCCGCGGTGATCTTCCCGGTCGACGCCGAGCGCGAGACCGGCTTCCGCCGCTACAACAATTACGAGATGATCGAGGCCGCCTCCGATCATCTCGACGTCCTCATCCCCTTCGTCTCGATCGACCCGCATAAGGGCAAGCTCGGCGCGCGCGAGGCGCGCAAGCTGATCGAGGAATACGGGGTGCGCGGCTTCAAATTCCACCCGACCATGCAGGGCTTCTACGCCAACGACCGCATGGCCTATCCGCTCTACGAAGAGATCAACAATGGCGGCGCGGTCGCGCTTTTCCACACCGGCCAGACCGGCGTCGGCTCGGGCATGCCCGGCGGCATGGGCATGCGGCTAAAATATTCCAACCCGATGTACATGGACGACGTCGCGGCCGATTTCCCCGACCTCAAGATCATCCTCGCCCACCCCTCCTTCCCCTGGCAGGAAGAGGCGCTCTCCGTCGCGACCCACAAGCCGAACGTCTATATCGACCTCTCCGGCTGGTCGCCAAAATACTTCCCGCCGATCCTGGTCCGCTACATCAACTCGATCCTGCAGGACAAGATGCTGTTCGGCTCGGACTGGCCGGTGATCACACCGGACCGCTGGCTGTCGGACTTCGCCAAGATCGAGATCCGCGACGAGATCCGGCCAAAGGTGCTGAAGGCGAACGCCCGAAAACTGCTGGGGATCTGAAGCGGTGGGCTGACGTCCGATCGAACTCGGACAATAGCAGCGCTCTCTCCGTTCCCTCCCCCCTTGTGGGGGAGGGGCAGGGAGGGGGGTGCCACTCGGAGATTCTTTCCGTCGCGCACCCTAGAGCGCTGTGCATCGTCAACAGCCGGCGCCTTTTTCTGGGCTACCCCTCTCCCTAGCCCTCCCCCACAAGGGGGGAGGGAACACACGTCCGCCGGGGCGCTCGGCGGATCTTATCTCATCACGCCTTCGAAAGCGCATGAGGGCTTCGATCGAGCGACCGAAGCCCTCATGCTCAAGACCTCATACTTGCGCGAGGCCTCCATCGACGAAGACCTCGCCGCCCGTCATGAAGCTGCTGTCCGAGGACGCCAGGAATGCGGCGACCGCGCCGGTCTCGGAGGGATCGCCCACACGGCCGATCGGCGTGGTGCTTCCGAGCGCATCGAACGCTTCCTCGCCGACGATCTCCAGTGCCAGCTCCGTCTTGGTCGCGGCGGGGACGTGCGCCGACTGGCTAGCTTGAATGGTTGCATCGAACACCATGCAAACTCTACTGCGTCTGCTTCCTCTTGAAACGGTTGTTTAGACAGTTGGCTGGCGAACAATATTTGCGGTGTTTTGCAAAAGCCGAACCGTCCATGGCGCAACTTCCGGTGGGACATTGTCCGCTGTCAGAGCTCATCTTGGCTGCTGGACTGTGCACCTGAGCCCTCGCTTCGACCGCAAGCACCAGCGAACACATCACAACCAAAAGAACTGCAAAAATCCTCGACATCAACCGCCCCCTCGATTCAGTATCAAGTCAGACTTTACCTAAGAATTGACTCGGAAAGAAAGCAAATCGCTCGTTGAGAGCATACGCCTTGCGCCTCGAGCGCGGAACGTCTCCATCCATTTGAGCTGATGCAAGTTCAAAACGCGACTAAGCCGACAACAGCCCGACCACAAGCAACTTTCATTTTTCTCCGCCTTGGTGATTCAGCACGTCGGCTGCCGACTGCACCAGATTTTGGCTCTCTGCGGGTCCATCTGCTGAATAGCCCTTGCGTAACATCCCGTGATGGGGCCCATGCATTTCTGGTAGGTGCCGTTAGATAGAGCCGCATCAGCGCGCGTGACGGCGGAGGACGAAGAGGGTCTTACTTCGCGGTGCTGCAGCTCTGGCTTTTTCTTTGCTTCAGGCGACGCTCCCTTCTTCTCGCACTCATTCTCGTCGTTCAGGACGTAGCCCTTGCGGCAGCTGATTTTCGTGCAGCGGTCCCCCTCTGCGCGGTAGCCGTTCTCGCAAATCAGCGGACATATTCGCCCGCCCTTGTTTTTGACGGCGTCGAGCGCGTCGGTAGTGGCGACGCTCACATTCAGTTTCATGCCGGCGTGCTTGTTGAAGAGGTCGAGGGCTTTCTGCGAGGGCTCACCCCAAACGCCGTCTACAACGCCCACATTGCATCCCACGCGGCGTAGCTCGGCTTGCAGCGCACGAGCTGTATCGGCGCTGATCTGCTCCGTCTCGACGGGAGGTGGTAGAGCAGCGACTTGCTGGTTCTTTTCTCGCGAGGCCTTCTCACGAATTGCGAGTTCCCGTGCCGCGTTCTCCTGGGCTGTCAGACGAGCTCTTTCAGCGGCAGCGGCCTTGTCCTGCTCGATCTGCTTGACCTTCTCGGCAGCGATGCGGGCCTCTTCAGCAGCCTTGGCAGCCGCAGCTGCTTTTTCTATCTCGAACTGTCTTGCACCTTCTGCGGCAAGTCGAACCCTCTCCTGCTCCGCAAGCCTCGCCTTTTCAGCGGCAGCTGCCCGCGCCTCTTCTGCGGCGATTTTTTTCGCGTGCGCTCTCGCAAGGTTGGCATAGAAGCCATCTGGATATTGAGACAGAAAAGCTTCCCAGCCATCGTGGGTGCCGAGTTGCAGCGCCAGCTCGTAGTCCCTTCGGATCGCCGTCTGAGGATCGGCCTGCGGTCCTGTTGGTGACGGCGCCGCCACTGCCGGGACAAGCGATAGATCATCGCCTCCAAGTGAGCCGTAGAGATATGGCTCTTGCCTATTGGCGGTAGACTTCAAAACTTCGTCGCGGACGTAACCAAAAGCCTTTCGCAGATCCAGACCCGGCTTGGTAACGTGGTGAACCATCGCCGCCGTGAACGGACTATTCTTGCCATCGCCATCCAGCGCCGTTGAACCTGCCTTTGATGCGAAGGCAATCAGGGTGTTGGGGCTTGACGGTTCTACCTTTGCGAGGCCGCGCCCAATCGCCCTGGACGCGAGGGTCCGCTTCATCACCTTCGAGAACGGGCTGTCACGGCATGCGTCAAGAACCACCAGCCGCAACTTTTTCGCAGGCTCGATCGCTACTAACACCCGATCCAGCGACATTGCCTCGTCATAAATGTCAGTGTCACGTTCGAGGACAGCATCGATCGGGACGAGATAATTGACCCCATCAACCTCGATGCCATGACCTGCATAGTAAACGACCGCAACCTCGGCATCGCGGGACTGTTCGATAAAGTCCCGCAGCGCCCGCCTCATATCAGCTACTTTTAGGTCACGACGCAGGTCGACAAGATCGAAGCCGGCCGCCTTCAAGGTTTCCGCCACGAGCGCTGCGTCGCTGGAGGGATTGCCGAGCCGCGCGACCTTTTCATAAGCCGAATTACCGATCACCAGCGCCACGCGACGCTCGGCATGCGCCGAACCGCAGGTCAGCCAGATGAAAAAGAATAATGAAATCCAGCGAAGAGCGCCCATTGTAGGCCCCGATCAAAGTGTGCGCAGCCTACGTCGAGCCTGATGAAAGGCAAGCATTGGCTCTGTGATGTTGATCACACTTCGATGCCATGCCTGCAGTGGCAAACTTCCGCTGTGCCTTGGTAAGCTAACGACAATGCGTACTCCCCCAAGCGGAGTTCGTGTGACCACAACGGCCCGGAAGGACACCCGATGCCCATCAAAGCCGTCGTCTTCGACGCCTACGGAACGCTCTACGACATCCAGTCGGTCGCTGAAATCACCGAGGATGCGTTTCCGGGATACGGCGAGATCATCACGCAGGTCTGGCGCATCAAGCAGCTCGAATACACCTGGCTGCGCTCGCTGATGCGGCGCTACCAGGACTTTGCCGCGGTCACCCGCGACTCGCTGGCCTATACACTGCGCGTGCTCGGGCTGGCCTATGAGAGCGAGACCTTCGAGCGCGTGATCGAGAAATATCTGCATCTCGACCTCTATCCGGACGCGATAAGCGCGCTCACCGCGCTCAAGCCGCGAAAGCTCGCCATCCTCTCCAATGGCAGCCCGGACATGCTGAATGAGCTGGTGCGCAACACCAAGCTCGACCGTCTGCTCGATGCCACCATCAGCGTCGATGCCAAGAAGATCTTCAAGCCGAGCCCGGAGGCCTACATGCTGATCGGGGAAGTGCTCGGCACCGCACCGAGCGAGACTCTGTTCGTGTCCTCCAACCCCTGGGACGTGGCGGGAGCGAAGGCGTTCGGCCTGAACGTCGCCTGGATCGAACGGGTGACGCCGGAGGCGATGGCGCTGGCTTGCGTCGAGAACGAACTCGTGGCACCGCTGACCATGTTCAAGGCGATCCGCACCCAGATGGACGAGCTTGGCTTTGCGCCGGACCAGCGCGTCCGCGCGCTCTCCGAGCTGCCAGGGATTGCTTAGGCATCGCCGCCCGCCCGCAAAGTCTGAAATGAGCTGCCCGGAATGAGCCTGGAATCCGTTCGCGCCTTTTTCGCCGAGAAAGCCCCCGACATCTCCGTCATCGAATCTCCGATCAGCTCGGCCACGGTGCCGCTGGCCGCCGAAGCCTATGGCGTCGAGCCCGGAATGATCGCCAAGACGCTGAGCTTGCGCGTCGGCGAACGCGTGATCCTGATCGTCGCCGCCGGCACCTCGCGCATGGACAACAAGAAGGTCAAGGCGCAGTTCGGCGGCAAGCCGAAGATGCTGGGGCTGGAGGAGGTCGCCGACATCACAGGCCACGAGGTCGGCGGCGTCTGCCCGTTCGGCCTGAAGTCGCCGCTCCCGATCTATTGCGATGTGTCGCTGAAGGCATTCGACGTCGTGGTCCCGGCCGCGGGCTCGACCCACAGCGCGGTGCGCATCACGCCCGACCGCATGGCCGAGCTGACCGCCGCCGAATGGGTCGATGTCTGCGAGGTCAGGCCTTAAGGCGGCACCGGGTACGATCCCTGATGCATTTGCCGATCAGGGAGGCTAGCATGGCGCCGATGACCGACGACAAGGTGAAACGACGACTGACCACCGTGCTGTGCGCTGACGTGTACGGCTATTCTCGTCTCATGGAAGCAGACGAGACCGGAACGTTGGAGACGCTCCGCCGCTACCGCACCGCCATCGCGCGATTGGTCGAGCGCCATGACGGCCGCATCGTCAATACCTGGGGCGATGCCGTGATCGCCGAGTTCGCCAGCGTCGTCGAGGCCGTGCAATGCGCGGTCGAGATTCAGCAGGAGATCTCCAGTCAGGCTGCGGACGCGCCGCAGGCGAGCCCGATGCAGTTTCGCATCGGCATCAACCTCGGCGACGTCATGGTGGACGGCTCCGACATCTATGGCGACGGGGTCAATATCGCATCACGGCTGCAGGAGCTCGCTGAGCCCGGCGGCGTCGTGATCTCGAGCTCCGTCTACGACCAGGTGCACAACAAATTATCGGTCGGCTTCGACTGTCTCGGCCAGCGTCCCCTGAAGAACATTGCTCCCCTGACCAGCTATCGGCTGACCCTGGGCGGCCGAGCCGCCGCACAAGGGAGCTTCCCGATCGAGGAAAGCGCAGCTCCCTCAGAAAGAGCGCGTGCTCCGCGGATCGGAGACAGGCGCGAGCTGTCTTCGGCGACGAATATCGTCTCGGATTGGCTCGCAAGGCTGCCCCGCCCGCTGGCAGCGGCCCTCACGGTGTCGGCCTTCCTAATCCTGATCAATCTTTTCACGGGCAACAAGATCTGGTTCCATTGGCCGGTCGCGGCCATTCTCTTCGGTATCGTCCTGCGAATGGTGCTTGGACAACGACCTGAATCGGACAGCAAGACCGAGCGCTGAACGAGGCGGCACGACCGCATCGTGCGCGCCTAAAGCGCGATGAGATCTGATGAATCGTCATCGCGCTTTAGGTTGTTGTTTGCGCATGATCTTTTCCGGAAAACCGCTTCGCACTTTTCCGGATCATGCTTTAGCGCTGCGCAATTTTCCCGATCATGCGCTCTTCAAAGCCTAATCGTCGTAATCGTCATAGGGACGCTGCGGAGGTGGCAGCGGCGCATTGTTATAGCGCGGCGGTGCGGCGCGATTGCGTGGGACCTGCTGCGGCGGCATCTGGTTGTTGGACTGGAACACGGCGCGGCAGCCGCTCGACAGCTGCGGCGTGTTCTGCTGCAGGCAGGCGGTGATCCGGCTCACGTCCGGAATCTGGTCGCTGCAGAGACGCCAGACGTCCGGCGTACACGCCATCTGCTGTTCCATGGTGCCGCGATATTCCTGGGCGAATGCAGCGCCCTGCGCGACGATGCCGCCGACCGCGAGCGCCACACCCAGCGCAATCCGCTCTGTTCGCATGTCCCGATCCTTCTCGATTCCCATCGATTTTCATCAATCAATGAGGCAGGACCCGGTTCTGGACCAACAACAAAATGTGAAAATGGCGCTGGAACCTACTCCACCTTGCCGATCTTCTTCACCGCCGCGATCAGCCGCTTGCTGTCGGTCGCGACGAATTCGGCGAAGGCCGGTGCGTCCTGATAGGCGACGAGGCTGCCCGAGGTTTCGAAGGCCTTGAGCACGTCGGGACTCGTCATCACCTGTGCCATCGCCTCGCGCAGGCGGGTCGCGATCGGCGCGGGAAGAGAGCTCTGCGCGAACAGCCCAGCCCAGATGTACATCTCGACGTCCTTGTAGCCGAGCTCCTGGAAGGTCGGCACATCGGGAAAGCTCGCGATGCGCTGGGCGCCGCAATTGCCGAGCACGCGGAGCTTGCCGTCGTCGACCTGCGGCTTCAGCGTCCCCGGTGCGGCCGCGATCGCCTGCACGGTGCCACCGAGGATCGCGGTGAGCGCGGGACCTGCGCCGCGGAACGGCACGTGCAGCAGCTTGATGCCGGCGCTGCTCGCGAACATCTCCATCGCCACATGCAGCGTGCCGTAAGGCCCTGACGAGCCGTAAGTGATCTGACCCGGGCGCTTCCTGGCATCCTCGACGAAATCCTGCGCCGTCTTCCACGGCGCGGACGCCGGCACCGCCAGCAGCGTGGGATCGGCGAGCACGCGCGCGATCGGCATGAACTGCGAGACCTCGTAGGCGGCGGGACGGTCGAACAGCCGGTCGGCCTCGGGCAGCACCGCGAGCGAGGACAGCGTCATCAGCAGCGTGTAGCCGTCGGGCTCGGCGCGTGCCGCCGCGGCATTGCCGACCGAGCCGCCGCCGCCTCCGGCCCGGTTGTCGACAATGACGGCCTTGCCCAGGATCCGCTCCAGCGCCATCGCCACCGGCCGCGCCGCAAGATCGGCCTGTCCGCCGGCCGGAAACGGCACGATCATGGTGATGTTGCGGGCGGGATAGGTCTGTGCGGAGGCCGGTCCGGGTAACGCAGCGCGCAGCAACGGCAGTGCAGCAGCGGCACGCAGGACGTCGCGTCGATCCATGGCAGGTCCCTCCCCCCGATTTTTCTTGTTTCGCACCCAGCCTAGCGCCGCGATCGGCAAGAACAAGACGTTTACGAAGCGTTAGCCATGTTCGGCCGAGCCCGGAACGCATGCCTGGAGCCGCTGTTGCCCTCTTGAGGGAGTGCGTGATGCCTAACATTGGAACCATCGATGTCGCGCTGGACGAGATGCTGGTGAATCTCGCCGCGATCGTTCTGAGGCTTGCAAGGCCCGAAGTGACGCGTACGCCGGAAGCGCGCCGCGCGCTGGCGCAATCGGTCCATCAATATGCGGTTTGTGCGAAGCGTTCGAGCGACCCTCGCGTTCACGAACTGAAGTCGCAGCTGGAAGAAACGCTGAAGCCAAGCCTGCGCATCGTCGCGATCGACGGCGTGAAGGTGGCGTAGTCGAAGACGTGGGCACGCTTCGCTTTGCCCACCCTACGATAGTTTGCACAAACGATAGATTGGCGAGCTGCCGTAGGGTGGGCAAAGGCGCGCTGCGCGCGCCGTGCCCACGGTCACTCTCCGAAATGACCGACGATGTCGCGCATGTCCCCGCCCCAATCCACGGGGAGGTCGCCCTGCTCCACGTAACGATGAAAGCTGCTGAGGGACCAGTCGCGCACGCGCGTGACGAGCCCGTGTTTCACGGGATTGAAATGGATGTAATCAACGTGTCGCTCCAGATCTGCGTCGTCGCAAATTGTGTGCTCCCAATAGCGACGCTGCCAAATGCCTTTCTCGCGCTTCTTCAATTTGCTCATTGAAGGCGACCCGCCCTCCAAGCCTCGCGAAAAGCCGCCCTTGATCAGATTCCACCGCGACGAAAAATCAGCATCGGCCTCCGGAAGCAATCAAACAGCATGGAGATGGTCGGGCAGGATACAAATGGCGATCGTCTCGAACGGGCGGCGCTGCTGAACTGTTCGGTAAATTCGCCTGAGGCGATCAACTTGGTCCACGAGCAGCGTGCTCGAGCGGTCGGCGAGCACGACGGTGAAGAAGAACATGCTGCCTTGTGCGCGGCGATATCGAGACACTTGCGATCCCCTCGAGCGAAGACGTGGGCACGCTTCGCTTTGCCCACCCTACGGCAGTTACGTTGCCCTCGCACCTTTCTTCGCCCGCCGCTTGCAGGTGCCCGGCAGCTTGGCCGCGAGGAAATCGCCGAGCGCTTCGACGCGGGCGGGACGGGGGCCGCCGGGTGGGGTCACCAGGTGCACGGCGCCTTCGGCCTGCTTCCAGTCCTTCAGGATCACTTCGACGGCGCCCGACGAGATCGCTTCGCCAACGATGAATTCGGGCAGCTCGGCGATGCCGAGGCCCGCAATCAGCGCCGGCATCACGGCTTCGCCGTTGTTGACGCGGAGCTGTCCACCCGGGCGCACGCTGGCCTGCTCGCCGGCGGAATTGGTGTAGTGCCAGATGTTGGGCGTCGACATATAGGCGTAGCTGAAGCACTTGTGCTCGGCCAGGTGCATCGGATGCGTCGGCCGGCCGTGCTTCTTCAGATAGGACGGCGCGGCCACGGTGAAGCGCGGCATGGTGAAGAGCCGCCGCGCGAGCAGCGAGGAGTCCGGTAGCCGCGCGATCCGCACCGCCATATCAAAACCCTCGCCGATCAGGTCGACGGTCGCATCGCTCAAATGCAGATCGACCGAGACTTCCGGATAGGCCTCGAAAAACTCCGGCAGCAGCGGCGCCACCGCCTTGATGCCGAACGTCATGGGCACGGCGAGCCGCACCAGGCCCCGCGGCGCCACCGATTGCGCCAGCGCCTCGTTCTCCGCCGCTTCACCGTCGGCCAACAGGCGCGTCGCGCGCTCGGCGAGCTTGTGCCCGGCGTCGGTCAGCGCAAGCCGGCGTGAGGTGCGGTTGAACAGCCGGGCGCCGAGCCGCTCCTCCAGGCGCGTGACCGCCTTGGACACCGTGGCCTTGGACATAACGAGCTCGCTCGCGGCCCCCGCAAACGACCGTAACTCCACAACTTTCGCAAAGATCGCGAGCGCCTCGAAATCGGGAAGTTTTGCCATGGCGGCTATCCATCTGGATATTTATGGAAACAATGCGTTTCAACAGTTTCTATTTCTATACCACAGACGGATGCTTATCCAAGGGGTCATCAGACATTCAGGACTGGAGAAATCCAATGACCAAGAAGCTCTCAGGCAAGGTTGCCCTCGTCACCGGCGGCTCGCGCGGCATCGGCGCGGCCTCTGCCCGCGCACTCGCCGATGAAGGCGCGGATGTCGCCATCAGCTACGTGGCCTCGCCGGAAAAGGCGGAAGCCGTCGTCACCGAGTTGAAGGCCAAGGGCGTCAGGGCCCGCGCTTTCAGGGCGGACCAGGCTTCCGCCAAGGACGTCACGCAACTGGTCAACGACGTCGCCAGGGAATTCGGCCATCTCGACATCCTCGTCAACAATGCCGGCGTTGCCGCGGGCGGTGCCATCGACGACGCCAATGCCGACACGGATGCCCTCGCCCGCCAGGATCAGGTCAACGTGCACGGCGTCATCGCGGCAATCCGCGCCGCCTCGCAGCTGATGGGTGAAGGCGGCCGCATCGTCACCGTCGGCTCCATGCTGGCCGACCGTGCCTCGTTCCCGGGCCTTGCCGACTACGTCGCCACCAAGGCGGCCGTCGTCGGCTACACCAAGGGCGCGGCACGCGACCTCGGACCGCGCGGCATCACCGTGAACGTGGTGCAGCCCGGCTCGATCGACACCGACATGAATCCGAAGGATGGCGGCGAGTTCGCCGAGACCCAGCGCAAGCAGCACGCGCTGCAGCGCTTCGGCCGTCCCGAGGAAGTCGCCGCCGGCATCGTCTTCCTCGCAAGCCCGGACGCCTCCTTCGTCACTGGCACGGTGCTCAACGTCGACGGCGGGTTCGGCGCCTGATCGAGGCGCCAACCACCCACACAAGGAATTACGCAGATGATCGAACTCAGACCTTTCAACAAGCTCGGCGGCGCCGATCACGGCTGGCTCAAGGCCAAGCATCACTTCTCCTTCGCTGGCCATTACGACCCGAACAACATGGGTCACGGCGCATTGCGGGTGTGGAACGACGACGAGATCGCGCCCAACACCGGCTTTCCCGCCCATCCCCACGCCAACATGGAGATCATCACCTATGTGCGCGAGGGCGCGATCACCCATCAGGACAGCCTCGGCAACGAGGGCCGCACTGAAGCGGGCGACGTGCAGGTGATGAGCGCCGGCAGCGGCATCCGCCACTCCGAGTACAATCTGGAGCCGACCCAGACGCGGATCTTCCAGATCTGGATCGAGCCGACGACGCGCGGCGGACAGCCGACCTGGGGTTCGAAGCCGTTTCCGAAAGCGGATCGCTCCGGCAAGCTCGTCACCATCGCGAGCGGGTTCGATGACGATGCGGATGCGCTGCCGATCCGCGCCGATGCGCGGGTGCTCGCCACCACGCTCAAGGCCGGCGAGAGCGCGGAGTACGCACCAGAGAAGGCGCGGCATCTCTACCTGGTGCCTGCGGCAGGTTCAGTCGAGATCAACGGCGTGCGCGTCAACGCCCGCGACGGCGCCGCGATCCGCGACGAGGACCGGCTGAAGATCACCGCGCTCGAGGACACCGAGCTCGTGCTCGTCGACGCGGCCTGACGACGCTCTCCGTCATGGCCGGGCTTGTCCCGGCCATCCACGGCTCAAACAACCATTCAAACTCATCCCCCAAACGGAGACCACCATGACCAAAGTTCTCGTCCTCTATTATTCCGCCTATGGCCATATCGAGGCGATGGCCAACGCCGTCGCCGAGGGCGCGCGCGAGGCCGGCGCCACCGTCGACGTCAAGCGCGTACCGGAGCTGGTGCCGGCCGAGGTCGCCAAAGCCTCCTATTACAAGGTCGATCAGGACGCCCCCATCGCCAAGATTGAGGATCTCGCCAATTACGACGCAATCATCGTCGGCACCGGCACCCGCTTCGGCCGCATGGCCTCGCAGATGGCGAACTTCCTCGATCAGGCCGGCGGGCTCTGGGCCAAGGGCGCACTGCACGGCAAGGTCGGCGGCGCCTTCACGTCGACTGCGACCCAGCATGGCGGCCAGGAGACGACGCTGTTCTCGATCATCACCAACCTCTTGCATTTCGGCATGGTCGTGGTCGGCATGAACTACGGCTTCGCCGGCCAGATGAAGCTCGACGAAGTCACGGGCGGCGCACCCTATGGCGCCACCACGATCACCGGCGGCGACGGCAGCCGCCAGCCCAGCGCCAACGAGCTCGCCGGCGCGCGCTATCAGGGCCGCCAGATCGCAGAGACCGCCAAGAAGCTCCATGGTTGAGCTGCACGGCTGGTGCGACGGGCGGCATTCTCTTTCGGGAATGCCGCCTCAGCTCCGCTCAGTCTTCTTCCTGACGAGCTCGCGGCCGATCGGCCGCGCCGGTTCGCTCCGCAGCACCAGCGAGGTCGTCACAGTGCCGAAACCGGCAATGCGATCCACGATCGTCTCCAGGTCTTCCGGCGCCGGAACCAGCACCTTCAGCACGAAGCAGTCATCGCCGGTCACGCGATGGACCTCGATGATGTACGGAATCTCACTGAATCTCTTCAGGCAGGTCTTGATGTGCTCATGCGACGTGCGCAGGCGCACCAGCGCCATCAGGCCAAGCCCGAGCGCACGCGGGTTGATCCGGGCACCGTAGCCTTCGATGATGCCGGCTTCCTCCAGCCGCTTGACGCGCTCGGAGACCGCCGGCTGGGACAGGCCGACGGAACGGCCAAGCTCGGACAACGGCACGCGCGCATTGGCCTGCAGCGCCTCCAGGATCTTCAGATCCTTGGCGTCGATGCTTCCGAAACGATCCAAGAAAATTCTCCATTCCGCCTTGAGATCATCGGCAGATGATCGATTCCGCCGATGACTTGCCATGTCCCGCAGCACCCTGACCGGCCACACTGCGCCCCCATCTCAGATATCACGGGACGATCATGCACGACATCATCACCTTGCCCGGCCTCGGCGGCTCCGGCGACACTCATTGGCAGACGCTCTGGGAGCGCAGTGATGCGTGCTTCGGACGATTTCAGCCGACGAGCTGGGACCAGCCCGAGCTCGACGACTGGGAGCAATCGCTGGAGCGAGCGGTCAGGCGCTGCGCGAAGCCGCCGGTGCTGGTGGCCCACAGCCTCGCCTGCCTCCTGGTGGCGCACTGGGCCGCCCGCTTCCCATCCGCGATCGCCGGCGCGTTTCTGGTCGCGGTCCCCGATCCTGACGGCACCAGCTTTCCCGCCGAGGCCGCCGCGTTCAAGCCGGTCCCCGACCGCGGGCTGCGCTTCCCTTCGCTCATCGTCGCCAGCACGAACGATCCCTATGGCAGCCTCGAGGTGACACAGCGACGCGCACGCGCCTGGCAGTCGGGCCTGATCGTGCCGGGCGCACTCGGCCACATCAATGGGTCGAGCGGGCTCGGCGACTGGCCGCAGGGTCGCGCATTGCTGGATGCCTTCTGCGCGGGCCTTCCGAGATGACGGGCGAGCAGACAGCCTGTGTCAGCGCATCTTGCGTATCGCCCGCGCCGCGAGGGCGGCGGCCGCGGGATAGCGGCGCAGGCCCTGCGCGGCGTGGTCGCGCCATGCGAAAGGAGCGCCGCGCCAGGTCAGCGCGACGCTGACGTCGGTCAGCGGCACCCGCTCGGCGCCGAAGCGCCGCTTGTAGTCCTGATTGCCGATGCTGAGGTCGAAACGGCGCACGCCCGCCGCATGCATCGCGGCCATGGTGCGCTCGGCGACGAGCAGCCCCGGCGAGCAGCTCGACCATGAGTCGCCGCCGTGGCTGATGCGCAGCAGGTAATAAGTCGCGCCCTGCCTGATGCCGAATGACGTGCCGATGACAGCTTCATCGCAGACCAGTGCCGCAACGACGGCATAGCCTTCCGCGACGCCCTGGCGGGCAACCTCGCGGTAGAACTGCGCATGGGCGTCGTCATTGAGGACGAACCGCGAGCCGAGCTTTCGCATGCGCGCCTGCTGCTGCACATCCATGACGTCCAGCAGCTCATGCGCGCGCGCAACGTCCGCGGCGATCTCGAACCGCGCGCCTTGGTGACGGCTGAAGACGCGCCAGCAGCGCGGCATCTGCATGCGCTTGATCGACGCTTGATAGTTCTCATAGTCGTCGCCCATCAGCACGACATTGCCGTTCAGCGATGAGGATCCGATCCGCCCGAACGCCACCAGCGGATTCGGCTTGCCACCGACCTGGGCTGGCATCTTCTTCAGGCGGAGCAGGTCGAAGCGGTCCGGCAAGGCGCGCAATGCCTCGACCAGTGCCAAGCTGATCGCATGCGCCGCCGCCGCGTCCAACGCGGCATCGCTCGCCAGGATCGGCGCGTTGTTGTCGGAGACGCCGAGATCGGCGAATTCGACGATGCGGATGCCGCGCCTGATGTGGCTGATCATCGGCACCATCGCGATGTCCTTGCCGGTGGCGGCATCCGAGATGATCGCAATCAGCGGCGCAAAATCGTGAAACGCCTCATACCATGCATCGAGCCAGTAACCATGCTGGAATGCGGTGCGATGCCCGGCGCTCAGACGCGACGCGGCCTGCCGCCAGTCACGCAGGAAATCGACAGCGATGTTCGACGTGCTGGACACGAGGCCATCTGGTTGCTCGACGCTGAGGAACGTCATCTGCGGGGCATACGATTACTGAATGTTTCGAGATAGATTATGTTTTGTCGCGCATCACAAGAGACCTAGCCGCTCAATCGTTAAGCCGATGCCACCATCGCCCCGACTGCGACAAGCTGTCAGCGCTCCGGTTCCTTCTGCTCGACGCATTGGAACCTGGCGAGGAAATGCAGGCCGGCCACCGCGAGCGCGAACATGAACCAGATCGGATTCTGCCGTTCGAGCAGGAAGGTCTCGGTCGCGCCGTAATACAGGCCGAACAGCCATACGGTCAGGAACAGCTTTGCCAGTGCGCCACTGCGGTTGTGTGTCTGGGCTGACTGGAAATTACGGAGGGGGGCGAGCACGAACACGAGAATCACGAGCAGCAGCCCCGGCAGACCGATGGTGACCGCGAGGTCGAGATAGCTGTTGTGGCTGTGCGCCGCCGACGTCGCCCATTCGGCGCCCTGGGCGGTCTGCCGCGCCGTGACATCATCCCAGAAGGCGGCATAGCCGTGACCGATGACCGGCTTCTCGGCGACGGCCGCCAGCGCGAACTCCCAAATCGCGGAACGGCCCGTGAAGGTCGGATCAAGGGGAAGCAGCCGCGTCATGCCGCCGAGCGCCGGGCTCAAGACACTGCCGACTGTCAAAAGGTTCATCACGATCAGCGGCACGAAGCAGATGATCCGCTTCAGCCACAGACTCGGCGTCACGTAGACCAGCGACGCGAGCGCGTAGATCGCAAGGCACAGCACCGACGACGTCTTGCCGCCGGTGAAGATCAGGAAGATGCCGGCCAGCGCGGCGATCGCCGGTCCCATCACGAACGAGCCGACGGCGGTCAGGTAGATCCCGACATAGACCAGGATGGTCATCATGGGCGAGGCGATGTTCTTATGGCCAAAACTGCCGCGCCAGTCGCCGGCAAGCTGCGGCTCGCCAATATCAAGCCCGGTGTGGATCGAATATTGCGGCGCGAGGAAGACGCCGAGATAGCAGAGCGCGAGCAGCACCAGCGCGGCAGCACCCAGGCACAGGTTGAAGCTGCGCTGCGTCGGCGGCAGCAATGGCAGCAGGACTGCGAGCGACGTCACGCTGGCGGCGAGCACGAAGCGCTGGATCGAAACGCTGCGGCTTTCGGAGAGGACGATGTTGATCACCAGCCAGCCCACGAGGCAGAGATGAAGCGGCGTCACCAGGGTCTTCAGCGCGGGCGCATCCGTGGTCGCGACGAGCAGCACCGCGACCGCAGCGAGCAGTCCCCACGAAACATAGGCCAGCGCCATTCGTCCGCCGACGACGGTGGTGACATCTGGATTGCGCAGGTCCGGGAACGGATCGAGCGTCACCAGCACCAGCAGCAGCGAGGCGACGGCGACGAGGCAGCGCGCCGCCTGCACGGCATTGAGTTCCGCCAGGCCGTCGCGGAAGGCGCGGCCCAACGATCGGGCCTCGAGGTCAGTCATGTCGGCGGCGCTGCGGTCCATGCTGCGGTCCACGGCTCAAGACACTTGGTGACGCCGGTGAAGCTCGAGGTCCCGGTTCAACCCCATTGAGCGTCCATCACCAGGCCTTTCGGAAGCCTGCGCCACCGGCTGCCGCACGATGCTCCGCGCGATCTCGTAATATTGCAGCGCCCGTTGCTCCAGCGTGAGACTGTCCAGGATATAGCCGCGCGGATCGAACGCGCCCGCGGCACACCCTTCCCAGAAATTGTCCCACCCCGCCTCGAATCCCGCGACGTCGACGAATTTGGCCCCGCAGCGCTCATCCCAATACGGCACCGACGACACGGGCGCGAACTGCACGCGGTGCGGATAGTAATCGGGGTCTCGCCACGGGCCGCCCGGATCCCAGGCGAATACCGGCACGCCGCAAGACAAGGCCTGCTGATAGGCGATGCCCTGGCTCTCGTTCTGACACAGGAAGATCATCGCGCGCGAGGCCGCCAGCGCCGCCTGATAATCTTCTTCCTTGTAGCTGCCATAGCGCAGCTCCGTGAACGAGCGCCCCTCTTTTCGCAGGCGGGCGCGGACGGGTTCGATCAACTCCGGCGCATAGCGCTCGCGGTCCCAGTGGACCTTGTCGTAGATCAGCACGTCGACCGCCTTCTGCGAGGCCTGCGACGGCGCCCAGAGATCGGTTTCGATGCCGACCGGCCAGGCCTCCGTCTCGGGCCAATACGGCCGGTACATGTCGACGTACCAGGGGCCGGGCACCACGACCTTCTTCACCGGCAGGCGCTTGAACAGATCGGGGTCGTCGAGCGGATGATTGTGGGCGGCGACGCCGAGCAGGATCGGATTCTTCCACGCGAATTTGTCGAGCAGGAAGGTGCGGCCGACGATGCAGGCGAGCTCGTCGGGATGCCGCGCGATGTAGCCGTAATCGTTGACGCGGTAGCGGATGCCGAGCCGATCGAGCCCCGCACAGAGATTGAGGAACACGCGAAGCTGACCGCTCATGCGCGGCTCGCCGAGCAGCAACCGGCGCGCCATGCGTCGCAGATGCCGGTCGCCGGGAAACCAGCGATCGTCCTTGTCCTCATAGAAGAGGTTGAGGATCATCGCATCTGGGTCGTGTTCGAATGTCTTTGCGGGCACTGGATTCCATCCGCGGCAGCCGGATGCGGATTCTCGCATGGGACCGGCGGTCGCACTCTTCCAAATTTGCCACAGGCTTAATGCCAGCGGCTTAACGCTAATTGACGAAACCAGCGCCACACACGGCTTCACGGCAACGATCTGGCTGTAATGCGAGTATCATTCGCGGGGCCTGCCCACGTTGCGATCGATCGCATCATCCATTCAGCGCACGCGTCCTGGTTAACAGACTCTTAAAGGCGAGCCGTGGCTCAGATCACCGCCGAAGACGTCCTCGATTTGCCGGCCACCAGACGCGTCGTTCCGGCGGCACGCCAGCCGCTGCCCTCGAGCTCGACCTGGTCGGTGTCCGTCGTCATTCCCGCCAAGAACGTTGCCGCCTATGTCGGCGAAACCCTCGCCAGCGCACTGGTGCAGGGCGAGGTGGGCGAAGTCATCGTCGTGGACGACGGCTCGACCGACAACACCGCCGCCATTGTCCGCGGCATTCGCGATCCGCGGCTGCACCTGATCACGAATGATTCCGCCGGTGTGTCGGCAGCGCGCAATCTCGGTGCGCGATATGCCCGCGGCGACTGGCTGCTCTTCCTCGATGCCGATGACCGCCTTCGCCCCGGCGCAGTGGCGGCGCTGCTGGAGGCGGCACGCGCGGCTCCGCGGGCGGTGCTCGTCTATGGCGATTACAACACGATCGACAGCGAAGGACATCAGATCGGCCGGCGCGGCCTGCTGAAGGGGCGCCGGAAGCCGTCCGGCGACGTGCTGACGCGGCTCGCCGCCGGCAATTTCATCGTCAATGGCGGTATTGCGCTGGCACGCGCGGAAGCCTTCCGCGCCATCGGTGGTTTCGACACCTCGCTCAGATATTGCGAGGATTGGCATTGCTGGTGCCGCTTGGCAGCGATCGGCGAGTTCGAGTTCGCGCCAAAACTGCTGCTCGATTATCGCTTGCATACCGCCAACACCATGAACGCGGCGGTGCGGACGCCGAAGGATTTCTTCCCTGCCATCGCGCGGGTATTCGACGACGGATTGATCCTGGCACGCCTGCCCGAGGGCTCGGCGGCCGGACTGCGCCTCGCCGCCGAACTTCATCTCATCACCTACTCGGCGATGCAGGCGGTTCGCTTCGGCCGATATCGCCAGGCTTTTGGCTATCTTGGAATGGTCGGCCGGCGCTCGCTCAAGGCGTTGCCGCGCGCCGCAGCCAGGACCGCCCTCGCCCGCTTCGGCATCTAGTCGTCACGACACGATCTTCGAGGCCTCATAGGGCTTCGGTTCGATCCCGAATGCCGCGAGCATCGAGCCGAACGCGACCATCACGGGGTGCATCGCGACGACGGCTTTCGACGACGTCAGCAGACCTGCGGACCGAACCAGCGAGAGCGGCAACCGTCCGAGCATCTGTACCAACACCCGCGCCCGCGCCGCCGCGCTCTGCGCGGCCTTGTACTGCACGCGATAATTGATCGCGCCGATGCGCAGGCCACGCTTGGCGATCCAGCCGAGGCTGGTGCGGCTTTGCGGCACGGTCTCGGTGATGACGGCCTCCGCCGTCCAGTGGAAGATCATGCCGGCATCACGGCACCGCACGAAGAAATCGCAATCGCCGCCGCCGAGGAAATTGAAGCGCAGGTCGAACGCGGGACGATCGAACCGCTCGAAGGCCGCGCGCGTGATCAGACAATTGCCGCAGCCATAGATCAGCGGCACCGCGCCGGAATAGTCGTAGGCGGGACGGAAAGCGGGATGACGCGACAGCCACGGCTTGCTGTCGTCATCGAACACAGGCAGCACCGGCCCGCCGACCACGTCGGCGCCGGTCGCCTCCGCGGTGCGGACCATCAGTTCGAGCCAGTCGCTTGACGCGATCTCGTCGTCGTCGATCATCAGGAAGCGGGTTGCGGCAGGAAACAGTGCCTGCGCCGTCTCGAACGCAGCGTTGATCGCCTGGCAATTGCCCTGCCGCTTCTCGACGAGGCAGACACCCTGCAGCCTGCCGGCGGCCAGAAACTCCGCGGCAACCGGCGCGCTCTCGCGCTGCGTGGCATCGTTCTCGACCATGACGACGGCAAAGGAACGCGGGGTCCGCTGGTTCGCCAGCGACTCCAGCGTCAGCCGCAGATGCTGCGGACGGCGGAAGCAGGGAATGCAGACGACGATACCGACCGACAGGTCGATGACGCGGGAGCTCGCCGCGATCTCCCGGTTGGGATCGCGCACGGCATCCGCGATACGCGTGGCAGACAGGTCTGTCGGGATCAATGTCATGACGTTCTAGATGTCCGAGATATATTGAAAAAGCCCTGCTTCATTCGTACGTCCCGCGACGGCACATCGTCGCGGGACAGATGCGTCCCAAAACGAACGGCTGGCGAGCACACCAAGCCGATGCAAATCCGCAATCTCCGGCTAAGCCCAGCACTTTACCGTCTTCGTGTGTTGTCCGGCGCCATTCCTTTCGCGCGTGATACTGCAATTCGCGATCCATTGCGCCGGCAACGGGCGAACATGAACAATGCCGTAGTTAATGCGCATGCGCATTAACCCGACCGTAAGCACTGCGACCGGTGAGACGGCGCGGCATCAGATTTGCTCTTCGGGCTCGCGATATTTTTCCTGTAAATTTGAATAGAACAAGCGCGGTCAGAAAATATGAACAAGCCAGCCACGATCGATTTTGCGACAGCCACGGCGATCCGGATCCCCGCGACCGCGGCCCCCGTCCAGGCACTTCACGATCTCGTCCCGGGCGAAGCGCGCGACAGCCTGCTCGCCGTTCACGACGTGCTGCGCCGTGAACTGCCGCAAGGCCAGCTCGCCATCTATGAAGCCGGCGGCGGCTCGTGCAGCGTCCTGCCGCCGGAATTGCCTGGACGCAGCAAGGTCACCGTCGTTGACATCGACGAGGACCAGGTCCGCAACAACACTTACGCGGATGAGGCGATTCTCGGCGACGTGCAGACCTACCGCTTCGAGCGCGAGACCTTCGATCTCGTGATCTGCTACAACGTGATCGAGCATCTGCCCCACGTCGACGCCGCGCTCCTGAACTTCCGCGATGCGCTCAAGCGCGGCGGCATGATCCTGATCGGCGCGCCCAATCCCCGCTCGCTCTCCGGCGTCGTCACCAAATATTCGCCGCACTGGTTTCACGTCTGGTTCTACCGGCACATCCGCGGCATCAAGGATGCCGGCATGCCCGGTGAGCCACCGTTCCCGACCTTCTTCCATCCGCTGGTGACGCTGCCCCGGCTCGAAGCCTTCGCGGCCGCCAACGGCCTTGAGATGATCTACCGCCGCGAGGTCGAGAGTCCGCGCTATCCCGAGATGCGCCGGAGCAAGCCGCTGTTCGCGGCGCTCGTGGACGCCGGCGCCGCCGTGCTGAATACCATGCTTTCGCGCGGGACCGACGTCCGTCGCGGCGACTATCACGTCATCCTGCGGAAGAGCTGACCATCATGGCGCGCGCGCGGTCCATTGCGGAACAAGCGGAGCCTCGCAGCCATGCCGCGCGCGGTAACGAACCGTTAATCTCCAGGGAGCCCCGGCATCGCTGGCGTCACGAGGACGCACTGCGGAGTGGCATGCGCTTAAACGCTTTGTTTGCCATTTCGGTGAATAGTCCCTCAATGAGTATGGTTAATTTTCCCTGTTGCGTTGATTGGGCACCTATATCCCGGGTGCATGGCGTAGAGCGAAGAGTAGCCCCTCAGCCTGCGGCATTTGGAATGAAAGCTGGGGATCATGCTTGACTATAACCAGCCGATAGATCGGGCCAGACCGGAGTCGCCGCAACAGAGGCCCCAGGCCGGCTTCAACGTGCTGGAGCTCGCCAATTTGCTCTGGCGACGCAAGATCGCGATTGCCGCGGCCGCTCTGCTCGGTGCAACGCTTGCCGTCACCGTGGGCAAGAGCCTTACGCCCCGCTACACCGCCACCGCCCAGCTCTATGTCGATCCGCGCGAGCTTCAGCTCGTCGACCGCGAACTCACACCGCGCGCGCAGGACGTCTCCGGCATGGCCATGGTGGTGGAGAGCCAGGCGCGGCTGATCACCTCCAACAGCGTACTGCTCAAGGTGATCCAGCAGGCGGGTCTCGACAAGGACCCGGAATTCGGCGGCGGCAGCGACGGCCAGAGCCTGATGTCGTCGCTGCTCGGCCTGATCGGTCTGCAGCCCCGCGCTCCCTCCGCTGCGGACAACAAGGAGGTGCAGCTTGCGGCACTCGAGGCGCTGAACAGGCACATCACGATCCGCAAGACCGAAAAGAGCTTCATCGTCGACATCGAGGTCTGGTCGACGGATCCGGCGAAGGCGGCGATGCTCGCCAACACGCTGACCAATGCCTATCTCGCCGAGTCCCGCAACTCGCAGGCTTCGGCCGCACGGCGCGCCACCAACGACCTCTCCGGCCGCCTCAAGGAGCTGCGCGAGCGGCTGCGCAACGCCGAGACCGCGCTCGCCACCTACAAGGCCCAGAACAATTTCGTCGGCACCCAGGATGCGCTGATCAGCGATCAGCAGCTTTCCGCCAGCAACCAGCGGCTTTCCGCGGCCCGCGCGGCGACGATGGATGCCCAGGCGCGGCTCGACCAGATCGAGGCGAACCGCCGTACCGCGGCCGACGCTGGCGCGATCCCGGAGGCGCTGCAATCGCCGACGATCGCGAACCTGCGCGCGCAATATGCCGATGCGCGCAAGAAATATGCTGAGCAGGCTGGCGAGCTCGGGCCGCGCCATCCGGCACTGCGCCAGACCGAGAAGCAGGTCGAGGATCTCAAGCGCACCATCAGCGAGGAGATCGATCGCTTCGCCCAGTCGGCCAAGAACGATCTGACGCGCGCCCGCGACTATGAGGCCTCGCTCAACCGGGCCACGGAAGCGCAGAAGCGGCAGAGCGTGCAGCTCAGCCAGGCCGCCGTCCGTCTGCGCGAGCTCGAGCGCGAGGCCGATGCCAGCCGCGACGTCTATCAATCCTTCCTCAAGCGCTCGCGCGAGACCGAGGAGCAGGAGACGCTGAACACTTCGGCGGCCCGCGTCATCGGCGAAGCGACGGTGCCGCAGCGGCGCTCGTTCCCGCCCGCCATGAGCCTGTTCGCCATGATCGGCTTCATCTTCGGCGCGCTCGCGGCGTCAAGCTGGTTCGCCGCGGTCGAACTCCTGCTCGTCGGCGCACCGGCGCCCGCGCCAGCCCGCCGTGAGCGCAAGCCGGCGCCGGAGAGAACGCGCGCTCCCGAGGTATTGCCGGCTCCCGCAGCTCCGCAATCTCCTCAGGTCTCGCGACCTCAGGAAGTGGCGCAGGCCCTGCCCGAACTTGCCGCGCCATCGCTGCAGCCTGCGATGGTCGAAAAGCCCCTGATCGAAAAGCCGCTGATCGCGCGTCTCCAGGAGGCCGACGTCATCCACACGCTCGGAGCCATTCTCGCCACCGGCGGCGGCGTCGACCTCACCCGGCTGGGCTGGCCGACATTGCGGCCCGGCTTTCCGCTGACGAAGCTGCTCAACGCCTGGCGCGATATGCGCACTGCGGTGGCCCGGCGCGCCGGCGAGAAGGCGATGCCGGTCATCGCGCTCGTCGGCGCCGGCGACACCACCGGACGCAGCGTGATCGCGCTGAATTTCGCGCTTGCGGCTGCGCGCGACGGCGCCCGCGTGCTGATGATCGATGCCGACCATCAGGCCCACGCACTCTCGAACAAGGTCAGCCGCCCCGGCAGGAACGAACCGAGCAGGCTCGGCTGGCTCTCGATCGGCAGCAAGGCCGCACGCGAGATCAAGACGGTCAACGGCATTTCGGTGCTGCCGGCCGGCGAGGGCGACGCCGGAAAGGCTGCCGATGCGATCCGCAAGGCGATTGCGCAGGCGCGCGCCGCGGGCGGCTATGACCTCGTGATCCTCGACGGCCCCGTGATGCCGCTTCTTGCCGGCGGCCGAAAGCTGCTGGACGACACCGACGCGCTGGTGGCGGTGCTGCCGACCAGCCTCGACATCAACGACAGCTTGGAAGAGATCCTGACCGCGCTGGGCCGCGCCGAGCGCAAGCTCGTCGGCGTCGTGCTGGACGAGCTCACCCCTGCAATCCAAACGCGCCAGCGAGGCAGACAATATGCTTGAGCGTCGCGTCAACCTCGACGGACGGGCAGCAACGGCCGACGTGCCGCGAATCACCGTCGGCGGGCTCCGCATGGCCGCGATCGATCTGGAAGCGACCGCCGATTTCATGATCGAAGCGACCGATCCGGACAATCGCATCGGCCGTCCGCTGTTCCTGACCTCGGCCAACGGTGAGGTGCTGGCGCGCTGCTCGACGGAACCGCAGACCGAGCGCCTGTTCCGCGCCGCCGACCTGATCAATGCCGACGGTCAGCCGCTGGTCGCGGCATCAAAGCTGCAATCCTGGTTTCCCCTGCCCGAGCGCGTCGCGACCACGGACCTGTTCCACGTCGTCGCGCGCAAGGCGGAAGCGGTCGGCCGCACCTTCTACATGTTCGGCGCCAGCGAGGCCGAAAACATCGTGGCGGTCGAGAACGTCCAGAAGATGTATCCGAACCTCAAGATCATCGGGCGCAGCCACGGCTATCTGCGAGGCGAGGCGCTGCGCGCCAAGGTCGAGGAGATCAACGCGCTTGCGCCGGACTATCTGTGGGTCGCGCTCGGCGTGCCCAACGAGCAGGCATTCGTGGAGGAATTCACGCCGTACCTGACCAATGTTGGCGTTATCAAGACATCAGGCGGCCTGTTCAACTTTTTGTCGGGCAGCCGTTCCCGCGCGCCGCAATGGATGCAGAAGATCGGACTCGAATGGGCCTGGCGCACCTTGCTCGAGCCGCGCCGCCTGTTCTGGCGCTATTTGACCACCAACCCCCGCGCGCTCTATCTTCTCTTCAGCCGCAACCGGCCCCTCCGCTAAGAGAAGAGCAGAAGACGATATGACCGACCGACCGACCGTCCTCGTCACCGGGGGCGCGGGCTATATTGGCTCGCATGCCTGCCGCGCATTGACCGCCGCCGGCTACCAGCCCGTCGTTTATGACAATCTCTCGACAGGTCATCGCAGCTTCGTTGCCGGCCCCCTGGTGACGGGCGATCTGCTCGACGGCACGGCGCTGGCACGCGCCTTCGCCGACCACAAAATCACGGCGGTGATGCATTTCGCGGCAGCGAGCCTGGTCGGCGAGTCCATGACCGATCCGCAGAAATACTACATCAACAACGTTCAGGGCACGCTGTCGCTGTTGCAGGCGATGCGCAACGCAGGCTGCCATCGCATCGTGTTCTCCTCGACCGGCGCCGTCTACGGCAATGCCGATTCCAAGGAGCTGCCGGAAGACTTTCCCTGCATGCCGATCAATCCTTACGGCGCATCGAAACTGATGATCGAGCGGATGCTCGCCGATTATCGCTCGGCCTATGGCTTCGGCGCGTTCTGCCTGCGCTATTTCAACGCCAGCGGCGCCGATCCGGCCGGTGGCATCGGCGAGCTGCGCGACAATGAAACCCACCTCATTCCCCGCGCCATGATGGCGCTGCAGGGCCATGTCGACTTCGCGGTGTTCGGCGACGACTACGACACGCCCGACGGAACCGCGATCCGCGACTACATCCACGTCACCGACCTCGCCGCGGCGCATGTCGCGGCCCTGAAGCTGCTGGAAGAGGGGCATGCCGGCGGCAGCTTCAACCTCGGCACCGGTTCCGGCTTTTCCGTGCGCGAGATCCTGAACGCGATCAGGCAGGAGACCGGCCGCGAGGTGCCGCACACCGTCAAGCCGCGCCGCGCCGGCGATCCCACTTATCTTGTCGCCGATCCTTCCGCTGCGCGAAAGGTGCTGAACTTCGTGCCTGGCCATTCCGACCTGGCGACGGTCATCCGCACCGCCTGGGCCTGGCACCAGAAGGCGCATCCGTTCAGACCGCGTTAGGCAATCGGGGCGCCCGCGCCTTGCTCGGCGGAGGCGTGAACGGCTAGACTGGGCCTTCGCTGCCGGCGACGATGCCGGCATGCATGCTCGGCCGATTGAGCGAGCCGATTTTTCCGAGCGTCAGGTCACGATCATTTCGGCGCGAAGGCCTGTCATCGGTCGCGGATCCCTGGGAGCATGGAACGAATGCATCAGGCCGCCCGCCTGGAGTTCGAGCGCGTGATGGAGGAGTTTGCCCGCTGGCACATTGTGCCTGCGGAGGAGCGCTCGCCCGCGCCCGCCTGGTGGTGGGGACCTGCCATGGCGGTGTTCGACGACCAGGAGCCGATGAGTTGCCCATGGTGCGCCGAACTCGGTTTGAACGAGGGTGCGAGCTTCGCCGAGGGCGCGCACGCGATTCTCGGGCTGTTCGTCGAGCAGACATCGCTGACGGGACCTCAGGATTTTCCGAACAAGGTCGAGGGCGGGGAGCACGACGTCCGCGAGCTGCACCCGCAGCCGTCAGACGACAGCGCGTTTCAGCCGTGACGCCGCAGCTTCAGTAGCGGCAACGTCCGGCTCCGGCTGGAGCGGCGGGGCGACAGGCAGGACCATCGGCCGCAGCAGCTCGGCCATCTGCTTGGCCGGCAGCGGCTTCGAGATCAGGAAGCCCTGCATCTCGTCGCAGCCATGGGTACGCAGGAACGCCTCCTGCTCGACGTTCTCGACGCCTTCGGCGACAACGGTCATGCCGAGCGCCTTGCCCATGCTGATAATGGCCTGCGCGATCGCCTGGTCCTCGGAATCCTGCGGCAGATCGCGCACGAAGGAGCGGTCGATCTTGATGGTGTCGATCGGGAAGTGCTTCATCAGCGACATCGACGAATAGCCGGTGCCGAAATCGTCGATGGCGAGGCGGATGCCGCGGCTCTGGATGGCATCGAGCACCTTGAGCGCGCGGCCGACATTGCGCATCATCATGCTCTCGGTGACTTCGAGCTGGAGCAGCACCGGCGACATGCCGCTGGCCGCCAGCGCCTCGTCGACGTCCTGCAACAGATGCTCGTCGGCGAACTGCCGCGGCGACAAATTGACCGCCATCGACAACGGCAACAGGCCGCGGCGCTGCCAGGCCATGGCCTGCGCGCAGGCCTCGTTGAGCACCCAGCGGCCGATCGGCACGATCAGGCCGGTTTCCTCGGCGAGCGGAATGAACTGAGCCGGCGAGATGTTGCCGAGATCGGGATGCGTCCAGCGCAGCAGGGCTTCCACGCCGGTGATCTGGCCGGTCTCCATGTCCACCTTGGGCTGGTAGTTCAAAGAGAACTGCTCGCGCTCCAGCGCACGGCGCAGCGCGCTCTCCAGCGACAGCCGCTCGATCGACTGCGTCTTCACCTCCTTGGAGAAGAAGCGGTAGCCGTTCTTGCCGTCCTCCTTGGCCAAGTACATCGCCATGTCGGCGTTCTTGGTCAGTGTCTGCGCATCGGAGCCGTTGGCCGGATACATCGCGATACCAATCGAGGCCGTGGTGTGGCACTCGTGTCCGGCGAGCTCCATGGGCTCGGCGAGTGCCGCGAGCAGCCCGGTCGCGATGCGCTGGACGTCGTCGATCTCGCCGCACTGGTCGAGGATCACCACGAACTCGTCGCCGCCGAGGCGCGCCACCACATCGCTTTCCCGCAGCGCGCCGCGCAAGCGGTTGGCGACTTCGAGCAGGAGCAGGTCGCCGGCCTCATGGCCGAGCGAATCGTTGATGACCTTGAAGCGATCGAGATCGATGAACAGCACCGCGAAACGGTGATCGTGGCGCTCCGCCGTTTCGATCGCCCCGCGCAAAAGCCCGTTGAAGGTCTCGCGGTTCGGAAGGTCCGTCAGGCTGTCATGCGAGGCGAGATACTCGATCCGCTCGTCCGCCTCCTTCTTCTCGTCGGCGCGATCGAAATTCTCCATCGCGAAGGACACGTTGTCGGCGAGACGTTGCAACAGCTCGACGAACTCGGCCGTGAAGGTAGCCGGCTCGGTCGACATGTAGATCATGACGCCGACGGCCTGATCGTGCACGATGAGCGGAAAAGCCGCGCCCGATCGCGCGCCGTCGCCGCGGACGACGGCGTGGAATGCGCTGACGCGATTGTCATTGAGATAGTCGTTGCTGATGCAGGGCCGGCGCGTGCGGAACGCCGTGCCGCTCATCCCGCGTCCTTCGGGCCGCTCGGGGTCGATCGAGAGGCGAACGTTCCGCGTGGTGTTGGAAGATGGCCCGGCGCTCGCCACGATCTCCAGCCGGTCGCTGTCGGCCCTGGCCAGCGCGATGGTCGTCGACGTGAACTTGGCACCGTTCGAGGCCGCCAGACAGACGAGATCGAACAGCTCGGCGCGCGACTTCGCCCGCATGATCGCCTCGTTGGTCGCGCTCAGAGCCGCGAACATGCGCGTCAGGCGCTCTTTCTGCGCCTCGGTGCGGGCCTTTTCCTCGGCGCGGTCGAAATTGTCGAGCGCGAAGGAGACGTTTTCGGCAAGGCGCCCGAGCAGTTCGACCAGATCGGGCGTGAATGTGTTCTCCTCGGGCGCGAGGAAAAGCAGGATGCCGATCGGCTCCTGGCCCGCCTTTAGAAGCGGGAAGCTGGCGGCGGCCCGCGTTCCGTCCTCGATCGCCTTCGCCCGCCAGTATGCCGACCGCGGCTCGTTCAGATAGTCGTTCATGACGCTGGGCCGGCGGGTCCGGAGCGAGGTGCCGATGATCCCCTTGGCTTCGGGATGGTCGGCGGAAATGTTGCAGGTCCGACCAACCATCTGCCGCTGCAGGCGCCCCTTTACCGCGACGACGCGGACGAGCTCGTTTTCCTCGTCGATGATGCCGATCGTTGCCGACGCGAACACGTCGCCGAGAATAGCTGCCTGGCACGCGGCCTCGAACAGGTCCTCGCGCGTCTTGGCGCGCATGATCGCTTCATTGGTTGCGCTGAGCGCTTCGAACATTCCGCTCAGGCGATTGCGCTGCTTGTCCACTTGCGCCTTCTCCTCGGCGCGATCGAAGCCTTCCAGCGCGAAGGCGACGTTGGCCTGGAGCTTGCGCAGCAATTCGACGAATTCGGGTGTGAACGTGCCGCACTCCGGGGAGTTGAACAGAAACACGCCTTCGACCTGGTCGCCGTTGAAGAGCGGCAACGCGGCGGAGGACGCGATCCCGTTGCGGCGGGCGCTGGCGTGCCAGGGCGCGATGCGCTCGTCGGCGAGAACGTCGTTGCTGACGGCGGGCTGGCGCGTGCGGAACGCGGTGCCGGTCAGTCCGCGCCCTTCCGGCACCTCCTCGGAGATGGATAACTTGAAGTTGCGAACGTGGTCGGCGTTCGGTCCGTAACAGGCGACGACGCGCAGCAGCCCGGCGTGAGGGTCGACCAGGGCGATGTTGGCCGAAGTGAACTTGGCGCCCTTCGCCGTCGCCTCGCAGACGAGGTCGAACAGATCGGCGCGCGACCGCGCCCGCAGGATCGCCTCTTTGGTGGCGCTGAGCGCCGCATACATGCGCGCCAGCCGCTCTTCTTCCGCAGCGATTTTGGCCTTCTCGGACTCGCGGCCGAAATTATCGATCGCGAACGAGACGTTCTCCGCCATACGCAGCAGGAGCGCGACGATCTCCTCGTCCTTGGCCCAGGAGCGGCTGATGAAAAACAAGAGCACGCCGACACTTTCACCGTGCCTGATCAGCGGCGCGACCACGCAGGCGGCAACGCCAGTGTTGACGTTGGCCTGCTCCCACGGCGTGCCTCTGGTGCGGCTGGCGAGATCGTCCTCGACGATGGCCTTCTGCGTCCGGAACACCTCGCCGGATAGTCCCTTGCCGTAGGGATTCTCCGGATCGATCGAATAGCGCGCCTGGGTGATTAGTGCGAGGTTCTGGCCGGTGGACGCGACCGGACTCATCCAATGCGAATCCGGTTCGCGGAGCAACACGATGGTCGCCAGCGATTTGCCCCCGTGAACGGAGGCGTCACACACGAGCTGATACAGCTCCTGCTCGGTCTTGGCGCGCAGAATGGCTTCGTTGGTGGCGCTGATGGCGCCGAACATACGGTTGAGTCGCCGCGTCGCCCGTTCGCTGGTCTGCCGCGCAGTCTCGCGCGCGAAATTGTCCAGAGCGTAGGAAATGTTGGCCGACATGCGCTCGAACAGCGACACCATCTGCTCGTTCAGCGAGCCGGCTTCGCGGCGGGTCACGTAGAGCACGCCGACGCTCTCGCCGTTGCAGAGCAGCGGCAGCGCCGCAGCCGCGCCAATGCCGGCGGAAGCTGCACCCTGACGCCACGCCAGCGAACGCGGGTCGTTCAGATAATCATTGCTGACGCACAGCTTCTGATCTCGAAATGCCTCGCCGCCGACGCCCGAGCCTTCGGGTGTGCCGGCATCCGTCGTGATCTCGATCGAGCGCAGCCGCGCAATGTCATCGCCACAGCCGGCCGCAAAATGGAGCCGCCGGTCGTCCGCTCCGACCAGAAACACGGCGACAGCCAGGAAATCCCCGCTCGAAAACCCGGCGTTGCAGACCTTCTGGTACAGCTCGTCCGGCGATTTCGCATAGAGGATCGCTTCGTTGATGGCGCTCAACGCCGCAAATGTGCGCGCGAGTGTCGTCGGCACGATCTCAGCTCCCGGGCATTTCTGCCTATTTCTCCCGGGTGACTTTATGAGGGGCCATCGCCTAAGTGGTGGTTATTGCGCGCTGCAAACAATCGATCAAAGTGAACGAGCTGCGAACGACCCCGGGTAAACTACCGAAAATACCGCCGCGCGGGACGAATCCTCAGCGAGAGGCGCGATCTCTTTACGAATTTGCAGCCCTGTATTGGTTTACGGGAGATTGATATCGCTGCCGCGCTTTGAGACGATGGCCTCCAACAATCAGTGCCCGCCAAGGGCAAAGACCCCGGGGAACGCCATGCCGATCGTCACGGCCGATCGCCTCACGCGCGTCAGCGCCGCCCTGCTCCGCGCCGCCGGGGCCTCCGAGGAAGAAGCCGACGCCGTCGCCGTCGGCTGCGTCAATGCCAATCTCGCCGGCCATGATTCCCACGGCGTGATCGCCATTCCCACCTACATCGACCGGATCAAGGCCGGCCACATCGTTCCCGGCGCCAAATGGACCGTGGTCCAGGAATCGCCGACCACGACCGTGATCGACGGCCATTGGGGCTTTGGTTTCCACGTCAACGCCAAGGCGATGGCGCTGACGATCGAGAAAGCCAGGACGGCGAATGTCGCTGCCTGCACCGTGTTCCGGCAAAGCCATGTCGGCCGCCTCGCCGCCTACCCCTTGATGGCGATGCGCGCAGGCATGATCGGGATTGCCACGGCGGATTCCGGCCGCTCGCCGAAGCACGTGGCGCCGTTCGGCGGCAAGGAAGCGCGGCTCGGCACCAACCCGATCTCGATCGCGGTGCCGTCCGATCTCGATGCGCCGTTCTATCTGGATATGGCGACTTCAGCTGTCGCAGCCGGCAAGATCCAGCTCGCGGTCGCCCGCGGCGAGGAGATTCCGACGGGCTGGATCATCGATGCCGAGGGACGGCACACCACCGATCCGACCCAATACCGCAAGGGTGGTGCGCTGCTGCCGCTCGGCGGCACCGAGGGTTACAAAGGCAGCGGCCTTGCTGCGATGGTCGAGGTGCTGTGCGGCCTCCTCACCGGCCTCGGCTTCGGCGTCGAGCCGACGGGGCGACACAATGACGGATGCTTCATGGCGGTGTTCAATGTCGCCGCATTCCGCCCGCTGCAGGAGTTCAAGCGCGAGGTCGCCGAGTTCGCGCGCTATCTGAAATCGACGCCGCCGTCAGAGGGCAGCAAAGGCGTCTACTATCCCGGCGAGATCGAGGGCCTGCGCGAGCAGCAGCGCCTGCGCGACGGCATCGAGATCGAGGATGCCACCTGGGAAAAGCTGCGCGCGCTGGCGCGGGAATACCGGCTCGACACCGTCCTCGATCTGGCCTGACGGCATCAGGAGAACAGCAGCATGAATCGACAGATGGTCCTGGTCGGCTTTCTCCAGGCGCAGAACTGCACCAACCTGCCGAGCTCCTGGCGGCATCCGGACTCGCGCGACGATTCGATGTCGGCGGACTATTATCAGGAGATCGGCAGAATTCTCGAAGCCGGCAAGTTCCACATGGCCTTCTTCGACGACCGCCTGGCGATGCCGGACCGCTACGGCAACGACCACGCCCATACCGTCGAATACGGCATCCGCTGCGTGAAGATGGATCCGCTGATCGTGCTGACCACGATGGGCATGGTCACCGAGAAGCTCGGGCTGGGCGCGACGTGCTCGACCACTTATTACGAACCGTTCGACGTCGCCCGCCGCTTCGCGACGCTCGATCTCATGTCCGGCGGACGCGCCGGCTGGAACGTCGTCACCTCGCTCAACGACGGCGAGGCGCTCAACATGGGGCGCGACTCCCATCCAGAACATGATTCCCGCTACGACAAGGCCGACGAGTTCATGGAGGTCGTGCTCGGCCATTGGGACACCTGGGAAGACGGCGCGCTCATCATGGACAAGAAGACCGGCCGCTTTGCCGATCCGACCAAGGTGAAGCGGCTCGACCACAAGGGCGCGGCGTTCAAGTCACGCGGGCCGTTCACCGTGCCGCGTTCGCAGCAGGGCCATCCCGTGATCATCCAGGCCGGGGCATCGGGCCGAGGCCAGCGCTTTGCCGGGCGGTGGGGCGAAGTGATCTTCACCGCCGCGCGCAATCTTCAGGGCGCCAAGGACGGCTATGCGTCCGTGCGCAACGAGGCCGCCAAAGCCGGCCGCGACCCTGATGAGATGTTCCTCTGCAATCTGACGACGCCGGTCTGTGGCGCGACCAAGGCGGAAGCCGAAGACAGGATGGCGCTGATCAACAAGCTGCCGCTCCAGATCGACGCGCTGTCGCTGCTTGCCGAAGCGCTCAACTACGACTTCGCCTCCAAGGATCTCGATGAGCCGCTGACCACTGACGAGCTGAAGAGCATGCAGGGTATCCTGGGCATCCGCGACGGCGTGCTGAAGAATTCGGGCAAGAGCAATCCGAGCGCGCGCGACTTCGTCACTTTCTCCGGCCGCGGCCAGGTGCAGGACGCAATGGTCGGCGGCCCCAAGGAGATCGCGGACAAGCTCGAGGAGATGTTTGTCGAGCGCGGCTGCGACGGCTTTGTCATCGCCGCGACCTATGTGCCCGGCTCCTACGCCGATTTCGTCCAGCATGTCGTTCCGGAGCTGCAACGCCGCGGACTGTTTCAGAAAGACTATCGCGGCAAGACGCTGCGCGAAAATCTCGGACTGGAGCGGCCCGCGGCCGGCGCCTGGAAGGTGCCGCCGCGCGATGCCGCGGAATAGCAACGAGGACTTGGCATGCGCTGGCTGAAATTTACTGATGCAGGCAAGACCTCGTGGGGAATCATCGAGAACGACAAGGTAATCGCAGTCGAAGGCGATCCCTTCGACGAATGGCAACGCAGCTCGCGCACGCATTCGCTGTCGGACGTGAAGATCGAGTTGCCACTGATCCCCCGCACCTTCTATTGCGTCGGCTTGAACTACCTCAAGCACCTGAAGGAAGCCGCCGACAAGGCCGGCACCGTGCCGGCCGTGCCCGACCGTCCCGAGATCGGCTATCGCGCCCAGAACGCGCTGATCGCACATGACGAGGACGTCGTGATCCCGTCCTTTGCGACGGAGAAAATCCACTACGAGGGCGAGCTCGTCGTCGTCATCGGCAAGAAGGTAAAGCATCTCACGGAGGACAACGCGATGGATTGCGTGTTCGGCTACACCATCGGCAACGACGTCAGCGAGCGCAGCTGGCAGAAGGCCGATCGTAGCCTGTGGCGCTCGAAGAACGCCGACACGTTCAAGCCGATGGGGCCGTGGATCGAGACCGAAGCCGATCTCGAACAGATGGAAACGATCGTCCGGGTCAACGGCAACGAGACCAATCGCTTCGCGACCAACGACATGATCTTCGGCGTGGTGCCGTTCCTGGTCGAGCTGACCAAGTATTTTACCTTATGGCCCGGCGACGTGATCTGGATGGGCACGGACGGCGCCTCGCCCGACATCAAGCACGGTGACGTCGTGGAGATCGACATCACCGGTGTCGGGACGTTGCGGAACAGGTTTGTGCGGGAGGGGCGCTAGCGGCCCCGCAGCACCGGTGCCGTAGGGTGGGCAAAGGCGCTCTTGCGCCGTGCCCACCATCTTTTTCCGTCGTGAAAGATCGTGGGCACGCTTCGCTTTGCCCACCCTACGGCATCTCTCGGGAATCAAAACGGCAGCGACACGCTCGACTTGATCTCCTTCAGCACCACGTTGCTGCGGACGTAGCGGATGCCGGGAATGCGGAACATGAACTCGTCGAGGAAGCGGTTGTAGGCCGCCATGTCCTGCACGACGACGCGCAAATGATAATCGGCGTCGCCCGTGGTCGCAAAGCACTCCAGCACCTCGCGGCGTTTGGTTACCCGCGCGACGAATTCGTCGACGAACTTTGCGTCGTGCCGTTCCAGCGAGACGTGGAGAATGGCGGACATCGCGAAGCCCGCCGGCTCGCGCGCGACCAGCGCCGCATAACCCTGGATGATGCCGGCCTCCTCCAGCGCGCGCACGCGTCGCCAACAGGCAGAGGTGGACATGCCGACCTCATCGGCGAGCTGCTGGTTGGTGGCGCGGCCGTCCTTCTGGAGGTGGGCGAGAATCCGGGTGTCCTGGTCTTCGATCATGGCGACCTCACAATTCAGTCAAATCTACCAAATTTGCCGATGTATTGCAAAATTCTACCGATTATTCACGCCATTGGGGATGAATAGGTAAGACCTACCAGCGTCCCAGGCCTAACCTTCCAGCATCGGCAAGGATGCCGCGGGAGGTCCGCATGGACGCCTTTCCGTCACTCGACCCCTACGAACTCTCCGATCGCTACGATCGCGAACACGGCCGCGTCTTCCTTACGGGCACACAGGCCATCGTCCGCATCGCGTTCGACCAAGTCAGGCGCGACCGGGCCGCGGGGCTCAACACGGCCGGCTTCATCTCAGGCTATCGCGGCTCGCCGCTCGGCGGCATTGACCTCGAGCTCTGGCGCATCCAGGAGCGGCTGAAGCGGGACCGCATCGAATTCCTACCCGCAGTGAATGAGGACCTCGCCGCGACCGCGGTGCTTGGCTCGCAGCAGGTCGAAACGCAAGGAGATCGCGAGGTCGATGGCGTGTTCGGCCTCTGGTACGGCAAGGGCCCCGGCGTTGATCGCTCCGGCGATGCGCTGAAGCATGGCAATGCCTACGGCTCCTCGCCGCATGGCGGTGTGCTGGTGGTCGCCGGCGACGACCATGGCTGCGTCTCCTCCTCGATGCCGCACCAGTCCGACGTCGCCTTCATGAGCTGGTTCATGCCGACGCTGCATCCCGCGAGCGTCGGCGAGTATCTCGCGTTCGGCGAATATGGCTATGCACTGAGTCGCTTCTCCGGCATGTGGGTCGGCTTCAAGGCGATCTCGGAGATCGTCGAGTCGGGCGCCTCCGTCGCGCTGCAGCCGCCGCGCCACTTCCGCACGCCCGAGTTCACGCCGCCGCCAGGCGGCCTGCACTATCGCTGGCCTGATCTGCCGGGCCCGCAGATCGAGGAACGGCTCGAGGCGAAGAAGCACGCGGTCTACGCCTTCGCCAAGGCCAATCCGATCGACCGTCACATCTACGACATTGCGGATGCCACCTACGGCATCGTCACCACAGGCAAGGCCCATCTGGACCTGATGGAGGCGCTGCGGCTGATGGGCCTTGACGAGGCCGCCTGCCGCAGCATCGGCATCGACGTCTACAAGGTCGGCATGGTCTGGCCGCTGGCGCTGCATGACGCCATGGATTTTGTGAAGGGCAAGCGCGAGATCCTCGTGGTCGAGGAGAAGCGCGGCATCATCGAGAGCCAGTTCAAGGAATATTTTTACGACTATCCTGGCAGCAAGCCGGAGCGCATGGTCGGCAAGCACGACGAAACCGGCGCCAGGCTGATCTCCTGGATCGGCGAATTGTCGCCCCGCGCGCTGGCGGGCGTGTTGGCGCGCCGGCTTGATCCGATGTTTCCAGGCCTCAATCTCGCCGCACGCGCGGCCGCTCTGATGCCGGAGGCCGCACGCACCATCAACGTCTCTGGCGCGACGCGCACGCCGTATTTCTGCTCGGGTTGCCCGCACAACACGTCAACAAAGGTACCTGAAGGCTCCAAGGCGCTGGCCGGCATCGGTTGTCACTTCATGGCAAGCTGGATGGACCGGGAGACCTCGTCACTGATCCAGATGGGCGGTGAAGGCGTCAACTGGGCGGCGTCGTCACGCTTCACCGGTCACAAGCACATCTTTCAGAATCTCGGCGAAGGCACCTATTACCACTCCGGCTCGATGGCGATCCGGCAGGCGATCGCCGCCAAGGCCAACATCACCTACAAGATCCTGTTCAACGACGCCGTCGCGATGACCGGCGGCCAGCCGGTCGACGGTCCCATCAGCGTGCATGCCATCGCCCACAGCGTCCGCGCCGAAGGTGTGACGCGCATCGCGCTGGTGTCGGATGATCCGGCACAGTTCTCGCCTGCCGACCTGCCGGCCGGCGTCACCCTTCATCCGCGCGAGGAGATGGATGCCGTGCAGCGCGAGCTGCGCGATGTCCCCGGCGTCTCGGTCCTGATCTATCAGCAGACCTGCGCCACGGAGAAGCGACGCCGGCGCAAGCGCGGGCAGATGGCCGACCCGAAGCGCTTCGCCTATATCAACGATCTCGTCTGCGAGGGCTGCGGCGACTGCTCGGTGGAATCCAACTGCCTCAGCGTCGAGCCGAAGGAGACGCCGTTCGGCCGCAAGCGCCAGATCAACCTGTCGACCTGCAACAAGGATTTTTCCTGCCTCAACGGCTTCTGCCCGAGTTTTGTGACCGTCGAAGGCGCGACGCGTCGCAAGAAGAACGCGAGCCAGATCGACGCGGTTGGGCGCGCCGCCACACTTCCGTTGCCCGCGACGGCGGCACTCGACCGTTCTTACGACCTGCTGGTGACCGGCGTCGGCGGTACCGGCGTGATTACTGTCGGCGCGCTGATAGGCATGGCGGCGCACCTCGAAAGCCGCGGCGTCTCAGTGCTGGACTTCACCGGCTTCGCGCAGAAATTCGGGCCCGTGCTGAGCTACATCCGCCTCGCCTCGAGCCCTGCGGCGCTGCATCAGGTCCGTATCGACCAGGGCGCAGCCGATGCGCTGATCGGCTGCGATCTCGTCGTCAGCTCCTCGCCGAAGGCCTCCGGCACCTACCGCCGCGGCACGCGCGCCGCGATCAACACCGCGGAGATGCCGACCGGCGACGTCGTCCGCTTCCGCGACGCCGATCTCGCCTCCCCCGCGCGCCTGCGTGCAATCGGCCAAGTCATCGGCGAGGGCAATCTCAGCACCATCAACGCCAACGCGCTGGCTGAGCGACTGCTCGGCGATGCTGTCTATGCCAACATCATCATGCTGGGCTTTGCCTGGCAGCGCGGTTTGGTCCCGATCTCGCTGCAAGCGCTGCTGCGTGCAATCGAGCTCAACGGCGTCGCCGTCGAACGCAACAAGCAGGCCTTTGCCTGGGGCCGGATTGCGGCCGCCGATCCGGACTTTTTGCCGAAAGTCGACGAAGCGCCCAAGATCGAGACGCTCGACCAGATGATCGAGCGGCGCGCCGAATTCCTCACTGCCTATCAGGACGACGCCTATGCGGCGCGCTACCGGGCGACCGTCGCAAGGGTCCGCCGCGCCGAAGCTGTCCTGAACAGCGAGGCCCTGACCGAGGCCGTCGCACGCGCCCTGTTCAAGCTGATGGCCTACAAGGACGAGTATGAGGTGGCGCGTCTGCACATGCAGGGCGGATTCCTCGATGAGCTGAAGCGAGAATTCGAGGACGGCTTTAGCGTCCAGTATCACCTCGCCCCGCCCTTCCTGCCGTCGCGGCGCGACGCACGGGGGCGTCCGCGCAAGCGCGCCTTCGGCCAATGGATCCAGATGCCACTCGCCGTGCTCGCGCGCTTGAAGGGGCTGCGCGGCACGCGGTTCGATCCGTTCGGCTACACCCGGGAAAGGCGCACCGAGCGCGAGCTGATTGCCTGGTATGAAGGTTTGATCGAGCGGATGCTCGGCAGGTTCGATGCGGCGCATCTATCAGGTCTGGTCGCAATCGCAGCAGTGCCGATGGACATTCGCGGCTATGGCCCGGTCAAGGACGCCGCGATCGGAAAGGCGAAGATCGAGGTCGAGCGGCTGTTCAATGAACTCCACCCGTCGCCGCCGGCAAAGCTGCGCGCCACCGGTTGACGCGGAGCCGGCGAGGCTTCAGCCTCTATCCCCGGGGGGCCCTGATGGCTGCCCACCAATCGGGTGACGCATCATGGATTTCGACCAGTTGACCCTGACCCAGGCCGCGGCCGCCCTCCGCGCCGGTTCAGTCACGAGTACCGCGCTCACAACGGAGGCTCTTGCCCGCGCCAAGGCCAATGCCGATCTCAATGCCTTCGTCACGCTGGACGAGGCCGGCGCCTTGAAGGCCGCCGCGGCATTCGACGCGACGGGCGACAAGGACAAGCCGCTCGGCGGTGTGCCCGTCGTGATCAAGGACAACATCGAGGTCGCGGGACTGCCCTGCAGTGCCGGCACACCCGCGCTCAGAGATTACGTTCCGAAAGCCGATGCGCCGGTCGTGGCAAAGCTGCGCGCGGCGGGCGCGATCATCATCGGCAAGACCAGCATGCACGAGCTGGCCTTCGGCATCTCCGGCTACAACACCGCGTTCAAGACCGGCGCCGAGTTCGGCGTGCGCAACGCCTATGACCGGGCCCTGATCGCCGGCGGCTCCTCGTCCGGGACCGGCGCTGCAATCGGCGCGCGGATCGTCGCGGGCGGGCTCGGCACCGACACGGGTGGGTCGGTGCGCGTGCCCGCCGCGCTGAACGGATGTGCCTCGCTGCGTCCGACTGTCGGCCGCTATCCACAGGAAGGCATCGCCCCGATCTCGCACACGCGCGACACTGCAGGCCCGATGGCCGCGACCATGGCCGACGTCGCGCTGCTCGATCGCGTGATCACGAATGGCGAGGCGGCCCTACCGGCCGACCTGAAGCAGGTGCGGATCGGCGTCGTGAAGACGATGTTGACCAATCTCGATGCCGATACCGAAACCGCCTTCCAGGCCGCTATCGTGCAGATGAAGACAAACGGCGTCACGATCGTCGAGGTCGAGATGCCGCAGCTCGCCGAACTCAACGGCCAGGTCGGCTTCCCGGTCGCGCTGTACGAAGCCTATGACGACATGGTCGGATATCTCGCCCGCACCGGCACAGGCCTCACCATCGAAGCGCTGGCGAGCGAGATTGCGAGCCCCGACGTGAAGGGCACCTATGATGGCCTCGTCATCCCGCGCAAACTGCCGGGTCCGAACAATACGCTGCTCGATGCCAGGCCGATCTACGACGCGGCGATCAAGACCGCGCGACCGGCGCTACAGGCGCTCTATGCCCGGACCTTCGCCGATCATCGGCTCGACGCCGTCGCTTTCCCGACCACGCCGCGCGTCGCAATCGCCTCCAATCCCGACTCCAGCAGCCTCGAAAACTTCGGACTGTTCATCCAGAACACCGATCCCGGCAGCAATGCCGGTATTCCCGGGATCCAGATCCCGATCGCGCTCGGCGCCACCAGCAGATTGCCGATCGGACTTGAACTCGATGGCCCTGCCGGAAGCGATCGCCGCCTGCTCGCGATCGGCTTGTCGGTTGAAAAGCTGTTCGGACGGCTGCCGCCGCCGCATTGACGCTCTCGTAGGGTGGGCAAAGCGAAGCGTGCCCACGTCTTCTGTCCACCAATTGACAGATCGTGGTCACGGCGCAAAGGCGCCTTTGCCCACCATACGACACGGCCGCTGCCGGCGCGGCTCACGAATACGGATTGATCAGCTTTTGCTGCTCGGCGCTGTGGTGCGCGAGCAGGTCGATGAAGGTCCTGACCTTTGCCGACAGATGATGACGATGCGGATAGACCGCGTTCATCGACAACTCGATCGTCCGATATTCCGGCAAGAGGCGCACGAGACGGCCGGCTTCGAGGTCGTCCTGAATGAGAAAACCCGCCATCAGGCAGATGGCGGCCCCCTCCAGTGCGACCTTGCGCAGCGCTTCCCCGCTATTGGTGACGAAGCTGCCCGAGATGCGTACGGAGGCCGGTGCGCCTTTGCGATCGAGGAAGCGCCATTCATCGCCGAACGGATAATTCAGGTGCCGGCCACAATTATGCGCGGCGAGCTCGTCGAGCTTCTGCACCCGGCCGTGCTTGTCGAGATAATCGTGCGAGCAGCACAGCACGTGACGCCAGGTGGCGAGGCTGCGGACGATCAGGCTTGAATCCGGCGGCGAGGTCATGCGCAAGGCGACGTCGTAGCCTTCCTCGATGAGATCGACGTCGCCTTCGCCCATGCGCAGATCGACCTTGAGCTCCGAATAGGTCGACAGAAGCTTTGCCACGACAGGCGCGACGAACTGCACCATATGCGTGGCGACGTGGATGCGCAGCGTGCCGCGGGGCACCGACTGCAATTCGCCTGCGATATCGTCGGCCTGTTCGATGTCGGCGAGGATCTGGACGCAACGGTCGTAATAGGCCTTGCCGATCTCGGTGAGGTTGACCTTGCGCGTGGTCCGCTGAAGCAGCCTCACCCCGAGCCGGTCTTCCAGCGCCTGAACGTGATTGCTCACCATGGTGGTCGACATGTTGAGCTTGCGGGCGGCTGCAGAGAAGCCGCCGGTCTCTACCACCCGGCTGAAGACTTCGAGGCTGGTCAATCGATCCATGGCACCTGATTATCCGCCTTTGATGGATAATCGCAAGGAATTCACCCCGATTATCTATCAAAACACGGGATTTCACCTCGCATGAAGCTTCGAGTGGAGCAGGACGCATGCGTTAGCAGCAATCGCTCGACGGGCGCGGCAATCCCGCTGGGGCAGTCGCGGGTCTGGTTCGCTAGACATCACAACCAAGGCGACCTCTCCGGATTATCCAACTTTGATGGATAATCCTTCCAGCATTTCCTCGATTATCACCAAGCCCAGAAAGACCAATAGTCTCAGGACGCCGATAGGAGACTTCCATGTCCGAGATGCCCCGCGCCGAGACTTTTCAGCAGGCAACTGAAATCACCCCCGATAACCCCAAGACCCCGCCGACTGCCCCGGCCCGGAACAGGGTGCGGCGCGCGGCGCTGGCGCTCGCGTTCCTCGCGGGCACGGCAACCGCTGTTTATTACGGGCACGATTACTGGACCAACGGCCGCTACCTCGAGACAACCGACGATGCCTATGTGAAGGCTGACTCCACGATCATCGCACCAAAAATCTCCGGCTACATCGCCAAGGTGCTGGTCAGTGACAACGAAAAGGTGAAGGCGGGCCAGGCGCTGGCCAAGATCGACGATCGCGACTTCAGGGCGGCGCTCGACCAGGCCAAAGCCGACGTCGCCGCCGGCGAAGCCTCGGTGCGCAACATCGATGCCCAGCTCGAGCTGCAACAGCCGATCATCGAGCAGAGCACGGCTGACGTCACTGCAGCCGACGCCAACCTGAAATTCGCGCAGGAAGAGCGCGCCCGTTACGACGACCTCATGAAGACCGGCTCCGGCACGATCCAGCGCGCGCAGCAGACCGACGCGGCGCTACGCGCGAGCAGCGCGCAATTGCAGCACGCGAAATCCGGCCTTCTGGCCGCTCAGCGCAAGATCGACGTGCTCACCACCCAGCGCGCCCAGGCGGCGGCCCAGCTCGAACGGGCCCGCGCTGTCGCACAGCAGGCGGCGTTGAACCTGTCCTATACCGAGATCACGGCGCCGGTCGAGGGCACCGTCGGCGCTCGCTCGCTGCGCGTCGGCCAGTACGTGCAAGCCGGCACGCAATTGATGGCGGTGGTGCCGCTCGATGCGGTCTACGTGGTCGCCAACTTCAAGGAGACCCAGCTCACGCATGTGCGGCCGGGTCAGCCGGTCGAGTTGCACGTCGACAGTTTTCGTAATCGAACCCTGCACGGCCATGTCGACAGCCTGTCGCCCGCGAGCGGGCTCGAATTCGCGCTGCTGCCGCCCGACAACGCCACCGGCAATTTCACCAAGATCGTGCAGCGGGTGCCGGTGAAGATCGTGCTCGACGACCACAGCCTCACCGGCCTGCTGCGCCCCGGCATGTCGGCGGTGCCGACGGTCGACACCAAGCAGGCGGTGCTGGCCGAGCGCGAGACGGCGAAGCGCCTCGCCGGCAACACATCCCGCCCGAACGGCGGCTGAAGCCGGAAGGCCTCGGCGGGATTATCAAATCCTGCCGAACGATCCTTCCACAGCTTCATCGATTATCGAAACCATTCGCCTGACGCATCCTGTCTCCGTACCCGAGACGAGGCTTCCATGAGCACGCTGCAACCGACCGTTGACGCCGCCACCAATCTCGCCGCCCCCGCAGCTCCGAGCACGCCGGCCGTATCCGCAAAAACCTGGGTCGCCGTGATCGGCGCGACGCTCGGCGCCTTCATGGCGGTGCTGAACATCCAGATCGTCAACGCCTCGCTCGCCGACATCCAGGGTGCGATCGGCGCCGGCATCGACGACGGCGGCTGGATCTCGACCTCCTATCTGGTCGCCGAGATCGTGGTGATCCCGCTGTCCGGCTGGCTGGCGCAGGTGTTCTCGATCCGGATTTACCTTCTGACCAATGCGATCCTGTTCCTGGTTCTCTCGGCGGCCTGTGCACTTGCGCAGGATCTGCCGCAGATGATCGTGCTGCGCGCCGTGCAGGGATTTACCGGCGGCGTTCTGATTCCGATGGCGTTCACGCTGATCATCACGCTGCTGCCGCGCGCAAAACAGCCGGTCGGCCTTGCGCTGTTCGCGCTGTCGGCGACGTTTGCGCCCGCGATCGGCCCGACCATCGGCGGCTATCTCACCGAAAATTTCGGCTGGGAGTACATCTTCTACGTCAACCTCGTGCCCGGCGCGGTGATGGTCGGCATGCTCTGGTACGCGCTCGAGCCCAAGCCGATGAAGCTGGCGCTGCTGCGCGACGGCGACTGGGCCGGCATCATCACCATGGCGATCGGGCTATCGGCGCTGCAGACCGTGCTGGAGGAAGGCAACAAGGACGACTGGTTCGGCTCGCCCTTCATCGTCAAGCTGTCAGTGATCGCGGCCGTCGCGCTGACCGCCTTCCTGATCATCGAGCTCACGGTGAAGAAGCCGCTGCTCAACCTGCGCCTGCTCGTCCGCCGCAATTTCGGCTTCGGCATGCTCGCAAACTTCCTGCTCGGCATCGCGCTGTACGGCTCGGTCTTCATCCTGCCGCAATATCTATCGCGCATCCAGGGCTACAATTCCGAGCAGATCGGCATGGTGCTGGCCTGGACCGGATTGCCGCAACTCCTGCTGATTCCGCTGGTGCCGCGCCTGATGCAAAAGTTCGATGCACGGATCATCATCGGCGTCGGCTTCGTGCTGTTCGCGGCTTCCAACTTCATGAACATCTATATGACCAATGATTACGCCGCCGACCAGCTGCTGTGGCCCAACGTCGTCCGCGCCATCGGCCAGGCGCTGGTGATGGCGCCGCTCTCGGCGGTCGCTACCGCCGGCATCGAGCCGGAGAACGCGGGCTCGGCCTCGGGCCTGTTCAACATGATGCGCAATCTCGGCGGCGCCGTCGGCATCGCACTGCTCCAGACCGTGCTGACCAAGCGCGAGCAGTATCACTCCAACGTGCTGATGCAGTCGGTCTCGGTGTTCGAGCAGGCCACCCGCACACGGCTGGAACAGCTCACGCAATATTTCGTCAATCACGGCATCCTCGACCGTGCGGATGCGGCGCATCGCGCCTATGTCGCGATTGGTCATATCGTGCAGAAGCAGGCGTACATTCTAGCCTTCAGCGACACGTTTTATCTGCTCGGCATGGCGCTGATCGTCGCGCTCGCCGCGGTCCTGTTCCTGAAGAAGCCCGGCCAGACCTCAGCCGGTGGCGCCCACTGACTCAACCCAGCAAGCAAGGAGAACGACCATGAAACCCCGCATGAACTACTATCAGGCCGCGCCGGATACGATCAAAGCGCTGATGGCGCTGGAGACGCAGATCCAGTCCACGGGGCTCGAGAAATCGCTGATCGAGCTCGTCAAGATCCGGGCGTCACAGATCAATGGCTGCGCTTTCTGCATCAACATGCACACCGAGGACGCCCGCAAGCGCGGCGAGACCGAGCAGCGCATCTACCTGCTCGATGCCTGGCGCGAATCCCCGCTTTACACCGATCGCGAACGCGCCGCGCTGGCCTGGACGGAATCGGTCACGCTGATCTCGCAGACGCATGCGCCTGATGACGTCTACGAGCAGGTCCGTGCGCAGTTCTCCGAGGAAGAGACCGTGAACCTGACCATGCTGATCGGCGCCATCAACGCCTGGAACAGGATCGCAATCGCGTTCCGTGCGGTTCATCCGGTGAAGATGAAGGCGTCGGTGGCGTAGCTCACAACACGCGCCTCAGCGCAGGTCTCGTAGGGTGGGCAAAGCGGAGCGTGCCCACGTTCTGCAGCTAAAGCGAGAGAGGACGTGGGCACGGCGCAAGTGCGCCTTTGCCCACCCTACGGCAGCTGAGTGCGCGGCTCAGACCGCCGTCGCCTTGGCGAACTCCACGTAGATCTCGCGCAGGCGCGTCGCCATCGGGCCGGGCTTGCCGTCGCCGATGGTCTTGCCGTCGATGGCGACCACGGGCTGGACGAACAGTGAAGCCGACGTCGCAAAAGCCTCCTTCGCGGCAAGCGCCTCGGCCACCGTGAACGAGCGCTCCTCGACGCGAAGCTGACGTTCCTCGGCGAGCGCCACCACGGCCTTGCGGGTACAGCCCGGCAGGATCGCATTGGAGTTCTTGCGGGTCACGATGACGTCGTCCTTGGTGAGGATGAACGCCGAGGACGAACCGCCCTCGGTGACGTAGCCATCTTCCAGCATCCAGGCTTCGCCGGCGCCGGCTTCGGCCGCGGCCTGCTTTGCCAAGACCTGCGCCAGCAGGGCCACGCTCTTGATGTCGCGCCGCTCCCAGCGGATGTCTGGCACGGTGATGACGTTGATGCCGGTCTTCGCCGAAGCGGCGTTGATGATGTCCTTTTCCGAGGTGAACATCACCAGGCTCGACTTGACGTCGCCCTTGGGAAACGGAAAGTCGCGGCCCTTGTCGGCGCCGCGCGTCACCTGGAGATAGACCAGGCCGTTGGCGACCTTGTTGCGCGCGATCAGCTCCTTCTGCAGCTCGGTGATGCGCTCGACCGTCTCCGGCAGCTTCAAGCTGATCTCGCCGACCGAGCGCTCCAGCCGCGCCAGATGCGAGGCGTTGTCGACCAGCTTGCCGTCGAGCACGGCCGAGACCTCATAGATGCCGTCGGCGAACAGGAAGCCGCGATCGAGGACCGAGATCTTGGCGTCCGAGAGCGGGACGAATGAGCCGTTGACGTAGGCGATCGGGTCCAAGGCAGGTCTCCTGGGAGGAAGGGGGATTTGGCCACCGGTATAGGAGATTTGGCGAGCCCGATAAACCCTCGATCCGTCATTCCGGGGCATTCGCAAAGCGAATGAGCCCGGAATCCATCTTACCTCGCGTACTGCCGCCCGATGGATTCCGGGCCCGCGCCAAGAGGCGCGTCCCGGAATGACAGGGGAGCTAATGCGACAGAATCTTCGACAAGAACTTCTGCGCGCGGTCGCTGCGCGGCTGGCCGAAGAAATCGTCCTTCGCCGCGTCCTCGACGATCTCGCCGCGGTCCATGAAGATCACGCGATTGGCCACTTTGCGGGCAAACCCCATCTCGTGGGTGACGACCATCATGGTCATGCCCTCATGGGCGAGATCGACCATGACGTCGAGCACTTCGCTGACCATTTCGGGATCGAGTGCCGAGGTCGGCTCGTCGAACAGCATGACGATCGGGTCCATGGCAAGCGCGCGCGCGATCGCCACGCGCTGCTGCTGGCCGCCGGAAAGCTGCGCGGGAAACTTCTGCGCCTGCTCCTTCAGGCCGACGCGATCCAGCAGCATCATGCCCTTCGTCACCGCCTTGTCAGACGACCTGCCCAGCACCTTCTGCTGCGCGAGGCAGAGATTGTCGATGATCTTGAGGTGCGGGAACAGCTCGAAGTGCTGGAACACCATGCCGACGCGCGAGCGCAGCTTGGGCAGATTGGTCTTGGGGTCGTTGACCTTGGTGCCGTCGACGCTGATGTCGCCGCTCTGGAACGGCTCCAGCGCATTGACGCACTTGATCAGCGTCGACTTGCCCGAGCCCGACGGTCCGCAGACCACCACGACCTCGCCCTTGGTGACGCTGGTGGTGCAATCGGTCAGCACCTGGAAGCTCGGAGTGTACCATTTGTTGACGTGGCTGATTTCGATCATGACCGACACGCTCTATCGAATGATGGCGATGCGCGCCTGGAGGCGACGAACGCCGAAGGACGCGATACAGGAAATGGTGAAGTAGACGACCGCTGCGAACAGATACATTTCGACGAGACGCCCGTCGCGTTGCGCGACCTTGCTCGCCGCTCCCAGGAAGTCCGTGATCGAGAGGACATAGACCAGCGAGGTGTCCTGGAACAGCACGATGGTCTGCGTGATCAGGACCGGCAGCATGTTGCGGAAAGCTTGCGGCAACACGACGTAGCGCATGGTCTGGGCGTAGGTCAGGCCCAGCGCGCTGGCCGCGGCCGGCTGGCCGCGCGAGATCGACTGGATGCCGGCGCGCATGATCTCGGAGAAGTACGCCGCCTCGAACATGATGAAGGTGATGAGCGAGGACGCGAACGCGCCGACGCTGATCGGGCGCGAGGCGCCGGTCAGCCACTGCCCGATATAGGGCACCAGGAAGTAGAACCAGAAGATGACCAGCACCAGCGGCAGCGAGCGCATGAAGTCGACATAGACCCCGGCGATCCGGCCGAGCAGCTTGAGGCCGGACAGCCGCATCAGGGCGAGCGCCGTGCCGAAGACGAGGCCACCGAGGGCTGCAAGGCCCGTCAGCGTCAGTGTGAACGTCATGCCCTCGTAGAACAGATAGGGCAGCGCGCGGCGGATGACGTCGAAATCGAGATTGCCGAACATCGCTTATTTCCCCGTGATGTAGCCGGGGATCGCGACCCAGCGCTCGAGGAAGCGCATCGCGGTCACCACGATGGCGTTGACGAGGAGATAGAGGATGGTCGCGGCGGTGAAGGCCTCGAACACCTGGAACGAGAATTCCTGCATCGAGCGCGCCTGTCCGGTCAGCTCCAGCAGGCCGATGGTGATCGCCACCGCCGTGTTCTTGATGGTGTTGAGGAATTCGGACGTCAGCGGCGGCAGGATGATGCGGAACGCCATCGGCAGCAGCACATAGCGATAACCCTGCGCGGTGGTCAGACCCAGCGCGGTCGCCGCCATCTTCTGCCCGCGCGGCAGTGAGCCGATGCCGGCCTGCAGCTGCACGGCCACGCGCGCCGACATGAAGAAGCCGACGCCGATCGCCGCCGTCCAGAACGGCGCGTTCGGCAATTGCTTCAGCCAAATGCCGGCGGCCTTCGGCAGCAGCTCCGGCAGCACGAAGAACCACAGGAACAGCTGCACCAACAGCGGCATGTTGCGGAAGAATTCGACATAGGCGAAGCCGAACCAGTTCGCCCCCTTCGACGGCAGCGTGCGCATGACGCCGACGATCGAGCCGGTGATCAGCGCGATGACCCAGGCCAGCGCCGCGGTTTTCAGGGTCAGCGCCAGGCCCGACAGCAGCATGTCGAGATAGGTGCCCGTCCCCATCGGGTTCGGCTGGAAAAAGATTCCCCAGTTCCAGTTATAGTTCACGTGTCCCCCGCGCGAACGCGCCAGTCAGAGATATCCTGGCCGCCTATGCAAATGTCCGGCCACCCCTGTGTCAAGAGTGGCCGGACATGATCCCGATCGAAAGATCGAGGTTATCTTACTTATAGTCGTCCGGGTTCGGCGAGTCCGTCGGCTTGGCGAACTCGTTCTTCAGCTCGGCCGAGATCGGCGTGTTGAGGTTCAGGCCCTTCGGGGGGATCTTGGCGGTGAACCACTTGTCATAGATCTTCTGGGCCTCGCCGGACGTATAGAGCGCCGCGGTCGCCGCATCGACCACCTTCTTGAAGGCGGCATCGTCCTTGCGCAGCATGATGCCGTAGGGCTCGGGCTTGGAGAATGCGTCCTTGGAGATGACGTAGTCGTCCGGCGACTTCGAGCCGGCGACGAGGCTGGCGAGCAGGATGTCGTCCATGACGAAGGCGACCGCGCGGTCGGTCTCGACCATCAGGAAGGCTTCGGCGTGGTCCTTGGCCGGAATGATGTTGGCGCCGAGCTTTTTCTCGACGTTGGCCTCGGTCAGCTGCTTGATGTTGGTGGTTCCCGCGGTCGAGACCACGGTCTTGCCCTTGAGGTCTTCGATCGACTTCAGGCCGCTCGACTTCTTGAAGACGTAGCGGCTCGCGGTCAGGTAGTGGGTGTTGGTGAAAGCAACCTGCTTCTGGCGCTCGGCATTGTTGGTGGTCGAGCCGCATTCGAGGTCGATGGTGCCGTTCGCCATCAGCGGGATACGGGTCGCCGACGTCACCGGATTGAGCTTGACCTCGAGCTTGTCGAGCTTGAGCTCCTTCTTCACCGCGTCGACGATCTTGTAGCAGATGTCCATCGCAAATCCGACGGGCTTCTGATTGTCGTCGAGATAGGAGAAGGGGATCGAGGAGTCGCGGAAGCCCAGCGTGATGGCGCCGGTGTCCTTGATGTTCTTCAGCGTGCCTGTCAGCTCCTGGGCCCCGGCCTGGCTGACGGCGAAGGTCGCGGCGAGCGCGAGCCCAATGCTACGGAAATGTTTCACTTTTTTGGTCCCCTTTCAGGATGATGCGGCCCGGATGCAAGCACAGATTGGGCCGGATTAGAATGTGACTTTCGGCTGGCTTGCGGCAGAGGTTAATGGGCTCAGGTCAGCGGCTTGGGCAATTCCCCGAGATCCCAGAACAGGCCGGCCATCACCGTCAAGGCTTCTTCCGTCAATGGCAGCAGGATGTGCTCATTGGGCGCATGCTGGGAGCAGCCGGGATAGGAGTGCGGGACCCAGATCGTCGGCAGACCCAGGATCTCGGAGAATACGTCGTTGGGCAGCGAGCCGCCGAAGTTCGGCAGCACCGCCGGCGGCTTGCCGGTGGTCTCTTTCACCGAATCCGCCGCCCATTTGATCCAGGGGCTGTCGAAATCGGTGCGCGATGCAGCAAAGCTCTGCGCCGCCCGCACCTCGACCATCGAAAAGCCCTTCTGGACAAGATGCGCGCGGATCGCCTCGATCAGGCCGCCGACCTCGGTGCCGACCACGAAACGCAGTTGCAGCACAGCATTGGCATGGCCCGGAATGGCGTTGGCCGGCTTCTCGATATTGCCCGATGACATCGCCAGCACTTCCAGCGTGTTCCAGGCGTAAAGCCGCTCGGCGGCCGACAGCCCCTCCTCGCCCCAGTTCTCGGCAAGCGCCGGCTCGTCCTCGGTCGGCACCACCTGTACGTCGGCAAGATAGCTGCGGATCTGGTTGGTGAGGCGCGGCGGCTTCAGGGCGTCGAGCTGCAGGCGGCCGTGGCCGTCGACCAGCGTCGAGATGGCATTCACCAGAATGGTCGCGGGGTTGGCGAGCACGCCGCCCCAATTGCCGGAATGGTGGCCGCCATCGCGCAGGTTCACATCGAGATGAATGCGGATGCCGCCGCGGCATCCCAGGAACAGCGTCGGGCGGTCGGCGGACAGGCGCGGCCCGTCGGAGGCCATGAACAAATCGGCCTTGAGCGCGTCGCGATTGAGGTCGCACACCTTGCCCAGATCGGGCGAGCCGATCTCCTCGCCCATCTCGACGATGAACTTGGCGTTGAAGCCGAGCTTGCCGCCACGGGCGTCTCGCACCGCGCGGAGTGCCGCCATGTTGATGCTGTGCTGGCCCTTGTTGTCGGCGGTGCCGCGGCCATAGAGCCGCGTGCCCGCAACCGTCGTGCGCCAGGGATCGCGGCCCTCGCGCCACTCGCCCTCCATGCCGTCGACGACGTCGCCATGGCCGTAGATCAGCACGGTGGGCGCTGAGGCGTTTTCGTGATGCTCGGCGAACAGGAACGGCGACTTGCCACTCGGGGACTCGACGATGCGGCTGGTAAAATCCAGCGCGGCAAACGCCGGCTGCATCTCCTGTTCCAGATAGGCGCGCAGCTCGGCGCCGCGCGAGGGATTCTGGCTTTCGGTCTTGAAGGCGACGCGGCGGTCGAGTTCAGCGAGGAACGCACCGGATTTGAAATCCTCGTGGGCGCGGGCGATGGCGTCGGCTCTGGTCATGACTTGCTTTTCGAGACTTTGAGACAAAGGACCCTACCCGAGACAGGTGGCCCTTCGAAAGTGGCGGGGACGTCGATAGTTCTTGGAGTTCTCTTGAACTTCTCTTGTAGTTCTCTTGGGATTTCGTTCTTGCTCTCTTGAGACTGGCTTGCCAAGGGCGGCAGCCCGCTGATTTTGGCCTTGCCAAGCGCAGGTTATATGCAAGAACTTCGCCAAGTTCGGGCGCACATCTACCATTCGAAGAGCGCTCAGTATAGAGCGCCGGGGAACGATCATGGCCAAGCAGATCAGGCTCAATGCCTTTGCGATGAATTGCGTCGCGCACCAGTCGCCGGGCCTGTGGACTCATCCGCGCGACCGCACCGCCGAGTATAACCGCCTGCCTTACTGGATCGATCTTGCCAGGACACTGGAGCGCGGCCGTTTCGACGGGCTGTTCCTGGCCGACGTGCTCGGCGTCTACGACGTCTACGGCAACAGTCCTGACGCTGCCTTGCGCAACGCAGCACAGACGCCGTCGAACGAGCCGCTACTGCTGCTCTCGGCGATGGCCGCGGTGACGAAAGACCTCGGCTTCGGCGTCACCAGCAATCTGTCGTTCGAGCCGCCCTATCCGTTCGCGCGGCGGATGTCTACGCTGGACCATCTCACCGAGGGGCGGATCGGCTGGAACGTCGTCACCGGCTATCTCGACAGTGCCGCGCGTGGCGCCGGCAAGGACAAGCAGACCGGGCATGACGACCGCTACGACATCGCGGACGAATATATGGAGGTGGTCTACAAGCTCTGGGAAGGGAGCTGGGAGGACGACGCCGTGCTGCGCGACCGCAAGCGCGGCATCTTCACCGATCCCAGCAAGGTTCACCGCATCAATCACGAGAGCGCGAACTACCGCATCAACAACACCATCCATCTCAGCGAGCCCTCGCCCCAGCGCACGCCGGTCCTGTACCAGGCCGGCACCTCGCCGCGTGGCCGGCAGTTCGCGGCCAAGCATGCCGAATGCGTGTTCATGTCGGGACCGTCGGCCAAGATCATCGGGCCGCGCGTCGCCGCGATCCGCCAGGAGGCCGCCGCGGTCGGCCGCGATCCGGCTGAGATCCTGATGTTCAACATGATGACGATCATCCTCGGCAACACGGAAGCGGAAGCTGCGGCGAAATACGCCGACTACCGGTCGCATATCAATCCGGAAGGCGCGCTGGCTCTGATGTCGGGATGGACCGGCATCGACTTCTCCGGCTACGAGCTCGACCAGCAGGTGCGTCACGTCCAGAACGACGCCGGCCGCAGCGCGCTCGACAACGTCACCCGCGGCGATCCCGACCGCGTCTGGACCGTGCGCGACGTCATCGAGCATGTCGGCATCGGCGGCGCCGGCCCTGTCGTGGTCGGCACGCCGGAGATGGTCGCGGACAAGATCGAGGACTGGTTCGAGAAGACCGACGTCGACGGCCTCAACGTCGCGTTTGCGATCTCGCCCGGCGATTTCGAGGATATCGCCGACATGCTGGTGCCGGAGCTGACGCGGCGCGGACGGTACAAGTCGGAATACGCCAAGGGCACGCTGCGGGAGAAGCTGTTCGGCGCCGGCCGCGCAAGGCTGGATGCGCCGCATCCGGCGGCCGGATATAGGGTGGGGAGGAAAAGGTAGTTGCCACGTCCTAGGTGTCGTCCCGGCGAACGCCGGGACCCATACCCCCAGGGAGTGGTTTGGCGAAGACTCGTTGTTCGGGATTAGGTCTGTCCGCAATCGATAGATCGCGCGGTATAGGTCCCGGCGTTCGCCGGGACGACGCCGTGGAGGCAGCCTGCCCTACACCTTCCCGTCCACCATCACCTCGATCAGCTTCGTCCCCGGCCGGCCAAACGCCGACGCCAGCGTCGCCTTCAGCTCGCGGGGATCGCTCACCTTGATTGCCTCGCAGCCGAGCGCCTTGGCGACGCCGGCGAAATCCACGGGCGGATCGACGAAATCCATGCCGACATAATTGTCGTCGCCGTGGAAGGCGAGCAGGCGCTGCTTGATGATGCGGTAGCCGCCATTGTTGACGATGACGACGTTGAGCGGCAGCTTGTGATGCGCCGCGGTCCATAGCGACTGGATCGAATACATCGCACTGCCGTCGCCCGAGAAGCAGACGACCGGACGATCAGGATTGGCGATGCTGGCGCCGACCGAGGCCGGCAGGCCCCAGCCGATGCCGCCCGAGGCAAGACCGTGATAGCCGTAGCGATCGCGATGCGGCCGCAGCGCCGTCACTTGACGGCTGGAGGTGAGGCCTTCGTCGACCAGGATGGCATTGTCAGGCATGGCCTCGACCATCTGCAGCACCAGGAAGTCCGGATCGATTGGCGTGCGGCCAGCGCTCTTGCCGATCTGCTCGACCAGCGCCGCGCGGCGTGCGGTCCAGTTCTTCGGCGCGAGTTCGGCGAGACGCTGCTTGGCGCGGCTCGCCAGTGTCGCGCCACCCATCTCCTTCAGCACCGGGATCAGCGCGCGCAAGGTTTCCTTCAGATCCGCCTTCAGGGCGATCTCGACGCCATAGTTCTTGGCGATCTCCCAATCGACGAGGCCGATCTGCACGACACCGAGACCATCCGGCAGCGCATCAACCTCGCTATAAACAGACATCCGCAACGGATCGCCGCCGAGCGCGATCAGGAGGTCGTATGGCGCAAGCGTATCGCGCGCGACCTTCTGCACGCGTGCCAGCGTGCCGACAAAGCTCGGGCTCTCCGACAGGAAGTGCGAGCCATAGGGCGTTGAGGATTGAAAGGCCGCCGCGCCGAGCAGTTCGGCAAGTTCGGCGGCCTCCTTCAGCGCATCGCTCTTGACCACCTCGTCCATGGTGACGATGACGGGGCGCTCCGCCCTGAGCAGGCGCGCAGCAAACGCCTTGAGCGCTTCGTCCGACGGTCTCGTCCGCGCGTCGATGCGGGTGGAGCGGCCGAGATCGATTCCGGCTTCGCTGTTCAGGATGTCGCCGGGCAGCGAGATGAACACCGGCCCCGTCGGCGGCGTCGTCGCAATCTTGGCGGCACGGCGCACGATGCGCGGCAGATCCTCCAGCCGCGTCACCTCCACCGCCCATTTCACCAGGGGTTCGGCCATGCGCACCAGCGGGCCATACAGCACTGGCTCCATCAGGCCATGTCCCTGCTCCTGCTGGCCGGCGGTCAGGATCATCGGCGTACCCGTGAACTGGGCGTTGTAGAGCGAGCCCATGGCGTTGCCGAGGCCGGGCGCGACATGAACGTTGCAGGCGACGAGTTTTCCCGAGGCGCGGCTATAGCCATCGGCGATCGCGACCACCAGGCTCTCCTGCATCGCCATCACATAGGTGAGGTCGGGATGGTCCTTCAGCGCATGCATGATCGGCAGCTCGGTGGTGCCGGGGTTGCCGAACAGATGCGTGATGCCTTCGTCCTTGAGCAGCGCGAGAAAGGCGGAGCGGCCGGTGATCTTGTTCTTCATGTTTCCTCCAGGAGCGGACGTTGCCGCAAGGACGGCGCCATGATGGCCGAAGTCGCGGGAGGCGCGCAAGGAAGCGTGGTCATGGCTGCGTTGCGCGGGCGCACAAACCGTACTCTCGTGTCCCGGACGCGACGCAGCGCGCAGCGGTGCGGCGCAGAGCCGGGACCCAGTTGCTCGCCGCATTCTGCATGGGCCCTGGCTCGGCGGAGCGTCACTTCGTGCCGCACCGCGTCCGGGGCACGAGAGCGGAGTACGTTGCGCGCTACATTTCCTCCCGCCCCAGCTCGAACGGGTCCTCGCCGCCTGCCCGCTTCTTCTTTTTCGACCGCTGCCAGACCACGCCCGGAAATCCCTTCAGCGGCACCAGCGGCTCGCCGGTATAGGCCCATTCCTGCAGCTCCTCGATCGCGATGTGATAGAGCGGCTGGCGGCCGGTGCGTTCCCTGAAGAGCGCACGCGGGATGTTGACCATGTGCGGACCGCGCGGACGTTCATAGGCAATCGGCGTCCCGCATTGCGAGCAGAAGCTGCGCGTGGTCCTGGTGGACTTGTCCTCGTAGCGCGTCAGCGCCGTCTTGCCTGACGTAATGCGAAACCGCTTCTTCCAGCTGCCGACATAGGTCGCGTACGCCGCGCCGTGAGCGCGGCGGCTGGAGGCGGAGTGATCGTGCCAGGCCCAGCGCGCAGGGATATCGATCTCGAAGGTGACCTTGCCGCAGAGGCATTGCCCGGTGGCGAGGCCTGCGGCGGCTGCGGCTTTGACCATTTGTGTTTTCCCTGCGGTCATTCCGGGATGGTGCGAAGCACCAGACCCGGAATCTCGAGATTCTCCGGTGCGCAATTGCGCACCATAATTCGATGCTCCGCATCGCCCCGGAATGACGGAAGAGGTCAGGCCGGCGTCAGCTCGTCATAAACAGGATAATCCGTATACCCCTTCTCCTCGCCGCCATAGAACGTCGCGCGGTTGTACGGCGTGATCGGATAGTCGTGCTGCAGGCGGCGCGGCAGATCGGGATTGGAGATGAAGATGCGGCCGAAGGCGATGATGTCGGCGTGTCCATCGGCGATCGCCGCATTCGCGGTCTCGCCGGTAAAGCCGCCAGCGGTCATCAGCACGCCACCGTAGAGCGGGCGGAACAGCAGCATCGCCGACGGCACATTCTGCCAGTTGACTTCGGCGCGACCCGAGCCGCTCGATCGCGGCTCGATGAAGTGCAGATAGGCGAGGCCGAGCTTGTCGAGCGCCTTCACCACGTGGGTGTAGAGCGGCATCGGATCGGGCTCGCCGGAATCATTGGCTATGCCATGCGGCGACAGTCGCACGCCGACGCGGTTCGCACCCCAGACGTCGATCGCGGCCTGCGTGATCTCGAGCAGCAGCCGCGCGCGGTTCTCGATCGATCCACCATATTGATCGGTGCGCTGGTTGCTGCGTGATTGCAGGAATTGCTCGAGCAGATAGCCGTTGGCGCCGTGGATCTCGACGCCGTCGAAGCCGGCCGCGAGCGCATTCTTCGCGCCCTGCCTGAAGGCCTCGACGATACCCTTGACCTCCTCGGTCTCCAGCGCGCGCGGCGTCTCATAGTCCGAGATCTTGCCGTCGGCCGTCATCGCCTTCATGCCCTCGGCCTTGATCGGGATCGCGGAGGCCGAAACCGGCAGCTCGCCGCCGTGGAACGAGGAATGCGAGACGCGGCCGACATGCCAGAGCTGGAGGAAGATGATGCCGCCCTTGGCGTGCACGGCATCCGTCACCTTGCGCCAGCCGGCGATCTGCGTTTCCGAATAGATGCCGGGCGTCGCGGGATTACCGCGGCCGTGCGAGAGCACCGGCGAGGCTTCGGCGATGATCAGGCCGCCTTGCGTCGCACGCTGGCCGTAATATTCGGCGTTGAGCGGCCTCGGAGAAAAGCTCGCGCGCTCGGCCCGCATGCGTGTCAGCGGCGCCATCGCCACGCGATGCGCAAGCTTGTACGGCCCGACCTGCAACGGTCTAAACAACGCCTCGAATTTCATGCTGACCCCGAATTACTTTGGAAGGATGCGGATCATATAGCGAGGGGCGGCCCCCGGAAAAGGCGCCGCCCCACAAAAGCAGATATTCCCTCTCGCGGAAGGCGGAGAGCACAGCCGCTAGGCCGTCTTGACCCAGACGGCCTTCACGTTGAGATATTCCTCGACATGCTGCTTGCCGGACTCGCGGCCATAGCCGCTCATCTTGTAGCCGCCGAAGGGCACGGCCGGATCCATGGCCTGGTAGCAGTTCACCCACACCGAACCGGCACGCAGCGATTTTGCGACCGCATGCGCTTTGCTGACGTCGCGCGTCCACAGGCCCGAACCGAGGCCGAAGGTGGTGTTGTTGGCGCGCTTGACCAGCTCGTCCATGTCCTTGAATGCGATCGCGGAGATGACGGGGCCAAAAATCTCCTCCTGCGCGATGCGCATGTTGTCCTGAACGCCCGCGAACACGGTCGGCGAGACGAAGAAGCCCTTCGACAATGCCCCCTCGGTGACGCGGCCCCCGCCGGCGAGCGCCTTCGCGCCTTCCTTCTGGCCGATGTCGAGATAGCCGGTGACGCGCTCGAGCTGTTGCTCGGACACCAGCGGGCCGATCTGCACATTGGGATCGAGACCGTTGCCGACCTGCAGCTTCTTGCCGAACTCGGCGACGCGGCCGACGAACTCCTCGTAGATCGACTGCTCGACGAAAAGGCGCGTGCCGGCGCTGCAGATTTGCCCCGAATTGGCAAACACCGCCATCGCCGCGCCGGGCACTGCGGCGTCGAGATCGGCGTCGGCGAACACGATGTCCGGCGACTTGCCGCCGAGCTCGAGCGAAACACGCTTCAAGTTGCCGGCGGAGGCGCGGATGATCGACTGACCCGTGACGTGCGAGCCGGTGAAGGCGACCTTGTCGACGTCATGATGCGAGGCGAGCGCGGCGCCCGCGGTCTCGCCATAGCCGGGCACGACGTTGACGACGCCGGGCGGAATGCCGGCCTCCATCGCCAGCTCGGCGATGCGCAGCGATGTCAGCGGCGCCTCTTCGGCGGGCTTGAGCACCACGGTGCAGCCGGTCGCGATCGCCGGGCCGATCTTCCAGATCGTCGCGGTCAGCGGGCCGTTCCAGGGAATGATGGCGCCGACGACACCGATCGGCTCCTTCAGCGTGTAGGAGAAGATTTCGCCGGGCAACGAGTTCTCGATGGTCTCGCCGTGGATCGCCGTGGTCTGGCCGGCGTAATAACGCAGCATGCCGACGGCGCGCAGACGATAGGCCCGGGTGCGGCTGAGAGGCGCACCCATGTCGAGGGTGTCGAGCTGCGACAATTCGTCGAAATTCTTCTCGACGAGATCGGCAAGCTTGAGCAGCAGATTCTGCCGCTCGAACGGTTTCACTTTGCTCCAGGGGCCCTCGAAGGCGCGGCGAGCGGCGGCAACCGCACGATCGATGTCTTCCTTGTCGCCCTCGGCGACGGTTGCGAGCAATTCGCCGGTGGCGGGGTTGTGAGTCTCGAAGCGCTTGCCTGAGGCTGCGTCAACCCACTTCCCGTCGATCAGCATCTGCTTGTAGGACCCATTCGCGAACGGATGGCGCGTGATCGGAATAGCCTGCGACACAGCCATGGCTGCACTCCCTGTCAGGTGATTTATTGGTTCGATCTGGGCGGGATCGTTGGGATGAAGGATACAGCCGTGCCGGATAGGCGTAAAGGCAGCACCGAACGAAGACCTCCCATGCCAACTTGTGCAGGGTCGGAGTGCTGCCATGTTATAACGCGACGAAGAGTCCTCCCCGGAGATGATCCATGCCACATCCCGCCATCGTCAAAGACAATGTCGCCGTGATCACAGGTGGCGCATCCGGAATCGGATTTGCCGCCGCCGCAGCGTTCGCGCGCGCCGGCATGAAGGTGTGTATCGCGGACGTGGACCAGAAGCGGCTGGCGGACGCTGCGACAAAACTGTCATCCGTCACGGTTGCCACAAACGTGATGACCTTCGTCGTCGATGTCAGCAGCGCGGAGAGCGTGACGGAACTGGAACACGCCGTGGCCGCGCAGTTCGGCGGAACGGACCTGCTCATGAACAATGCCGGCATCCAGCCGGGCAGCACGCTGTTCGGCGAACCCGACAATTGGCAGCGCATCATCGCCGTCAATATGTGGGGCATCATCAACGGCTCGCGCATCTTCGCGCCCAACATGATCGCACGCGGCAAGACCGGCCTCATCATCAACACCGGCTCGAAGCAGGGCATCACCACGCCGCCGGGCGATCCCGCCTACAATGTCTCCAAGGCCGGCGTGAAGGCATTTACCGAGGCGCTTCAGCACGAGCTGCGCAACATGAGAGACTGTCGCGTCACGGCACATTTGCTTATTCCCGGCTTCGTCTTCACCGGCCTCACCGCGAAGGGGCGCACCGAAAAGCCGGCCGGCGCCTGGACGCCGGAGCAAACGGTCGATCTCATGCTGGCGCGGCTGGAGGTGGGCGATTTCTACATCCTGTGCCCGGACAACGACGTGCCGCGAGCGCTCGACGAGAAGCGCATGCAATGGGCCGCCGGTGACATCGTCGAGAACCGCCCGCCGCTGTCGCGCTGGCACCCGGATTACGCGGATGCGTTCACCAGGTTCGTGGAAGGGAAATAACTGTCAGACCCTCATGGTGAGGAGCGCGCCCTTGCGCGCGTCTCGAACCATGCAGGCCCGGCTGCAGCAGCCCGGCCTCGATCCTTCGAGACGCCCGCTTTCAGCGGGCTCCTCAGGATGAGGGTTGGAGTGTTCGCGGCGCGGTAAGTCGCAACCGCCCTACAGCGTCTCTTGCTGATGCCCGCAATTCTTGCAGGCGAACTTGACCCGGGTCTGGCCTTTTTCCGCCTGGACCCGGTTCGGCGCGCCGCACTTGCCGCAGACGGCCTCGATGCGGGTCGAGCCCTGCTTGACGACGATGGACTTCTTTTCCATCGATTCGCGGATCAGGCGCTCGGCCTCCTCACGCAGCGATTGTTTCGACAAAGCTCGTCTCCGCCTCTGGAAAGCGCGAGAGCCATAACGCACCTGCGTTCGAAGTACAATGCGGGATGCGGATCGGAAGGCCCGTTCAAAACGTCATTCCGGGTGGTCGCAGACGCGAGAGCTGCGGCGCGACGCTCCGCGGCTCTCTTGCTCGTCGTCCGATTGGCGCAAGGCACATTCTTCAAGCCGCCTTGGAAACCTCCATCAGCAGCCGTTCGGCCTTGGCATCCTCGATGCGGTTCACCAGCCGGCTGCTCTCGTGATTGTCGCGCACGGTCTTGGTCAGGGTGATGCAGGTCTGGATCAGCATCACGATGCCCATAGTGAGATAGCCCTTCATCCAGAGGTCGATCGGCAGGAAGAAGATGCCGATGGCAATGAGGAACGCGGAAGCCGCGAAGGACGCGTAAGTGAAGGTCACCCAGGCGCTGCTATGGGGTTGGCCGTTCTGGTTCATGATCGTCTCCTGTTGGTTCGAATGATGATGGGGTTGGGGATCACGCGGTCGGCGCGCGCTTGGACTTCAACCGGACCAGCACGTCGTCCGCAGTCGTCTTCAGCCGGGGGCCAAAACCCTGCTCGGCGAGTCTCTCGGCGGTGGCGAGCGGACCGGTGGCTGCATCGAGCTCGACCAGCGCATCATCGGCCGCCTGGGCCTCCACCTGCCGCTCGCGCAGGCGCCGCAGGGTGCTCTCCGCCTCCGGCAGCGTGGATTCGTAAGGGCGTGCCGCCTCGATGCCGCTGCGGCGAAGCGAGCGCACCGCCTCCGAGGCGCGGGCGACGCGGCGGCCGCGATCGAGCTCGGTGATGCGGGCCTGCGCGCTTGCGACATGCCGCTTCAGCCGGGCGATCTCGGTCGCGAACAAGGCGCGGGCCGTCATCGCCGCATCGCGGTCGGCCTCCAAGCCTGCGATGGCTTCGGCAGCGTCCCTGGCGAGATCCTCGCGGCCGCCGTCGAGCGCCGCGACCGCGCGCGTCTCGAGATCGGCAATGCGGGCGATCGTCGCCTCGAGCTTGCGGCCTTCCTGCTGATCCTGCGCGATCGCCAGCGCCAGCGTCCGCTTGCTGCGCTCGACGGCGGCTGCCGCATCCCGCATCTGCTGGTCGAGGATCAGAAGGGCAGTTCGGTCTTCCAGCTCTTCGCCGGCGGCGGCCACGCTGCCGCGGAAAAGTGTCACGACGGTCTTGAACATCTGTTGCTCCCTGTTATGAGCGTTGCTCACAGAACCTTTGTAGCAACAACCTTGAACATTGTTCAAGAGAAATTTGAGCAACGCTCAAGAATTTTGCCGACATATGTCTAAAGCCTTGGAACGTCGAGAGAAACTTCGATCCGCGCTCATCCTGGCGGCGGAACGGATGATCGCGGACCGTGGTTTGTCAGGGCTGAAAACCCGCGATCTCGCCCGCGAGATCGGCTGCGCCAATGGTGCGGTCTATAATCTCGTGGCCGACATGGACGAGCTTATCCTGCGTGTGGGGTCGCGCACGTTGCTCCGGCTCGACGAGGCGCTGAGCGTGGCGGAAGGCGCGGGCGTCCCCTCGCCGCAGGAGACGCTGGTCCGGATCGCCATCGCCTATTGCGATTTCGCGGCGGAAAATCTCCAGCTCTGGCGCGCGCTGTTCGAGCACCGCATGGAGGCCGACAAGGTCGTCCCCGACTGGTCCGTCGCGGATCAGATGCAGCTGTTCCGCCACATCTACCAGCCGCTGGCCGCGCTGTTTCCAAAGCGCGGCCAGGAGGAGCTCGGCATCACCGCGCGCAGCCTGTTCTCGGCGGTGCATGGCATGGTGGCGCTGGGGTTGGAGCAGAAGCTGGTCGCCGTGCCGCTACCAGCGCTGCGCAAGGAAATCGCAGGCCTCGTGCGCGCGATGATTGACGGACTGATCGCGCGGGCGCCGTAGAACCGCGCAGCAGCGGGATCGTAGAGATCTCGCCTGCACCAACGAACGTGCATATGCGCTCCGCTTCACACCTTCGCGCAACACCGGATCTGAATCTCGACGAGAGTAGGAACGAACATTCCGAGGGTCGGTTGACGCGCATAGTTTCCCTCAGAGCGCGAGCCCTCCCATGTATCACCACGTCAAAAAACTGATGTTCACCGTGCGTGTCGACGAACCCGATCCCCGCTTCGGCAATATGCTGCTCGAGCAGTTCGGCGGCGCCAACGGGGAACTCGCGGCCGCGATGCAATATTCGATTCAAGGTTTGAATTGCGAGGACCCCGACCGCAAGGATCTCTTGATGGATATCGGCACCGAAGAGCTCAGCCATCTCGAAGTCGTCGGTTGTCTCGCACGGATGCATCTTGCGCCTTCGAAGAACGACCGCCAGGCGGCGGAAGCCGATCCGCTGATTGCGATCGCCGGCGGCGGCGGCGTCAACCTGTTCAATTCGCAAGGCAATCCCTGGACCGCCGACTATCTCAAGATCACCGGCGAGCTCGACGTCGACCTCCGCAGCAACATCGCCGCCGAAGCGCGCGCGAAGATCGTCTATGAACGGCTGATCAATTTCTGCGACGACGCCGGCAGCAAGGACGCACTCCAGTTCCTGATGACGCGGGAGATCACTCATATGAAGGCGTTCGCGCGAGCGCTCGAAAGCCTGTCGAAGCCGGCCTTCAGCGTCGGCAGGATCGCGCCGACGCCCGGCCTGGTGAACCAGTACTTCAACGATTCCACCGGCAGCGGTGAGCACGGCGAAATCGACACCCGCGGTCCCTGGAACGAGGGGGAGGACTGGGTGTTCACGGAATCGCCCGCGCTGCAGTCCGCCGATCCCGGCGCCGGCACGCCGATCGTCACGGAGAGCTCACCGCCCGTCGACGAAGCCGGCCTGACCGATCTGCTGCTCCATGAACTGCGCGACATTCTCCATGCCGAGAAGCAGTTGACCAAGGCGCTTCCCAAGATGGCGCAGGCCGCCCGCTTCGACCAGTTGCGGGAAATGTTCGAGCAGCATCTGGCCGAGACCGAGAATCAGATCGAGCGCATCAACGAATGCTTCGAGCTGCTCGGCGAGAACGCGCGCGCCAAGCCTTGCAAGGGCATGATGGGCCTCATCGAGGAAGGCCAGGAGGTCATGAAGGAAGGCGAAGAAAAAGAGGACGCAGCCGCCGACCTCGCACTGATTTCTGCGGCTCAACGCGTCGAACATTACGAGATGTCCGGCTATACCACCGCACGCAACCTGGCACAGCAGCTCCGGCATAGCGCAGTGGTCGCCCTGCTCTCCAAATCCCTCGCCGAAGAGGAAAACGCCGATCTCCTGCTCAATCAGGTCGCGCGATCGCTGATGTCGGTTGCGAAGATGCCTGCCGCACTGGAGCAGGCCGAATAGGAAGCGCCTGGCGCAACGCACCGGCGCACTGAATGAAACCGCCTCGCGCCGTCGCGTGAGGCGGCCGGCCATGGATACGGTACGATCACTCGTGCCGGTGGCACACACCTTGCCTCTCGATACCGGACAATTGCCGGACAGGAGGCCCCCATGAGCAGTTCACCCTTCCATATCAGCCGCCGCAGCGTGGTGCTCGGCGGCGTGGGTGCCGCCGGCATAAGTGCCGTCGCGCCTTCCTTCGCCTGGGCGCAGGGCCGGAGCGAGACGCTGCTGGTGGTGCAAGAGCTGGGTCCGAACTCGCTGGACATGCAGGGCGTCGGCTCCAACCAGACTGTGAACGGGCTATCGTGGAATTGCTACGACCGCCTGCTCTCCTACGCCTCCAAGACGCTGCCGGACGGAACGCTGTCGTATGATCGCGAGAGGCTCGCGCCCGAACTCGCCGAGAGCTGGGAGGTCGCGGCCGACGGCATGTCCTGCACCTTCCGCCTGCGAAAAGATGCAAAATTCCACGACGGGACGCCGGTTACGGCCAAGGACGTGAAATGGTCGTTCGACCGCGCGGTGAAGGTCGGCGGCTTTCCGACCTTCCAGATGTCGGCGGGATCGCTGGAAAAGCCCGAGCAGTTCGCAGTCGTCGACGATCACACTTTCCGCATCGACTATGTCCGCAAGGACAAGATGCTGCTGTTCAACGTCGCCGTCGTGGTGCCGTTCATCATCAATTCCGAGCTGGCGAAGAAAAATGCGACGGTTGAAGACCCGTGGGCGCTGGCGTGGCTGAAGAACAACGAGGCCGGCGGCGGCGCCTACAGGATCGAGAGCTGGAAGCCCGGCAGCGAGACCGTGCTGGCGCGCTTCGACGACTGGAAGAGCGGACCGTTGCCGAAGATCAGGCGCGTGATCGCACGCGACGTTCCCTCCGGCGGCACGCGCCGCGCCATGCTGGAGCGAGGCGATGCGGACTTGTCGAGCGGCTTTGCGCCGCGCGATTTCGACCAGCTGATCAGGGAAGGCAAGGTCAGGGTGTCGGGCGTACCGATCCCCAATGCGCTCTGGTACGTTGCTCTGAACACCGCAAAGCCGCCGTTCGACAACGCCAAGCTGCGCCAGGCCATCGCCTGGGCGATGCCGTATGAGCAGATCCAGAGCAGCGCGTTCTTCGGCCGTGCCGTTCCGATGTACGGCGGCGCCGCCGACGTTTCAAAGCCAGTCTGGCCGCAGCCGTTTCCCTATGTCACCGATCTCGACAAGGCCAAGGCGTTGATGAAGGAAGCCGGCTTCGCCTCCGGCCTGGAGACGACCTTGTCGCTCGACACAGGCACCGCGACCGTCGGCGAGCCGACCGCGATCCTGATCCAGGAGAGCCTCGCCAAGATCGGCATCAAGGCGGGAATCGAGAAGATCCCCGGCGCGAACTGGCGGACGACGCTGAACAAGAAAGAGCTGCCGCTTGCGCTCAACCGTTTCAGCGGCTGGCTCGATTATCCCGAATATTACTTCTACTGGAATTTCCACGGCAACAACTCGATCTTCAACATCTCCTCCTACCAGAACAAGGAGATGGACGCGCTGATCGACAAGGCCCGCTTCACCGCGGACGCAGCCGAGTACGACCGGTGCGTGAGGGACTTCATCGCGCTCTGCATGCGCGACGTGCCGATCGTTCCGCTCAACCAGCCAATCCACGACGTCGCCATGCAGAAGGCCGTCACCGGCTACGAGTTCTGGTTTCACCGCGAGCCGGACTACCGTCAGTATGTGAAAGGCTAGGGCGTGGACCCATTACGCGCAGCCAGCCATAGCCGGACGGATGCGAGCTGGACGAAAGCAAGACGGTTGCTGCAAGCTTGTCGTAGCATGTAGCAACCCGACGACATTGCTTGATCCGATTGAAGAACCGTTCGACTTTGTTGCGGGCGCGGTAAAGATAAGGGCTGAAATCGCGCCATGGCTCTCCAGAACGCAAGATCCAGAAAATGCCATTGAGGACACGACGATCACACCCGCGGCACGCCGCGCGGCTCGTTCGGTAGCATCGACTCGATTGCAGCCCACTCTTTGTCGGTGAATTCGTAACGCATGATTCGCCCCCACGATAAGGGGCTTGAATCACGGCAAGACAGCCCAGTTCAGTGTGGCCCGCCGAAGGCGGTAGGTCGGATGCTATGCACACGAAAGCGGATTTATTGTGCTCACCCTGAGCTTTCGATCCATAGCGAGCGCCGACTACTTCGGGTAGCATCGGATGATCCACTTCTAGTCGGAGCGCGACGATGCCTCCCTCTAAGTTCAGATCACCGGCATCGGCCCAACGGGTATTGATTATCTGAATGCTGCGGACGATCCGCGAAAACCTCAGTAGAGAGGGCTCGAGCATGCAGCGGCGGAATTTCATCATTACACTCGGCTTGACCGCAATATGGCCGCCCGCTCTGCAGGCGCAGCAACCCAAAAAGATACCTCGAATTGGTTTCCTAACGACGGGTTCACTTGAGCAGACACGTGCGTCCCTCAAAGCCTTCCATACGGGACTCGGCGAATACGGCTATGTCAATGGTCGGAACGTAATCATAGAGGTTCGAGCGGCCGACTCGAAGGAAGAGCTACTGCGGGCTATCGCGAGTGAACTGGTAGGTCTCAACGTCGACCTCATCGTCGCATCGAATTCGCTCGCTGCCCGCGCGTTGCGGCAAGAGACGGCCACGATTCCCATTGTGGTGCCAGTTATGGGCGATCCGGTTGGAGAGAAGCTCGTTGCGAGCCTTGCGAGGCCGGGAGGAAATGTTACGGGTTTAACCTTCCTTGGCCCACAGCTTGTCCCCAAACGCCTTGCACTCCTGAAGGAAGCGGTACCAATGGCCTCGCGGATAGCCGGTCTTTGGCACCCCACTGCATATGGCGAGCGCACGATGACCGACATGATGAATGAGGCAGAGACAACGGCCCGGACCCTTGGAGTGCAGCTGCGCCTTGTCGCCGTGAACGGCCCCGGCGAGCTGGATCAGGCATTTTCCACGATCGCAGGAGACCACGTGGATGCACTTGTCATATTCCCGAGCCCGATGCTTTTCATTGAACGAAAACGCATCGTCGACTTTTCCGCAGAGCGTCGCCTGCCCATGATGGGCATCGGTAAGGAGTTTGCGCAACTCGGTGGACTAATTTCTTATGGGGCAGATATTATCGACTTTAACCGTCGCATCGCTGGGTTCGTGGACAAAATTCTCAAAGGAGCGAAACCCGCGGAGCTTCCCGTCGAACAACCAACAAAATTCGAATTATTCGTCAACCTCAAGACTGCCAAGGCGCTCAATCTCACGGTGCCACCTATGCTACTTGCTCAGGCCGATGAGGTGATCGAATGAAGCGGCGATTTCCGATTTTTGCCCTTCTGCGACATCGGGCTATATCCGCTATTCCGCCGCTGCTGAGAGTTTGAGCAGACGGCAGTCAGTCTCTTAATGAGTACACGCCTTAGTCCTGGCGGGCGAGGCTGATCGCGCCCGAGCCTACGCGTGCCTGCTCGACCGGAAACCCTCTTTCCAGCCGCGTCGCGCTGGCGCGCAGCATCGCCGCATCGAGCCTGCCCTGCCGAAAGCCGTCCAGAGCGCAGGCGAAGACTCGGTAGAACTGCGCGCCGTCATAGGCGACCAGCAGCAGGTCGACGCCGGCATTGATCGCCTCGACCACGGCCTTGCAGACATCGTTCTGGTAGATCGCACCCATCACGAGGTCGTCGGTCATCACCATGCCCTGGTAGCCCCATTTGTCACGGAGAATGCCATCGACGACGCGCTTGGAATGCGAGGCGGCGCGGTCGGGATCGACCGCGGTCAGCGTAACATGCCCGACCATCAGCGCGCTACGCGAATGCGACAGCACCTCGCGGAACGGAAGCCAGTCGGTGGCTTCCAATTCCCCGACCGGCGTATCGAGATTGGCACTAAAATGATGCGTGTCGTTGCGCACGCGGCCGATGCCCGGGAAATGCTTGAGCGTGGCACCGACGCCGGATTCTTCCAGCCCGCGGACATAGGCGCTTGCGATCGTGCTGACGACAGCAGGATCGGTTGCAATTGCGCGCTGGCCGATCAGCGTGTGAAAATCGAGACGATTGCGCCTCGCCGGCGGCTTGAGGTCGAGCACCGGCGCGAGATTGAGGTTGACGCCAAGCGCGCTGAGCTCATGTCCGTGAATGCGGCCGAATTCTTCGGCTTTGGCCTGCTGGTCGTCGGGAGCTAGCCCAGTGAGCGTCGCCAGCGCCGGCACCTTGGTGAGCGGCGGGGCAAGATGCCCGACGATGCCGCCTTCCTGGTCGGCAGCGACGACCAGCGGCGGCAGGCCCGCCGCGCGCCGCTTGTCCTGAAGCGCCGAGATTTCGGCACGTAGCGCCGCAATCGTCCGGCCCCGGATGTTGTGCCGGGTCACGTAGACGCCGCCAATCAATCCCTGCTCGGCCAGCCGCGCGACCTCGGGAAACGAGGAATAGCCGACCATGAAATGAGGCCCGAGCTGTCGCGCCTCGGCGGCGCTTGCGCTGAGAACGTCGTGCTTGCGCAGCTCGAACTTCAGATGTGCCGCGGACATCAGGAGCGGCGGCAAGCACCAGAGCGTGACCAGGAGCTTGCCCGCGATACTACGCCAGCGCCCGCGGCGCAGCAGGAGAATGACGATCGCGATGCTTGCGACGACAAGCGCGATGTTTCCGGCGCCGCGCAACGGGACCAGATAGGGATCGTTCTTGTTCGCGGCCACGAATGCGACCACAGGCGCGGCAAGCCAGAGCAGGATGAGACCGATACGGCGGAGGAATTGCATGATGCATCACGCGCTGGGAGTGGCGATGCTTCGCACCTATCAAAGCGATTTGCGCCGCGCGAGAGGCAAAAGCGCGCCTGCACGAAAACTGCAAAAGACTCCTGAAACCGTGCAGACGATGGTCCCGGCTTCTGCACAAGCACCGTTCAGACTTCGTGATGCCACCCATCACGAAAGGTCTTCTGGACATGACGAGCCTGGCTTCGACGATAGCAGCGGACCTCCAGCCGCTCAGGCATTCCTCCATTCCGGCCAAGCTCGGCCTCGCGCTGGTGCTGGCCGCACTGGCGGACTGGCTGTTCTATGGCCACCGGATCGGCCTATCGCTGGCCCTGTTTGCCGTCGCCACGGCTTGCGTGTCGGTGCTCTTCAATCACGCGGCCCTGAACCTGCGGCGCGCCCTGATCGCCACAGCCACTCTCATCGCCGGCCTCGCACCGGCCGTCGAGGAGCTCAACGCGATCTCGTTGCTGATCCTCGGCGCGGCTCTGCTTATCGCCCTGCTGCTGGCGACCAATCCGGAGACGACCGGGCTCGCCGATTGCGTCCGCGCGCTACGCAACTTCGTCCTGCTCGGCCCCTTCAGGTTCTTCCTCGATGCGCCCCAGGTGTTCAACGCGTCGGCGCTGACCCGCGGCATCGCGCGCTGGCTGCTCCCTGCAGCACTCAGCACGGTCTTCATCGCGCTGTTCGCCGCGGCCAATCCGGTGATCGAGCAATGGGTGTCCCTGCTCAATCCGAAACTCATCCTCCAATATATCAGCATCCCGCGCGTCCTGTTCTGGGCCTTGATGCTGGCGCTGGTCTGGCCGTTCATCCATGTGCGCTGGCGGCGCAAATCCATAGTCGCCACCGCCGTCGCGGACGGACCTGTGCCGCCGCCGCTCCCGCCGCTGGTCTCGGCGGAGTTTCTTGGCCCCTCCACCATCCTGCGCTCGTTGATCCTGTTCAACCTGCTGTTCGCCGCGCAGTCCACTCTCGACGGCATCTATCTCTGGGGCCATATGGCGCTGCCGGACAATCTGACCTATGCGGGCTATGCGCATCGCGGCGCCTATCCGCTGATCGTGACCGCCCTGCTCGCCGCGGCCTTCGTGCTAGTGACGATGCGCCCGGGCGGGCCGGCTGAGAAATCGCCAGTGATCCGCCCGCTGGTTTATCTCTGGGTCGGGCAGAACGTTCTTCTCGTCGCCTCCTCCATCCTTCGCCTCAACCTCTACGTCGACATCTACATGCTGACCTACTGGCGGATCGCGGCCTTCATCTGGATGGGGCTGGTCGCGCTCGGACTGGTCCTAATCGTGACCCGCATCGCCCTCAACCGGTCGAACCAATGGCTCGTGGGCGTCAATCTGATCGCGCTCGCGATCGTGCTCTATGGCTGCTCACTCGTGAACTTCAATGCCTTCATTGCCGACTACAATGTCAGCCACAGCCGGGAAGCATCGGGCAACGGCGTGCAGATCGACATCGACTATCTCCTGACGCTCGGACCGCAGGCACTCCCCGCCATCGACAGGGCCATCGCACTTCGGCCCGGCGCCAGCGAGAGCTGTCTTGTGTCGCGACGCGACCGCCTTGTAGAACAGCAGCGCCGGGATCTGGCCTGGCGGAGCTGGGGCTTTCGGAGCTGGCGACTGCAGCGCAGGCTGGACGCGCAGGTGAAAGATCAGACCGGCAGCCGGCCGGCAGGGTGAGCGGAGAGTTTCTTGGCGCATCGCATTCTCATCGTCGACGACGAAGGCCATATCCGCGAGGTCATCCGCGTTGCGCTGAAGAAGGCCGGCATGGACGTGATCGATGCGCGCGACGGCAAGGAGGCGCTCAGCCGCTTTGCCGCCGACAGGCCCGATCTGATCGTGCTCGACATCGGCATGCCCGAGTTCGACGGCCTCGATGTCTGCCGCGAGATCCGCAAGACGTCCGACGTGCCGATCCTGTTCCTGTCGGCGCGCGACGAGGAGATCGACCGCATCCTCGGTCTCGAGATCGGCGGCGACGACTACGTGACGAAGCCGTTCAGCCCGCGCGAGCTGGTGGCGCGGGTCAACGTGATCCTGCGCCGGCTCAGTCCGCGCAATGGCGAGATCAAGGCGGGTCCGGCCGCGCTGTCGCAAGGCAGCCTGCTGATCGATCCCGAGCAGCATGTCGCGACCTTTGCCGGCACGCAGTTGAAGCTGACCGCGATCGAATTCGGCATCCTGCGCGCGTTCCTGACCCGACCGACCTCGGTCTTCAACCGCGAGCAGCTGATGCGGGCGGCCTATCAGCTCAACATCCAGGTCTCCGACCGCACCATCGACAGCCACATCCGCAACATCCGCGCCAAGCTCGCCGCGCTGGCCTGCGACAACGTGATCGAGACCATCCACGGCGTCGGCTTCAAGCTCGGCCGCTGCGAGAAAGCGGCATGAGCGCGGCGCCCGACAAATGGCGGCCCTCGCTGGGGCTCGTGATCTTCACGGTGCTGACCACCGTAGGCGTGCTGCCGCTGGTCGGCCTGTTCTTCTTCCGCCTCTATGACAACCAGTTGATCCGCCAGACCCAGGCCGAGCTGATCGCGCAAAGCCGCGTGCTGGCTACGATCTATGCACAGGAGGTCACGGCCAGGCTCGACAGCGGCCTGACGCTCGGCGCGGAGGTGCCGCCGAACGTGCTGCCCGACCCCGGCGACCAGGTCACCCCGATCCGTCCAGCACTTGACCTGACTGCGAACGATCTGCTGCGGCGGCGGCCGGATGCGCAAGCCGCGCCTCATCCGGCGCAGGCGGCCTATGTCGAGATCGGGCAAGGCTGACGCCGATCATCCGCGAGACCCAGAAGGTAACGCTGGCGGGCTTCCGCATCCTCGATCCGCAGGGCGTCGTCATCGCCGGGCGCCAGGAGGTCGGCCAATCGCTCGCCCATATCGAGGAGGTCGCGGACGCGCTGCACGGGCAATACCGCGCCACTTTACGCAACCGCGTGCCGGACAAGCCGCCCCCGCCGATCTATTCCTTCAGCCGCGGCCTCGGCGTGCACGTGTTCTCGGCGATGCCGGTGATCGTCAACAACCGCGTCGCAGGCGTAATCTACACCACGCGGACGCCAAGTAACATCTTTGACCATCTCTATCAGGAGCGCGCCAAGTTCGTGCTGGCCGGGCTCGCCGTCATCCTCGGCACGATCGCGATCGGCCTGGTGTTCTCGCGGACCATCACCCTGCCGATGCGCGAGCTGATCGACCGCGCCGCACGGATCGGCCGCGGCGACCGCGAGGCCTTTCAACCGCTCCGGCATTACGGCACGCGCGAGTTCGCCCAGCTCTCGCACAGCTTCCTTGGCATGGCCGAGCAGCTGGCGCGACGTTCCGACTATATCGCGACATTCTCGGCCCATCTCACCCACGAGCTGAAATCGCCGCTGACCTCGATCAAGGGCGCGGCCGAGCTGCTGCAGGATTCCTATCAAGGCAGGTCTGACGGACTGACGCCGGCCGAGCAGAAGACGTTCATCGCCAACATCCTGTCCGACACCCAGCGGCTGGAGGCGATGGCGCAGCGGCTGCGCGATCTGGCGCGCGCCGAGAGCCTGCCGCAGAACGAGCGCACGGAGCTGGCGCCCGTCATCGCCGATCTCAGGAACAGATTTCCGGCAAGCTCCATCGAGGCCAGCGGCAGCCTCGACCGGGCGATCGGCATGTCCAGCGAAAAGGCGCTGATCGTGCTGTCGCATCTCGCCGACAACGCGATGCGGCACAAGGCCGAGACGATCAGGCTGGAGGCTGTGGACGAGCGCACGACCCTGCGTTTGACGGTGAGCAATGACGGCGACCCGATCTCGGCACCGAACCGCGACAGGATTTTTGATGCGTTCTTCACCACCCGCCGCGACCAGGGCGGCACCGGGATGGGGCTTGCGATTGCGCGCGCGGTGATGGCGAGCCATGGTGGCTCGATCAGGCTGAAGCCGACCAACGAGGGCGCAGCCTTCGAGCTGCAATTCCCTGTCGCCTGAGGCGCGATGAGGTCATCGCCCCTCAGCTTTTATTTGGGCATGATCTGCTCGGAAAACCGCTTCACACTTTTCCGGATCATGCCCTAGATCGCGAACACCCACGCCGCGACGATGGTGCCGATGGTGACCAAACCCGCGATGGTCCAGCCGGCGGCATATTCCAGCTCAGGATGACCGGTCGCCCGCATGATCTCTGCCGGATCGGCGGTATGCTTGTGTGCCATGACAGCCTCGCACGTTTCTTCCCGCGTCATATGTAAGTCGCATCAGCCGCCATTAGGTTCCATCACGGAAATGCGAGGCATGACGCAGCTTGGCTTGTTCGCCGTCCCTGACGAAGGCCCTACCGGTCTTCGCTACGCGGACAATTTTATCGAAGCCGCCGTCGAGCAAGGCTTGATCGGCCGCATCGCAACATTGCCGCTCGAGCGTTTTCAGTTCGGGGCGTTCGAGGGCAACCGCCGGGTGGCGTCGTTCGGCTATCGCTATGACTACACGCTGCAGCGGCTCGCCGAGGCGGAGCCGATCCCGGACTGGCTATTGCCCATCGCGCGTCAGGCCGAGGCCTGGGCCGGGCTGCCGGAGGCCAGCGTCCGGCAGATGCTCTGCACCGAGTATGAGGCCGGCGTCGGCATCGGCTGGCACCGCGACAAGCCGCACTTCGACAAGATCCTCGGCCTGTCGCTCGGCTCGGCCTGCAAATTCCGCTTCCGCCGCCGCAGCGGCGACAAATGGCAGCGCCACACGCTCGAGGCCCAGCCGCGCTCGCTGTACATGATGGAGGGCGAGGCGCGCTCGCAATGGGAGCACAGTATCCCGCCGGTCGAGGCGCGGCGTTACTCCATCACGTTCCGGACGATGAAGCGGGCCTAACGCGGCCGGCCATCAAAAAATGCGAAAACAACCCCATGCAAAGTAGAACGCCCGTTCTGCCCGAGGCGTGGCCACGCCGCACAAGGGTTTGACACATCGGTGCAAAACCGCCGGCTTGCGCAATCACCGCACGGCTTGCGTCTTGCCTTCCGAATCCGGTTGCATGCTAGATTGGCAGCACGCATTCCGCGGCAGGAGGGAAGCATGGCCGACAACAAGGCAAAGCGCGGCGGGGCCGATCGGGCGCTGATTTCGCTCACGGAAAAATATGAAGTCGCCTACTGGTCGAAGAAGTTCAAGGTGACCCCGGCCAAGCTGAAATACGCCGTCAAGAAGGTCGGCCGTTCCGCCAAGAAGGTCGAGGCATATATCAAGCTCCAGAAGCACCGCGCCTCCGACAAGAGCCGGATCGCGCTGAGCGAAGCCTATGAGGTCCGTTACTGGTCGAAGAGATTCAAGATCACCCCGGCCAAGCTGAAAGCTGCCGTCGCCGCGGCCGGCCATTCCTCCAGGAAGGTCGAGGCCTATCTCGCCGCCCGGAAGACGGCAAAGAAGAAATCGGCCAGGAAGACGACAAAGAAGACGACGAAGAAGGCAGCCAAGCGCAGGAGCGCCGCCTGAGACCTCGGAAGCCATGGTCACATGGGCCACGTCGTCGCCAGTGCGCCCGGAGGCCGCTGGCGGCCGGGCGCCAGCCGAAAATCTCGCACGCGACGGCAGTGGGGCTTTCGGGGTGATCGCTTTGCTGTCGCCAAACCAAAGGTGCCGTGAAATCGCCTCAAGGCGGACGAATAAGGCGAATTGAAAAGACAGGCCAAACCGGCGAACCAATATGGGGGGCGCAAAGGCCGGCACCAAATGAAGAATTATCTCGCTTTTTTCCTGTTTCTGACCATCACGACAGCATCCGCGCACGGCCCGTTGCCGGCGCGGCTGACGCCGCCCTCCGACCTCATCCAGACAGGCCTGACCGATTCCGACACCACCGCCGGCGGCACTGCGCGGCTGTGCGAGCAGGTCACCTTCTCGCGGGGCCTGCGCTACGGCGAAAACGAGGCCAATGTGCTCGACGTCGCCGCCAGCACGACCAAGGCGGATACGCCGCGGCCGGTGCTGCTGTTCGTGGCCGGCGACAGTTTCACCGGCGACCGCGCCGCCCCCGAGCTGTCGCGCCAGATCCAGGACCAGGCCATGTGCTTTGCCGCCCGCAATGACATGATCGGGGTGCGCGTCAATTATCGCCTGGCCCCCGCAGCGACCTGGCCGATGGGAGCGACCGACGTGGCGGCGGCGCTGTCCTGGGTTCACGGCAATATCGACCTGTTCAACGGCGACGCCCGCGAGATCGTCGCGGTCGGCTACGGCGCCGGCGCGTTCCATGTCGCAACCCTGCTGGCGCATCCCGAGCTCCAGGCCGACCGTGCCGATGTCGCTGCCGTCGTGCTGGTGTCCGGCATCTATCGCGCCGGCAAGGACGCCAGCGACAGCGAGAAGGCCTATCTCGGCGGCGACGCCAGCCAGTACAACGCGCGCTCGGTATTCCCCGGCATCCTCAATGTCGATGTGCCGATCGTGCTGGCCTGGGCCGCGGACGATTCCCCTGGCCTCGTGACGCAGGGCGAGACCCTGAAGAAGACGCTCTGCGGCGCCGGCCATTGTCCACGCAGCGCGCTGCTGCGCAGCCGCGACGGCATCGCCTCCGCCTTCGGATTGGACGGCTCCGGCGACAGCCTCGCCGAGCCGACCCTGCTGCTGGTGCATCAGCTCGAGGCGCGCGGGCTGCCGTAGCGGCGTGTCAGTACGCCTGCCATTTCTGTACGGTCCTGCGCTGTATTGAAGCGGGCTGCCAAGCCACACGATTGCCAAACGCCTGATCTAGATCAACTCGCCTTGGTGCGGACTGAGCCGACCTCGTTGGGGGCCAACGACAAGGTGTCGAGCATGCGCGTCACCGGCAGACTGCTGTTCGTTTTGATCGCCGCACTCGCGTCGCTTGGCGCGATGTCCGAGCAACGCGCGGACCAACCCACAAGCGACAAGGAAATCCGCATCGGCAATGTCATGCCGTATTCGGGAGCGCTCTCTGAATTCGGCGCGATCGGTCAGGCGGAGGCCGCCTATTTCGACATGATCAACGCGCGCGGCGGCATCAATGGCCGCAAGATCCGCTTCATCACGCGCGACGACAATTCCGATCCGTCGACCGCGCTGGAGCTGACGCGCAATCTGGTCGAGAAGGACGACGTGCACCTGATGTTCGGGTCGTTCGGCACGCCCGGCAATCTCGCCACGCGCTGGTATCTGAACGAGAAGAAGGTGCCGCAGCTTTTCGTCGCCTCCGGCGACGAGGAGCTGAGCCAGGCCAGGGCTTTCCCCTGGACCATGGGCTGGCAGCCGTCGATCCGGTCGGAGGGGCGCATCTACGCCAACTACATTCAGGCCTATTATCCCAGGAAGAAGATCGTCGTGCTCTGGCAGAACGACCAGTTCGGACGCATGCTCTACAAGGGAATCCAGGACGGACTTGGCGATCTGAACCGCCATGTCCTCGTCGACATCGCCTTTGACATCGGTGACGAGCACCTCGACGGGCACGTCTCGATCCTCAAGCGCGCGGGTGCCGATATCTTCGTCTTTCTCGGCGTGCCGTCGACGGCATCCAAGGTGATCAGGCTCGCGGCTTCGCTCAACTGGCGTCCGGTCTTCATCGTCAACGATACTTCCGCCTCGATCGCCAATGCGATGGCGCCCGCAGGCCTGGAGAATTCGGCCGGCGTGATCTCGGCGGCCTTCCTGAAGGACCCCAGCGACCCCGCCTGGAAAGACGATCCTGCCATGAAGGAATGGTTCGCCTTCATGGACAAGTACCATCAGGTCGAAAGCACCAACAACAGCGCCGCGGTCTTCGGCTACGCCGCGGCCGAGGCGTTGACGCAGGTGCTGAAGCAATGCGGCGACGACCTGTCACGCGAGAACATCATGCGTCAGGCGGCTTCGCTGAGGGGGTACAACCCTTCCGTCGCGCTGCCCAACATCAGGATGAATACCTCGCCGAACAACTATCTGCCGATCAAGCAGATGCGGCTGGTGCAGTTCGACGGGCGGTCGTGGCAGCCTTTTGGTGAGGTGATCGAGACGGCGTTCACGGAGGGGGCGGCGAGGTGAGGCCCACGTAGACCTTTTGGTGAGCCTCCTTCCTCTCTCGTTGCGGGAAGCGCACGCTTACCCTCCCCCGGAGGGGGAGGTAAGAGAGCATGCCCCACGGAAGCTCTCTCAGAACAGCAGCCCTCACGCGGGCTTGAGCGAAGCCAGTGCGTTTTCCAGCAGCGTGCGCCGCATCGCCGGATTTCACCACCGCGGGATCGGGATAGAGCTCCAGGCCCGGCGCGCGCTCGGTGATGACACCGCTTCGCTCGGCCGTCGCATCGCTCAGCGCGTCGACCGAATAGGGAATCACCTCGCGTCTGATGGAGACAGCTCTGAGAACCAGGAGCCTATGCCGCATCGAGGGCTTGCATTGAGAGACCGGGTCTGGCTGGTTCTAGCTCCTGACAATCAGACCGGAACTCACCATGATCCAGTTCGACACGTTGCTGACCTATATCGCGGTGGTTCTCGGCCTCTTTCTCATTCCGGGTCCCGCGGTGCTCTTGGTGCTCGGGCGCGCGTCTGTGGGCGGGCATCGCGTCGGAATTGCCACCGGTCTTGGCATCGCTACTGGAGACCTGCTTCACACCGCGATGGCTACGCTCGGATTGTCGGCGGTGCTGATGACCTCGGCTCTCGCCTTCAGCCTGGTGAAGTACGCCGGCGCTGCCTACCTCATATATCTCGGCATCCGCGCGCTTATGGAAAGAGGCGAGGATATCAAGTTGGCGCAGTCGCGTTTGGTCGACGCGTCGCTCGCCTTCCGGCAGGCGGTGCTGGCCGAACTGCTCAACCCGAAGACGGCGCTCTTCTTCCTGGCCTTTCTCCCACAGTTCGTACATTCCGAGAAGGGCTCCGTCGTTGCCCAGCTTGCAATTCTTGGCCTCATCTTCGTCATCATGAGCGCGATCTACACCGCGTTGATCGCTCTTGTTGCCGGGCAAGTCGCTGGCTGGCTCACCCGTCATCGCAGCATCGGCCGCTGGCAGGGCCGCGTCATCGGGGCGATCTACCTGGGTCTTGGCGTTCGCATGGCCTTGCAGCAAAAGTAGCCTGATCGTTCCGCCCCCGCCTGGAGAGACTCATGACCGAGACCATTCGCATCAAGCGCTTCCATGCGCGGCCCGTGATCGTGCCGATGAACCTGCCGCTGCAGACCTCGACCGGCGCGGTCGCCAAGGCCCCGCTGGTACTGATCGACTGCGAGACCGACCAGGGCGCCCGCGGGCACGCCTATCTGTTCTCGATCACACCGTCGGCATTGAAGCCGCTGACGGCGATGGTCACGGAAATGTCAGACCTGCTTGCCGGCGACGAGCTGTTGCCGTTCGAGATCGAGCGCAAGCTGACCCAGCGCTTCACCCTGCTTGGCCTCGCCGGCCTGCAGCGGCTGGCGCAATCCGGCATCGACATGGCGGCGTGGGATGCGCTTGCCCGCAGCAGAGGCCTGCCGCTGGCACGGCTGCTCGGCGGCGCGCCCAAGCCGGTCAAGGCGTACAATTCGAAGGGGCTCGGCATCATGCCCGCGCGCGCCGCGGTCGAGGAGGCGCACAAGCTGCTGGCCGAGGGATTTCAGGCCGCCAAGATCCGCGTCGGCCGGCCCGATGCGCGGGAGGATCTCGCCGTCGTCCGCGCGGTGAGAAAGGCCGTCGGCGACGAGGTGACGCTGATGTGCGACTACAATCAGGCACTGACGGTGACCGACGCCATCCGCCGCGGCGAGATGCTCGACGACGAGGGCTTGAGCTGGATCGAGGAGCCGATCCGCCACGACGATTATGCCGGCTGCGCCCGCATCGCCGACGCACTGCATACGCCGGTGCAGATCGGCGAGAATTTTGACAGCGCCTTCTCGATGCAGGCGGCGCTTTCCGCGGAAGCCTGCGATTACGTGATGCCCGACGTGCAGCGCATCGGCGGCGTGACCGGATGGCTGCGCGCCGCATCGCTCGCGCATGCCGCCGGCATCGAGATGTCCTCGCATCTGTTCTCCGAAGTGAGCGCGCATCTGCTCTGCGTGACGCCGACGGCGCACTGGCTGGAATATGTCGACTGGGCCGACGCTGTGCTGTCGACGCGGCTCAAGATCAAGGACGGCTTTGCGCTGCCGAGTGAGGAGCCCGGCAACGGGATCGCGTGGGACGAGGCGGCGGTTGCCAAATATCTCGTCAGATAACGCTGCCCGCTATGACCGAACAGCGGCGATCATTTCAGCTCGACCGGCGCCCCTCGCGGCAACTCGGCGACGCCGACGGACGTCCGCGTATGACGACCGCGCTCGCCGAGGCGTTCGATCAGCCGGTCGGAGGCACCGTTCATGACTTGCGACTGCTGGATAAATCCAGGCGCTGAAGCGACGTATCCAACGAGCTGCAGGACCTGGACGATCCGGTCCTCTCCGCCTGTGGCGTGATTGATGGCGGAGATGCAGAGATCAGCGCAAAGGGCAGCAGCTTCCTGTGCGGCCGCGATATCGACGCCTGCTCCGACCTTGCCCACATACAGCAGGTCTTCGCCGCGACGCGGCAGCTGGCCACTGACATAGGCGAGCCCGCCATGGATGATCACCGGCAAGTAGTTGCCGCCGGGCTTATTCACGCTGCTCATCTCAATAGCCTGCCTTCTCTTCATATCCGGCGGAGCGACGCATTTCGTCGCACGCGATAGCTCGATCGCACCAGCTCGCCGTGGCGGATGACCGGACAATGACAGGCTGCGAATCATGGAGCAAGCCTGCGAAGGTGATCAGGCCTGGCGTGAAGACCTTACTTTCGCGCATTGCACGGAGGCGGCGCGCGCGATAACGATCCGTCATGACCATTTGGCGCCCTCATCCCCACATCCGCGTCGTCGCGATCGGCCTGCACTGGCGGGACGGGCGCCTGCTGGCGGCCGAAATTCGCGACGATGCCGGGCGGATCAAGGGCGTACGCCCGCTCGGCGGCGAGATCGAGTTCGGCGAGAGCTGGCGCGCTGCGCTGATGCGCGAGCTCAACGAGGAGCTCGGCATCGACGTCACCATCGCAAGCGAGCCGTTGGTGCTGGAGAACATTTTTGTGCACGAGGGATCGACCGGGCACGAGGTGATGTTCATCTGCGAGGTGGAGTTTCCTGACGGCGCCTTCGCCGGTGAGGACCGCATCGACTTCCTCGAGGACAATGGAGAGCCGATCGTCGCGCGCTGGTTCAACCTTGCCGAGCTCGACGTGGACGGCGGACCGAGCCTTTATCCGACCGGGTTGAAGGATGTGCTGCTGGGAGCAAAAGACGGCGGGACGTGAGCGGCGCTCCCTCACCGGCCCTCGCCGCCATCGCGCCGATAGCGGAAGTCGCAATGGGACGCGCCTTGCATGATCGTCTGCGTCCGCGCGAGCTTGATGTCGGGACCAAAGCCTTCCGCGGTCGCAAAATCGGCCGTGCAGATCAGGAGGAAGCCGAGCTCCGGTTCGCCGAGCGCTTTATAGAATTCGGCATAGGCGCAGCGCTTGACGTCGAAGGCAAAGGCATCATGCGACTCCTCGATGACGTCATAGGCGAGCGCGTCATCGCGGGAGTAGGTCTTGAAGGCAGACGATACCGCCTTGCCGAGATCGGCTTCGCTCTCTCCCTGGCTCTTGGCCTTCCAGAATTCCTCGCCGAAGCCGCGATAGAGATCGCCGAGCGCCTTGCGCACCAGCGCGTTGGCGCGCGCCTCGCCGAGCTCGGCCTGGAGCGCCTTGACCAGCGGCACCAGCACCTGGGCCTGGATTTTTGCTTGCTCGATGACGGATATGCTCATGGGCGGGCTCGCGTCGGAAGGCCACATCGCAGCCAGGATGGAGCGCAAGCATAATCTCCGCGGCGAGGATTGGCTAACTCTCGGCCGGGTAGGCCAGGCGGCCGTCAGCCACGCCCCGCGCCACCGGGTTCATTTCGGCCGGTTTGACCTGCCCGGGACCGAGAATGTGGAACACCGTCTCGCCGGCGGCGAGCAGGTAGTCGGTGATGATCCGACGGTGACATCGCCACCACAATGTCTCCGCGCACATGATGGCGCAGCGCTGCACCTGCCCGACGGCGCGCAGATGTGCGAGCCCTTCGTGAAAGGCCGCGCCCATCGCGTGGTCGGCGTAATTGTAAAAGCTGACGTTCTGCCAGAAGGCATTGGTCTCGCGCGGCACCTCGCGCTTGCGGCTGCGCAGGCCGCCGAGCGAGGCAATGTGCTCGTAGCCGATCGAAGCAGCCGCGAGCGATTGCGGCAGGGTCTCGCGATTGTACTGCGGGTTGGTACGGGAGCGGGGCACGGTCCGAACGTCAGCCACGAAGGTGACCGCGCTGTGCTGCAACAATTCGAGGAATTCCTCGATCGAACGTGTGGCGTGGCCGATGGTGAAGAACGGATGAGCCATGGTGACACCTCGACCGCTCGGCTCGCCGGCCGTCAGCTTTTCAACGACCGCAATGCGCGGCCCTTGTGCAGGGCGACGTGATCGGTCTTGTCGCTCCTGATCTCGTACTGCGGATCGTCGGGCGTGGCGTGATGGACGTAGCCCTTGTAATCGACGTCGGCGGTGTGCACGCGCAGGATATGGCCGCGCACCCGCCGGCCTCGGAATTCCAGCTGACGTGGTCGCCGACGGCAAACCTTTTTCCGGGGGTCTTGGACATGGCGGATCAATGCGCGGCAGCACCGGCCTGTTCCAGGGGGCAAGCCCCCGACCGCGCGGGGCAGGCTAAATCCCTGCGGCAATCCACCAAGGCGTGGGCAACGAAGACGTGATGCAGCGGCGACCGCGGATCGCGCGATCCTGAAAGGTCGGCGAGGCGATCGATGATATTACGGCTATCATTCAAAACGAGAGGTGACCATGCCCCCTTCCGAGATGTCCCGAGGCTCCATCAGGCCGCGGCCATCTGCGCGATGCCGTCGTGCTGCGGCAGCGACCGCAGCGCTGGTGCTCGCCGCAACGTTCTGGTCAGCAGGAGGGGCGCAAGCTGCCGCAAATGACGCCGAGGCACGAGCCATCTTCGAAAAATTCATCGCCGCGCAGAATGCGCATGATGCGGACGATGTGAAGGTGATGCTCTGGAATTCGCCCGGCACGCTGTTGTTTGCGAGAGGCATCGAGACGCGAGGCCGCGATGCGGTCGCCACCCGCTTCAAGGCCTATTACGAGGGCACCTGGCACCTCGAACCCGACATGTCGAAATTCCACGTTGCGGTGATCTCGAACGAGGTGATGCAGATCCTCGTTCCAATCGTTTTCACACGCGGCCTTCCGGGCAAGCCGTCGCAACAAAATACGTTTCTGATCAGCCAGACCTACGTTCAGGATGCGACCGGCTGGCACGTCGCCTCCATCCTGCCGGTGGCGAACACGGAACTGAAATGATGGCCGGGATGGGCCTCTGGAGGGGCAACCCGGATTGCGCTTCGCTCCATCCGGGCTACGGGCTGCCCAGCGAAACCGAGCAAGACGCCCCAGTCCGTCTCCGCTCTTCGAGCTACGCCGGACACGCTTCGCATTGAGATCGTGGCATGCCGAGCCGTAGCTCGCGGCGGCAGCCCGCCTGCGCCCTTCGGGCTTCGGCGCGGCATCCTTCTCTCGCTTCGCGAGCGAAGGATGGTGGGCACGACAGGGATCGAACCTGTGACCCCTACCATGTCAAGGTAGTGCTCTCCCGCTGAGCTACGTGCCCTAATAGTCCACTTACGTCGGGTGGGGTCCCTATAACGGACGAGGGGACCCTGCGCAAGGACGGAACGGGGCCGATTTAGGCCGCCAGCATCTTGTTCACTTCGCTGACCAATTCGCGCAGATGCACGGGCTTGGACAGCACCTTGGCGTTCTTGGGGGCGTCCGAATCGGAGTTCAGGGCGACCGCGGCGAAGCCGGTGATGAACATGATCTTGATGTCGGGGTCGAGTTCCGAGGCCCGGCGGGCGAGCTCGATGCCGTCCATCTCCGGCATCACGATGTCGGTGAGCAGCATCTCGAACGGCTCTTCCCGCAACCGCTGATAGGCGGCCATGCCGTTGTCGTGGGACGAGACCTGAAAACCGGCGTTTTCCAGCGCCTTGACCAGGAAACGGCGCATGTCGTTGTCGTCTTCGGCGAGCAGGATTTTTGGCATGGCAGGAAACGTCGAATCCCCAGAGGATATCAGCAGAGCTTACTAAGCCGGACAGAGGGTAAATTTGGGGTGAAAATCTTAACCCCAAGCCGGCTGCGCTGCCGACTCCTTGTGAACCGGAATGCTGCTCGAATCAATCGAGCCCCCGGCGCATCCCCGCTTCCCTGCCCACACGGTTAAGACATGTTCCAGCGCCAATCACATCTTTTCGCTTGGCAGAATGGTTGCGATTCCGGACAATGACGACACATAAGAGCCGCATCGATCGGCCGAATCAATTCGATCCGGGGCCCGGATCCTGCCGCTAAGGGACGAAGCCTGAGAAGATGACCCGGTTTGACGGCGAGGTGTCGCCAGCCTTCGAGATCGTTGAGCCCGCGCAATGGCGCGCGCCTGTCATCTTCAACTCGCCCCATTCCGGCTCGACCTATCCGGACGAATTCCTCGCGGCGTCCAGGATCGACCTGCCGACGCTACGGCGGTCCGAAGATTCCTTCATGGACGAGCTGATCGGCCATTTGAGCGAGCGCGGCTTTCCGACCGTGCGGGTCAACTTTCCCCGCTCCTATGTCGACGTCAATCGCGAGCCCTATGAGCTCGATCCCCGCATGTTCAGCGGACGGCTGCCGAGCTTTGCCAATACCCGCTCGATGCGGGTCGCCGGTGGCCTCGGCACCATTCCGCGCGTGGTCGGCGACGGCCAGGAGATCTACCGCGACCGCATCCTGGTCGACGATGCGCTGGGGCGGATCGAAACGCTATACAAGCCCTACCACCGCGCGCTGCGCCGGCTGATCAACAAGGTGCACCAGATGTTCGGCACCGTGGTGCTGGTCGACTGCCATTCGATGCCGTCGGTCGGCGTGTCCCGCGACGAGCCGCGCCGGCCCGACGTCGTGATCGGCGACCGCTACGGCACGAGCTGCACCCCACTTCTGCCCGACCGGGTCGAGGAGACCATGACCGGCCTCGGCTATTCGATCGGCCGCAACAAGCCCTATGCCGGCGGCTTTATCACCGAGCATTACGGCAATCCCGCGAGCGGCCTGCATGCGGTGCAGCTCGAGCTCAACCGCGCGATCTACATGGACGAGCGGCGGCGCGAGCGGAGTGCGCGCTTTGCGCAAGTGGCGTCCGACTTCGGCGTTCTCGCCGACGTGCTCGCGACCACGATTCCGTTCGGCGATCTCGGCCCGTTCCAGGCCGCGGCGGAATAGGCGCCGGCCTTCCTTCGTCAGATCGTATTGCCTGTGATTGGCGCGAGCGCGCCTTCGCTTCGCTTTCGCTGCGCAGGTTGGAACGAAAACAGAGGCGCAAAGAAAAAAGGGCCGCTCGCGAATGACGCAAGCGGCCCAAGTCTAGGGAGGAAACGCCCAAGGAGGGCAGCGGTAACGCCAAGCGCTACCGCACCGCAACAATATGCGACCGCGACGCACAAAGTGCAAGGCCTTTCGAGCCGTTTCCCATGCAGTACGCACATGGCTCAATTGCTTCTATGGAAACCCAGATTCAGTTTCTTTGATAAGGAAATTCAATGGGTTGATAGTCATTTGCATACGAACAAGGCATATTCGGAACTAAGTTTTCAACTCCATGATCGATATTTGGCCAGCAGATGACTTGAATGAGGCAGCCGCCTTCGGCATCCAAAATACCAGGGTGCAAGATCAAGACAGCGCTGCACGCGGGAGGCGAATTGAGCTAGGCAGGAGGGAGCTCCATCCAACTTTCGCTTTGAGGATTTGGCCTGTGACGGTGATCGACTTCTCCGCCTTCATCGGACGGCTCGCCACCGCCTCCGGCGAAACTATCCTGCCGTTCTTCCGCACCTCGCTGTCGATCGACGACAAGAGCAAGACCAAGGATTTCGACCCCGTCACGGAGGCCGATCGCGCCGCTGAGGCGGTGATGCGCCGGCTGATCAAGGCCAACTTCCCCCAGCACGGTATCGTCGGCGAGGAATTCGGCAACGAGCGCGAGGACGCCGACTATGTCTGGGTGCTCGACCCCATCGACGGCACCAAATCCTTCATCGGCGGCTTTCCGATCTGGGGAACGCTGATCGCACTGCTGCACAAGGGCGCGCCGGTCTACGGCATGATGCACCAGCCCTTCATCGGCGAGCGCTTCTCCGGCGACAACGGTTCGGCCAACTACAAGGGCCCGTCCGGCGAGCGCCGGCTCCAGGTCCGCCGCTGCGCCTCACTTTCGGAAGCCACGACCTACACCACCAGCCCGCTTCTGATGAACGACCGCGACCGCGCCATTTTCAGCCGTATCGAGCAGGGCGCGCGTCTGTCGCGCTATGGCGGCGACTGCTACTCCTATTGCATGCTGGCGGCCGGCCACGTCGATCTCGTGGTCGAGACCGAGCTGAAGCCTTACGACATCGCAGCGCTGATCCCGATCGTGACCGGCGCCGGCGGCGTCGTCACCACCTGGGAAGGCAAGCCGGCCCAGGGCGGCGGCCGCATCGTCGCGGCCGGGGATGCCAGGGTTCACGAAGAAGCACTGAAGCTGCTCAACCAATAACAAACGCGGGCGGAGGCTTGCATGATCATCTCACGCAGGCTTCTTCTTGGATTATTGCTGCTGCTGCCGACGCTGGCGTCCGCGCAGAACTTTCCGACGAAGCCGATCAAGCTGATCGTGCCGTTCCCGGCCGGCGGGCCCAACGACATCATCGCGCGGGTGATCGGCCAGCGCATGTCGGAGCTGTCAGGGCAGCCGGTGCTGATCGACAATCGCGGCGGCCAAGGCGGCGTGCTCGGCACCGATGCGGTCTCCAAGGCCGCCCCCGACGGCTACACCATCGCGATCTCCTCAGCCGGCGCGCTCGCGATCAGCCCGAGCATGGAGAAAGTCGCCTACGACACCTTGAGCGACCTCACGCCGGTGACGTTGGTTGCGACCGTGCCGGAAATGCTCGTGGTCGCCACCAACGTGCCCGCCAAGGACATCGGCGAATTGATCGCGCTCGCCAAGGCGCAGCCGGGAAAGCTCAACTTTGCCTCCTCCGGCGCTGGCAGCCTGCCACACCTCGCTGGCGAGCTGTTCAAGCTGACGGCGAAGATCGACATCGTCCACGTGCCCTATCGCGGCGCAGCTCCGGCCGTGAACGATCTCTTGGGCCAGCAGGTGCAGATGACGTTTCTCGATCTCCCCGTGCTGCTGCCGCAGGTCAAGGCCGGCGCGCTGCGTCCCATTGCGGTCGGCTCGGTCGCGCGGGCGCCGACCGCGCCCGATGTGCCGACCACCGCGGAAGCGGGTTTTGCTGGCCTCCACATCGAGAACTGGTACGGCATGGTCGCACCGAAGGGCACGCCGAAGGAGATCGTCACGGCGCTGCATGGCCTCGCCACCAAGGCGATGGCGGATCCGGCGGTGAAGGGAAAGCTCGCCGCCCAGGGCGCGACGCTGGTCGGCGACGAGCCGGAGCACTTCCGGCAGTTCATCGCGGACGAGACCGCGAAATGGGCCAAGGTGATCAAGGACGCCGGCGTGGAGACAGCGAAGTAGGGCCGGCTGACGGGCCGCTGGCGGCCGACCTCGCCGAACACGATGTGCCGCGACCCCAGGCGTGCCGAGCCCATTTGGAACGCCGCCTCACTGGCCGCGTTTCAATGTCGAAATTGGAGATTTCCATGAAGCGTCGTTTGCTGATAGCTGCCGCCACTCTGTCGTTCATGGCGTGCCTTGGCTGTTCGACCTCGGCAGTTGCGCAGGATCGCTACTGCCTCCAGGGCCGGACCTGGGGCTATCCGGGCAATTGCCAGTTTGCCAGTTACGCTCAATGCATGGCGACCGCCTCGGGCACGCACGCCTATTGCGGCATCAACCCGCGCTATGCCCAGGCACGCCGTTACAGGGAATACCGGTAAGTAACCTCCGCTAAGGCGAGCCGTGCCATGGACCCGGAGCGATCCCTGACGGCCGTGGTCTTCTCGGCGGCCTGGGCCTGGGTGCCTATCATGGCGGGGCATTCGAAGCCCTGACTGATCTGGCACCGCGGATCGATTGGGTGGCCGGTTCATCGGCGGGCGCGATCACGGCAGCCTTGATCGAGGGAAGCGGTCACGCCATCCATCGGCGCAATGGTGGTGATGTCCCAGTTCGCCAAGACGGCTTCCTGCACAGGATTACGCTGCGCGACAAATACAAGGGATTTCGGCCGGTCCTGGCGGTGGCCGGAATCGTCCCAAATATGCCGATGCAGGAGCAGACGTATGTTGGGGTCGGACATGCTGTAGCCGACCAACAGCAGCATGCTTCCCAAGGCGTCGGCGCGGAAACGGATATCTAGCGGGGAATTGAGCAATCCGGAGAAAGACCAGATCGATCCGAAGCGGCCACCGGTCGACCTGGAGAAATGGCAGAAATCGAACACGCACTAGGCGCGGTCTGTCAGGACGTCGCTCCTCGATCGCGACGGCACTGCTCACACCGTCTCTGCCCTTAAATGCTCCACCAGCATCTTGGCCGGCCGTGGCAGCGCCTTGAAGCTGCGCGCGCAGATCACGAGGCGGCGGTTGGCGAAGGCATCGCGCAGGCGGACGATGGCGAGAGGCATCAGCTTGGCGCAGCGGCGGGCGGCGGATTCGGGCACGAGGGCCACGCCGACATCGGCGGCGACCATCTGGCAGATCGCGTCGAAATCGCGCAGGCGTGCGCGGAAATGCGGGCGCATGCCGAGCCGCGCCGCGTGCTTCGAAATATGCATCTGAAGCGCGGTGGCGCTGGTCAGCCCGACGAACTCGCACGCCCCCGCCTCCTGGAAATCGATCTGGCGGCGGCCGGCGAACGGGCCGCGGCGCGAGGTCACCAGCGCCAAGCGGTCCTCGCTGAACACGAAGCGCTCGATATGATCGGGCAGCGCGTGCTCGGCGGCGAAACCGAGATCGGCCGCGCCTGCGGTGATCGCGGCCGCGATGTCGGTGCTCTCGCGCTCCTCGATGTCGATGGCGATGTCGCGATGCTCGCGCAGGAAGCCGGCCAGCGCCTTCGGTAGATGTTCGGACAGGCCGGAGGTGTTGGCGAGGAAATGCACACTGGCGCGCACGCCAGAGGCAAAGCCGGCGAGATCGCCGCGCATGGCATCGATCTGGTGGATGACCAGCCGCGCATGGTCGAGCAGGCTTTCGCCCGCCGCGGTCAGCTCGACGCCGCGCCGCCCGCGCTTGAGCAGCGCGACCCCGAGCGCGTCCTCGAGCCCCTTGATGCGCGCGCTGGCCGAGGCCAGGGCCAGATGCGACCGCTCCGCGCCGCGGGTGATGCTGCGCTGGTCGGCGACCGCGATGAACAGCTGGAGGTCGACGAGGTCGAAACGCATGGCAGGTCTCTTTCTTGTTGTTGGAGCACGATCTTGACGGAAAACCGCTGCGCACTTTGCGCTGACGCGGCCCTGAGGGTCCGGATCATGCGCCAGCCTTCGTCTCCAACGAAGGCTTGCTCCGTAACCTCCAGATTGTGCGTCGGCGCGGCTTCGGTCAATGTGCAGGCATGATCGACCCGCTTCTCATTGTCATCGCCGCCGTCTTCCTGGTCGCCGGATTCGTCAAGGGCGTGGTCGGGCTCGGCCTGCCGACCGTGTCCATGGGCCTGCTCGCGGTGAGCATGACGCCCAGCCGCGCGATCGCCATCGTCATCGTGCCCGCCATCGTCACCAACATCTGGCAGACCTTCGTCGGCCCTTATCTGCGCGACATCCTGAAGCGGCTGTGGCCGCTGATGATCGGCACCGTGATCGGATGCTGGCTCAATGCCGGCGCGCTGACCGGCCCGCATGCGCGCTACGGCACCATCGTGCTCGGCGTTCTGCTCGTCATCTATGCCGTGATCGGTCTGAACAAGCTCCAATTCCGCGTCGCGCAGCAAAACGAGAAATGGGTGGGCGGCGTGGTCGGTGTCGTCACCGGCGTGATCTCGGCCTCGACCGGCGTGCAGGTGATCCCCTCGATGCCGTTCATGCAGGCGATCGGCATGGAGAAGGACGAGCTGGTTCAGGCGCTCGGCGTGTTCTTCACGACAGCGACGCTGGCGCTGGCCTTCAACCTCACCGCCGTTGGCCTGTTGACGCCAGCCAATGTCGTGCCGGGCGCGGTGGGCATGGCCATGGCTTTTGCCGGCATGTTCGTGGGACAGTCGGTGCGGGCGCGAATGCCGGCGGAAGCGTTCCGCCGCTGGTTCCTGATCGCGATGATCCTGCTCGGCCTTTATCTCGCCGGCAGCGCGCTGGCGAAGGAATTCGTTGGAGGCAGATCGTAGGGTGGGCAAAGCGAAGCGTGCCCACGCATTTTTTGTGACCGACAGAGGTGGTGGGCCCGGCGCAAGTGCGCCTTTGCCCACCCTACGCGGCTTCCCTCATCCGTTCGAACGAGCTACCGCGTCTCCAGCATGGCGACGCGGATGCCGAGATAGATGAAGAGGCCGCCGAGCGCGCGGTTGACCCAGGCGATCGCGCCCTCGGACTCGCGGAGCCGGTGGGCGGCTTTGGCCGCGAACGCGGCCAGCACCAGGCACCACAGCGTCCCTGTAGAGATGAAGATCAGGCCGAGCGTCAGGAAGGCGAGCGGCTTGTGCGGTGAATCGGCCGCAACGAATTGCGGCAGGAAGGCCAGGAAGAACAGCGCGACCTTGGGATTGAGCGCGTTGGTGAAGACCCCTTGGAGGAACACCCGCCGCAGCGAGCTTCGCACCGGCTCGTCGATCGCCACCACCAGCACCGGGCGCGACCACAGCATCTGAATCCCGGTGAACACGAGATAGGCCGCGCCGACCAGTTTCAGGATCGAAAAGGCGGTCGACGAGGCCATCAGCAGGGCCGAAAGGCCGATCGCGGCGGCCGCGACATGGACAAAACAGCCGCAACTGATGCCGAATGCGGCCGCGGCGCCGCCCCGCCAGCCCATCTGCATGCTGCGACCGATGACGTAGACGGAATCAGGCCCCGGCGTGATGTTGAGCAGCACGCCCGAGAGGATGAAGAGCCCGATTTCGTGAATGCCCAGCATGCAAAAGGTGCCCCTGCCGCCCGTTCGTGCGGTCGCAATTCCGCTTAGTCGGTTCGGCCGCCGCCGTCCACCGCCGGGATTGCGTGGGATTTACCTCGAATTTGCAATGCGGATCATGCTTCCGCTCGGCCACATCTGCTTTATAAAGGCAAGGTTCTTGAAATGCGGGATTCGAGCCGACTTGCCACGCCGTGGCCAGTCCCAGGTCCCTTCACGATCACCTATCGATCCCTTGGAGCTTCCGGGATATGGAAAGACGTCTGGCCGCCATCGTCTGCGCCGATGTCGCCGGCTATTCGCGCATGATGGGCAGCGACGAGGCCGGCACCCATGCCGCCTTCAAGGCCCATCGCAGCGCGATCCACCCGATCATCCTCAATCACGGCGGCCGCGTCGTGAAGAACACCGGCGACGGCTTCCTGCTGGAGTTCCCCTCGATCGTCGGCGCCACCGAAGCCGCGATCGCGATGCAGACGCTGATGGCGGAGCGCAACCACCATCTGCCGGCCGACCGCGCCATGCAGTTCCGCCTCGGCATCCATATGGGCGACGTCATCGCCGATGAGGACGAGGTATTCGGTGACGATGTCAACATTGCCGTCCGTCTGGAATCGGTCGCGAGCCCGGGCGGCTTTGCGATCTCGGCCAAGGCCTACAAGGAGGCGAGCAAGCATCTCAGCGTGCCGCTGGTCGATGCCGGCAATCATCGCTTCAAGAACATCAAGGATGCGGTCGGGGTCTGGACCTGGACACCCGAGGGTGCACCGGCGCTCGCGCCCGAGCTCCGGGAGGCGTCCGCCCTCTCGCAACAATACCGCACCGCGATCGTCGGCGTGCTGCCGTTCGCCAATCTCAGCGATGCCCAGGACGAATATTTCTCTGACGGCCTCACCGAGGATCTGATCCACGCGCTGTCGCTGCAATCCTTCTATCGCGTGCTGAGCCGCAACTCGACCTTCGCCTTCAAGGGCAGGAACACCAGCACCCGCCTGATCGCGCGCGAGATCGACGCCACCTATTTGATCCAGGGCTCGGTGCGGCGCGCCGGAGCCAAGATCCGCGTCACCGCCGAGCTGATCGCACCGGAGACCGGCGAGCAGCTCTGGACCGGCCGTTACGACCGCGACATCGGCGACTTCTTCGCGATGCAGGACGAGATTACGACCAATCTGTCCGCCGCCATCGCCACGGAGATCGTCCGTGCCGAAGCCTCGGCGCCCGCGCGGCTCTCGACCGACGTCACCGCCTGGGATCGCTTCCTCAAGGGGCTGTCGCATTACTACCGGCAGACCAAGGAGGACCTGGCCACCGCCGTCGATCTGTTCCGGGAAGCCATCAGGGTCGATCCCAAACTGTCGATCGCGCACGCCTATCTCGCCACGATCCAGATCCAGAGCATCCAGTTCGGCTGGGTCAAGGGCACGCGCGAGATGTGGGCCGAGGCGATGAACCTCGCCGAAACCAGCGTCCGGCTCGACCCGCGCTCGTCCTTTGCGTTCTCGATCCTGTCCTGGGCGCACGCCATGGAAGGGCATTATGAGGCGGCGATGGACGCGGCCAAGCGCGCGGTCGCGCTCAATCCCTACGACATGGGCGCGCGCGGCGTGCTCGGCATCTGCCATTTCGTTATCGGCGAGCACCGGGAGGCGATCGAGCTGTTCTCGATGGCCGCGCAGCGCGACAACAGCGACCCGCGCTACCAATGGGCGGCACTGAACGCCTTCAGCCATTATCTGTTGCGCCAATATGACGCGACCCTGTCATGGGCGCGCGAGCAGCTCTACATCAACCCCAACCACATGCAGGCGCTGGCGATCCGCGCCGCAGCCCTGGCACAATTGGGCCGGGCCGCCGAGGCGAGCGAGGCGACCGGCGTGCTGATGGGCAACTACCCGACCCTCAATGTCGATCGTCATTTGCGCAACTTTCACTGGAAGCGGCCCGAGGATCTCGCCCATTATCGCGAGGGGCTGCTGAAGGCCGGCGTGCCGCTCGGCAAGCTGACGCTGGTGCAGAGCGACGTCAAACGCGTCGCCGAATCCTGACCGGCAGACCGCGGTCCTCCACGGTGTTCCCTCAGTCTTTGGCCAGACCCGCCTGCTCTTGTTGACAGGACAGTGAATTCGGCCACACTTCGCCACACGCTGAAGTAGTATAATCTGATGTCGGTTTGTTAGGACTTTCCGCGCTTGATCGGCGCCTCATTTCACGATTCGCTGTTTTCAGGATTTTGGGCCATGCATGACCCCGCTTCGAAACCGCCGTTCGATCCCTCGATCCAGGTCTCGCCGAACAATCCCTGCCCATTCCTGCGCGGCCTCGTCGGCGAGGGCTTCGTCGAGGGCGGCACCGTCCCGCTCGGCAAGCTGTCGGAGACGATCGCGAACGCGACCGGCGAGACCGGGCTGAAGAAGGCGTCTGCCCGGCTCCAGGTCCGCGGCGTGGCGCTCATCGCCAACGGTCTCGGTCACATCCTCAAGAGCATCTTTTCGGGCGCGCAGCTCGATGCGCTGCGCGGCGGCCCGCTGGACAAACGCGGTGCCGGCTCGCGCATCCTCGGCGTCGACGGCAAGGTCAACGAGGACGAGATCGCTCGGTTCGCGAGTTTCGGCCGGACTTACACCGATCCGAACGGCGGCTCCGAGCTGGGCCTCAACGCCTCGGAAATCGAAATCTTCATGCGCGACAACCTCAAGCGCGCCGGCAGCGCCGCGCGCTGGTACTACCCGCTGCTGATGAAGTTCGAATGGCCGATCCTCCTGAAGATCATCGGCAAGGGCACGGGCGAGGATCGCTATCTCGGCGTTGCCGACGTGCGCACGCTGTTCAACGAGCGCCAATTCCCCGCGCGCATCAACCAGCGGCTGGTCCCGCCGGTGCTATCCACCTGCCAGCGCGTGGTGCGGGGCGCCCTCAAGCTTGCGGCCTTGCTGGTCGCCGTCGGCCTCGTTGCTCTTGTCGCGGTGGCCGAATTCCCCAATCAGGTTCGCGCCATGCTGCCGCAGAAGGGAATTCTCGTAAATCTCCTGCCGCCGCCCTTGCCTGCGGTCCCGGAGACGAAGGCCGCTTTCTGGCTCGAGCAAAACTGGTCGCTGAAGGACCGGCACTGGTTCCACCATGCCAGCCAGGGCACCGCGACCTTCCCCGTGCCCTATGAATGGTTCATGGCGCTGGAGCAGCCACGCCTTCATCTGTTCTCGAAGCCCGGCATGATGAAGGACAGCGCCTACCTCGAAGGCTTCGGCTTTATTCCCAGCCCGCAATCGATCCAGACCGACACGACGACATTGCGCCGCTTCGGTTACGCCAATGTCTACGAGACGACGCAGGTGCCGGACTGGTCGACCAGATGGACGCCGGTGGAGAACGTCGACGGCCTGCCGGTCGGTTTCGCGCGGATGACCGGCGTCGTCGATCCCGCGACCGGCCGTCGCGAGGAAGACAAGATCGGGCTGACCTGCGCGGCCTGCCACACCGGCCAGATCCATTACCAGGGCGTGGATGTGCGCTTCGACGGCGGCCCGGCCATGACCGACCTGAAGAAGCTGGAGCTCTCGACCGGCCTGTCGATCGCCTACACCCTGTATGTCCCGTTCCGCTTCCAGCGCTTTGCCGATCGCGTGCTCGGCCCCGATGCCAGCAAGACTGACCGCGCCGCACTCAAGCAGAAGCTCAGCGCGATCGGCACGTTCCTGATCGACTGGGCGAAAACCCAGCAAAAGACGGTTGAAAGCAAGAAGACCTGGAACGGCAGGCAGCAGCAGGACACGGAGGAAGGGTTCGGCCGCCTCGACGCTCTCAATCGCATCGGCAACCAGGTCTTCTCGCAGGATCTCGCGCTGAGCGGGATCAAGGGCTTCGAGAAGAACCTGCATGCCCAGGATGCTCCGGTCAGCTACCCCGCGATCTGGACCGTGCCCTGGTTCAAATTCGCCCAGTACGACGCGTCGATCGAGCAGCCGTTGATCCGCAACGCCGGCGAAGCGCTCGGCGTGACGGCGCTGCTCAACCTGTCCGACGCCTATCCGGAGGACCGGCTGTGGCGGTCCTCAGTGAACATCAGGACACTCGGCTGGATCGAGGACATGCTGAGAGGCCCCGATCCGTTCAAGCCGGCCGATCCCTCTGCCGATCCGAGATTCGGCGGCCTGCTGGCGCCGCAATGGCCCTCGCAGATCCTCGGCGACGCATGGAGGATCGATCAGGCCAAGGTCGAGAACGGCCGCAAGATCTACACCGAGATGTGCTCCGGATGTCACCTGCCGGCCGTCAACACCAAGGCTTTCTGGTCCTCGACTCATTGGGAGGCGAGCGGCGACAGCAAGGTCCTGAACGCGGTCACGATTCCCCTCAAGGAGATCAAGACGGATCCCGAACAATCCCTTGTTCTCAGCAACAGGATCGTCGATGTGCCCGGCTTCCTGAAGGTGAATACGGCCGACCTCCAGAAATGGTGGCAATGCGACATCCCGACCGCGAGCAAATCGCCCAATGAGATGGTTTATGCGCTCGGGCTCATGACGGTGGTCGATCTCGTCGCCCGCAAATGGATGGACGACGAGAAGGTCCCGGAGGCCGAACGGGCGAGATTGTGGAATCTCGCGCGCAAGAATTGTCTCAATCCGGCGCCCGACCCGCGCTATCGCGCGCGGCCATTGAACGGCATCTGGGCAACGGCGCCTTACCTGCACAACGGTTCGGTGCCTTCGCTGTATTGGTTGCTGAAGCCGGCGAACGAGCGCCCAACCAAATTCTGCATGGGCCGCCGCGACTATGATCCCATCACCGTCGGCTTTGCGGTGACCGCGGATGAGACGTGCAAGACGGGCGAAACGCAGTTCTCGGCGGGGTCGGAGAAGGACCCGGTCCAGGGTAACAGCGTGCTCGGCCATTCCTTCGAGCGCAAGGAAGGCGAACCGAAACGCGACGGCGTCATCGGCCGCATGTTCAAGGACGATGCCGAGCGCTACGATCTGATCGAGTATCTGAAGACGCTGTAGATGATCTTCACCTCTCCCCGCTTGCGGGGAGAGGTCGAATTCGATCGCAGATCGAATTCGGGTGAGGGGGACTCTTCGCGAATCCAACTCTCACCGCCCCCGCGGAGACTCCCCTCACCGCGACCCTCTCAGCGCGAGCGAAGCTCGTCGCGTCCCCGCATCCGCCTTCGCCAAGGCTTCGGCGGACATGAGCGGGGCGAGGGCGAAGGTCCCCTCACTTAAACAACGGCGTGCCCGGCACGAAGGCGTCGAAGGCGGCCCAGAACTGGGAGCGGTAGCGGTCCTGCTCCTGGAGGATCTCGTGCTTGGCGCCGGCGATCACGAGGTGGGAGCCGGCGCGTAAGTGATAGGCGAACTCCTCGATCGCCGCGGTCGAGACCACCGCGTCGTTGGAGGCCGCCAGCATCAGGATCGGCTGGCGGATCTGCGAGGGGTAGTTCTTGCCCTTGAAGGTGTTCATGGCGCGGAAGGCGGTGTCGGCCCACGCCACGGTCGGTGATGCCAGCCCGAGCGTCGGGTCCTCCTCCAGGATCGCGGCATTGCGCGCATAGCGCACCGGATCGCTGGTCACGGGATTGTTGATGAAGGGATCGAGCCCGGTGAGACGGTCACTGCCGCCGGGGACATAACGGCCGCCCTGCCCGAGCAGGCGCATGGTCTTGAGCAGCGCACGCACCGGAAGCGAGGTGGTGCGGCCGGGCAGGTCGATCATCGGTGCCGACAGCACCATGCGATCGAACCAGCGCTTGCCCGCATGCGCCACCCGCAGCATCACCGTGCCGCCCATGGAGTGGGCCAGCGCGAAGAAGGGCGGCGGGCAATCCGGCAGCACGACCTGCTGCACGAAGGCCTCCACATCGACCTCGAAATCGGAGAAATCGCGCACATAGCCCTTGCGCGGGTCGCGCAGGCGGCGCGAGGAATGGCCCTGCCCGCGCCAATCGATCATCGCCACGGCAAAGCCGCGGTCGCGCAAATCGCGCACGGTCTCGAAATATTTCTCGATCTGCTCGCTGCGTCCGGTGAAGACGCAGACGGTGCCCTTGCGGTTCGCCGGCGGCGCCCAGCGCGCAAAGCGCAGCTCGGCACCATCGGGCGTCTTGATGGTACCGCTGACGACGTCTTCGGGGACGGGATTGGACGGGATCGAGACCAGCGTCATGATTGGAAGTGCTTGGGCGCGAAGTGCTGTAAATCAAGGGGCGGGAGCGCCGAAAAGGCGCTGATTGCCGCCCTCTTGAACGCCGTCTCGTTCCACCCATATCATCTTCGTGCAGGCCGCTACCAGTGTTTCGGAACCGGAACATCAGGCTGCACACAGACTAAAGCCCGGCCCGATTGGCGGGCGGGTTACCCAACAGTCGCTCAATGGAGGACTTGACCATGCGTAGCTATGATCTCACCCCCTTCTATCGTTCCACCGTCGGCTTCGACCGCCTCTTCAGCCTGCTCGACCAGGCCAGCTCGGACGGCAGCCCCGGTTATCCCCCCTACAACATCGAGCGTACCGGCGAGAACGCCTACCGCATCACCGTTGCGGTGTCGGGCTTCGCCAGGGATGAGCTCTCCATCGTCGCGAAGGAAAACACGCTGACGATCAAGGGCGAGAAAGTCGCCAACGAGAACAGCAAGTCCGAAGTGCTCTACCGCGGCATCGCCGCGCGTGCCTTCGAGCGCGCCTTCCAGCTCGCCGACTTCGTGCAGGTGAAGGACGCCTCGCTCGAGAACGGGCTGCTTCACGTCGACCTCGTCCGTGAGATTCCCGAGGCGAAGAAGCCGCGCCAGATCGCGATCAACACCAGCGCACCCAAGGCGCAGGTGATCGAGAACTCGGTCGCTGCCTAAGCAATAGGCCACTTCCAGGTTGCGAAAACGCCCCGGTGCCCCGGGGCGTTTTTTGCGTGCTCAGTCCGCGGCTTTTGTTTTCGGTCGAAATGGAAATACAGGTTCGGGTCGTCATTCTAAGTCTGGTCCGGTTCAGGCGCGGGAAACCAGAGATAGCTGCATCGATTGCGCAATCGCGATGCTCCCCGACCAGACGCTTGTCACAGCTTGGTGACCGCGCGTAACGCCGACGCTCCACGTGCCGTCCTTTCGAGATCGAACCCAAAACAAGACGGAGAAAGATCATGTCACTCTGGCGCAGCCTTTTTGTCGCCGCGAGCCTGCTGGCGGCTCCCCTCAGCCTTGCTCATGCGCAGACGCCGCAAACGGTGAAGGCAAAAAACGTCGTGCTGGTGCACGGTGCCTGGGCCGACGGCTCGAGCTGGTCGGAGGTGATCCCGATCCTCCAGGCCGCAGGCCTGCACGTGACCGCGGTGCAGAATCCGCTGTCGTCGCTTGCGGACTCGGTCGAGGCGACCAAGCGCGCGCTGGCCGAGCAGGATGGTCCGACGGTGCTGGTCGCGCATTCCTGGGGCGGCACCGTGATCAGCCAGGTCGGCACCGATCCGAAAGTGACCGGGCTCGTCTATGTCGCCGCCCGTGCGCCGGATGCGAACGAGGATTTCGTCGCACTGTCGAAACAGTTTCCAACCGGCCCCGTCCGCGCCGGCATCGTCGAGCGCGACGGCTACACCAAGCTTTCGGAAGAGGCCTTCCTGAAGTACTTCGCCAACGGCGTGAAGCCCGAACAGGCCAAAGAGCTCTACGCCGTGCAATGGCCGACCGCGGCGTCGATCTTCGCCGGCCGCACCACGGAAGCTGCGTGGCATTCGAAGCCGAGCTGGTACGCGGTGTCGAAGAACGACTACACCATCAATCCCGATCTCGAGCGCTTCCTCGCCAAGCGCATGAACGCCACCACGATCGAACTCGACGCAGGCCACCTCTCGCTGGTGTCGCATCCGAAGGAGGTCGCGAATTTGATCCTGGAAGCGGCCGGGTATCCGCGGAGCTGAGGCTTCGCCGCGACATCGCAAAAGCGCCCGAGATCCTCGGGCGCTTTTTGTTTTGCTCAGTCTCCCGGATGTCGTCCCCGCGAACGCGGGGACCCATAACCCCAGGGAGCAGTTTGGCGAAGGCCAGTGGTCCGGTCCTCGCACCTCATCCGCACCGATGATCACGCGGTATGGGTCCCTGCGTTCGCAGGGACGACGGCGTGGGTGCGGCCGGCGCGATCGCGTCAAACTCGCAGTGCTAATCCAGCCCCTGCGCGGCAGGCATCTCCTGCGTCGGCAGAATCGTCGGTGCCGGCTTGGCCTGGCCGACGGTTGGCGCAATGGCTTGTGGCGCGGCCTCGGCCGACTTCGCTTGGGCCGCAGCGGTCTGCTGCGGGGCTTGGGCCTGCGGCGCCTGAGCCTGCTGCGTCACCGGCTCCGCCGGCTTGGCGGCGGCGACCGGCGTCTCGCCGCGTCGCGGGGCGGCCTTGGGTAGCGGCACGGCGCGGCTCGCCACGTGCGGGATCGCGGCCGGCGGCCGCGGCGGGCCGCTGCGGATCACGGTCGGCGGCGGCAGCGCGCTTTGCGGACCGTAAGGCGAGGCCGCGCGTTCGTCATAGGCGGGCGCCATGCCGTAGGCGTCGGCGGCTGGCATGAAACGGATGATCCGCCCGTCGCGGGCGTCGATCACGAGCCGGCCGTCGTCACCGCGACGGTCGATCACCGCGATGGTGTAGACGCTGCCGCGCAGGCGCGGGATGCCGAGCGGCGAGAAGCCGTTTTCACGCAAGACCGCGTAGACCTCGGTCGACGGCAGCAACGCCGGACCGCGCTCTTCGTAGCCTTGGCCGTAACCGTAGCCTTGGCCGTAACGCGGCAGCGATGGCGGGGCGGCTTCGGGGGGCGCATAGGGTCCGTCGAAATCCGACGCCGGGATGATCGCCCCTCTCGCAATACCGTTCGCGGGAACTTGCGCCAAAACCTGCCCATGCCCGGCGCTCATGGCGAGCGCCAGCGTGGCGGCAGCCACACATCCTGTGAAAAACTTCATCGTCGACACGCTCCTGTCAGGCCCCCGAATGCCTCGCGCTCTTTCGCTTCTTGCGGCGTGGCGCGCCTTTCGAAGGGTTGATCCGAAGCTTCATTTGGGATTTCGGCGCCCACAGGGCCGAATCGGGGCGCGTTGCTTCAAAACCGGGGCCGCGCAACTTTCGGAAAGCGATTGATTGACATATCGGGAATCGGGACTTCCGCACGCTTGTGTGCTAGACAAAAATTTGGCAAGGTGATGGTTAGGACAGGAAGACTGTCTCAATTTTGCTTGCGGTTCCGGCATTGGAATTGCAACGAAAGCGGGTGCTTTCGAGCACCATAAGGCAACGGGCAAAGCCGTTCTCGGGGACGAAGAACGCCTTGGCCTGAATTTAAGAAAATGCGGCTCGCTAGCGGACGAGCGGTGACCCAGAGGCGGGTGCCGCGGAACGCCCAAGGTGCGCCGATGATGGCGGTGAGGCAGCTTGCCGCATGGAGAGGATTGGAACAATGAACGGGTCGCAATTCGAGCGCGCAAACATCGTGGCAGAAGAGCTGTCGGCGACGGTCGCCTCGAAAACGACCGATCCGATTCAGGAACACAATTCGCGCCCGCCAGCCGTTGGCCTCTACGATCCGAGCCTGGAAAAGGATTCCTGCGGCGTCGGCTTCATCGCCAATATCAAGGGCAAGAAGTCGCACGAGATCGTCGCGGACGCGCTGAGCATCCTGTGCAATCTCGAGCACCGTGGCGCCGTCGGCGCCGACCCGCGCGCCGGTGACGGCGCCGGCATCCTGGTGCAGATCCCGCACGCCTTCTTCAGCCGCAAGGCGAAGGAGCTCGGCTTCGCATTGCCCGCACCCGGCGAATACGCCATCGGCGCGCTGTTCATGCCGCGCGACACCGCATGGCGCAACGTCATCAAGAGCATCATCGCCGACCAGATCAAGGAGGAGGGCCTGACCCTGCTCGGCTGGCGCGACGTGCCGACCGATAATTCCTCGCTCGGCGTCACCGTGAAGCCGACCGAGCCCGCCTGCATGCAGGTGTTCATCGGCCGCAACGGCACCGCCAAGACCGAGGACGAGTTCGAGCGTCGGCTCTACATCCTGCGCAAGTCGATCTCGCAGGCGATCTACCAGCGCCGCGACCGCGGGCTCGCAGGCTATTACCCCTGCTCGATGTCCTGCCGCACCGTGATCTACAAGGGCATGTTCCTCGCCGACCAGCTCGGCAAGTACTATCCCGATCTGCACGAGACAGATTTCGAGAGCGCGCTCGCGCTGGTGCATCAGCGCTTCTCGACCAACACCTTCCCGGCCTGGTCGCTGGCGCATCCCTATCGCATGATCGCGCATAACGGCGAGATCAACACGCTGCGCGGCAACACCAACTGGATGGCGGCGCGCCAGGCTTCAGTGAGCTCCGAGCTCTACGGCAAGGACATCAACCGGCTCTGGCCGATCTCCTACGAAGGACAGTCGGACACCGCCTGCTTCGACAACGCGCTCGAATTCCTGGTGCAGGGCGGCTACTCGCTGCCGCACGCCGTCATGATGATGATTCCGGAGGCGTGGGCCGGCAATCCGCTGATGGATGAGAAGCGCCGCGCCTTCTACGAATATCATGCCGCGCTGATGGAGCCGTGGGACGGCCCCGCCGCGATCGCCTTCACCGACGGTCGCCAGATCGGCGCCACGCTCGACCGCAACGGCCTGCGGCCCGCGCGCTATCTCGTCACCAAGGACGACCGCATCGTGATGGCGTCCGAAATGGGCGTGCTGACGATCCCCGAGGACCAGATCATCACCAAGTGGCGCTTGCAGCCCGGCAAGATGCTGCTGGTCGACCTCGAGCAGGGCCGCCTGATCCCGGACGACGAGATCAAGGCCGAGCTCGCCAAGAGCCACCCCTACAAGGAGTGGCTGGAGCGGACCCAGATCGTGCTGGAAGAGCTGCCGAAGGTGCCGACGACAGGCGTGCGCTCCAATTTGTCGCTGCTCGATCGCCAGCAGGCGTTCGGCTACAGCCAGGAAGACATCGCGATCCTGATGACGCCGATGGCGGCCACGGGTGAGGAAGCCGCGGGCTCGATGGGCAACGACACGCCGATCTCGGCGCTGTCGGACAAGGCCAAGCCGCTATTCACCTACTTCAAGCAGAACTTCGCACAGGTCACCAACCCGCCGATCGACCCGATCCGCGAGGAGCTGGTGATGAGCCTCGTCTCCATCATTGGACCGCGGCCGAACCTGTTCGATCTGCAGGGCCTTGCCACCACCAAGCGCCTCGAAGCGCGCCAGCCGATCCTGACCGACGCGGATCTCGAAAAGATCCGCTCGATCTCGGATGTTGCCGAGTCGCACTTCAAGTCGCGCACGCTGGACACCACCTTCCACGCCGGTCTCGGTGCGGCCGGCATGGACCAGGTGCTCGACGAGCTCTGCGCGCGCGCCGAAAGCGCGGTGCGCGAGGGCGTCAACATCATCATCCTGTCCGACCGCATGGTCGGCACCGACCGGGTGCCGATCCCGGCACTGCTGGCCTGCGCCGCCGTGCATCATCATCTGATCCGCGTCGGACTGCGCACCTCGGTCGGTCTCGTCGTCGAATCCGGCGAGCCGCGCGAAGTGCATCACTTCGCCTGCCTGGCCGGCTACGGCGCCGAGGCGATCAATCCTTATCTCGCGTTCGAAACCATCGTCGCGATGAAGGACCGCCTGCCCGGCTCGCTCGACGATTACGAGATCGTCAAGCGCTACATCAAGTCGATCGGCAAGGGCCTTTTGAAGGTGATGTCCAAGATGGGCATCTCGACCTACCAGTCCTATTGCGGCGCGCAGATTTTTGACGCGGTCGGCCTCAAGGCGGACTTCGTCGCAAAGTTCTTCGCGGGCACGCATACCCGCGTCGAGGGCGTCGGCCTTGGCGAGATCGCCGAGGAGGCGGTGCGCCGTCATGCCGACGCGTTCGGCGAGGCGCAGGTCTACAAGACCGCGCTCGACGTCGGCGGCGAATACGCCTATCGCAGCCGCGGCGAGGACCATGCCTGGACCGCCGAATCGGTGTCGCTGCTGCAGCACGCCGCGCGCGGCAATTCGCAGGAGCGCTATCGCGCCTTCGCAAAGATCCTCAACGAGCAGTCGGAGCGGCTTCTGACGCTGCGCGGCCTGTTCCGGATCAAGAACGCCGACGAAGAGAAGCGCAAGCCGATCCCGGTCGACCAGGTCGAGCCCGCCAAGGACATCGTCAGGCGCTTCGCCACGGGTGCGATGAGCTTCGGCTCGATCTCGCGCGAGGCCCACACCACGCTCGCCATCGCCATGAACCGGATCGGCGGCAAGTCGAACACCGGCGAAGGCGGCGAGGAAGCCGACCGCTTCAAGCCGATGCCGAACGGCGATTCCATGCGTTCGGCGATCAAGCAGGTCGCCTCGGGCCGCTTCGGCGTCACCACGGAGTATCTCGTCAACTCCGACATGATGCAGATCAAGATGGCGCAGGGCGCCAAGCCCGGCGAAGGCGGTCAGTTGCCCGGCCACAAGGTCGATGCAACCATCGCCAAGGTCCGGCACTCGACGCCGGGCGTCGGCCTGATCTCGCCGCCGCCGCACCACGACATCTACTCGATCGAGGATCTGGCGCAGCTCATCTACGATCTCAAGAACGTCAACCCGACGGGCGACGTCTCGGTCAAGCTCGTCTCCGAGATCGGCGTCGGCACGGTGGCCGCGGGCGTTGCCAAGGCGCGCGCCGACCATGTCACCATCGCCGGCTTCGAAGGCGGCACCGGTGCCTCACCCCTGACCTCGATCAAGCACGCCGGCTCGCCCTGGGAGATTGGGCTAGCCGAAACCCACCAGACCCTGGTGCGCGAGCGGCTGCGCAGCCGCATCGTGGTCCAGGTCGACGGCGGCTTCCGCACCGGCCGTGACGTCGTGATCGGCGCATTGCTGGGCGCCGACGAGTTCGGCTTCGCCACCGCCCCCTTGATCGCGGCCGGCTGCATCATGATGCGCAAGTGTCATCTCAACACCTGCCCGGTCGGCGTCGCGACCCAGGACCCCGTCCTGCGCAAGCGCTTCACCGGTCAGCCCGAGCACGTGATCAACTACTTCTTCTTCGTTGCGGAGGAAGTCCGCGAGATCATGGCTTCGCTCGGGTTCCGGACCTTCAACGAGATGGTCGGCCAGGTTCAGCTGCTCGACCAGACCAAACTTGTCGCGCACTGGAAGGCCAAGGGCCTCGATTTCTCCAAGCTGTTCGTCAAGCAGAAGGAAGAGAAGGGCCAGAAGATCTATCACTCCGAGCGCCAGAACCATCATCTGGAGGCGGTGCTCGACCGCTCGCTGATCGAGAAGGCAACGCCTGCGCTCGATCGCGGCGCGCCGGTGAAGATCGAGGCCACGATCAACAGCACCAACCGCTCCGCGGGCGCGATGCTGTCCGGTGCGGTCGCCAAGATCTACGGCCATGCCGGCCTGCCGCACGACACCATCCATGTCAGCCTCAAGGGCACCGCAGGCCAGGCTTTCGGCGCCTGGCTCGCCCACGGCGTCACCTTCGAGCTCGAAGGTGAAGGCAACGACTATGTCGGCAAGGGTCTCTCGGGCGGCAAGATCATCGTCAAGCCGCCGAAGAACTCCGCCATCGTGCCGGAAGAAAGCATCATCGTCGGCAACACCGTGATGTACGGCGCGATCGAGGGCGAGTGCTATTTCCGCGGCATCGCCGGCGAACGCTTTGCCGTGCGCAACTCGGGCGCGGTCGCCGTGGTCGAGGGCGCGGGGGATCATTGCTGCGAATACATGACCGGCGGCATCGTGGTCGTGCTCGGCAAGACCGGGCGCAACTTCGCGGCCGGCATGTCCGGCGGCATCGCCTACGTGGTCGACGAGACCGGTGATTTCGACAGGCTGTGCAACATGGCGATGGTCGAGCTCGAGCCGGTGCTGTCGGAGGAACTGATCAACGCCGGCACCTATCACCATTCCGGTGACCTCGAGGCGCACGGCCGGGTCGACGTGTTCAACAACCTGCTCGCCTCCGACGTCGAGCGGCTGCACGTCCTGATCTCGCGCCATGCGAAAGCCACCGGCTCCAAGCGCGCCGCCGACATCCTTGCCAATTGGAAGGAATGGCTGCCCAAATTCCGCAAGGTGATGCCGGTCGAGTACCGGCGCGCGCTGCGCGAGATGGCCGCCAACGCGGACGCCGAGCCGAAAATCGCGATCGGAGCGTAAGAGAAAGCCCTCATGGTGAGGAGGCGCGGAAAGCGCCGCCTCGAACCATGAGACCACCATCCGGGCCTCTATCCTTCGAGACGCGGCGCGAAGAGCGCGCCGCTCCTCAGGATGAGGAGTGAGAGAACAAAGAACTTAAGCGGCAGGGACTTCGGGTTTAATGGGCAAGATCACGGGTTTTCTGGAAATCGAACGGCACGACCGCAAGTACACCCCGGTCGCCGAACGGGTGAAGCATTACAACGAGTTCGTCGTTCCCTTGACCGAGAAGGAAACGCGCGACCAGGCCGCGCGCTGCATGAATTGCGGCATTCCCTATTGCCACGGCACCGGCTCGGTCGCGCCCGGCACGCCCGGCTGCCCGGTCAACAACCAGATCCCCGACTGGAACGACCTCGTCTACCAGGGCAATTGGGAAGAAGCCTCGCGCAATCTGCACTCGACCAACAATTTCCCGGAGTTCACGGGACGCATCTGTCCGGCGCCGTGCGAGGCCTCCTGCACGCTCAACATCGACGACAACCCCGTCACCATCAAGACCATCGAATGCGCGATCGTCGACCGCGCCTGGGACAATGGCTGGCTCAAGCCCGAGATCGCTGCGGTCAAGACCGGCAAGAAGGTCGCGGTGATCGGCTCGGGCCCGGCCGGCATGGCCTGCGCACAGCAGCTCGCGCGCGCCGGCCACGACGTGCATCTGTTCGAGAAGTACGCCAAGGCCGGCGGCCTGCTGCGTTACGGCATTCCCGACTTCAAGATGGAGAAGGGCGTCATCGACCGCCGCGTCAAGCAGATGGAAGGCGAAGGCGTCACCTTCCACTACAACAGCCATGTCGGCTCCGACGGCAATGTCGATCCGCGCGAGATGCTCAACGAGTATGACGCCGTGGCGCTGACCGGCGGCGCGGAAGCCCCGCGCGACCTGCCGATTCCCGGCCGCGAGCTGTCAGGCATCCACTATGCCATGGACTTCCTGCCGCAGCAGAACCGCCGCGTCGCCAGCGAGCCACTGAACGGCGTCCAGGAGATCCTGGCCGGCGGCAAGCACGTCGTCGTCATCGGCGGCGGCGACACCGGCTCCGACTGCATCGGCACCTCGCTGCGCCAGGGCGCGCTGTCCGTGACCCAGCTCGAGATCATGCCCGCCCCGCCCGAGCGCGAGAACAAGGGCCTGACCTGGCCGAATTGGCCGCTGAAGATGCGGACGTCCTCGAGCCAGGCCGAAGGCGCGGTGCGCGAATACGCCGTGCTGACCCAGAAGTTTTCCGGCGAGAACGGCCAGGTCAAGAAGCTGCACTGCGTGCATGTCGACGACAAGTTCAAGCCGATTGCCGGCACCGAGTTCGAGCTCGATGCCGAGCTCGTCCTGCTCGCCATGGGCTTCGTCCACCCCGTGCACGAGGGCATGCTCAAGATGCTCGCCGTCGAGCTCGACCCGCGCGGCAACGTCAAGGCCAACACGCTGGACTACCAGACCTCCCGCCCGAACGTCTTCACCGCCGGCGACATGCGCCGCGGCCAGTCGCTGGTGGTGTGGGCGATCCGCGAGGGTCGGCTGTGTGCAAGGTCGATCGACACGTTCCTGATGGGGAAGACGGATCTGCCGCGGTGAGCTTTTTGCTCCGCCGCCGGTCAGCAAACGGTGTCATCGCCCGGCTTGACCGGGCGATCCAGTATTCTAGAGACATCTAACGTATACGGATAGGCCGCGGCGTACTGGATGCTCCGGTCAAGCCGGGGCATGACACCGGAGTAAGTGGCGAGAGCGGAGCCGAACCAAGCCGCATGCGCTCAAACGCGCCTCACCGCAGCCCCTAATTCTGCAACCTCACGCCCACCATCACCACCGTCCCCTGCGAGCTCGAGCCCGGCTGGTTCGAATCCAGGATGTCGTGGCGCAGCGTGCCCTTGACCCAGATGTTGCGGTTGAGCTTGTAGATCAAACTGCTCTCGAACGAGTAGGTCTTGTCGTTGCGGTTCTGGCCCTGGTAGTCGAGCGTGCCGTAGGTGAACTTGCCGACGGCGGTGAGCCAGCGGCGGAAGTCGTGGTCGACTTCGGCCGAATAGGTGCGCACCAGCACGCCGGAGGAGCCGGGGATGGTGGTCTCGGCGATCTGCGTGTCGGTGAAGAATTTCACCGTGGTGAGGCCACTCGCATTCCAGATCAGCGAGCCCGTGGTCAGAAACCCTGCGAGCTGGCTGAGGCGCGGGTCGGTGTAGTTGCGCGCGGAATAGCCGACCGAGATTTCGCCGGTGAGGATGCGCGAGAATTCGAAGGACGAGCCGACCTTGGCGTAGCCGCCGTTTGAATCGCGGAAATAGCCGTTGCGGTCGGCGGCCTGGTCGTGGACGCGGGTGTCGCCCTGGATCTCGACGAATGGCTTCAGGCCCGGCTTGAGGTCGTAGGAGAAGCGGCCGATGCCGCCATACTGGTTGAAATCGCGATCGCCGTTGCTGAAGGTCGAGCCGTCGGTGAGCTTGGAGTCCGTGTAGGCGGTGCGATCGACGGTGGCGCCGGCGGCGACCTGGAAACGATTGAAGGTCTGGTCGAAGCCGACGGTGGTGCCGTAGGCGGCGTACACCGGATATTTCTGCAGGCCGGCTTGCACGTTCGGGCTGCCGGGATTGTCGGTGGCGAGCCGCAGGCGCAGCTGCGAGGTCAGCTTGAGATCGCGGTTGACGTCGAGGCGGCCGTCGACATGGCCGGTGAAGTCGGGACGATCGGCCTCGACCGGCGAAGGCGAGGCAAAACCGTTGATCGTCGCCGGCATGTTGTTGGTGTAGCCGGAGAACGAGCCGCGCAGGTCAGCGACCAGCGCGTGGCGCTCCCAGTCGGACATCACCAGAAGATCCGGTGCAACGACATAGACTGGCGATCCCACCGGCTTGTTGAGACGCGTCGGATTGCTGTCGTAGCCGGTGGAGAGCTCGAGCCCGCCCTTGATCAGGAAGCTGCCGGCATAGTCGCCGACGGCTCCGAAAGCATCGTCATCCGCCTTGAGGCGGCGGCGCAGCGGCTGTCCGGGCACGGTGCCCGCCATCGCCGCCGGCACCGGCGCCTTGTTGGCGGACGCGGATGGCGGCGGCGCGATTCTGGGCAGGCCGAGCGTCGAGGGCGGCGGCGCCGTGGTCGGCACCGGCGAGCCGGGCCCGGCGGCGCGCTTCGGCTTCGGCTGGCCCGGATAGAGTTTTGGTTGCTGTCGCTTGCGGTTGAGCGAATCATAGCCGGAGCCGCTCGCGCCGGTGGCGGCGGGCAGTCCGTAGGTCGGGACCTGACCGACGCGCGAGGTCGCCGGCGTCTGCTGGCGTTTGCGCGGATCGGCACTGGGATCGGGCAGTGCCGGCAACGCATCCGACGGCGCCTGCGGCACGCCTGCCGTGCGGCGCGTCGGCAGCGTCTCGGGCGCGGCGAAGCCGCCGCGGTTGGGATTGAACAGATCGGGCGTGAGGCTCTGGCCGGCCGCGGGCGCGCTTGTGAGGGCCGTCAGCGCAAGACCCGGCGCTAGGCACGGCAAAGCCGCGCGCAGGAACTGCGCGCGTTTGCTCCGGCCGGTGCCTGGAGACGACCCCACGATGGAATAACTCCAACGAAATCAAACACTTTCACGGTGACCTCCGCCGGCTGGCGGGAACCATCGTTAATGGAGTTAAAACAATTATGGTTAATGACCGGTTGAGGGCTTAGGCGCGCTCGTCGCCTCCACGGCCGCGGCGTGCTAATGAGGCGCCGACCGGGCAAACGCCCCCTCCTCCCTGGACCAGAACATGCCGAGTTCGAAACCGCTGATGACCCAATCATCCGGCCCCATCCCCGACAGCGTCGAATCCGCGCTCCGCACGCTGGAGACGGAGAGCGGCGGCATCAACGCGCTCGCAGCCGCCCTGCGCGGCCCGCTGGGCGAAACGTTTGCCAAGGCGGTCGATCTGATCCGCAACGCCAAGGGCCGCGTCATCGTCACCGGGCTCGGCAAGTCGGGCCATATGGGGCGCAAGATCGCGGCGACGCTGGCCTCGACCGGCACCCCCGCCTTCTTCGTGCATGCCGCGGAGGCCGGCCATGGCGATCTCGGCATGATCACCACCGACGACGTCATCATGGCGCTGTCCTGGTCCGGCGAGCAGCCGGAGATGAAGAACCTCGTGAACTACTCGGCGCGGTTCGCCATTCCCATGATCGCGGTGACGTCGAACGCGGCCTCCTCGCTGGGACAAGCCGCCGACCTCGTGATCGAGCTGCCGAAGGCGCGCGAGGCCTGCCCGCACAATCTGGCGCCGACCACCTCGACCCTGATGCAGGCCGCGATCGGCGATGCCCTCGCGATCGCGCTGCTCGAAGGCCGCGGCTTCACCGCGCTGGAGTTCGCGCATTTCCACCCCGGCGGCAAGCTGGGCGCGATGCTGAAATTCGTCCGCGACTATATGCGCACCGGCGCCGAGATCCCGGTCAAGCCCCTGGGCACCAAGATGTCGGAGGCCGTGGTCGAGATGTCGGCCAAGGGCCTCGGCTGCGTCTGCATCGTCAACGAAGCAAACGAGGTCGCAGGCATCATCACCGACGGTGATCTGCGCCGCCACATGCGGCCCGATTTGCTGACGGCGTCGGTCGACGAGATCATGACGAAGCAGCCGAAGACCGTGCCGCCGTCCATGCTCGCCACCGAGATGATCGAAGTGCTGAACACAAGCAAGATCACGACGCTGGTCGTGACCGAGGCGGGCAAGGTGGTGGGCATCGTGCATCTGCACGATCTGCTGAGGGCGGGCGTGGCGTAATTTCTTCGCCTCTCCCCGCTTGCGGGGCGAGGGAGTCCACCGCCGGAAATCGCGCCGCGTTCTCCTCCAGCGGCAGCCGCAGCCCGTTCGCCAGATACGACACCGTGCGATAGAAGCCGCACAGCAGCATGATCTCCAGGATCTGCGCCTCGTCGTAATGCGCGGAGAGCGCGGCGAACTCGGCGTCGCTGAACGTCGCGCGGTGATGCAGCGCGTCGACCGCTGCGATCAGCGCCTGTTCGGCCGGCGACCAGCACGGTGACGTCGCATCGCCCTGCACGGTGGCACGCACCTCGTCTTCGGCGAGCTTCGCCGGCCCGGCGAAAACCGCGACATGCACGCCCCATTCATACTCGCATCTGTTCAGCGCGCAGGTGCGGTCGATGACGATTTCGCGCTGGCGCAGGGAGAGCGGGCCGGGATCGAGCAGGCCGCCGGCGCGAAACTTGTCCCAGGCGCGAGCATGGCCTGCCATCACCCGGAACAGCACCAGCGGCGCCGCGCCGCGCATGATGCGATCGAACTGCGCCTGGATCTCCGGGGGATAAGGCGGGGTGAGCGGGGCAATGCGCGGCGTGGACTGGGACATCGGCCGCCTCCTTTGCTACATTTATTGTAGCAATACGCTACACTATCTGTAGCACGACGCAAGGGGGCGGGGCGATGGCAAAACAGGCAGCATCAGGAAGCGTCCGCGGCTCGCGCACCGGGCGGCCGATCATGGCGCTGCTGGACCTGCTCGGCCGGCGCTGGAGCCTGCGAATATTGTGGGAGTTGCGCGGCGAGCCCCTCACCTCCCGCGCATTGCGCACCGCCTGCGACGAGGCCTCACCGACCGTGCTGCAAGCGCGACTGACGGAGCTGCGCGAGGCGGGGTTCGTGGAGCTGGGGGAAGGCGGAGGCTATGGGCTGACGCCGCTCGGGCGGGAATTGTGCGAGATGGTCATGCCGCTGCACCGGTTTGCGGAGAGGTGGAAGGGGTAGCGCTTTTTCTTACCCTCCCCTGGGGGGGTCCGGGACGAGCGAAGCTCGCCCGTGGGTCGGCTCACATGGAGCGTAGCGAAATGTGAGACGGGGTGGGGTGACGGTCTCTCCACGGCGGCAGCGCCCGTGTTGAGAGATCACCCCACCCCGCTCGCGCTACGCGCGATCGACCCTCCCCCTCCAGGGGAGGGTAAGAGACGGCTACGCCGCCGCCACGGTCAGGTTCGCACCGTCGACCTGCACCACCTTCACCCGCGTCCCGGCCGGCGTATCCGGACCTGCGACGCGCCACACGGTGTCGCCGATGCGCACGGTGCCGCTGCCGTCGATGATCGGCTTCTCCAGCGTGAACTCGCGCCCCAGCAGTGCCTCGGTGCGCTTGTTGAGGAACGGGCTGGCGCTTGCATCCGGCTTCGGCCGCGCAAGGCGGCGCCATATCGGCACGGCGGCGGCGGCAAACACCGCGAACATCACGAGCTGGATCTGCCACGATAGGACGACGGTGAACGAGATCAGGCCGACGAGCAGCGCGGCGAGCCCGAGCCAGAACAGGAATATGCCCGGCGCCAGCACCTCCAGCGCCATCAGGACGAAGCCGAAGATCAGCCAATTCCAGCTGCCGAGCGATACGAACATGTCGATCATGACACGACCTTCCATCATGGTGCATGCCCCCGTGCGGAGGGACATGCTCCGGTGACTATCCCTGCCGCGGCGGCACCGCCGGCGGCGTGCTGCCTGTCGTCGGCACCGAGCCGGTGCGGCGGGCGGCGGCGGCTGCGGAGGCGGCGCTTTCGCCGAACGTTGCCTTTGCGATCTCGCCGATGCCGGCGAGCGAGCCCAGCATGGAGGTTGCTTCCATCGGCAGCATAATGATCTTCTGGTTCGGCGCGTCCGCGAACTGGCCGAACGCCTTGATATATTTGTCGGCGATGAAATAGTTCAACGCGGCGACGTCGCCCTTGCCGATCGCTTCCGACACCGCCAGCGTCGCCTTGGCTTCGGCCTCGGCCAGACGCTCGCGCGCCTCGGCGTCGCGGAAGGCGGCCTCGCGGCGGCCTTCGGCCTGGAGGATCTGGCCCTGCTTGGCGCCCTCGGCGCGCAAAATCTCGGACTGGCGCTGGCCTTCAGCGGCGAGAATGTCGGCGCGCTTGACGCGCTCGGCCTTCATCTGCCGGCCCATGGCTTCGACGAGGTCGGCTGGCGGCACGATGTCCTTGATCTCGATGCGGTTGACCTTGACGCCCCAGGGCGACACCGCGGCGTCGACGACGCGCAGCAGGCGCTCGTTGATCTCGTCGCGGTGCGACAGCACCTGGTCGAGATCCATCGACCCCATCACCGAGCGGATGTTGGTCATGGTCAGGACCGTGATCGCCTGGGTCAGATTGGCGACCTCGTAGCTCGCCTTCGCGGCGTCGAACACCTGGTAGAAGGCAACGCCGTCCACCGTTACCGTGGCGTTGTCCTTGGTGATGACCTCCTGCTCGGGGATGTCGATCACCTGCTCCATCATGTTGATCTTGCGGCCGACGCGATCGAAATAGGGCACGATCAGATTGAGCCCGGGGCTCAGCGTCTGGGTGTATTTGCCGAACCGCTCGATGGTCCAGTCATAGCCCTGCGGCACCGTCTTCACGCCGGCAACCAGCGTGACGATGACGAGCAACACCAGAACAATCGCGAAAATGTCGAAACCGCTCATATTTCCTCCAAGGCAGGAAAATGCCTATTCCCGCGCTGTCATTGGTCGGGAGTGCAACCCTACCGGTTCAGCGGTCGCAATTCACGTCGGTATCGGGCTAATTCTGCACAAGTCATCCAGGCGGGGAAGGATCACGATATGTATTTGCGGCGGGACCTTGAAAGCGTGCAGCGGAAACCTAGCGGCGAAAATTAACGAATCTGAAGGCGCACGTTAGACGATTTCATTCGATCACGTCATTCGCGAGGGCGATGAGGCCCGGGTGAAGTGTGACGCCGCACTCCCTAGCGGCCTTGAGGTTGACCGCTAGCTCGAACTTGGTGGGGTTCTGCACTGGCAGGTCGGCTGGCCGCGCGCCCTTCAGAATGCGGTCGATATAGTCCGCGGCGCGGCGGAGCTGCTCGGCGCTGTCGGTGCTGTAGGACATCAGCCCGCCCTCGTCGACGAAGGTGCGGCTCCAGAACACCGCCGGCACGCGCGCCTGCGCGATCGCCGCCAGAAGCTGGCCGCGATTGGCCATGGTGAAGAAGTCCGGCAGGATCAGAAGGCCGCCGTCCCTCCGCGAAGCCAGCGCTGCTATGGAGACGGCGTCATGCACCGGCGCGGGCTCGACCGTCACCTGAAGGGTCCGTGCGGCGTCCTCGATCGTGCGCAGCATCAACGGCGCGAACGGGGCGGTGGCGGGATTGTAGACGACGAAGACGCGAGACACCTTTGGCGTGACCTGCGTCAGCATCTCCAGCCATTTGCCGGCCAACGGGCCGTCGTAATCGGTAAAGCCGGTGACGTTGCCGCCGGGATGCGCGAGGTTTTCGACAAAGCCCTGGCTGACGGGATCGGTGACGACGGCGAACACGATCGGGATCGTGGTGGTGCGCTGGCGCAGCTCCTCGACCGAAGGCGTGCCGACCGCCAGCAGGACGTCGGGCTTGAGCGCGATCAGCTCGTCGGCGAGCCGCGCGATGCGCGCGCGGTCCCCGCCACCGCTGCGCCAGTCCATCTTGAGGTTGTCGCGCTCTTTCAGGCCATGTCCGGCGAGCGCCTCGAGCAGGACCATGCTGCGGATCTGGCCGATCGCATCATCGGCAGCCGTGACCGAGAGAACGCCGAGCCGACGTGCTGGTTGCTGCGCCAGCACCGAGGACGGCAACGCGACGACGGTCCCAAGAAGCGCCAGACACTCACGGCGGTTCATGAGGCGCCCATCAGATCCAGCCCTGGAGCTCGCGCAGCACCAGGGTGCGGATCACGTCCATGCCCGGGTCGCTGTCGTTGAGGCAGGGGATCGCAGAAAACTGCTCGCCACCATTGTGCTTGAAGATCTCGGCGTTCTCCTGCGCGATCTCCTCGAGCGTCTCCAGGCAGTCGGCGGAAAAGCCCGGCGTCACCACCGCGAGGCGGCGCACGCCTTCCTTCGCGAGCCGCTCCATGGTCTTGTCGGTGTAAGGCTGGAGCCACTCGGCATTGCCGAAGCGCGACTGGAAGGTCAGCAGCAGTTTGGTCTCGTCCATGCCGAGCCGGCGGCGCAGTGCCGCCGTGGTTGCGATGCAGTGCTGCTGATAGGGGTCGCCCTTGTCGACATAGGATTTCGGCATGCCGTGGAACGACGCCACGATCAGCTCCGGCTTGAAGGACAGCGTTGCCAGATGCGTCTCGATCGAGACGGCAAGCGCCTCGATATAGGCCGCATCCTCGTAATAAGGCGGCGTCACCCGCAGCGTCGGCTGGTTACGCAAACGGGCGAGCACGCGGAACACTTCGTCGCAGACCGTCGCCGAGGTCGAGGCGGAATATTGCGGATAGAGCGGGACCGCCAGGATGCGCTCGCAGCCTTTCGCGATCAGTGCGTCGATGCCCGACTTGATCGAGGGATTGCCGTAGCGCATCGCCCAGTCGACCACGACGTGGGCCCGGTCCGACAGGGCGGCGGCCAGCTTGTCGCTCTGCGACCGCGTGATGGTCTTCAGCGGCGACTCGTTCTTCTCGGTGTTCCAGATCTTCTGGTAGTCGAGCGCCTTGGTGCGGGGGCGGCTGCGCAGGATGATGCCGTTCAGCACGAACTTCCAGACCAGGCCCTGATCCTCGATGACGCGGGCGTCCGAGAGGAACTCCTTCAGGTAGACCCGCACGCCGGGCGCATCGGCCGTGTCGGGCGTTCCGAGATTGATCAGGAGCACGCCAGTGCGCGGCAGGGCGGATTGGGCGGCCGGTCTCGCGGCCTCGATGGGGACGACACTGGTCATGGCTCTGTGGGTCGCGCGTTGGTCCGAACTTGTCAAGATGAGGCCGGTTTCGCTAGGGTCGCACCCAGGCAGGGGAGGCAAAGATGACACTCGCGGAATGGTGCGTCTTTGGAGCGCTGCTGCTCTATCTGTCGACGATCGGCTCGATCAAATGGATCAGGTTTCGCCGCTTCGACAATTCCCGGCCACGCGACCCCGCCTTCTACGAGGACGCGCTCTCGCAGCGCGCGCTCGGCGCGCACCAGAATGGCATCGAGACCTTCCCGTTCTTCGCCTTCGCGGTGCTGCTCGCCGAATTCAGGGATTCGCCGCAGCGGCTGATCGACGAACTCGCGGCCCTCTTCCTCATCGTGCGCCTTGCCTATGTGCTGACCTATCTCGGCAACCGCCCGACGCTGCGCTCGATCCTCTGGAGCATCGGCTTTGCGATCAATCTCGGGATCTTCTTCATGCCGGCGCTGAAGCGGTTTCTGCCGGTGTGAGGTTTGCGACCGTAGCCCGGATGGAGCAAAGCGTAATCCGGGGTCTTTCCACGGCGGCACTGTCCCGGATTGCGCTGCGCTCCATCCGGGCTACGAGACCTTCGCCTAGAAACACGTCGTCCGCTCGGCTGCGATGTAGCCGAACAACAGGCCTGCGCCAAACAGCAGCACGACGCCAGCAGCCGCGAATTCGATGCCGCGCATGAACAGCGCGCCGCCGCCGTCGCGCCCTGCGCTGAGGCGGGCGGCGATGTCCTTGGCGGAGACGGCGACGACCGCGATGGCCGCGACCGTGATCGCAGTGCCTAATCCCATCAGGAAGGTGGCGGCGATGCCGGCCCAGAACAGGCCCTGGGCGAGCGCGAACACCAGCACCAGGATCGCGCCCGAGCAGGGGCGGATGCCGACGGTCAGGATCGCGGCGAAGCCGCGCCGCCAGCCACCGGGGCCGGCGAGCTCGCTCGGCGTGGGACCATGGGAATGACCGCAATGCTCGTCATGGACGTGGTCATGCCCGTGGTGGGCATGATCATGACCGTGGTGATGGTGATCATGACCGTGATCGTGATGATCGTGGGCATCATGATGATGGTGATGACCGTGATCATGATCGTGCGGCACGCCGGCGATCGCCGGCACCGGCTGGGCCGCCTGCAGCGCCCGGATGAAAATGCGGCCCTTGACCCAGACGAGACGCAGCCCGAACAGCGCGATCAGGGCGTAACTCGCGATCTCGATCGCCCCTTCCGCCTTGCACATGGTCTTGGCCGTCGCATTCAGCACCCAGGCAGAAATGCCGACGATGAGGATCGCGACCAGCGACTGCATCAGCGCCGAGGCGAACGACAGCGCGATGCCGCGCCGCGCGGTCTCGCGGTTGGCGACGAGATAGGACGCGATCACTGCCTTGCCGTGGCCGGGGCCGGCGGCATGGAAGATGCCGTAGGCAAAGGAGATGAACAGCAGCGTCCACACTGCCGAGCCGTCGGACTTGGCGGCGCGAATGGTCGCCGACATCTGGCGATAGAATTCCGACTGTTTGGCCAGCAGCCAGCCGATGAGGCCGCTGGCCTCGGGCTGGGCCGCCTGCGCCGGGCGCGGCGCGCCAAAGGGGTTTTGCGCGAAGACATCGTGAAGCGCCGCATCAGCCACGCCCATGACGAGGAAGACGGCGGCGCAGACAAGAAGCCCGCGGGCGAGCGGAGAGCGAAGACGGCGGATCAAGGGCAATCCACCGTGATCTTGTTGGCGAACATCATGCCGAAATTCGAGTTCTCGCCGTTCATGAAGGTCTGCTCGTTGAGCTTCTGCGCGCTCGCGGTGCCGTCGCTCGGGCGCTCCAGCTTCATCTGGCAGCCGGCGGGCGCGCCCACCAGTTTCACCGGGCTCTCCTTGGCCATCTGGAAGTCGATGAAGAAAGAGCGGTCGAACACTTCGAGCACCAGCTGCTTGGACTTGACCGGGTTCTTCAGCGGCAGCGTGAAGTGCAGGGTCAGGACCGTATCCTTGTAGTCGAGGAAATAGTCGACCGGCTCCTGGAATCGCTCCTTCTTGCCGTCCGCTCGCGCGAAGGTGAAGTAGGCGTATTCCTTGAGCGACTCGACGTTGGTCTGCGCCAGCGGCCCGAGCTCCTCGCGCGTATAGGCCCCCTTGGTCTTGCTCTCGAGCCCCTGCACCGCATAGGACGAGAACATGTCATCAAACGTCCAGGCGTGGCGGACGCCGGTGATGGAGCCGTCGGCCGCGTAGAGCAGCTCGCTGGTCGCGGTGATCCAGACATGCGGGTGTGCGCTCGCCGCACCCGCCGCGAGCGTCATCGCGGCGGCAAGCAGCGATCCGAACAGGGCGCGCATGCCCATCAGGCCGCCTTCGCGTCGTCGAGCAGCCCGCGCCGCCGCAGCAGCGCGTCGGGCTCCGGCGGCCGCCCGCGGAACGCCTCATAGGCGGCCTCGGGATCGACCGATCCGCCCGAGGCGTAGATGTCGTCGTGCAGACGCTTGGCGACGGCGGGATCGAAGATGTCGCCGGCCTCCTCGAAGGCGCCGAAGGCGTCGGCGTCCATCACCTCCGACCACATGTAGCTGTAATAGCCGGCGGCATAATGGTCGCCGGTGAAGATGTGACCGAACTGGGTGGGCCGGTGACGCAGCGCGATCTCCTCGGGCATGCCGATCTTCTCCAGCTCCTTCTTTTCGAAGGCGCGGACGTCGCTGGCCGCTTCGGCCGGCTGGGTGTGGAATTCGAGATCGACCAGGGCCGAGGAGACGAATTCGACCGTGGCAAAGCCCTGGTTGAATTTTCGTGCGGCCAGGAACCGTTGCAACAGCTCGTCGGGCAGCGGCTCGCCGGTCTGGTAGTGACGGGCGAACTTCTGCAGCACCTCGGGCCGCTCCTGCCAGTGCTCGTAGAGCTGCGACGGCAGCTCGACGAAATCGGTGAACACCGAGGTGCCCGACAGCGACGGATAGGTCACGTTGGAGAGCATGCCGTGCAGGCCGTGGCCGAACTCGTGGAACAGGGTGCGGGCATCGTCGGGCGACAGCAGCGAAGGCTCGCCGCCGGCGCCCTTGGCAAAATTGCAGATATTGAGAACCAGCGGCGCAACATCGCCGTCGAGCTTCTGCTGGTCGCGCAGCGAGGTCATCCAGGCGCCGGAGCGCTTCGACGGCCGGGCGAAGTAGTCGCCATAGAACAGCGCCTTGTGCTTGCCATCGGGGCCCTTGACCTCCCAGACGCGGACGTCGGGATGCCAGACCGGAACGTCCTTGCGCTCCTCGAAGGTGATACCGAACAGGCGCGTGGCGCAGTCGAAGGCGGCGGCGATCATCTGGTCGAGCGACAGATACGGCTTGATCGCGGCGTCGTCGAAATTGGCGCGCTGAAGGCGCAGCTTCTCGGCATAGAAGCGCCAATCCCAGGGAGCGAGCTTGAAATTGCCGCCCTCTTCCGTGATCAGCGCCTGCATGTCGTCGCGGTCGGCGAGCGCCCGCGCTCTGGCCGGCTTCCAGACCCGCTCCAAAAGGCTCCGGACCGCATCCGGCGTCTTGGCCATGGAGTCCTCCAGCCGGTAAGCGGCGAAGGTCGGATAGCCCAGCAGCTTGGCGCTCTCTTCGCGCAGCTTGAGGACCTCGACGATGGTTCCATTGTTGTCGTTGGCATTGCCGTTGTCGCCCCGCGCGGTGAAAGCCTTGTAGACCTTCTCGCGCAGATCACGCCGGGCAGAGCTCTTCAGGAACTGTTCGACCGAGGAGCGCGACAGCGTGACGATGGCCTTGCCTTCCATGCCGCGCTCTTCTGCCGCAGCCTTGGCGCTGGCGACGAAGCTCTCCGGCAGGCCCTGGCGGTCGGCCTCTCCCAGCTCCATGACCCAGTCTTGCTCATCGCCGAGCAGATGATGGCTGAAGCTGGTGCCGAGTTGGGCGAGCCGCTCGTTGATCTCCGCCATCCGCATCTTGGCCTCCTCGGAGAGGCCGGCGCCGGCGCGGTGGAAGCGGGTGTAGGTGCGCTCCAGCAGGCGAAGCTGCTCCGGAGCCAGGTCCAGATTGGCGCGGTTCTCGTGCAGCTGGGCGATGCGGCCGAACAGCACGGCGTTCATCATGATCGGATTCCAGTGCCGTGCCATCCGCAGAGAGACCTCCTTGTCGATCTCCAGGATGGCCGGGTTGGAATGCGCCGAGACGAGGTCGTAGAACACGGCCGCGACCTTGCTCAGCAGCTTGCCCGAGCGCTCCAGCGCCGTGATGGTGTTGGCGAAGTCGACCGCCGCCGGATCGTTGGTGATCGCCGCGATCTCGGCGGAGTGGTCGGCGAAGGCCTGCTCGAAGGCCGGCAGGAAGTGCTCGGGCTTGATCTCGTCGAACGGCGGGGTCGCAAACGGCGTCACCCAGGCCTTCAGCAGCGGGTTGGTCTCGGAGTCCGTAATTTGGCGGGGTTCTGACATCACAAGTCCCGATTTCGTGGCTCAATTGTTGCGGCCAGCTATAGCACGCGATAGGGCTTTTTTGGGCCATTTGGCCTTGCTCCCGGCCGCCTTTTCGGGGAGATTGCGGCCCTCGAAGACTAGGGATCCCTGAGCCCATGAACGCGCCTTCCTCCTCGTCCCGCCAGATCGCCTGGCCAAGCGTCATCACCGTCATCAGCGCCGCCATCCTGATCGGCGCGGAGGTGTTCGGCGCGGCCTTCGCCGGCGGCTGGGCGCTCGCGATCCTGTTCGGGCTTGGCGACCAGGGCACGCACATCCTGCAGGCCGTGCTGTTCGCGCTCGGTGTGCTCGTGATGACCGCGTTCATCCGCGCGGCCCAGCGTGTCGAGCCCTTCACGAAGCGCCGCTGACGCTTCGCGCGCGAGAGACGCGCGCGCTGCCGCAGAAAACTTAACGCGTGTTCATCTTCCGCGTCGCTCGCGCAACACCGCGCAAGCAGATGTTAGGCAATTCTGTTCTCAGCCTAAAAAAATTCTTGCGAAGCTGATTCAAAACGCTTATGTGCGCTCTTGCCCAATTTCGCACGTGCCTGTGGTCGTGTGTCAGTCGGTAGGTATCCGGACAAGAGGCCGGACAGCCGCCAAGGGGTGAAGAAGCCGAGGGGCTCTTCGGAAGTGCGGAAGTCGGAAGACTGAAGGTCGCAAGGCCTGAAGGTCGGACGAGGAAGCAAACCCGGAGCGTCCAGCATCTCTCTCAAAGAGATGCCTTGTCGAAGGTGACTTCGCTCTTTGCAACCGTGACTGGCAGCCGGAGGCGAACCGGCGCACCCCGCTCTCAACGGGGGACGCGACTTAAAGCAACGACGGATCGGGCTTTTTTGGTCTCTACCGGCATTCCAACGCCGGCGCGGGCTACTGAAAAGGCTTGTCCTTCATTGCCAGGTGTGCGGGCGGGAAATTCCCAACCAATCCACGGCAGCACAATTCGGTCTAGGGGTCTTTGCCCTGTCGCGTCTCCATCGTGCGGCAGCGGCGTAGCACCCTCGTCCGAGAACCACTTTGAACGAGCTCCGTCGCTGGGGCCGCTTTGGAGAGTGCTATGACCGAACGTATCCAGGAATTCCTGCGCAACCGCCGCAAGGATGGCCTCGACACCGAGCCGTGCCTCGTCGTCGACCTCGAGGTCGTGCGCGACAATTACCAGACCTTCGCCAAGGCGCTGCCCGACAGCCGCGTGTTCTACGCCGTCAAGGCGAACCCGGCGCCGGAAGTGCTCGCGCTGCTGGCATCCATGGGCTCCTGCTTCGACACCGCGACGGTCGCCGAGATCGAGATGGCGCTGGCCGCGGGTGCGACGCCCGACCGCATCTCCTTCGGCAACACGATCAAGAAGGAGCGCGACATCGCGCGCGCCTTCGCGCTCGGCATCCGGCTTTTCGCCGTGGATTGCGCCGCCGAAGTCGAGAAGGTCGCCCGTGCCGCACCCGGCGCGAAGGTGTTCTGCCGCATCCTCTATGATTGCGCCGGCGCCGAGTGGCCGTTGTCGCGCAAGTTCGGCTGCGACCCGGAAATGGCCGTCGAGGTGCTCGACGTTGCCAAGCGCCTGGGCCTGGAGCCGTGCGGCATCTCGTTCCATGTTGGCTCGCAGCAGCGCAAGGTGAAGGCGTGGGACCGTGCGCTGGCGATGGCCTCGCAGGTGTTCCGCGACTGCGCCGAGCGCGGCATCAACCTGTCCATGGTCAACATGGGCGGCGGCTTTCCGACCAAGTACCTGAAGGACGTGCCGCCGGTCGTGACCTACGGCCGCTCGATCTTCCGCGCGCTGCGCAAGCACTTCGGCAACCAGATTCCGGAGACCATCATCGAGCCGGGCCGCGGCATGGTGGGCAACGCCGGCATCATCGAATCCGAGGTCGTGCTCATCTCGAAGAAGAGCGACGAGGACGAGGTGCGCTGGGTCTATCTGGACATCGGCAAGTTCGGCGGTCTCGCCGAGACGATGGATGAGTCGATCCGCTACGCCATCCGTACCCGTCATGACGGCGCGGACATGACGCCGTGCGTGCTCGCGGGTCCGACCTGCGACAGCGCCGACGTGCTGTACGAGAAGAGCCCGTATCCGCTCCCCGTCACGCTCGAGATCGGCGACAAGGTGCTGATCGAAGGCACCGGGGCCTATACGTCGACCTACTCGTCGGTGGCGTTCAACGGCATCCCGCCGCTGCGGACGTACCACATCTGATCCGCCTCTTTCTCTGAGGCCTGACGAACCCGGGAGCCGGCTTGCCGGCTCCTCCCTGACAGTTCGATCTGACGACGTCTTGGACAGGCGTGCTGCGCGCACGCCGGTTCAAGCGGGGACTGACGCGCCATGACTGCTTTTCGGAAGCCACAGATCGCCCTCACCTCGAAAGCCGCTCCGTTCGTGATCCGCGCGGAGCGTGCTGCCGACGTCGCCGCCCGTGAAGCGCTGCTGGATGCCTGCTTTGGCGAGAACCGCCATGACCGCACCTGCCAGCGCCTGCGCGACGGACGCGCGCCCGCCACAGGCCTTGCCCTGTCGGCGGTGCGCGAGGGCAAGCTCGTGGGAACCGTGCGGCTGTGGCACGTCAGCGCCGGAGGCAGGCCCGCTTTGGTCCTCGGACCGCTGGCGGTGGACCCTGCCTGCCGCGAGCTCGGGATCGGCGCCGCGCTGATGCATCAAGCGCTGGCCGCCGCCCGGGCGCGAGGGCATGAAGCCGTCATCCTGCTCGGCGATGCCCCCTATTATGCCCGCTTCGGCTTCTCGGGCGAGAAGACCGGCGCGCTGGCGCTGCCCGGCCCGTTCGAGCGCGACCGGCTGCTCGCGATCGAATTCCAGGCGGGTGCGCTCGATGGCGCCGAGGGGATGATCGTCCCGACCGGCGCGCCCCTGTCCAAACGGAGGGTCCTTCGCGCCCTCCATGCGCACGCGGCCTGAGGGATTGCCATGATGGCGACGACCGAAGCCGCGTAAAGCGGCAACGCCCGGCTGCGCCGTCCTGACGCCTGTTCTTTCGGGGTTGCGCAGGCTCGAGAAACGCCCTTTAACCCCGCGAAACACCCCTTTCAGTCGAGGTCCGAAGCATGTCCCGTCGCCTCATCTCCACCGGCTCTCCCCTCGAGAAGACCGTCGGCTACAGCCGCGCCGTGATCGACGGCGATTTCGCCTTCGTGGCGGGAACCACCGGCTATGACTACACCACGATGACGATGCCGGCCGATGTCACGAGCCAGTCACGCAACTGCTTCAAGACCATCGAAGCTGCCCTGAAAGAGGGCGGATTCGAGATGGCCGATATTGTCCGTGCGACCTACTACGTCACCGACGCCAGCTACATCGACGCCCACTTCGCCGTCTGCGGCGAGGTCCTCGGTGACATCAGGCCGGCGGCGACGTTGCTGGTCGTCAGCGCCCTCGCCAAGCCCGAGATGAAGGTCGAGATCGAAGTCACCGCCAAGCGCCGCAGCGTCTGACAAGCGCCGCAGCGCCTGATCCACCCCTCACCATTTGTTTGCCAGCACGTTCCGGAGAAAACCATCCCATGAGCCCCGCCTCGCAGATCTACGCGAAGATCACCGGTCCCATCGTCATGGTCGGCTTCGGCTCCATCGGCAAAGGCACGTTGCCGCTGATCGAGCGGCATCTCGACTACGACAAGTCCCGCGTCACCGTGATTGATCCCAAGGACGAGGGCCGCAAGGCGCATTGCGAAAAGCACAATGTGCGCTTCATCCAGAAGGCCGTGACCCGGGACAATTACCGCGAGTTGCTGACCCCGCTGCTGACCGAAGGCGGCGGCCAGGGCTTTTGCGTCAATCTATCGGTCGACACCGGCTCCACCGACATCATGGAGCTCTGCAACGAGCTCGGCGCGCTCTACATCGACACCGTCAACGAGCCCTGGCTGGGCTTCTATTTCGACTCCTCGAAGGGTCCGGAAGCGCGCTCCAATTACGCCCTGCGCGAAGCCACGCTGGCGGCCAAGCGCGCGCGTCCCGCGGGCTCGACCACGGCGGTCTCCTGCTGCGGCGCCAATCCCGGTATGGTCTCCTTTTTCGTCAAGCAGGCGCTCCTCAACGTCGCCGCCGATCTCAAGCTCAATGCCCCCAAGCCGAAGACCAAGGCCGAATGGGCGGATTTGATGCGGCAGGCCGGCATCAAGGGCATTCACATTGCCGAACGCGACACCCAGCGCTCGAAGAAGCCGAAAGAGCCCGACGTGTTCGTCAACACCTGGTCGGTCGAAGGCTTCCTGTCGGAAGGCGTGCAGCCGTCAGAGCTCGGCTGGGGCACCCATGAAAAATGGATGCCCGAGAACGCGCGGACCCACGAAGCTGGCTGCGGCGCGGCCATCTACCTGATGCAGCCCGGCGCCAACACGCGCGTGCGCACCTGGTGCCCGACCCGCGGCGCGCAATATGGCTTCCTCGTCACCCACAACGAGTCGATCTCGATCGCCGATTACTTCACGGTGCGCGACGCATCGGGCAAGGCGATCTACCGGCCGACCTGCCACTATGCCTATCATCCGGCCGACGATGCCGTGCTGTCGCTGCACGAGATGTTCGGCCGCGCCGCCAAGATGCAGGAGAAGCACCACATCCTCGACGAGAACGAGATCGTCGACGGCATCGACGAGCTCGGCGTGCTCTTGTTCGGCCACGACAACAACGCCTATTGGTACGGCTCGCAGCTCTCCATCGAAGAGACCCGCGCGCTCGCACCCTATCAGAATGCCACCGGCCTGCAGGTGACCTCTGCCGTGCTCGGCGGCATGGTGTGGGCGCTGGAGAACCCGAAGGAAGGCATCGTCGAAGCCGACGAGATGGATTTCGATCGCCTGCTGGAAATCCAGCTGCCCTATCTCGGCCCAGTGAAGGGGTTCTACACCGACTGGACGCCGCTGACGGATCGTCCGGGACTGTTTCCGGAAGACATCGACACCAGCGATCCCTGGCAGTTCAAGAACATTCTGGTGCGGTGAGGGGCGCGGGCTTCGGCCCCACCACAGCTGTCATGCCCCGCGAAGGCGGGGCATCCAGTACGCCGCGGCGTCTCGGTTCAATCACTACGGTCTCTGAAAATACTGGATCGTCCGCCTTCGCGGACGATGACACCGTTGGTCTATCAGACAGCTACTTCTTCTCGATCGGCGGCGCGATCTTCTCGGCCGGTGCCGGCGGCAGTGCCGGCTTGGTCGCCGCGCCTTGTGTCTGCGGCTCAGGCCGCGCCGGCTCGGGGGCCGGCGTGGTCGGCCGGTCGCCGCCCGGCTTAGCTTCCGCGGGCACCTTGCTCTGCTCGTCAGAGGGCGTGCCCTGAAGCGGCGGTGTCGCCTGCGCCAGTTGCATCCGGCTCTCGGCGCGGATCTGCGCGATCGATATGCCCGATATAACGACACCTGCTGCGAACAGCGAACAGGCGATCAGAAGGTCGAGTTTCAGTCTGCGCTTGTCATTGACTGTCATGTCGATCACCGCCTTTGTCCGCGGGATCAACGAAATTGCCCGACCAGGGTTCCGTTCCCGGCGAGGGGGAACTGCAGCCTGCGCGCCAAAAGGCCGCGCTCACTCCGTCGTGCTGACTTCCCACGTCGCGTGGCGGACGCCGGGCAGATGCTGGAGATCGGTCGCCGCCGCGTTCAGCTCGTTCGGGTCGACCGCGCTGGCGACCAGCTTGGCGACAATCTCCAGCATATCCTCGCCGAGCTCGACGACCTCGATACCCGCCACCGGATATTTCGCACCTTCGAGCTTGTCGACGAGGCGGACGCGCATGTCGGGCAGTGCGTCGGCGGCGACCGCGAGCTTGAAATAATAGGTCGCCTCCAGCGCCTTCTCGTTCAGCGGGATGCGGTTGATGGCGTTGACCAGGGGGCGCAGCATGGTGTTGCCGGCGATGACGAAGACGGTCAGCGCCGCCGCCTGCGCGATCATGTCGGCACCGGCGCAGGAGCCGACAGCGGCCGAAGCCCATAGCGTCGCAGCGGTGTTGAGCCCGCGCACGTCCATACCTTGCTTCATGATGACACCGGCGCCGAGGAAGCCGATGCCCGAGACGACGTAGGCGATGACCCGCACCGCGCCGTCGGCGCCGTCCAGCTGCATGGCGAGATCGACGAAGGCGGCCGCGCCGACCGCGACCAGCACATTGGTGCGCAGGCCCGCGGTACGCTGGCGATATTGCCGCTCGGCACCGATCAGCGTGCCCAGCACGAAGGCCGTGGTCAGGCTGATTAGCGTGTCGAGGAAATCAGCAAGCTGGAAGGTCGTCAGAAATCGCATGAATGTCAGCTGCCGTAGGGTGGGCAAAGCGAAGCGTGCCCACGGCTCCCGTCAACGCAAAAAGATCGTGGGCACGGCGCAAGAGCGCCTTTGCCCACCCTACGGCCTAAAGGATGACAGTTTAAAGCTCCAGCATTCCGCCGTCCCCATTTTCATCGGCGAAAGCGAGCAGCGTGCCTTTCGCATTCCAGGCGATCGCGGCCACGGGCGGCGTGCCGTTGCGGCGGACCAGGATCTCGGCGCCATCCTCCAGCCGCACCATCAGCACGGTGCCGTCGCTGTAGCCGGCGGCGAGGATGTCGTTCTTCGGATGGCAGGCGACCACCGACACCCGCGCCTGCAGCGGCGCGAGCATCGCGGGCTCCTTGCCCATCGGACCGTCCTTGCTGGCGAACGGCCAAATGATGACGGTGTCGGCGCCCGAGGTCGCGAGCCCCTTGCCGCCCGCGCTCCAGGACATCGAGCGGACGCGGCCGGGATAGCCGGTCATCCGCATATGCCTGTTGTCGGCAAGCCGCCAGCCATGCAGCGCCGCCTCGTGCATGGTGGTGACCAGGAATTTGTTGTCCGGGCTGAAGGTAACGCCGAGATGCGAGCCGGCCCAGGGCAGGAATTCGGCTGATCCCGCCATGTTCGGAAACCACAGCGTCGCGCCGTTGTAATGGGCGATTGCGAGCCGGAGTCCCTTGGGCGCGAACGCAAGCCCACCGACGGTCGAAGGCACCTCGAGCGACTTCTCTTCGGACTTGCCGCTCTTGACGAAAGCCGTCTTGCCGGCCGACCAGGCGTAGGAGCCGTCCGCGTGCAGCGCCACCGCATCGATCCAGCGTCGCTTGGGATCGGTGGCGAGCAGCGTCACCTCGCCCTTGGCGTCGAGCGAGACGACCTTGCCGTCGTCGCCGCCCATCACCAGGCGCTTGCCGTCGCAAGCGGTGGAGAGAATGCCGCCGCTGTGAACAGTGACCGTGCTGATCTCACCCTTGTCATCGACGAACGCGACATTCTCCTCGCCGCCGACGAAGGCGGCGCGATCCCCGAGGAAATGCACCGAGGTCACGCCCATGCCGAGCGTAACCGGCTTGACGCGATCGGTGACGGAGACGATCGAGGCGGAATCGGGGGCCGGCGAAAACTCTTTCATCACGAGACGATGCAGCTCTCAAAACCCTTGCGGATGGCCTCTTCCGGCAATTCGCGACCGATGAAGACGAGGCGGCTCTCGCGCGGCTCGCCCTCCTTCCACTTTCGCTGGTGGTCACCCTCCAGCATCATGTGGACGCCCTGGAAGACGTAGCGGTCGTCGTCGTCGTGGAAGGCGAGGATGCCCTTGGAGCGCAGGATCTTGCCGCCTTCGACCTGCACCAAATTCTGCAGCCAGGGCATGAACACATTCGGATCGAGCGGCTTGTCGGTCTTGAGCGACAGCGACTGCATGTCCTCGTCGTGATAGTGCTTCAGGCCGTGACCGTGATCATGGTGGTGATGATCGTGGCCGTGATGGTGGTGATCATGGTCGTGGTCATGATCGTCGGCCTCCAGGAAGTCCGGCTCGATGTCGAGGATGCGGTCGAGATCGAAGGCGCCGCGGTCGAGCACGTCGGCCAGGGCCACCGAGCAGCGCTCGGTGCGGTGGAGTTTCGCATAGGGATTGATGCCGCGGATGCGGGCCTCGACCTCGGCAAGCTCGCCCTTGCTGACGAGATCGGTCTTGTTCAGCACGATGACGTCGGCGAAGGCGATCTGGTTCTTGGCCTCGGGCGCATCCTTGAGCCGATCGGACAGCCATTTGGCGTCGGCCACCGTGACCACGGCATCGAGCCGCGCATTCTTCTGCACGTCCTCGTCGACGAAGAAGGTCTGGGCGACCGGCGCCGGATCGGCAAGGCCGGTGGTCTCGACGATGATGGCGTCGAACTTGCCCTTGCGCTTCATCAGGCCGTCCATGATGCGCACGAGGTCACCGCGCACGGTGCAGCAGATGCAGCCATTGTTCATCTCGAACACTTCCTCATCGGCGCCGATGATGAGGTCGTTGTCGATGCCGATCTCGCCGAATTCGTTGACGATGACGGCGTATTTCTTGCCGTGATTCTCCGACAGGATGCGGTTCAGGAGCGTGGTCTTGCCGGCACCGAGATAGCCGGTCAGGACGGTCACGGGAATTTTCTGAGAGGTCGCTTCAGACATAACAACTCCGGACTTCGGGCTTTTCGCGCGACGCGAGGCGGGGTGGCCCCTGCCTTAGTGGTCAAGCGCGCTGGTCAGCGCCTTTATATTGTGCCTGACCATATCAATGTAAGTGGGTGCAGGCCCCTTTTCGCCGGTCAAACCGTCCGAAATCAGGGTCCCGCCGACTTTTGAGCCGGTCTCGGCCGCGATCCGCCGGATCAGCCGGTCGTCGCTGATATTTTCCAGGAACACGGCCGGTATTTTTTTAGCCTTGATCTGGCCGATGATGGCCGCGATGTCGCGTGCGCTCGGCTCGGTTTCGGTGGAGACCCCCAGGGGGGCGATGAACTGGATACCGTATTCGGCGGAAAAATAGCCGAAGGCGTCATGGGTCGAGATCACCTTGCGCCGCTCCGGCGGGATTTTCGCCACGGCCTCGCGGACCTCGCGGTCGAGCGTTTCGAGCTTTTCCAGATAGGCTTTTGCCTGGACCCGGAAGAACTCCGCATCATCCGGGGCGGCCGCCGCCAGCGCATTGGCGATATCGGTCACGTAGATCCTGGCGTTGGGGACCGACTGCCAGGCGTGGGGGTCGGCGGCCGAACCGAGCTTCAGCGGCACGATGCCGGCGCTCGCGGTGACCACCACGGCCTTGCTCCCTGCGGACTGCACGAGACGCGGCAGCCAGCCCTCCAGCCCGAGCCCATTGACGATGACGAGCTTCGCCTCCGCGACCCGCTTCGCATCGGCTGGCGCCGGCGTGTAGACGTGGACGTCGCTGTCGGGGCCGACCAGCGTCGTAACGTTGGCCCGATCTCCCCCGACGTTACGGACGAAGTCGCCGAGGATCGAGAAGCTCGCAATGACGTTGAGCCGTTCCGCGGCCTGCAGCGGCGAGGCGATGGTCAGCAAGGCAAGGAACAGAAGGAAGCGCATCGCCCGTCACGCTTCCAGGTGCCGGCCGGGAAACATCTGCCGGACGATGCCGCCGACGCGGCCGAACAGCACGGAGACGATGTAGAGCACCGACGCCACGAGAATGACCGCAGGGCCGGACGGCACGCGGGTCTGGAACGACAGCACGAGGCCGGCATAGCCGGAAGCCGCGGCAGCGACCACCGCGATGCAGATCATGACGGTGAGATCGCGTGACCAGAACCGCGCGATACCCGCCGGCAGGATCATCAAGCCGACCGCAAGCAGCGTGCCAAGGGCCTGAAAGCCATTGACGAGGTTGATCACGACCAGCGCCAGGAAGGCGAGATGCGCGGGACCGCCGGCGCGGCTGACTGTGCGCAAGAACAAGGGATCGACGCTCTCGATCACCAGCGGGCGGTAGATCACGGCGAGCACCAGCAGCGTCACGGTGGCGTTGAAGGCCACCACCAGCAGGGTCTGGTCGTCCATCGCGAGGATGTTGCCGAACAGCACGTGGAGCAGGTCGATATTGGTGCCCTTGATCGAGACGATGGTGACGCCGAGCGCCAGCGAGGCCAGATAGAAGGTCGCGAGCGAAGCGTCCTCCTTCAGCCCGGTCGAGCGCGCGACGACGCCGGCGAGGATCGCGACGGCAAAGCCTGCGATCAGCCCGCCGGCCGTCATCGCGAACAGATTGAGCCCGGAGAGCAGGAAGCCGACCGCCGCGCCGGGCAGGATCGCATGCGCCATTGCATCGCCGACGAGGCTCATCCGCCGCAGCATCAGGAAGACGCCGATCGGCGCACCGGCCAGCGACAATGCGATCACGGCGGCCAGCGCCCGCCGCATGAACTCGAATTCGGTGAAGGGACCGATCAGCGTGTCGTAGAGCATCGGTGATCACGCCGCCCGCGAGCGGGTATCGTCGGCGGCGCAGGCCGCGGCGGTGTCGTCGAACGCCTCGCACATCCGCATCGCCACCAGCAGGTTTTCCGGCGTCAGAACCTCCACTGTCGGTCCCCACGCCACGGGGCCGCGCGCCAGCACCAGCGTCTCGGTGAAATGGTTGCGCACCATCTCCATGTCGTGCAGCGCGGCGAGCACGGTGCGGCCCTCACCATGCCAGTGCTTGACCAGCGCGAGCAGGTCGGTCGTGGTCTTGCTGTCGATGGCGTTGAAGGGCTCGTCCAGCACGATGAGCGAAGCGTCCTGCAGCAGCACGCGCGCGAACAGCACGCGCTGCATCTGGCCACCCGAGAGCGTACCGATCGGGCGGTTCTCGAAACCATTGAGGCCGACGGAGGCGATCGCGCGCAAGATCTTCCCGCGCGCCGCCTTGCCGATGCCGCCGAACAGGCCGGTCCCGCGCCACAGCCCGGTGCCGACGAAGTCGAACACCGAGATCGGGAAGCTGCGGTCGATCTCCGCACTCTGCGGCAGATAGGCGATATCGCGAGAGTCGAGCCCGCCGAGATGGATGCTGCCGTCGAGCGGCCGGAGAATGCCGACGATGCCGCGCAGCAGGGTCGACTTGCCCGCGCCATTCGGGCCGATCACGGCGACCAGCGCACCCCGCGCAACCTCACCGTTGAGATGGTGCACGGCCGGATGCCGGTCATAGCCGAGCGTCACATTGTGAAAGTGCAGCGCCGCCATCGTCACCTCATCGCCAGGAAGACCACGCCCCAGAGCACGGCACAGACAGCGAGCGCGGCCCCAAGGCGCGCCGCCATGGTCATGCGCAGGATCGACCAGGGCGCCGCCTGGGCCGGATGCGGCGAGGCCGCGTCGTGGACATGGGCGTGGGTGTGGTCGTGCCCGTGCGAATGCGCGTGGTCATGAGAATGGCCATGGGCATGGTCGTGATGATGGGCGTGGGACGCGGCGGGAACCATTTCGGAACGTTATATTATAACATAACCCCTGTCCACGCCGGGCTCACGGCTTGCCGATCACCATCGCGATGGCAGCTGCCACGAAAGGAAACGGCACCGACACGGCGCAGCGGAACCAGACGAAACGGGCCGGCATGAACGGGATTTCCCACAAGATCACCCGCTGGAAGGCGAACAGGGCCCAGGCTACGACATAGGCCACCACCTGCGGCACCCCGCCGCCCGACTTCAGCGCCACCGTGCCGATGGAGAAGCCGATCACGGGCCCGCCCGGCGTGGCGGCGCCGGCGACCACGGCGGTCGCAACCCCGAGCCAGCCGCTGTCCGGCCCGAGCCAGCCGGTGATCACCTCCTGCGGGATGATCGCGGCGATGTAGCCGGAGCCGATCACGCCCAGCGCGATGCGCGGCACGATGTTGATGAAATCCATCGAACCTTCGCGCAGCGAGGCCTTGAACACAGGCGGGCCGCGGCGAAAGGCGATCAGCCCGACGCCGAACACCGATCCCCACAACAGGATGTCGATGAAAAGCGCGGCGCTCATGCCGCGTCCTCGTCGCTTTCACGCTTCGGATAGAGCCGGACATAGACGAAGCGGCCGAGCGCACCGGCGAGTACCGGCAGCGGCAGCGAAATCAGAATCCGCCACAGCGTGAAGTCGGTGCCCATGATCGGGATTTCCCAGGCCACCGCCCGGCCATAGCCGATCAGGGTCCAGCTCACGACCATGGCGATGGTGGCGCCGAAATCGGCGCCGACTGCGAGCAGCGCACTCGCCACGGGATAGGCAGTGAAGGGACCGCCCGGCAGGATCGCGCCGAAGGCGGTGCCGATCAGCAGCCCCATCAGACCGGATTTCGGTCCGAGCGAGCGCGAGACCTTTTCGTGCGGCAGGATCTCCGAGATGAAGGCCCCGAGCAGGCAGCCGGCGAGCACGCGCGGCAGGATGCCTGAGAACAGCGAGAGATCGTGGGTCAGAATGTCGAGAACGCCGTCGGTGCCGTCACGCCGCCAGACCAAGGTCGCACTCACCGCGACCAGCGCGGCGATGATGATCGTCGACCAGCCGATCGGCTTGCGCACTCGCCCCGGGCGCGGCTCGGACTCGACGTCCTCGGCAGGCGCCGGGTTCTTCGGGGAAGGTTCTGACAACGGGCTCGGTCGCTCGAGGGTGATGCCGTTCCTGATTAAGGGCGGCGTCCATTCGATGCAAACAGTACGATGACAGACCGGTGCGCGCGCCACGCAGGGCAATTCCGCACAGCAAAAAGGCGGCCGCGCGAGCGACCGCCTTCTGTCATTCCGGGGCGCACGAAGTGCGAGCTCTGGTGCGCAACTGCGCACCTGAGAATTTCGCGCCACAACTTCTGGATTCCGGGTTCGCCCTGCGGGCGCCCCGGAATGACAACGAGGCCTTACGCCTTCTCGAGCAGGGACTCGACGTATTCCCAGTTCACGAGGTTCTCGACGAACGCCTTGAGATAATCGGGGCGGCGGTTGCGGTAGTCGATGTAATAGGAGTGCTCCCAGACGTCGCAGCCGAGGATCGGGGTGGCGCCATGCACCAGCGGATTCTCGCCGTTCGGGGTCTTGGAGATCTCGAGCTTGCCGTTCTTGACCTGGAGCCAGCACCAGCCGGAGCCGAACTGGCCGACGCCGGCCGCCTGGAAGTCGGTCTTGAACTTCTCGAAGCCGCCGAGGTCCTCGTTGATCTTCTTCTCGATCTTGCCCGGCAGCTTGGTGCCGCCGCCATTGGGCTTCATCCAGCTCCAGAAGTGGATGTGGTTGTAGTGCTGGCCGGCATTGTTGAACACCGCGGGGTTCTTGCCAAACGAGCCCTTGACGATCTCTTCAAGGGACTTGCCTTCCCATTCGGTCCCCTTGAGCGCGTTGTTGCCGTTGGTGACGTAGGCCTGATGATGCTTGTCGTGGTGGAATTCCAGCGTCTCCTTCGACATGAACTGGCCGAGGGCGTCATAGGCGTAAGGGAGGGGGGGCAGCGTAAAGGTCATGGGATGTTGTCCGCGACTGATGGGGAACTGGCTTAACGGGGACTCTTATAGAAGGTTCCACCGCCGTTAAATACCTCAGAATTTGCGAAAAGACGTGATGCCACGGCTTGGCCGGATTGCATAACTTCGCAGCACCGAGGGACATTCAACCCGGGCCGATCGCCGGCCGCAGAATATCGTTGCCTTTGAACCGGTTATGACAGAACCAATGAACCGCGCAGCCGCGTTGCGAGAGACAAAGCCATGAGCATCGAGATCGACATTTTGAACGGCGACGCCTCGTGGCCGATCGCCAAGCCGCTGCTCAGCGCGGTCTGGGGTCAAGACGCAGCGGAGAAGCCGGCCTGGGCTCACGTCAAATGGGCCAATGCCGACCTGCGCGTGCTGATCGAGACGCCCGAGGACGGTCTCGTCTGCCATGTCGGCATCTACTTCCGCACCGTCACCTGGAACGGACAGAAGGTCCATATCGGCGGCATCGGCGGGGTCTGCACCCGCGAGGACCGGCGCGGTCGCGGCTATGCGACCGTGGCGATCGACGCGGCGGTTCACACCATTCGCGCCAACGAGGCCGTTCGCTTCGCGCTGCTGTTCTGCGAACCACACAATTTTTCGTTCTACGAGACCCGGAGCTGGCTGCCCTTCAAGGGCGAGGTCTATTGCGAGCAGCCGGAGGGGCGGATCCGCTTCACCGAGATGGCGCCCTACGTCTTCAACATCGTCCGCGCGCCGACGCTGGGCACCATCGACCTATGCGGCCTGCCGTGGTGACCCCTGCGTGGAGTGAGGGCTGCCGCAGGGGCTCGGCCGCCCTATAATATGTCGATCATCATCTAAAATTCCGCCCGGTGAACATGACGATCGACGCCCCTGCAGACGCCGTCCCGCCGCTTGCGCCGGTCGCCTCCCCGATCGCCAGCCTGCTGACTGCGCCGATCCTGCCGACGCTGGTGCGGCTCGCGATCCCCAACATGATCGCGATGGTCGGCAGCACTTTGGTTGCGATCGCCGAGACCTCCTATATCGGCCGGTTCGGCACCATTCCGCTCGCCGCGATCGCGCTGGTGTTTCCGTTCGCGATGCTGACGCAGATGATGAGCGCGGGCGCGATGGGCGGCGGCGTTTCGTCCGCGATCAGCCGCGCGCTCGGCGCAGGGGATCGTGACCGCGCCGCGACGCTGGCGCTGCATGCCGCCATCATCGGCCTCTGCGGCGGGCTGTTCTTCACGGTGATGATGCTCGTCTTCGGCCGCTCCTTCTTCACCCTGCTCGGCGGGCGCGATCGCGTGCTCGAGGAGGCCAGCGGCTATTCGCAGGTGCTGTTCTCCGGCGCGGTCGCGATCTGGCTCGTCAACACGCTCGCCTCGGTGATCCGCGGCACCGGCGACATGCGCCTGCCCTCGATGACGCTGATCGGCGCCAGCGTGCTCCAGATCGCGCTCGGCGGCACGTTGGGGCTCGGCCTGTTCGGCGTGAAGCCCTTCGGCATGCCGGGGGTCGCCAGCGGCCAGTTGATCGCGTTCACTTGCGCCGCGATCTTTTTCCTCTGGTATCTCGCGTCCGGCCGCAGCCGGCTGCCGCTGAATATTCGCGCGTTTCATTTCGAGCGCGCGATGTTCCTGGACATCCTCAAGGTTGGTGCGGTGGCCTGCCTGTCGCCGCTCCAGACCGTGCTCACCATTTTGATCTTCACGAAGATCCTGGCCACGTTCGGCACCGAGATGCTGGCCGGCTACGGCATCGGCTCGCGGCTGGAATTCTTGCTGATCCCGATCACGTTCGCCTTCGGCATCGCCTCGGTGCCGATGGTCGGCATGGCGATGGGCGCCGGACAGGTGAAGCGCGCGCGGCGTGTGGCCTGGACCGCCGCTGCAGCTTCCGGATTGACGGTCGGCCTGATCGGCCTCGCCGTCGCGCTCGCTCCGTCGCTATGGGTCGCGCTCTTCACGCGCGATCCCGGCGTCACCGCCGCCGCGCACAGCTATTTCCACTGGGCCGGCCCGACCTTCGTGTTCTTCGGCATCGGCGTGTCGCTCTACTTCTCCTCGCAAGGCGCGGCGCGCGTCGGCGGCCCCGTGCTCGCTTCCACCGCGCGGCTTCTGATCGTCGCGATCGGCGGCGTCGTCCTCATGATGACGCAGGCGCCGGCCTGGACCTTGTTCGCGCTGGTCGGCGGCGCCATGGCGGTGTTCGGCCTGTCGACTGCGGCCTCGGTCGCCTTCGCGCGCTGGGACAAATGATCGCAGGACATCAACGCAGGCAAATGAACGCAGGAATGTGATTCCAGCCAGCGTTGCACTATCCCGCCGGGCTGCTATGGAGGCGCTCCATTTTCGGGGCCTCTTCCATGACTTCCAGATTCGCTGCTCTCATCGTCCTTCTCGCTGCGCTGCTCGGCGCGCCGGCCGCGCATGCGCAGAGCGCCGATGGGACATGGCTGACCCAGGCGGGTGATGCGCGCGTCAAGATCAGCAAGTGCGGCGGCGGCATCTGCGGCATCGTCGCCTGGCTGCGCGAGCCCTACGACACCGCGACCGGCCAGCCCGCCACCGACAGCAAGAACCCCAATCGCGAGCTCGCCAGGCGCCCGATGATCGGCCTGCCATTGTTCAGCGGCATGCAGCCGTCAGGTCCGAACAAATGGTCCGGCCAGATCTACAATGCCGACGACGGCAGTACCTATGCCAGCAGCATCTCCGTGACGGGAGCGGATTCGCTGCGGGTCGAAGGCTGCGTCGGCGCGCTCTGCGGCGGCGAGACCTGGACGCGGACGGGACGCTGACGCTTCACGCCACCATCGCCTTCAGCGCCGTCGCCGCCGAGGCGTAGCCGCCCCGCGCGCCATCGATGAAATGGACGTGATCACTGCGCAGCGCCGACGGCGTGAAGCAGGTCATCATGGCCGCGTCCTGCTGATAGAGACCGTAGCGCACGATACCCTCGCGCGCAGCCGCCGCCAGTCGGTCGCTCAGCGCGCGCTCGAGCTGCGGCGTGCAGTCGAGGATCATGCGCAGGCCGTCGTCAAATTTCCTGAAGTCCGAGTTCTCGACCACCTGACGCCTGTAGACGTTGGGCACGAAGCCGCCGACGTTGAGGTCGAAGCGCATGATCAGATAGACGAACAGCGTATAGGCCAGCACGCTGGCGCGGCGCGCGAGCAGCGGACCACCGCGCCTGGTGCGGGCTTCGTATTCCAGCCCCTGCGGCGGCCATTTCAGCGGCGGTCCCTGCGGCGGCACCGGGCGGGCGCCGTCCGGGCTGCGCTCGACGAGATGGATAATGTCCTCGATCACCTTGCGGAAGGCATGCGGGTCGGCGCCGCGCGCCGGCATCACCAGAACCGACAGGATCAGCCCACGTGAGGCTGGTATCACCTCGAAGCGACAGGACAGGCCCGAGAGATCGGGCTGCGTGCCCGCCGGCGCTGCCGGGACGGCAAACTCCCCGCGCTTCATTGCGGCATCGGCGAAGGCGAGCCCGCCGCCCGAGAACATCGCATAGGACAGGTTAGCCGACGGACCGAAGCGCGCGACGCGCACGTCGAGGCCCTGCGCGCGGATGGCGCTGACCGGCACCAGCGCGACCCGCATCGTCAGATCGAGATCTTCCCGCACCCAGGTCGCGGTTGCCGCCAGCGCCTCTCGGGCAGGTTCGAGGTCGCCTGGCGCAACCGCAAAGCTCGCGCCGTCGCCGCCGAACACGAAGGGGAATTCGCGCCCCTCCAATGCGTTCGTCACCGCCGCGATCACGGCGGCGCCGGCCATGTTCACCGCCTTGTAGCGCTGCGCCGCGATCGCCTTGGTGGAATCGACGATATCGGCAACGCCGATGCTCCAATCGTCCGGCAGCGGCGCATAGAGCGCAGGGTCCATCAGGCTGGTGAAGCCGCGGAAGACGGGAATGCCGCCATAGAAGGATTCGCCTGAGGTCATCGGGGATGCCGGATGGTTGGAATGCGAAACAAATACGTGGCAGGATCGATCCGGGTTCGCCGGCCGGCGGCCCCTTTCAATCATTGGCCGAAACGGTTCCAGACAACAAGATAGGGCAGCAACAAGATGAGGCCGCGTTGCAATGCCGCAGCGTGTCATTGATCGGCATCAAGCGGCCGGCCGGGAAGAACGGCTATTGTCCTCAGCTCCAAGGGTTGCATGGGATGATCGAGGTGTCCGACTTCGGCAGCAAGGACTCCACCTCTCCGGTCCGCCGGCGCACGGGCATCGACCCGATCAGCGCGGTGAAGATGCCCGAAAGACTGACGGCAGCCGTCGATGCCTGGGCTGAAGCCCATCAACTGACCCGCTCGGATGCGATCTGCAAGCTGATCGAGCTGGGCCTGAAGATCGCGCCCCCGGTCCACGCCCCGGTGCACCCAATCGCATCGGACGCCACCAGGATCGAAGAGATCGCGGTCCACGAGATCGAGACGCTGCTCGATCCGGCATTGCCCGTGGACGAACGCGACCGCCGCATCCGCCGCCTCACCGAAGGGCCGCCGGAGTTTTCACACGAGCGGATTGACCTGCCGAAAGACCCGCCGAAGCACCGGACGTGAGCTGCTAATGCAGCTTCTCGTCCTGACGCTTGCGCAAGCTATCGAGAGACGCATCATGGCAGCCGACCAGGCGCACGAATTGCTGCGGGTACATTTCGTGGCCATGACCGCCGGAATTCTGGTGCGTCATCGGCGGGCAACGGGCATCGTCCTGCTTCGCGCGGGATTGCTCGGTCCGGCCCTGATTTGAAGCGGTCATGCTGGGCATGGTCATGGACTGCTCCTTGTCGATTAGGGCAGATCGATTGACGTAACCCAATCGATTGCGGGGCATCTTACGACCAAATCCGGCTGGATGTCATTGTGCCGGATCAACGCAATCATGACGGCGGAGTTCCGCCTAGGCCGTATTCCCCGCGTCGACAGTAAACACCGTCCCGGTGACGTTGCGGCCGCCTTCGCCCAAAAGATACTCCACCATGCGCGCGACGTCGTCCGTCTCCGGCAGGCGGCGCAGCGCGCTGCGGCCGGCGATGCGCTTGCGCGCCTCGTCGGACAGATTGTGCGTGAGCTCGGTGTCGATGAAGCCCGGCGCAATCGCGTTCACGGTGATGCCGAGCTTGCCGACCTCGCGCGCCAGCGAGCGGGTGAAGCCGGTTGCAGCCGCCTTGGTCGCACCATAGACGGACAGGCCGTTATAGCCGGTGGTCGCGATGATCGAGGAGATGTTGACGATGCGGCCGGCGCCATCGGCCATCATCTGCCGTGCCACATATTTGGTGAGGATGATCGGCGACAGCACGTTGAGCTGCACCAGCGCTTCGATCTCGGAATTATGCAGGGTGGCGAGCAGGCCTTCGGTGCCGAGGCCGGCATTGTTGACGAGGCCGTAGGTCGGGCCGAACTCGTCGCGCACGAGTTTTGCAAAAGCCGGAATGGCGTCGATCACGGCAAGGTCGCAGGCGCGGAAATGCAGGCGCCCTTCGGAGCCCGCAATCGCGGCCTTGAGCTCTTCGCTCTCGCGCCGGGCGGCCGCGACCACGTTGTATCCGGCGCCGGAGAGGCGCTTGCCGATCGCAAGGCCGATGCCGCGGCTGCCGCCGGTGACGAGGACATTATGCATCGGTGCGCGCCAGTTTTCCGGCCGGGGTGACTTCGAGCGCCTCGACGAAGCGGATCACCGCCGGCACCTTGTGGGACGCGAGCTGCGCGCGGCACCGCTCCAGGATCTGGTCGCGGATCTCTTTCGCCCGGGCGGGATCGGTGCCCTCGGTGAGGATCACATCGGCGACCACGATGCCGCCGGTGATCGGGCTCTTGCGCGACTTGGCCCGCGACATCCGCACGTCGGGATGGCGGTTGATGACCGCCTCGATTTCTTCTGGGTGGACCTTCAGTCCGCCGATATTGATGATGCCGCCGCGGCGGCCGACGAAATAGTAGCGCTCGCCGCGCAGCTCGACGATGTCGCCGCTGTCGACAAATCCGTCGTCATCGGTGAGCGCGGCGGCATTGCGGCCGACATAGGCATGCGCGGTGCGCGTCGAACGGATACGCAGCGAGCCGTCGACCACTTTCATCTCGACGCCATTGCGATTGCCGAGATAGTTGGCCGGAAAGCCTTCCAGGCCGTCGTTGACGGCAAAGCCGACGCCGGCTTCGGTCGAGGCATAGGCATGACCGACGGAGGAATTGGGGAATGCCGCCTTCAGCCCGTCGAGCACCGCCTGGTCGGCGATTTCACCGGAGAGGCGGACGTAAGCCGGGGCGAACTGCGCGGCCGAACCGCTCATCAGGAGCTTGCGCCAGTGCGAGGGCGTGCCGGAGATGTGCGAGACGCCGCGCGCCTTCAGCCGCGCGACGTGATCACCGAGCGCCTCATGGGGATCGGACAGCACCATCGAGCCGCCGGAAAGGACGGCGCGGAGGAAGATTTGCAGGCCGCCATAGCGGCGGATGTCGTAGAAGGTCGCCCAGACCGGCGCCGGGCCGCGCGCGGGGCCTTCGGCAACGATCGCACCGGTCAGCGCCTCCAGCGTGTGGCCGGCGATCTTCGGCACGCCCGAAGTGCCCGAGGTCAGCATCAGCCATTCCGTCGCGCGTTCGGTCTTGGCCGGCGCGGTGGCTTCGAGCGGCAATTGCGCGGTGACGATGAGCGGGACGCCAGTCCCGGCCCAGCGATCGGATTCGTCGGTCACGACGGCGTCGATCTCGGCGTCGGCGATCAATGCCTCGAGATGCGCCGGATTGAGATCGGGCGGGCACAGCAGCATGCGACGGGCGATGCCGTCGAGCTCGATCATGGCAAGGCCCGACCGGAGCTGGTCGGACAATTTGAGCAGCACGGAGCGGCCGGACAATTCGCGCAGGCGGCCGCCCAGGACCGACTGCGACAGGATATCGGTCAGCGACACGCAGGTTTGCGCGTCCGACAGCGTACGGCCGGTCAGCTCCGCGCCGAGATGGTCGCGAAGCGCAAAGATCTCACGCGGGGACATTTTCGTAGGCCCGCACGAAATCGCCCACCGTGGCGGGAAACGCTGCGTCCTCGGAGATGGTGAAGGGGTCGACGCCGGTCTCGTCCTCGAGGCGCGCGACCAGGATGGCGAAGGCGAGCGAGTCGAAACCCGTCTCGTGCAGCGACAGATCGTCCGAGAGCGCGGGAAGCGTGACGTGCTGCTCTTTGGCGATCTGCTGGATCGCGTCAATGACCTTAGACCTTACCGACATGGCTGGCTCGCTTTGTTATCGTTGGTGTTGCGGCGGCTCTTGCTGGCCGCCTCCCCATGGCCGTCTGTTTACCCGACAGAAGTAAATGGCTTCTTGGACAATTCAGATAAAATTGGACCTATCTGCGGATTTTGGCGGGATTTACAGCCTGATCGAGCCGTCCACGATTCGCGCATGGGCCTCGGTATCGAGCGCCACATAGGCCCCGGACTTCGGGTCTGCCATGAACAGTGGATCGGAGATCGCGGCGGGATCGAAGCCTTCCCGCGACAGATCGCCCTTCTTCTGCTTGAACGTCTCGGTCGCATCAATCTCGCTGGAGATGCGAATGAAGACGGGACGCGCATAGGCCGGTAGGCGTTGCGCCAGATGTGCGGGCAATGCCGCGATGTCGAAGCCTTCGTTGACGACGATCGCGCTCATGCCGGCGCGGCCGTCCGCGCCGGGGATGCTGACGCCGTAAGTTGTGGCATCGACCACGCCGGTGAAATCGCGCATCGCGTCATTCACCTCCGAGGTCGCGACATTCTCGCCCTTCCAGCGGAAAGTATCCCCGATCCGATCGACGAAATGGAAGAAGCCCTTGTCGTCGATCCGCATCAGGTCGCCGGTGCGGAACCAGGCGTCGCCCCTGGTAAAGACATCGCGAAGAATCTTCTTCTCGGTCTCGCCGGTGTCGGTGTAGCCCTCGAAGCGGCCGCCGCCTTCATCGGCCGTGCCGATGCGGCCGATGGCTTCGCCGGCATCACCACGGGCGCAGGCGAGGCAAAACCCCTCTTCGTTGCGCAGCGGCACGCCGCTGTCGGGGTCGAGCTTGACGAGATTGGCAGGGAAGCGATGCGCCAGCAGCGGTGGGATGCGACCGATCGCGCCGGGCTGCCCCTCGACGTTGAACAGCGAGAAGTTGCCTTCCGTCGCCGCATAGAATTCGAGGATGCGCGGAATGGCGAAACGCGCCTGAAAGTCTTCCCAGATGTCACCGCGCAGGCCGTTGCCGCAGACGAGGCGGAGACGATGCCGGTTCTCATATTCCGACGGCGCGGCCTTGAGCAGATAACGGCAGAGCTCGCCGATATATTGGAACAGCGTGCAGTCATGGCGCACGATGTCGGACCAGAAATGCGAGGCCGAGAATTTCTCCGCAATTACCACCGAGCCGCCCGCAGCGAGCATGCTGCAGGGCGCGACGATGCCGCCGACCGAGTGGAACAGGGGCAGGCAATCGTAGAGCCGGTCTTGCGGGCTCGCGCCGGTGAGGCCGGCGAACCAAAAGCCCCAATTGAGAATGCGGCGGTGGCTGATGCTGGCAGCCTTCGGCAGGCCGGTGGTGCCCGAGGTGTAGATCAGCAGCGCACGGTCATCGATGGTGACCTCGCCGTGCTCCTCCGGCGACAAAGGAGCGTCGTCCAGCGCCGCGAGGGCGACGTCGATGGCGCGCTCGCTGCGGGCATCGCCATGCGTCCAGACCTTGGCCTGCGTCTTCAGGTGCGGCGTTGCGCTCTCCAGCATCTGCGTCAGCTCCTGCGCAACGATGATATGCGAGGGCTTTGCGACATCGAGGCAATGCGCGAGCGACTGTCCCACCAGCCTGGTGTTGAGCAGCGCCGCCACACCGCCGATCCGGCTGATGCCGAGCCAGGCCGCGACATAATCGATGCCGTTCGGCATGATCAAGGCGACCGTATCACCCTTGGCCACGCCGGCCGAGCGCGCCCAACGCGCGTAGCGGTTGATGCGCTTCGACAGGCTTTCATAGTCGAGGCTTGCGTCGTCGGTGATCAGCGCGACGCGGTCGGGCTGGCGCTGCGCCCAATCGTCGATGACGTCGGCGAACAGACGCCCCGGCAGCGTCTCGATCCGCGCCGTGAGCTCGATGGCCTTCAGCCATATCTTTGAAGCCGAAGGCGCGCGCGCGACTTTTTGTCGTTCGATGACACCGGTGGTCATGCCGTTGATTCTTTCGGGCCGCCTGCTGACATCAGGCAATCTAGCCCCCGCGCCCTGCCCAGGTGTTAAGAGACAAGGTAAAACTCTGTTAGGGCGCGGTTAACTCTAGTGATCCTTTACCGCCGCACGGCAACGCCGATGAGTTCGGCGGCGTGGTGACGGCCGAGACCGATCGCGCTGGCGCAAGATGGCCGGAGCTGTGGGGGCAGGAAGGATTAGCGCGCAGCACCTGCCGACGCTAGCCGCTACGCCTGTAGCGCAAGTACGGCGGCGGCGCGTGAACCGGATAATACGGATTGAGATCGCAGATCGCGGATCGGCCATAAGCCGTGGCGCGGCACTGCGGCAACGAGGTGAAGGAGCAGTCGTACCACTCTCCACCCCCACCGTTCGCACCTGAATAAACGTGCATGCAGACCGGATAGCGTGGATCAAAAGTCTGCGCATGCGACGGCGCGGCTGCGAGCATCGCGCCGGCGGTCACGATCATTCCGAACGAGAAACGCATGAACTGTGTTCCGGTACGAGGCATCGCGGATTCGCTATTGCACCTTCTTGTGACGCCGGCGCGGCTGCGGCGGCTGGTCGAAGGCGTAGTACGGGTTGACGTCGCAGCTGGCCGCGCGGCCCGACGCGCTCGCGCGGCACTGCGGCAGCGAGGTGAAGGAGCAGTCGAAATAATCGCCGCCACCACCGGTAAAGCCGCCGGGCGTATAAACGTGCATGCACACCGGGTAGCGCGGATCGTAGGTCTGGGCGCTGGCATCTGCCGCGACGAACAGCGCGGCAATCGCGGTGAGGGTCAAAATCGACAGGCGCATGGACTTAATCCTCGAATCGACGGCCTCGGCGGATCTGATGCCGGCAGCCTCGTATGGCATAACACCAGGCCGGAGGCGACTGTTCCTAGGGACAGATGACGGCAAGGTGAGCGCTGCGGGCTGCGGCGCTAGGCGCCGAGCCCCTGCAGCACGAGCCGGTTCAGCCTTGCGGCAAACGCAGCCGGATCCTCCGGCAATTCGCCGTCCAGGATCTGCGCCTGCTCGAGCAGGAGCAGGCTGAGATCGTCGACCGCCTTCGAGCCGGCCTGCGCCTTGGTGATCGCGCCCACCATCGGATGGCGCAGATTGATCTCCAGGATCGGCTTGGTCTTCATGCCGCGGTTTTGCTGCGACAGGATGCGCTCGAGCTCGCGGCTCGGGCCCTGGCTGTCCGCGACGAGGCAGGAGGCCGAGCTGGTGAGGCGCGTCGAGGCCTTGACGTCGCTGACCCGCTCGCCGAGCGCGGCCTTGATCACGGCGATGGTGGCCGCTTCATCCGCCTCGGGCTCGTCCTTCTTTGCCTCGTCCTTGTCGTCGACGCGCGGAATCAGGTCGAGATTGAGATCGCCCTGGCTCAGCGACTTCAGCGGCTTGCCGTCGAACTCCGACGGCATCGAGGTCCAGAACGCATCGACGGGATCGGACAACAGCAGTACCTCGATGCCGCGCGCGGTCGCAGCCTCCAACCGCGGATTGGATTTCAGCCGCTCGATACTGTCGCCGACGAGATAATAGATCTCGGTCTGGTTCGGCTTGAAATCGGCGATGACCTGCTTCAGCGACCGCGTCTCGCCCGATGTCGTGGTGAAGCGCGACAGTGCCAGCAGCTTTTCGCGCCGCTCGAAATCCTCGTAAATGCCTTCCTTGAGCACCGCGCCGAACGCGTCCCAGATCTTGGCGAAGTTCTCCGGATCCTTCTCGGCCAGGCTTTCGAGCTCCGACACGACCCGGGTCGCCACGGCCTTGCGGATCTGCGCCAGCTGCGGATTGTTCTGCAGCATCTCGCGCGAGATGTTGAGCGGGAGATCCTCGCTGTCGACGACGCCGCGGATGAAGCGCAGATATCCCGGCAACAGATCGGCATCATCGGTGATGAAGACGCGGCGGACGTAAAGCTTCACCCGGCCCTTGCGGTTCGGCTCGAACAGGTCGAACGGCTTGGTCGAGGGCGCGAACAGCAGCACCGCGTAGGAATAGCGGCCCTCGGCGCGGTAATGCAGCGTCATCGCGGGATCGTCGAAGGCGGAGGCGATCTGCTGATAGGCCTTCTTGTAGTCGTCCGGCGTCAGCTCGGATTTCGAGCGTTGCCACAGCGCGCTGGCCGAATTGATCTGACGGGGCTCACCCTCTTCCGGCACCAGCTCGATCGGGAACAGGATGTTGTCGGAATAGGCACCGACGATGCGCTCAATCTCGAAGCTCTCGAGATATTTCTTGGCGTCGTCCTTCAGGTGCAGGACGATCTCGGTGCCGCGCGTCAGGCGCGCCGCCTCCTCGTCGCCGGCACGGGCGATTTCGAAGCCGGAGCCGCCGGAGGACGTCCAGGTCCAGACGTCGCTCTCGCCGGCACGGCGGCTGACCACGAAGATCCTGTCGGCGACCATGAAGGCGGAATAGAAGCCGACGCCGAACTGGCCGATCAGGCCGAGGCCGTCCTTGGCCTCCTTCAGCTTCGACACGAATGCCTTGGTGCCGGAGCGGGCGATGGTGCCGAGATGGTCGATCAGCTCCTGCCGCTCCATGCCGATGCCGTTGTCGGCGATCGTGAGCGTCCCGGCCGCCTTGTTCGGGATGATGCGGATCTTGAGCGCGTCGCCCTCGCCGAGCAGCGAAGGGGTTGCGATTGCCTCATAGCGCAGCTTGTCGCAGGCGTCCGACGCGTTGGAGATGAGCTCGCGCAGAAAGATGTCGGTCTCGGAATAGACGGAGTGCACCATCAGGTGCAAAAGCTCGGAAACCTCGGCCTGGAAGGGCTGCGTATGCACAGCCGTGTATGACGTCGTCATGCGTTTACCCGGTCAAAACGAAAGGGAAGAAACCCGGGATATAACGCGAGCGTACAGGGGATCAAGTGGACGTGAAGAATCGTCCTCCAGGCGGGAGAGCGATCTATCCGGCGCCCGGGCGGATCAGGTCACGCAGCGGCCGGGCTGGAGCAGCTTTGCGACCTCAGTCAGCGAGCTGACCATCGGCTCGCAGGCGATCGTCGGCCTGTTGCGCACCTTCTTCTGGTTCTGGAGCAGCACCGGCGGCTTGGCATTGCCGGTCTCGATCACCGCGGGGACCCGCAGCAGCACCGAGGTGTCGGCGAGGTCATTCAGCCGCATCGAGACGGTGCGGGTCGGAACAGCTGCCTGTTTGATCTCGGCGAGCCGGTCGGCCTTGCCGGTCCGATTGACATTGTGGCCGGGCTTGTCGGCCTTGTCGGCGACCGCCTGCCAGCGGTCTGCCAGATCATGACCCGAGGCCAGTTGCACGGCACCGAGCGTCGCAGCAGCGGCAACGACGCTCAAAAATACCTTATGAATCTGTGACATGGCTGTCGATCCCTCGCCCCATGGCGATCGCGGGAACAACGCCGGTGAAGGATCAGGGGTTCTTAGCGGTTACGATCACTTAACCGTGTGCGACAAATACGACAGCGTGCGCAAAATATTTCGCGAGGGGTGGAACGACTTTCGCAGACTGGAGTCGTCTCAACAGCCGGCTATTCCCCCCTGCCCCATAAGCCGGTGACGTAGGGCGCGACTGTGGTGATGCCAGTCGCGCCTTACTTTTGTCTGGGGTTCACTTCCCCGCCAGCCAGTCACGCCCTTCGCCATAGAGCTTCTCGACCTCGGGGCCGATCAGGCCCGGCATGTCGCGCTTGACCTTGTAGCCGATCAGCTCCTGCATGTAGGCGAGGTGGCGATAGCCTTCGGGCAATGCGGCCAGCGCTGTCTGGTCGAGGCGAAGCTCTGCTGCGGGATCGACCGGGTCGATCCGGTCCTTCTCGTAGATCGGCTGACGGCGGACGATGCCCCACTTGCCAATACCTGATTGGTCCTGCCGCTTCTCCAGGAAGTCGTAGAAGCGGCCGGTGCAGACGACGTCGCAAACGACCTCATGCACCGGGGCACGCTGCGAGATCGTCATCTTGGTCTGCGCGATGGCCCGCGCGCCCGCGAGATCGATGCTGGTGCCGCCGAGGAAATGCAGGATGCGCACGCCCCTGGCAAAGCCCTCCTGGCTGACGCGCATGAAATCCCGCGCCGGCCCCTGAAACCAGGTGGCGGACATCCAGCCCTCGTCATGCCAGACCGTGGCAAAGCGCTCCCAGTCACCGGCATCGCGCCAGACCGCCCAGTTCTCGACGAGGCCGCGAATGGCGAGGCGATCGAGGAGTTGCTGGTCCATGGGCACATCTCCGGCTGGGATCAATGCAGGAGGTATGAGCGGCGAAGCCGACGCACGTCAAGCACGGCAGGCGACACGAAAAATCCGGCGTGCCTTGCAGCACGCCGGATCGGATCGTTTGGCCAAATGGCCGGCTCTATTAAGCCGCCGGCGCCTTCGGCGTGCGGTTGCGCGAGTTGCGCTGGAAGAACAGCGCCTGGCTCGCCACCGCCGACACCATCGCGGGCTGGAACGGTTTTGAGATCAGGAACGCAGGCTCGGGCCGCTCGCCGGTGAGGAAGCGCTCCGGGTATGCGGTGATGAACACCACCGGCACCTCGAAGGTGCGGAGCAATTCGTTGACGGCGTCGAGGCCCGACGAGCCGTCGGCGAGCTGGATGTCGGCGAGGATCAGGCCGGGCCGCTTGTTCTTGGCCAGCGCCACCGCATCGGCATGGGTGCGCGCGACGCCGACGACATTGTGGCCGAGATTCTTCACCAGGCTCTCGAGGTCCATGGCGATGAAGGTCTCGTCCTCGATGATCAGCACGTCGGTGGCGATCTCGGCGGCCATCTCGCGTCCGGCGGCATCCGCAAGCCGCCGCGTCTCGGCGACGTCGGTGCCGAGGATGTAGCCGACTTCCTCTTCCGAGAATCCCTCCAGCGAGAGCAGCAGGAAGGCCTGGCGCGGCAGCGGCGTGATGTTCGACAGCCGCCGCTCGGGCGGCATCGGCAAGGTCGTCACCTCGGAATCATCGTTGACGGAGACCGAATTCCAGATCTGGGTGAACAGCCTGAACAGGCCGGCCCGCGGTCCATGGCTCTCGTCGAGCACCGACGGATCCCCCAGCATGGCTTCCAACATGGCTGCGACATAGGCGTCACCGGAGGCCTGGCTGCCCGTCAGGGCGCGTGCGTACCGGCGCAACAACGGCAAGTGTTCAGCAACAAGCTGTGAACGGGACATCCCCACTCCATTCATCTTCGGGGCCAACCTTGACGTCCAGGCAATCCGAGGGGGGCCCGGGTTCCCCTGCTGGGCTGATTACGCCTCAGGCCAAGAAAAGTTCCGTCTGAGCGGGAACTTTTTATCGAACCTGGAATTGAGCCTATCCAGGGAACGGCTCCCGGTTGAGAAAACCTCTCGATTTTACAGTCACTTAACTCGGGGAAACGTGGAACAGGTCATGAAAGATCTCAAGTCTCAAGCCAGCAGAAGCACGACCCCCGGCAAGGGAGGCCTCACTCCGGAGATTCAATCCCGGATCGGGCACCAGTTGCGCGCCATGTATGATGATGTGGTGCGACAAGGGGTTCCAGATCGGTTCGCCGAACTGATCAAGAAGCTTGATGCGCCGGGAGCGACACCCCACGTGGGACATGAAGGCGGATCCAACGACAACAATGGGAGGGATTAATGCCTCTCACGGACTCCCTGCGTAACGACATCCTGGCGGCCGTGCCCAGTCTGCGCGCGTTCGCCATTTCGCTCAGCGGCAATGCGGACCGCGCCGATGATTTGGTCCAGGAGACGCTGCTCCGCGCGCTCGCCAATATCGACTCGTTCCAGCCTGGCTCCAATCTGCCGGCATGGCTGTTCACGATCCTGCGCAACCTTTTCCGCTCCGACTATCGCAAGCGGCGGCGCGAGGTCGAGGATGCCGAAGGCAACTACGCCAAGACGCTGAAGACACAGCCCTCGCAGAACGCGCATCTCGAGTTCGAGGAGTTTCGCACGGCGCTCGACAAGCTTCCGCAGGACCAGCGTGAAGCGCTGATTCTGGTCGGCGCCTCCGGCTTCTCCTACGAAGACGCGGCCTCGATCTGCGGCTGTGCAGTCGGCACGATCAAGAGCCGCGTCAACCGCGCGCGCTCGAAGCTCGCCGCGCTGCTCTATGTCGATGGCGCCGAGGATTTTGGCCCGGACGAGACCGTTCGGGCCGTGATCGGCGGCAGCGGCGGCTGACGGCCGGCGTCCTCAAGGACTTAGATGAAGATGAAGGCGGCCGTTCTCACGGCCGTCTTCGCGCGCGTCCGACAGCGATAGCGGAAGCTACGCCGCTTGATCACTCGTCCGCGAAGGTCACGGTCTCGGCCACGCTGGCGCGCGAGGTGCGGTAGCTGTTGACCTTGTGAGCGTCGTCGGCATAGCCGAACGAAATGCCGCAGACGACGCGGCGATCGTCGGGCAGATTGAAGTGGCGGCGGATCAGCCCGGAATGCCGCGCGAGCGCCGCCTGCGGAATCGTGCCGAGCCCGAGTGCCTGCGCAGCCAGCATGAAATTGGAGACATAGGCGCCACAATCGATCGCACCGTAAATGCCGAGCGGCTCGTTGGTGTGAATGATCGCGACATGCGGCGCGCCGAAGAAATTGTAGTTCTCCAGCGCCTGCCTGGCGTAGGCGCCTCTGTCGCCGCGGGCGATGCCGAGCGTGTTGTAGAGCTGAAAGCCGCTTTCGCGGCGGCGTTCGAGATAGACACCGACATATTCGCGCGGCGGGGTGAAATCGTAATCGTCGCCGAGCCCGCCTGACGCCTCCGTGTAGATCAGCTTCCGGAAGCGCTCCTTGGCCTCCCCACTGGCGATGATCACCTGCCAGGGCTGGCTGTTGCACCAGGACGCGGTGCGCTGCGCGGTGGTCAGCACATGCTCGATGGTCGCGCGGTCGACCTCTTTGGGAAGGAAGGCGCGGACGGAGTAGCGCTCGTTGAGGAGCTCTTCGAGCACGCCGATGCGATCGTTCTGTTTGACTGTAGCGTCCATGGTTCAGCTCGCGCTCTTCTCGTAGGGTGGGCAAAGGCGCATCGCGCCGTGCCCACCGACAGGCTTGCTCCGGAGCATCTGCATATGGTGGGCACGCTTCGCTTTGCCCACCCTACGAGATACAGCGAGAGGTGAGATCATCGCCCCTTGGTCGGGATCTTGTTATACGGCACGTCCTTGTCGACGCGGATGTCGCCGGGCAGGCCCAGCACGCGCTCGGCGATGATGTTGCGCAGGATCTCGTCGGTGCCGCCGGCGATGCGCATCGAGGGCGAGGACAGCAGCATCTGCTGGAACTGGCCCTGCACCGTCTCCTCGTCATTGCCGGTGAGAACACCGGCCGCCCCCTGCAGGTCCATGGCGTAGGTCGCGATGTCCTGCAGCATCATGCCCGAGACCAGCTTGCCGATCGAGTTCTCCGGACCCGGCCGCTCGCCCTTCGACAGCGCCGAGATCGTGCGATAGCTGGTGTATTTCAGCCCGCTCGACTTCGCCGCCCAGCTCGCCAGCTTCGAGCGCACCGCCGGATCGTCGATCGCGAGGCCATCTTCCAGCATCAGGTTGGAGCAGAACTCGAACATTTCAGGCACGCCGGTCGCAAGGCGCGAGCCGATCGACATGCGCTCGTTCATCAGCGTGGTCAGCGAGACGCTCCAGCCTTCGCCGACGGCCCCTAACCGCTGGCTGTCGGGGATGACGACGTCGGTGAAATAGACCTCGTTGAACTCCTGCATGCCATTGGCCTGCCTGATCGGACGCACCTCGACGCCGGGGCTCTTCATGTCCAGGAAGAACATGGTGAGGCCCTTGTGCTTGGGCACGTTCGGATCGGTCCGCGCGATCAGGAGACCGTAGTCGGAGTAATGCGCGCCAGAGGTCCAGATCTTCTGGCCGTTGACGACCCAATTGTCGCCCTTCTTCTCCGCGCGGGTGCGCAAGCCGGCGACGTCCGAGCCGGCAGACGGCTCGGAGAACAGCTGGCACCAGATCTCCTCGCCCGAAGCCAGCTTCGGCAGATAGCGACGCTTGGCGTCCTCGCTGCCGAAGGCCATCACGGTCGGGCCGCACATGCCTTCGCCGATCTGGAACGGCTGCGTCAGCTTGCCGTAGACACCCTCCTCCTGCTGCCAGATCACCTTCTCGATCGGCGTCGCGCCACGGCCGCCATATTCCTTCGGCCAGTGCAGGCAGGCCCAATTGCCCTCGAACTTCTTCTTCTGCCAGGCTTTGCCGACCTCGACGATATCTTGCTTGGCAAGCCGAATGCGGCCGAGCGAGGATTTTGAAAGCTCGGCGTGCAGCTCCTTCGGCGCATTGGCCTCGACCCATTGGCGCGCGGTCTGGCGGAATGCGGCTTCCTGCGGGGTGTCGTCGAAATTCATAACGGCCCTCTCGATCCTTGATCAGTGCGTAGGGTGGGCAAAGCGAAGCGTGCCCACCACCTTCTCTCGATAGACTTCTTGGGCACGGCGCGTGCCGCGCCTTTGCTCACCCTACGATTCTAGCCTCTTCCCTTCGTCGGGATCTTGTTGAACGGCACGTCCTTGTCGACACGGATATCACCGGGCAGGCCCAGCACCCGCTCGGCGATGATGTTGCGCATGATCTCGTCGGTGCCGCCTTCGACACGGGTGCCGGGCGCGCGCAGCAGCATCGCCTGGAAACGGCCGGCGAGCTCGCCATCCTCGCCGCTGACGACGCCGCTCGCACCCTGCAAATCCAGCGCGTAGGTCGCAACGTCCTGGATCATCGAGCCCGCCACCAGCTTGCCGATCGAATTCTCCGGCCCCGGCCGCTCGCCTTTCGACAGCGCCGAGATCGCGCGCATGCTGGTGTATTTCAGCCCGCTCGCCTTCACCGCCCAGTTCGCCAATTTCGAGCGCACCGCGCGATCCTCGATCGCGGGGCCGTCGTCGAGCATCAGGCTGGAGCAGTACTCGAACAATTCAGGAAAGCCGGTCGAGACGGCCGCGCCGATCGCGCTGCGCTCATTCATCAGCGTGGTCAGCGAGACGTTCCAGCCGTCACCGACCTCGCCGAGGCGCTGATGATCGGGAATGCGGACATTGGTGAAATAGACCTCGTTGAAGTCGGAGGCGCCGCTGGCCTGCTTGATCGGCCGCACCTCGACGCCGGGGCTCTTCATGTCCAGGAAGAACATGGTGAGGCCCTTGTGCTTGGGCACGGTGGGATCGGTGCGCGTCAGCAGGATGCCGTAGTCGGAATAATGCGCGCCCGAGGTCCAGATCTTCTGCCCGTTGATGACCCAGTCGTCGCCGTCCTTCTCGGCGCGCGTGCGCAGGCCCGCGACGTCGGAGCCGCCGGCGGGCTCGGAGAACAGCTGACACCAGACCTTCTCGCCGGAAGCGAGCGGCGGCAGATAGGTGCGCTTATGCTCCTCGCGCGCGAACGCCATCATGGTCGGCCCGCACATGCCGTGGCCGATGATGAACATGCGGGACAACTGGCCGTACGGCCCTTCTTCCTGCTGCCAGATCACGCGCTCGATCGGCGAGGCGCCGCGCCCGCCATACTCTTTCGGCCAGTGCAGGCAGGCCCAGCCGGCGTCGGCCTTCTTCTTCTGCCAGGCTTTTGCGACCTCAAGAATGTTGGCGTTCTTGAGCACGGTGCGGCCGAGCGAGGATTTGCGCAGCTCTTCCTCGTATTGCGTGGGCGCATTCGCACCGATCCAGGCGCGGGCGGTGGCGCGGAATTCGGCTTCCTGCGGGGTGTCGTCGAAGTTCATGGTCGTCTTCTTACCTTCGTAGGGTGGGTTAGCCGAAGGCGTAACCCACCTCTTTGGTTTCCTCGTCGACGGAAGTGGTGGGTTACGCCCAGCGGATCGCGCTTCGCGCATCCGCAGGACTAACCCACCCTACGAACCTAATTACGCCGCGTTCTTCTTCCGCATGCGGTCGATCAACTGGTCTTCCCAATAGGACAGGCTCCCCAGCCCCAGCGCCATCGCGTTGGCGCGGCGGTAGTACATGTGGCAGTCGAACTCCCAGGTGAAGCCCATGCCGCCGTGAACCTGGATGTTGTTCTTGGCGCAGTGCTGGAATGCCTGCGTCGCGCTGATGCGTGCGGCAGCAGCGGCTTCCGGCAATTCAGCCGCGTTGGTCGAGAGCGCCCAGGCGCCGTAATAGCTGTTCGAGCGCGCCAGAGTCGCCGAAACATACATGTCGGCGAGCATGTGCTTGACCGCCTGGAACGAGCCGATCTGGCGACCGAAGGCGATGCGGTCGAGCGCGTAGTCGCGGCCCATCTCCAGCGCGCGGTCGGAGCCGCCGACCTGCTCGAACGCACACAATACCGCGGCGCGGTCGAGCACCTGGGTGAGGATGCTCCAGCCTTCGCCGGCAGCTCCCAGTGGCTCGGCCTTGCAGTCTTTGAAGGTGATCTCGGCCTGCCCGCGGGTCGGATCGAGATTGGTGAGGCTTTTCACCTCGACGCCGCCGGCTTTGAGATCAACCAGGAACAGCGAGATATCACCGTCGCGTCCGCTCGAACCTGTGCGCGCAGCAACCACGGCGAAGTCGGCAATCGCACCATCGGCGACCGGTTTCTTGACGCCGTTGAGCACGCCGTTCGCAGCCGTCAGCTTGACGTTCTTCGGCGCGGGATTGCCCTTGCCCTCGAACAGCGCCAGCGTGCCGATCGCCTCGCCCGAGGCAATGGCCGGCAGCCATTTCTTCTTTTGCGCGTCGCTGCCGGCGATCAACAGCGCTTCGGCGGCGAGATACACGGTCGAGGAGAACGGCACCGGCGCGTTCGCGCGGCCCATCTCCTCGGCGATAACGCAGAGCTCGAGATGACCGGCGCCCGCGCCGCCGAACTCCTCGGGGATCGCGACGCCGAGGAAACCCATCTCGGCGAGGCCCTTCCAGAGCTCCTTGTCGTAAGGCGCCTTGCCGTCGAGCACCACACGCACCGCCTTCGGCGAGCATCTTTCCGCGAGGAATTTGCGCGCCTGATCGCGGAGCTGCTTCTGGTCGTCGGAGAAGTCGAAGTTCATGGCGCGTACCCGTGTTGATGATGTCGATTACTTGAGAACGATGACGTCTTGATCCGGCTTGTCGGCATACAGCCGCTCCACCAGTGCGGCGCGGCGCTCGAGGCCGGCGCGCTGATTGATGTAGCCCTTGTCGGTAAGCTCGTTGCCGTCGATCGAGGGCGGCTCGACCATCAGCATGGCCCGCGCGATGATGCGGCTGCTGGCGCCCTCGCACTCCTTGTTGTGAGTTTCCAGCCCGCGCCTGAAGCAGGCGAGCACTTCAGGGTGCTTCACTGCATCCTCGAAGTTCAGCTCGGGATTGCCGACAAGTTGCCGGCAGGCGTGCAAATTGGGCCAGGCCAACAGGCCGATGAACGGGCGGTCCTGCCCCGCGACCAGCGCATCGTGCACGACAGGCGTCGCAGCTGCGATCGTATCGGTGCGGAGCGAACCGACATGCACGAAGGTGCCGGTGGTGAGCTTGAAGTCTTCGACCACGCGACCTGCAAAGATGATGCCCTTCACCGGATCGGAATCGTCGACGAAAACGCCGGCATCACCGATGCAGTAAAAGCCTTCCTCGTCGAACATCTGCTTCGTCAGCTCCGGCTGGCCGAAATAACCGGGCGTGACGTTGACGCCGCGCAGCCGCAATTCGTATTTCGAGCCGCACGGCACCATCTTCAGCTCGACACCGGGGAACGGCAGGCCGATCAGGCCGACGCGCTCGGTGTCCCAATAAGTTCCGGTCGAGGTCGGCGCGGTCTCGGTCGAGCCCCAGCCGGTGTAGAACACGATGCGCTCGCCGGTGGTCTTCACCGCGAGGGCCTGCATGCGGTCGTAGAGATCGTCAGGCAGGCGCGCGCCGCCATAGGCCATGATCGAGAGGTTCTTGAAGAACGAGCGGCAGAGCGCGTCGTCCTTCTCCATGGCGGCCGCGAGCGCGGCATAGCCGGCCGGCACGTTGGCGTAATAGGTCGGCGATATCTCGCGCAGGTTTCGCAGCGTCTCCTCGAACTGGCCCGGCATCGGCCGGCCATCGTCGATATAGAGCGTGCCGCCATCGACCAGGATCGGGTGGAATGCCGCGTTGCCGCCCATGGTGTGATTCCAGGGCATCCAGTCCAGCATGGTCGCAACAGGGCCGTCAGGCGAACGTGGCCGCACCTGCATCATCATCGCTGCATTGGCGCACATCATCTTCTGCGTGTTGATGACCGCCTTGGGCATGCCGGTCGATCCTGACGTGAACAGCAGCTTGCCGACGGTGTCGGGCGTGATCTTCGCGATCGACTCCTCGACGTCCTCGGTCACCGGAGTTGCCGCGAGCTCAGCAAAGCTGACGCTCTTGATGCCCTCACATGGCCGCGCGACGTGAACCACGGTGACGCCGGCGAGGTCGATCGCCTTCAGTGCCTTCTCGAAGGTCGGGCCGTCCTGCACCATCACCACGGCCGGCTTGATCAGGTCGAACAGGTATTTCAGCTTGACGTGATCGTGGCTCATCAATGAGTAAGCCGGCGAGACCGGCGCTGCCGGGACGCGCGCCTGCATCGCGGCCTGCGTCATCAGCGCATGCTCGATCGAATTGCCGGAGAGGATCGCAACGGGGCGGCCGTCGAGTCCGAGGTTGAGCAGACCTTGCGTCAGCGCATCCACAGTGCGCTTGGCTTCGCCATAGGACACCTTGCGCCATTCGCGATTGGGACCACCGCGCTGAGCGAGCCAGATGCGCTCGGGCGCTTCCTTCGCCCATTTCGCCAGCGAGGCCGGGATGTGCTTCTCGTAAGGCTGCAGCGGAATGCGCGACTTCAGCACCACCGTGCCGTCGCTGCGACGCTCGACGTCGATGTCGCGCGCGAGCCACTCGATCTTGCGAAAGGCGGGCTTCGTCATCACGGCCGCCGCGCTTCCACTCATTTTGCGTCTCCCGGAATTATCGTCCTTTGCGGATCGTTCTCGTTCAGCGCTTGATATAGACAGGCTTTCGCTTCTCAAGGAAGGCCCTGATGCCTTCCGAAAATTCCTCCGAGCGGCTGCACAGGACCTGGTTGCGATCCTCCATCGCGATCGCCGCCTCCAGCGATCCCGCATCGACGCTCATGTTGAGACATTCCTTGGATAGCCGCAGGCCCACGGGCGAGGCCGTCATCATCGCCTCGACATAAGGCTCGGCCGCGTCATCGAGCCTGTCCTCGTCCACGACTTCCGAGACGAGGCCGACCGCCAGCGCGCGCTCGGCGCCGATGAACCGGCCCGTGAGGATCAGTTCCGACGCCACGGACACGCCGACCAGCCGCGGCAGGAAATAGCTGGTGCCGATGTCACAGCCACCGAGGCCGAGCTTGATGAAGGCGCAATTCATTCGCGCCGATCTCGTCGCGATGCGGATGTCGGAAGCCAGCGCCAGCGCAAATCCGCCGCCGGCGGCCGCACCCTGCACCAGCGTCAGGATCGGCTGCGGACAACGTCGCATCAGCATCACGATGTCAGCGATGCGGCGCTGCGAGTCCAGCGACTCCGTGACGCCAGGCGGCTCCTGTTGCCCGGCACGGCGGGCCATCGCCGCCTTGAGATCGAGGCCTGCGCAGAAATTCCGGCCGGCGCCCTTCAGCACCACGACACGCGTGTCACGGTTGCGTTGAAGGCCCTGGAAGTAGTCGTTGAGCGCGTCGATCAGCGCCGGATCGAGCGCGTTGAGCTGTTCCGGCCGATTGAGCGTCACCCGGTCGACGCCGTCGTCATGCTCGATCAGCAGCGGTTGGGACATGGGGGCCTCGTGCATCCGCTCTTTGGGTGGCGGTTATTGCGCCCTCTCCCCTTGTGGGAGAGGGCAAGATCGCTGTCAGCCTAGAGTTCACTTGGATGAGGGGTCTGTCTCCGCAGACGAGATCGGGGAGAGAGACCCCTCATCCGGCGCTTCGCGCCACCTTCTCCCACAGGGGGAGAAGGAAGAAGAGCGCCGCCTACCTCGGCGCCATGCGGATGGCGCCGTCGAGGCGGATGGTCTCGCCGTTCAGCATCGCGTTCTCGACGATGTGCACCGCGAGCGAGCCGTATTCCTTGGCATCGCCGAGGCGCGAGGGATGCGGCACCTGCGCGCCCAGGCTCTTGCGGGCTTCCTCGTTCAGCCCCATCAGCAGCGGCGTGAAGAACAGGCCGGGCGCGATGGTGTTGACGCGGATCTTCTGGCTGGCGAGGTCGCGCGCGGCCGGCAGGGTCAGGCCGACGACGCCGCCCTTCGAGGCCGAATAGGCGATCTGGCCGATCTGGCCTTCATAGGCCGCGACCGACGCCGTGTTGATGATGACGCCGCGCTCTTCACCGACGGGCTCGATCGTGACGAGGCGCTCGGCGAACAGCCGCAGGCAGTTGAAGGTGCCGATCAGATTGACGTTGATGATGCGCGCGAACTTTTCCAGCGGATAGACGCCGTCGCGGCCGACGATGCGCTGCGAGCCGCCGATGCCGGCGCAGTTCATCAGCACCCGCGCAACGCCATGCGCGGCTTCCGCCTTGGCGATCGCGGCCTTGATCTGCTCTTCGCTGGTGACGTCGGCATGGAGCGCCACGCCCTTCACCTCGGCCGCGACCTTCTCGGCATTCTCTTTGTTTTGGTCGATCACGCCGATCCTGGCGCCCTTGGCCGCCATGGCGCGGGCGGTCGCCTCGCCGAGGCCCGAACCACCGCCGGTGATGAGAACGGCTACGTCTTTCAATTCCATGACAGGCTACCTTTCCTTGGACGTTTCTTCTCTAGACTTGAGAGTTGCGGCCGGATCATCCGGCCGCGGCAGCTTCCCCGGCTTGCGTGAGGATGCCGCCGCAGATCAGCGTTTCCATGTGCTTGATATATTGCCGGCAGACGTCGTCGGTGACCGGGCCGACGCCGGTCGCGCGAGACATCGCGTGCCGGCCGAAGAACAGATGATCGCAGGCGCCGATCAGGCTGGTGTAGAACAGCACCGGATCGGTCTGGCGGAACTCGCCGCGGCTGACGCCCTCGGCGAGCAGGCGGCGGTGAAAGTCGAGGAGCGGCGCCACGAAGAATTTTGAAACTTCGTCCGCGGAGCCGGCGACGCTCTCATGCAGGAGATAGTGAATCAGCCGGTTCATATAGGGGAACCGGTGATAGGCGCGGATGATGCCGCCGATATGCAGCTTGAGCTTCGCCGTCGCCGTGATCGGCTGCGCCAGCAGATATTCGAGATTGGACATCTCGGTCGCGGCATCCCGCGCGAGCAGTGCCAGCAGCAGCCCGTCCTTGTTGCCGAAGTGATATTTGACCAACGCGGCGTTGGCGCCCGACTTCTGCGCGATGTCGCTGAGCGAAATCTCGATCGAGGAGCGTTCGATCATCAACTCGCTCGCGGCCACGAGCAATTTCTCTGCCGTGGAATTTTTTCCGCTGGGGAGCCTGTTCGGTACGCTGGTAGTCACGGAGATCCCTGAATGCACCTCGATAGGCGCGCAGATAAGCCCAAGCAGCGCCTCATCACAAGAATTAATTGATCGATTGACTAAATGATCTTGCGTCCCTTAAATCCGCCCCGACAACCGACCCAATCAAGAATTCAGGGAGAGACCGACATGGCCGAGGCTTACATCGTCGCCGCTGCGCGTACCGCGGGCGGGCGCAAGGGGGGCCGTCTCGCCGGCTGGCATCCGGCCGATCTCGCCGCAAAAGTGCTGGACGAGCTGGTCGACCGCACCAAGGTCGATCCTGCGCTGGTCGAAGACGTGATCATGGGCTGCGTGATGCAGGTCGGCGAGCAATCCAACAATGTCGCGCGCAACGCGATCATGGCCTCGAAGCTGCCGGAGAGCGTGCCGGGCACCTCGATCGATCGCCAGTGTGGCTCCTCGCAGCAAGCGCTGCACTTCGCCGCGCAAGCCGTGATGTCCGGCACCATGGACGTCGTGATCGCCGCCGGCGTGGAATCGATGACGCGGGTGCCGATGGGCCTGTCCTCGCAGCTCGCCGCCAAGAACGGCTTCGGCCATTACAAGAGCCCGGGCATCGAGGCGAGATATCCCAACATTGTGTTCAGCCAGTTCACCGGCGCGGAGATGATGGCGGAGAAGTACGGCCTGTCGAAGGATGATCTGGACGAATATTCCTATAATAGCCATCAGCGCGCGATCGCGGCGACTCAAGCCGGCCACTTCAAGAAGGAGATCGTACCGCTCGAGATCACCCGCGCCGACGGCTCCAAGGACACCCACCACATCGACGAGGGCATCCGCTTCGATGCCACGCTCGAGGGCATCAAGGGCGTCAAGCTGATCGCCGAGAACGGCAAGCTGACCGCGGCCAGCGCCAGCCAGATTTGCGACGGCGCCTCGGGCGTCATGGTGGTCAACGAGCGCGGTCTCAAGCAGCTCGGCGTCACACCGCTGGCGCGCATCCATCACATGACCATGACCGGCGGCGATCCCGTGATCATGCTGGATGCGCCCCTGCACGCCACCAAGAAGGCGCTGGAGAAGGCCGGCATGAAGATCGGCGACATCGACCTGTTCGAGGTCAACGAGGCCTTCGCCTCGGTGCCGACCGGCTGGCTCAAGACCACCGGCGCCGACCCTGACCGCCTCAACGTCAATGGCGGCGCCATCGCGCTCGGCCATCCGCTCGGCGGCTCCGGCACCAAGCTGATGACGACGCTGGTTCACGCCCTGCACCAGCGCGGCAAGCGCTATGGCCTGCAGACCATGTGCGAAGGCGGCGGCATGGCGAACGTGACGATTGTCGAGCGACTGTAAGAAAAAACAAAAGCGAGTAGTGAGTGGCGAGTAGCGAATGGTGAGTAGGCGAAGAGCGGTTGCCCTTCTCCCCTATTCGCCACGCGCTACTCGCCATTCGCGTTTTGAGGAAACGCCATGACTCACCCCTCCATCCATGCCCGCACCACGCCCGACAAGATCGCCTACCAGATGGCCGGCACCGGCAAGGCGATCACCTATCGCGAGCTCGACGAGCTTTCGAACCAGGGCGCGCATTTGTTCCGCTCGCTCGGCCTCAAGGCCGGCGACCACGTCGCGCTGCTGATGGAGAACCGCCTCGCCTTCATGGAGCTCTGCTGGGCCGCGCAGCGGAGCGGGCTCTACTACACAGCGATCAGCCGCTATTTGAAGCAGGACGAGATCGACTACATCATCGCCGATTGCGGCGCCAAGGTCGTGATCACGACGCCGAAATGCGCCGACCAGATCAAGGGCCTGATCAAGGGCGCCGCCGGCGAGCCGATCTTCTACATGATGGACGAGCCGCTGCCCGGCTTCCGCTCCTACGACGAGGAAGCAGCAAGTCAGCCGATCACACCGATTGCCGACGAGATCGCCGGCTATGACATGCTGTATTCGTCCGGCACCACCGGCCGGCCCAAGGGCGTCAAGAAGGCGTTTGAAGGCAAGACCATCAACGAGCCGAACCCGCTTCTGCGCGTGCTCTGCGCCGACATGTGCGGCATGAACACCGAAAGCACCTATTTGTCACCGGCGCCGCTCTATCACGCTGCTCCCTTGCGCTTCAACATGATGGCGATCGTGCTCGGCGGCACCTCCATCATCATGGAGCATTTCGACGCCGAGGAATTCCTGACGCTGGTCGAGAAATACAAGGTGACGCAGTCGCAGCTGGTGCCGACCATGTTCGTGCGCATGCTGAAGCTGCCGGACGAGATCCGCGCGAAGTACAACGTCTCCACGCTCAAGGGCGCAATCCACGCCGCCGCCCCCTGCCCGGTCGACGTGAAAGCGAAGATGATCGAATGGTGGGGGCCGATCCTGATCGAATATTACGCCGGCTCGGAAGGCAACGGCGTCACCGTCTGCAGCTCCAAGGAATGGCTGGCGCATCGCGGCAGCGTCGGTCGCGCCGTGGTCGGCAAGATCAAGATTCTCGACGAGAACGACGAAGAGCAGCCGGTCGGCGAGATCGGCACGGTCTATTTCGCCGACGCCCCGGCGTTCACCTATCACAACGACCCCGAGAAGACGAAGAAAGCCTACAACGCCAAGGGCTGGTCGACGCTCGGCGACGTCGGCTATCTCGACAAGGATGGCTTCCTCTATCTCACCGACCGCAAGTCCTACATGATCATCTCCGGCGGCGTGAACATCTACCCGCAGGAGACCGAGGACGTGCTGATCACCCACCCCGATGTCGCCGACGTTGCGGTGTTCGGCGTCCCGAACGAGGAGATGGGCGAAGAGGTGAAGGCAGTGGTGCAGCCACACGACATGAAGCGTGCCGGCAAGGCGCTCGAGGCCGATTTGATCGCCTACTGCAAGGGCCGCCTCTCTGCCATCAAGTGCCCGCGCTCGATCGATTTCGAAGCCGAGCTGCCGCGCACGCCCACAGGCAAGCTGGTGAAGCGGCATTTGCGCGACAAATATTGGCCGAAGACGGCGGCGAAGATCTAGCGGAGGTCTCGTAGGGTGGGCAAAGGCGCGAAGCGCCGTGCCCACGACCTTTCCACGTTACGACGAGACGGTGGGCACGCTCCGCTTTGCCCACCCTACGGCACGGTGCAAGCCGCCTCAATCGAACAAACTCGGCGTATGGTTCACCAGCGCGCCTTCGATCTCGAGCATCTTCAGCTTCGTCACCACGCCGCCATTCGCCGAGAAGCCGCCGGGCTTGTTGCCGGCAGCCAGCACGCGATGGCAGGGCACCACGATCGGGCACGGATTGTGGCCGAGCGCCTGGCCGACGTCGCGCGAGAGCTGGACGCCGCCGAGCTGCTTGGCGATGTCGCCATAGGTGAGGGTCTTGCCGGGCGGGATGGCGCGGGCGATCGCGTAGACGCCGCGGTTGAACTCGGGCACGCCGTCGAGATCGAGCTCGATATCGGTGAGGTCATCCGGCTCGCCTGCGAGCAGTTTTGTCATGCGGTCGATCGCCTGCTGCACCTCGGCGGTCGGCTCGGTCTCAACGGCATCGCCGTGGCGCTGGCTGATGCGGGTGCGGATCTTCTGCTCGCCGCCCATCGGCAATTGCGTGCCGTTGATGCCGCGCGGGCCCCAGGCGATTGCGCAGAGGCCGATCCTGGTATCGAACAAGGCAAAGTGCTGGTCGGTCATGGCTTGGTTCCTGAGCTTGCGTTGCCGTCGCATGCCCCCAATGTGATCTCGGACCAAATCTAGGCTTGGAAATAGTTGCGATCCACCCGGTTTCCGGGAATCTTGCGCAGGAGTTCCAATCCCTTCGCGAGCCCGGAATGCAAAGCCTCCACGTCAACGGATACGACATGCCCTATCTCGACGTGGGCGAGGACAGCGGCCGGCCGCCGCTGGTCTGCGTGCACGGCTCGCTCAACGACTTCCGGGTCTGGGGCTGCGTGCTCGGCCCACTGTCGCAACGGCACCGGGTGCTCGCGGTCAGCCTGCGGCACTTCTTCCCGGCGCGATGGGACGGCATCGGCGACACCTACTCGATCGCCCAGCATGTCGACGATGTCATCGCCTTCATCGAAGAGCTCGACCTCGGGCCCGTCGACCTGATGGGCCATTCCCGCGGCGGGCACATCTGCTTCCGCGTGGCGCAACGGCGGCCGGATCTGCTGCGGCGGCTGATCCTCGCCGAACCCGGCGGCGAACTCGATGCGAGCCTCGATCCCGACTATGTCGGCGGGCCCTCGCCGCTCCTGGCGCGGTTCACGGCCTCGGCCAAGAAGATCGCGGCCGGCGACGTCGACGGCGGCCTTGCCGTGTTCGTCGACACGCTGGAAGGCGCCAGCACCTGGCCGCGCCTGCCGGCCCTGGTGAAGCAGAATTTGCGCGATAATGCCTATACGCTGATCGGCCAGGTCCGCGACAACCGTCCGCCGTTCTCCAAGGCGGATGCGGAGGCGATCAAGATGCCGACGCTATTCATCCTGGGGGCGCGGACCAAGGGCCTGCTGCCAAAAGTACTGCATGCGCTCGCTGCGCATGTGCCCTATTCCAAGACCGCGATCATCCCGAACGCGACGCATCCGATGTTCGAGCAGGCGCCGCAGAAATACTCCGAAGTGGTTCTCGACTTCCTGGCGAGCTGATCATGCAGACATTCCGCGTCAACGGTTACGACATGGCCTATCTCGAAGTCGGAGAGGGCCATCCGCTGGTCTGCGTGCATGGCACGTTAGGGGATTTCCGGACCTGGTATTCGGTGCTCGGCCCGCTCTCGAAATCCCATCGCGTGATCTCGGTCAGCCTGCGGCATTTCTTCCCCGAACATTGGGATGCCGTCGGCGACGACTACAAGATGGCGCAGCACGTTGCCGACACGATCGCTTTCATCGAGCAGGTGACGCCCGCACCGATCGACCTGATGGGCCATTCGCGCGGCGGCCACATTGCATTCCGCGTGGCGCGGGCCCGGCCTGATCTGCTGCGAAAACTGGTGCTGGCCGAGCCGGGCGGCGATCTCGATGCATCCCTGCCGGTGCCGGAAGGCACGCCCGCGCATCCGCCGCTCGCGGCGCGCACCGCGCGCTCGGTCGAGATGATCCGTGCCGGCGATATCGAGGGTGCGCTGCAGAATTTCTACGAGGGCATCGAGGGTGACGGCTCGTGGCGGCGCGTGCCCGCGGCGGCCAAGCAGCAGCTGCGCGACAACGCGCTCACCTTCCTTGGCCAGATCAACGAGCAGCGCCGGCCCTACACGCTCGGCGACGCACAGGCGATCCGCACGCCGACGCTGCTGATCGGCGGCGGCGCGACGACGGGAAGCCTGTCGGTGATGTGGCGCGTGCTGGCCGCGCACATCGCGGGCGCGCAAACGGCAGTCATTCCGAACGCCGGCCACTGGATGTTCGAGCAGGCGCCACTGGAGTTCGGCGAGGTGGTGAGCCGGTTCTTGGCGGAGTAGGTGCTCTCGTCGCCTCTCCCCGCAAGCGGGGAGAGGCGAGGGAAAGAGACCTCACACCTTCCACACGCCGACCGGCATCTTGATCGTTGCATTCAGCCTGTTCCAGACATTGATGGTCGCGATCGACAGGATCAACGTTGCGAGCTCGCGTTCGTCAAAGTGCTTGGAGGCCTCGTTCCAGATCGCGTCGGGCACCGGATCCTCGCGGTCGGCGAGGCGCGTGACGGCCTCGGTCAGCGCCAGCGCGGCGCGCTCGGCGTCGGTGAAATAGGGCGCATCGCGCCAGGCGGACACGGCGAACAGGCGCTCGTCGGTCTCACCGAGCTTGCGGGCGACCTTGGGGTGCATGTCGACGCAGACACTGCAACCGTTGATCTGGCTGGCGCGGAGGTGCACCAGTTCCAGGAGCTTTTCCGGCAGCCCCTGCTTGGTCAGATTGCCGAGGGATTGCAGGACATTCATGGCCTCGGGGAGGACCATGACAGGGTGATTCATGCGGGCGTGCATCTTTTTCGTCTCCATCGCTCGAATGTCGAAGGTTCCGGTCACATCGGCCGGATTGGCTTCGTCATGGGCATGACGGATCGCGACGAGGGAATGTGACCGATGACCGAAAAAAACTTCGAAGACGATTTTCTCAGCCACCAGTTTGAAGCCAGCCGGGACCATTTGCGCGCGGTCGCCTACCGCATGCTGGGCTCCGGCGCCGAGGTCGACGATGCCGTGCAGGAGGCATGGCTGCGGGTCAGCCGCTACGACATGTCCGATGTCGCGAATTTGCGCGGCTGGTTGACGACCGTGGTCGCGCGCATCTGCCTCGACATGCTGCGCGCACGGAAGTCGCGCAAGGAAGAGCCGATGGGCCCGCATGTGCCCGAGCCGCTCGACGAGACGCGGGAGCGCGAGGCGGAGATGGCCGATTCCGTCGGCGCGGCGCTGCTCGTCGTGCTCGAGACCTTGCAGCCGGCGGAGCGGCTCGCCTTCGTGCTGCACGACATGTTCGCAGTGCCCTTCGAGGAGATCGCGCCGATCGTCGGCCGCTCGGTCGACGCATCGCGGCAACTCGCGAGCCGGGCGCGGCGGCGCGTGCAGGGGGCGCCGGTGCCCGAGACCGACCTGTCGCGCCAGCGCGGAATCGTCGATGCCTTTCTCAAGGCGTCGCGCGAAGGCAATTTCGAGGGGCTGCTCGCCGTGCTCGACCCCGACGTCGTCTTCCGCGCCGATCAGGCCGCGGTGCGGCTCGGCACGCTACCGGAGATCCGCGGCGCGGATGCGGTCGCACAGCTTTACAAGGGCCGCGCCCAGGCCGCGCGGACGGCACTGGTCGACGGCGAGATCGGCGTTGCCGTCATCCTCGGTGGCCAGCTGCGCATCGCGCTGCGCGTGACGTTCAAGGGCGAACGCATTGCCGGAATCGAGGCGCTGGCCGATGCGGAAGGGATCGCCGCGCTGGAGGTGGAGGTGCTGGAGGGTTGAGGCGGAGGTTTTTCCGCGAAAACAACCCCATGCACAGTAGACGATCATAGCGATATCAATGACTTAGCGAAGCCGCGCGAGCGCCTTGGGCGCGGGCGCGCAGCTCGTCTTGACGCCCTCCCCCTCCCGCGATACCTTCGAATACGGAATTCCGTATTCCCTCGCAGGAGCTGCCGGCGTGATACCTCTCGACCCGCTCCCAAACCTGATCGACCAGGTCTATGCCCGCATCCTGGAGGCGATCTCCGACCGCACGCTTGAGCCCGGCCAGCGCATCCGGCAGAACGAGCTCGCCGACAAGCTTGGCGTGTCGCGCCAGCCTGTCTCGCATGCGCTGCACCTGCTGCACCGCCAGGGCCTCGTCGCCGAGAGCGGCAAGCGCGGCTTCGAGGTCACCCAGCTCGATCCCGCGCGCATCCGCCAGCTCTACGAGGTGCGCGGCGCGATCGACGCGCTGGCCGCGCGGCTTGCGGCGAAGCGCGCCGCCAGCGACGCGGCAGGACGCGCGCGGCTGGAGGCTGCGTTCGCCGCCGGGCGCGGCATCGACCGCAACACGACACTCACTGAACTGATCGTGCTCGACGTGGATTTTCACCGCGCGATCTATCAGCTCGCCGGCAATCCCGTGATCGAGGAGACGATCGCGCCGCAATGGCCGCATATGCGGCGTTCGATGGCGACGGTGCTGTCGGAGCTCGACTACCGCGGCAGCGCCTGGGCCGAGCACGCCGATATCGCCGGACACATTCTCGCGGGCGACGCGAAGGCCGCCGAAGCCGCCGCGCTGGCGCATGCGCAAACGGCGGGACGGATGACTGAGGAGAGATTGAGGGCGACGGAGGAAGCGGCGGCGTAGCGATTTGCGCTGTCATTCCGGACGCGCGACGCGCGACTACGGTGCGCAAGTGCGCACCGGAGCTCGGTCCTGCGGACCGCCCCGGGACGACGAAACGACAAATAAACAAAACAGGAGGAAACGACCCATGAAACTGTCTCAGGAGCAATTGGAGTTCTTCCACCGCGAGGGCTGGCTGTTCCTGCCCGAGCTGTTCAATCAGGAGGAGGTCGATCTGCTGGCGCGCGAGGCGGTCGGCATCTACGACGCCAACCGTCCCGAAGTCTGGCGCGAGAAGAGCGGCGCGCCCCGCACGGCGTTTGCCGCGCATCTTTACAACGAGGCGTTCGGCCTCCTCGGCGCGCATCCACGCATGATCGACCCGGTCGAGCAGCTGTTCGGCGAGCCCGTCTACATGCACCAGTTCAAGATCAACGCGAAATCGGCCTTCACCGGCGATGTCTGGCAATGGCACCAGGATTACGGCACCTGGAAGCGCGACGACGGCATGCCGGAGCCGCGGGCCATGAATATCGCGATCTTCCTCGACGAGGTGATGCCGATCAACGGGCCTCTGATGTTGGTGCCGCGCAGCCAGAACGCCGGCGATCTCGAAGCCTCGCACGACCTCGCCACCACCTCCTATCCGCTGTGGACGCTGGACGAGGCGACGGTGACGCGCCTCGTCGAGCAGGGCGGCATCGTGGCGCCGACCGGCAAGCCAGGCGGCATGCTGATGTTCCACGGCAATCTCGTGCACGGCTCGGCCGGCAACATCACGCCCTTCCCGCGCAAGATCGTGTACCTGACGCTGAACGCGGTCTCGAACTACATCCGCAGCCCGACGCGGCCGGACTACATCGCACATCGCGACTTCGCCCCGATCAAGACGGTGGACGACGACGCGCTGCTGCGGCTTGCCCGTGCGCCGCGGCAGGCGGCGGAGTAAGTAGGTCTCGCGCCCCGGACGCAGCGCAGCGCTTCTTCAGCGATGCGCTGCTGACCGGGGCCCATGCCGCGCTGATAGTTTCCTTTCTGGATCCCGGCTCTGCGCAGCAGCACTACGTGCTGCACCGCGTCCGGGACACGACCATTACCAGGACAATCCCCCATGAACCTCTTCCGCCTCCTCCAGGCCCGCGCGTCCGCCGGCAAGCCGGTCCGGGTCGCGCTGATCGGCGCGGGCAAGTTCGGCTCGATGTTTCTGGCGCAGGTGCCGCATACGCCGGGGCTGGAGGTGCCCATCATCGTCGACATCGACCGCGACCGCGCGCGCGAGGCCTGCCGCACCGTCGGCTGGAGCGCCGAGCGGATCGCCGCAACCGTCTTCACCGATGACGGCGTGCGCGCCATTGCCGGCGGCGCCATGGACGTGGTTGTGGAGGCGACCGGAAATCCCGCCGTCGGGATCAGGCATGCGCGCGCCGCGATCGCGGCGGGCAAGCATATCGTGATGGTGAATGTCGAGGCCGACGTGCTGGCAGGTCCGCTGCTCGCCGAGGAAGCGCGCAAAGCGGGCGTGGTCTATTCGCTCGCCTATGGCGACCAGCCGGCGCTGACCGCCGAGATGGTCGACTGGGCCCGCGCCACCGGCTTCCGCGTCGTCGCCGCCGGTAAAGGCACAAAATATCTGCCGGCCTATCACGACGTGACGCCTGACGGCGTCTGGCAGCATTACGGCCTGACCGCAGGCGAAGCGCAGTCGGCCGGCATGAATCCGCAGATGTTCAACTCCTTCCTCGACGGCACCAAATCGGCGATCGAGATGGCCGCGATCGCCAACGCCTGCGCCCTCGACGTGCCCACGGACGGCCTGCTGTTTCCGCCCTGCGGCGTCGACGATCTGCCGCACATCATGCGGCCGCGCTCGCATGGCGGCGTGCTGGAGCGGCCGGGCGTGGTCGAGGTCGTCTCCTCGCTCGAACGCGACGGACGGCCGGTGTTCCGCGACCTCCGCTGGGGCGTCTATGTCGTGCTGGAGGCGCCGAACGACTATGCCGCTGACTGCTTCAGGCAGTACGGCCTCAAGACCGACGGCAGCGGACGCTATGCTGCGATGTACAAGCCGTATCATCTGATCGGGCTCGAGCTGAACATCTCGGTGCTGTCGGCGGCGCTGCGGGGCGAGCCGACCGGCCAGGCCAGCGGCTTCCGCGGCGACGTTGCGGCGGTGGCCAAGCGCAATCTGCGCGCGGGCGAGATGCTCGACGGCGAAGGCGGCTATACGGTGTGGGGCAAGCTGGTACCGGCGGCCGCGAGCCTCAAGGCCGGCGCGCTGCCGATTGGCCTCGCCCACCGCCTGAAGCTGAAGCACGACGTCGCGCACGGCGCGGTGGTGCGCTGGAGCGACGTCGAGTTCGACGCCGGCAACGAGACGGTGAAGACGCGCAAGGCGATGGAGGCCGCGTTCGCAGCGCAGCATTGAGCGGCGCCACCGCAAGCTCAACCAAAGTGCGCTTGATTTGCGATCCCCCTTTGGTCATCCTGCACCTCGATCCGGGAACATAGAATTTCGGACGCAATAAAACGTCGGCCACCGGCGAAGACAAAGCGACGACAAGATCGCGATCCCTCGTCGAGGATTCGACAGGACAGGGAGGGACTACATGGAACGTCGTAAATTCCTGACGGCGGGCGGGCTGGGCCTGGCCGCGAGTGCCGTTGCCGCGCCGGCCGTTGCGCAGTCGATGCCCGAGGTAAAATGGCGGTTAGCTGCGAGCTGGCCGAAATCACTCGATACGCTCTATGGCGGCTGCGAATATTTCTGCAAGCGCGTTGCCGAGATCACCGACAATCGTTTCCAGATCCAGCCCTTTGCCGCCGGCGAAATCGTGCCGGGCCTGCAAGTGCTCGACGCCGTCTCCAACGGTACCGTCGAGATGGGCAACACCGCGCTCTATTATTATTGGGGCAAGAACCCTGCATTTACCTTCGGCACGTCGCTGCCCTTCGGTCTCAACACGCGCCAGCACATCTCCTGGCTGATCTGGAACGGCGGTCAGGAGATGCTCAACGATCTCCTGAAGGAGCACAATGCCATCGGTGTCCCCACGGGTTCGACCGGCGCCCAGATGGGCGGCTGGTTCCGCAAGGAGATCAAGACCGTCGATGATCTCAAGGGCCTGAAATTCCGCGTCGGCGGTTTCGCCGGCACCATCATCGCGAAGCTCGGCGGTGTGCCGCAGCAGATCGCGGCCGGCGATATCTATCCCGCCCTGGAGAAGGGCACGATCGACGCGGCGGAGTGGGTCGGGCCGTATGACGACGAGAAGCTCGGCTTCGTGAAGGTCGCGAAGTATTATTACTATCCGGGCTGGTGGGAGGGCACCGGCCAAGGCCATAACCTCATGAATCTCGAGAAGTGGAACGCGTTGCCGAAACATTATCAGGCGGCGATCTCGACGGCCTCGCTCGACACCTTCACCTGGGTGACCGGCAAGTACGATTCGGTAAATCCGCCCGCGCTCAAGCGGCTGCTCGCCGCCGGCGCGATCCTCAAGCCCTTCCCGCAGGAGGTGCTCGAAGCCTGTTACGGTGCGGCCAACGAGATCTATGCTGATCTCGCCAAGACCAATCCCCATTTCGGCAAGATGTACTCGAGTCTCACCGCTTATCGAGCCGATTCGCTTGCCTGGATGCAGGTGGCAGAACTCAGCTTCGACAGCTTCATGATGCGGATGCGGACGCGGACGTAGCTGCACAGCGCTGCGAGGCGAAAAACGACAAAAGCCCCGGAGATGTCTCCGGGGCTTTTTTTTACGCGGATGAAGGTCTCGTAGGGTGGTAAAGCGGAGCGTGCCCACGCGTCTGTCTGAACCAGGAGGACGTGGGCACAGCGCGCCTCGCGCGCTTTTGCCCACCCTACGGCTGAATGCGCGGCGCGAGCAACGGGGCCACAAACGTCTTCAGTTCTCGTCATCGCCGAGCGCGGCGACCAGCTTGTCGTAGTACTTGGCGACGAGATCGATGTTGGCCTTGTTCTCGACTGTTGGTGCCGGCGTCTTCAGCGCCTCGTTGAGCTCGTCGAGCGCTTCCTTCTTGTCCTTGGCAGGCATCTTCTTGTCGGCCTGGAGCTGAGCGATCTGCGCCTTGATCACGGCTTCGGGGCCGACATATTTCTTGGTCGCGGGATCGAAGCCGCCGATCACCAGGCTGATATTGTCGACGACGTTGTTGTAGTCGTCATAGCCGGCAAAGCCGTGCTTCTTGGCGACACCGTCGAGCTGCGCGATCACCTTCTGATCGGGCGCGGTGTTTTCAGGGAGTTTCTCCGTGATCGCGTCCATGTCCTTCTGCGCGGCGAGCACGCCGTCGAGCTGCTTGTCGGTCAGCGCGATCTGCTTGAGCGCCGGAGCCTGAGCGGGCGCGGCCTGCGGGGCCGGTGCTGTCTGTTGTGCCGGCGCAGCTTGCTGTTTGGCTTGCGCGAATGCGGCGCCGGACGAGGCGAGCGATGCTGCGGACAGAAGGCACGCGACGCCGAACGCGGTAAGAGCGGGACGAAGCAATGCTGGCATGGAGGTCTCCTCGTGAAGGGGCAGGCTTGTCGTGGAGCG
>NZ_JACBZW010000002.1:355000-726473 GCF_013408065.1 Bradyrhizobium sp. IAR9
GGCTCGTGGCTTGAGCCCCGTTACATCTTCGGCGCAGAAACCCTTATTTAGACCAGTGAGCTGTTACGCTTTCTTTAAAGGATGGCTGCTTCTAAGCCAACCTCCTGGTTGTTTTGGGATTTCCACATCCTTTCCCACTTAGCCACGAATTAGGGGCCTTAGCTGTAGGTCCGGGTTGTTTCCCTCTCCACGACGGACGTTAGCACCCGCCGTGTGACTCCCGGATAGTACTCTCAGGTATTCGGAGTTTGGTTGGGTTTGGTAAGACGGTAAGTCCCCCTAGCCCATCCAGTGCTCTACCCCCTGAGGTATTCATCCGAGGCGATACCTAAATATCTTTCGCGGAGAACCAGCTATTTCCCAGTTTGATTGGCCTTTCACCCCTAACCACAAGTCATCGGAGCCTTTTTCAACAGGCACCCGTTCGGTCCTCCAGTGAGTGTTACCTCACCTTCAACCTGCTCATGGCTAGATCACTAGGTTTCGGGTCTAATACAACGAACTTGACGCCCTATTCAGACTCGCTTTCGCTACGCCTTCGCCTATCGGCTTAAGCTTGCTCGTTAAATTAAGTCGCTGGCCCATAATACAAAAGGTACGATGTCACCCAGAACGAATCTTGGGCTCCATCTGTTTGTAGGTGTCCGGTTTCAGGTCTATTTCACTCCCCTCGTCGGGGTGCTTTTCACCTTTCCCTCACGGTACTGGTTCACTATCGGTCGCTGAGGAGTACTTAGGCTTGGAGGGTGGTCCCCCCGCGTTCAGACAGGATTTCACGTGTCCCGCCTTACTCGTGGATACATCATCGCATTACTCGTACGGGGCTATCACCCTCTGAGGCCCAGCTTTCCTGACTGGTTCCGATTGTCTTTGATGTATCACTGGCCTGGTCCGCGTTCGCTCGCCACTACTAACGGAGTCTCTGTTGATGTCCTTTCCTCCAGGTACTTAGATGTTTCAGTTCCCTGGGTTTGCTTGAAACCTCCTATGTATTCAGAAGTCTCATACCTTCTCTTGATAACCGGAAATCCAAAACCTCGCGGTCATGGTCCCGATCATTTCTGGTCGAACACCAAGACACAAGGTCTTGGAGTTCCGGCTATCGAAGGTGGGTTTCCCCATTCGGAAATCCATGGATCAAAGCTTCTTCGCAGCTCCCCACGGCTTATCGCAGCGTAGCACGTCCTTCATCGCCTCTCAGCGCCAAGGCATCCACCGAACACCCTTAAGGCACTTGATTGCTCTCATTATCAATGTCCACACACTCGGCAGAATGTTGTCTGCAGAATTACCTTGCGGCACGCGCCCTCGATGAACGCTATCTGCAGCCGGACAATGATTAGAAAGACCAGCTTGCTTCGTAAGATCGTTCCGATAGCGAGGCGGTCAAGCTTCGCTAAAAGGATCATTTACAACTCGCTTGTCTCTCCAGAGCAGCCTTGTGAGCTACCCTTGAAAGACGCACGAGCGCCGAAATGATCCGGAGATAATGAAGGCTCGCGTAGCAATTGCTTGCTGCAACGATCCAACTCGGATCGATCTCCTCTTTACGATGTCAGAAATCACGCAACTTGCTGTCTATCCAGACTAGCAAGATGCGAAGTGATGTTTCGCGGACGATTGTAGGTGCACGATCAGTCGATGATCAAACCATCTGGTGGAGCCAGACGGGATCGAACCGACGACCTCATGCTTGCAAAGCACGCGCTCTCCCAGCTGAGCTATGGCCCCGTAACCAGAAGACGAATGCTTGCTTGATTAGCCTGCCTTCGCCAAGGCTACGGCACGGCAGCCTTCATATCGAAGGGCTTGCCTAGCCGAAGCAGCGAAGCGCGAAGGCTGGTGGGCCTGGGAAGACTTGAACTTCCGACCTCACGCTTATCAAGCGCGCGCTCTAACCAACTGAGCTACAAGCCCCTAACGCATATCCAGTCAAGGACCAGGGATTCTGCAAGCTTGCAGCCCCAGCGCGTGTTCGTCCGCGAAGAAAGAGAAACGAAGACGGCGAAATCCCGCCAATGCAGCTCAACAATCCTGACGATTGTTGGCCACTGATGTTTCTAAAACGATCCGATAGTGAGCCGAAGCTCGCTGAAGGATCATCCTTAGAAAGGAGGTGATCCAGCCGCAGGTTCCCCTACGGCTACCTTGTTACGACTTCACCCCAGTCGCTGACCCTACCGTGGCCGGCTGCCTCCCTTGCGGGTTAGCGCACCGTCTTCAGGTAAAACCAACTCCCATGGTGTGACGGGCGGTGTGTACAAGGCCCGGGAACGTATTCACCGTGGCGTGCTGATCCACGATTACTAGCGATTCCAACTTCATGGGCTCGAGTTGCAGAGCCCAATCCGAACTGAGACGGCTTTTTGAGATTTGCGAAGGGTCGCCCCTTAGCATCCCATTGTCACCGCCATTGTAGCACGTGTGTAGCCCAGCCCGTAAGGGCCATGAGGACTTGACGTCATCCCCACCTTCCTCGCGGCTTATCACCGGCAGTCTCCTTAGAGTGCTCAACTAAATGGTAGCAACTAAGGACGGGGGTTGCGCTCGTTGCGGGACTTAACCCAACATCTCACGACACGAGCTGACGACAGCCATGCAGCACCTGTGTTCCAGGCTCCGAAGAGAAGGTCACATCTCTGCGACCGGTCCTGGACATGTCAAGGGCTGGTAAGGTTCTGCGCGTTGCGTCGAATTAAACCACATGCTCCACCGCTTGTGCGGGCCCCCGTCAATTCCTTTGAGTTTTAATCTTGCGACCGTACTCCCCAGGCGGAATGCTTAAAGCGTTAGCTGCGCCACTAGTGAGTAAACCCACTAACGGCTGGCATTCATCGTTTACGGCGTGGACTACCAGGGTATCTAATCCTGTTTGCTCCCCACGCTTTCGTGCCTCAGCGTCAGTATCGGGCCAGTGAGCCGCCTTCGCCACTGGTGTTCTTGCGAATATCTACGAATTTCACCTCTACACTCGCAGTTCCACTCACCTCTCCCGAACTCAAGATCTTCAGTATCAAAGGCAGTTCTGGAGTTGAGCTCCAGGATTTCACCCCTGACTTAAAGACCCGCCTACGCACCCTTTACGCCCAGTGATTCCGAGCAACGCTAGCCCCCTTCGTATTACCGCGGCTGCTGGCACGAAGTTAGCCGGGGCTTATTCTTGCGGTACCGTCATTATCTTCCCGCACAAAAGAGCTTTACAACCCTAGGGCCTTCATCACTCACGCGGCATGGCTGGATCAGGGTTGCCCCCATTGTCCAATATTCCCCACTGCTGCCTCCCGTAGGAGTTTGGGCCGTGTCTCAGTCCCAATGTGGCTGATCATCCTCTCAGACCAGCTACTGATCGTCGCCTTGGTGAGCCATTACCTCACCAACTAGCTAATCAGACGCGGGCCGATCTTTCGGCGATAAATCTTTCCCCGTAAGGGCTTATCCGGTATTAGCACAAGTTTCCCTGTGTTGTTCCGAACCAAAAGGTACGTTCCCACGCGTTACTCACCCGTCTGCCGCTGACGTATTGCTACGCCCGCTCGACTTGCATGTGTTAAGCCTGCCGCCAGCGTTCGCTCTGAGCCAGGATCAAACTCTCAAGTTGGACTTGAACTTTGAACCGGCTGATCACAACGTTTGACGAGGTCCCACCATTATCGACCGAAGTCGATGTGCTGCCTGCGATTCACATCGCTGGCAACGATGGTGTTTCCTTTGAAACGTGTACCGCCGAAGTCTTTCGTCCGGTCCCGACCAGAAAAGCCGAAGCTTTTCAGGAGCGAGACCCGCAAGGACTCCGCCGTCCACGTTTCTCTTTCTTCATCTTCACTTGTCAAACAGCCCGGGACCGTGGAGGCCCCAACCTTCCTGAGAGGAAGGGTTCCGACACCCTTACCGACGATGGATGAACTCCAATCGACTTACGTCGACTGTTGTGTCACTCAACAAGGTGAGGAGCATCAGTGGCGCGTTCGCTCGCCTTGGTCAGTGACCCGGCGGCGCCGCGCTCAGTGGTCGGGTTATAGGCCCCCGCACTCGGGATTGTCAACGCCCATTGTCAACAAATCGTCGCACGGTGGATTGTCGCGAAAAACAACGTGTTTCCAGGCGGTTACAAGGACCGCAGATGCGCCGATCCGGTCGGGCCGGTGAAAAAACTTGAAAAAAGTTTGGGCCCCAGGGGGCTCCGGAGCCGACCTGGGAGGGGTTGTGGGTGGGGACTGGGAAGCGACCTGGCAAGCGATCTGGCGAGCCACCTGGGAAGCCACATGGGGAACGGCTTGGCGAGTGGATTGGCGCGCGGGTCGGGATCGACACAGGGTACTTGGGGAGGGCTTGGGGGGGCGGCTTACCGTACCTTCGCGGCAGGAAGCAGCTTGCAGCACCCTCTCGGGAGGCCCCCGCCCTCCGGCCGTTCGGGAAACTTTTTCGATGACAGGCGCCGTACTTGAGCCACAATCCCGCGGCGTTCTGATAAGAGACAAGCTTGAATCGCAGGGATGCCAGTGGGGGCTGCCGGCGGTTTTCATGGGGTCAGAGGAAGGCGATCTTGCAGATGACGCGGCCTTCCTCCGACATTCGAGAGACATCGAGAGAGCTTCACCCGTCCAGCTGTTCGTAATTTCGGCCGGCCCCACCCGAGGGGCCTTCTGAGCACGGACGCCTGCGCGGCTTGCCTTTTCCGGCGATCCCCCTTCAAGAGGGCGACCAGGACGAGGTTCGAAAGTGGGCATCTTGGGTCGTTGATTGGGGGACTTGCGTTGAACCACAGGACATCACGCGGCGCTTACGGGCGTGAGACCGGGATCATCGATCTCGGCCACGAGCCGCCGCTGTCCGTCGATGGTTCTGAAGCCGCCGTAATCGACCGCCGTCGCGTCTCGGTGCAATGGTTCAGCGGGACAATTTTGACCGGACTCTGCGGCGCAGCCCTGATCGGCGGCGCCGTTTTCGCATCGCTCGACGGCGAGATGACCTTCGCCAAGGTGCCGGAGCGGGTCGAGGGCGCGTTGCGCGGTGCATTCGGCGCCGCCGATCGCGCCGCCACGCTGCACAAGAGCGACCGCCTGCCGCCACCGAGCGAATCCACGGCGTCCCGCAACATCATGCGCGTCTCCACGGTGGCGCGCGTCGGCAACCGCGACGTGATGCGGGTGCGCCCCTTCGTCCGGATCGCCGGCAATCTGTCGATGACGACGAGCGACCTGTCGGCGAAGATCCCGCCGTTCAACGCCCAGCGCCTGCTCACCGATGTCGGCTCCGATCCGAAGACCGCATCCGACGATCCCAACAATCCCGAAGCGGTCGAGCCCGACGCCGAAGTGTCCTTCGTCACCAAGGACCTGTCGCCGGTGCTGCCGAAAGCCAAGATTTCCGCGGTGGTGGCGCTCGACGACATCCTGATGCGGGTGCGCGATGCCGCCAACTGGCGCGGCAATGGCGGAGTGCGCTACGCCTCGCTCGCCAATGCCGCAGCCGATGTCTCCGGCGCGACCGGCCCGTCCGACATCAGAACCGCCTACGCCGCCGAAGCCTCGCCGTCCGATCCCTATGCCGGTTTCGAGACGCGCGTGGTGCCGGAAAACGTCACGCTGCTGCCCAAGACCAAGGAGCAGATCACCGGCGGCAATCCCAACGGCGAACGCGTCCATCTGGTCAAGAAGGGCGACAGCGTTGCCTCGGTGCTGCGCGATCTCGGCGCGAACGCCGACGAGATCAAGGCGATCACCGCGACGCTCGGCCCGCGCGGCCGCGACGGCGGCCTCAAGGACGGCGAGAAGCTCCGCATCCTGATGGCGCCGGCGAGTCCTGGTGCCCGCCTGCAGCCCTATCGCGTCGTCGTCGCCAACGAGACCATGGTCGAGGCGATCGCGGCGCTGTCCGATCTCGGCAAATACGTCGCGGTCGACGTCTCCAGCATGAACACCGTCGCCGATGCCGCGGCCAGCGCCAGCAGCGATGACGACGATGATGACGACGGCTCCGGCGTGCGGCTCTACCAGAGCATCTACGAGACCGCGATGCGCAACAAAGTGCCGATGCCGGTCATCGACGACATGATCAAGATCTACTCCTACGACGTCGATTTCCAGCGCAAGGTGCAGCCGGGCGATTCCTTCGACGTGTTCTACGCCGGCGAGGACGAGGGCGTGACGTCGACGGAGAAGAACGACGTGCTGTTCGCCTCCCTCACGGTCGGCGGCGAGACCAAGAAATACTACCGCTACCAGAGCCCCGACGACGGCGTCGTCGACTACTATGACGAGACCGGCAAGAGCGCGAAGAAATTCCTGGTCAGAAAGCCCGTCAACAACGCCATCATGCGCTCCGGCTTCGGCGGCCGCCGCCACCCGATCCTGGGCTATGTAAAGATGCACACCGGCGTCGACTGGGCCACCGCCTACGGCACGCCGATTTTCGCGTCCGGCAACGGCGTGATCGAGAAGGCCGGCCCCGAAGGCGGCTACGGCAAATATATCCGCATCAAGCACAACAACGGCTACGAGACGGCCTACGGCCACATGTCGGCGTTCGCCAAGGGCATGGAGATCGGCAAGAAGGTGCGGCAGGGCCAGGTAATCGGCTTCGTCGGCTCATCCGGCCTGTCGACCGGCCCGCACGTCCATTACGAGATCCTGGTCAACGGCCGCTTCGTCGACCCGATGCGTGTGAAGCTGCCGCGCGGCCGTTCGCTCGAGGGCCCGATGCTCGCAGGCTTCGAGAAGGAGCGCGACCGGCTCGACGGCATGATGAGCGGCCGCGGCGGCGCCATCGCCCGCATGTCTGACGCGACCGGCGGCCCGTTGCAGGTCAGCAACCGCTAATTGCAACCGGCCGGCATCGGCCGGACATCTCAAGATCCGATCCGAATTCGACGTTCTCGCGCGAGGCGCGCTTGGCGGCGGCTCAACGTCAAGTTTTGTTTGCCAAAGCGGCACCAGGGGCGAATACTTTCCAAAAAACGGGAGGTCTCGCCATGAAGAACAGGCTCGCCTGCGCAGCATTCGTCGCTGCCCTTTTCGCTACCACGAGCGTATCGGCCGAGACTTGGGAGGTCACCAAGCTGGTCCAGGGCTCGGCATTCCATGGCGTGCATGGGCTCGGCATCGACAAGGCCGGCCATCTGTTCGCCGGCAGCGTCGCCGGCGCCGCTCTCTACGAGGTGGATGTATCAGGCGGTACCGCCAAGGTTGCAATCCCCTCGCCGATCGGAATGGCCGACGACATCGCCTTCGCGCCCGACGGCACCATGGCCTGGACCGGATTCCTCACCGGCGATCTCTATGCGCGCAAGGGCGACGGCCCGATCAAGAAGCTCGCGAGCGGCCTTCCCGGCATCAACTCGCTCGCCTTCCGCAAGGACGGCAGGCTCTACGCCACCACCGTTTTCCTCGGCGACACGCTCTATGAGATCGACGTCGAGGGCGTGAAGCCGCCGCGCCAGATCATGGAGAAGATGGGCGGCCTCAACGGCTTCGAGTTCGGTCCCGACGACAAGCTCTACGGTCCGCTCTGGTTCAAGGGCCAGGTCGCAAAAGTCGACGTCGACAAGGCTGAGCTGACCGTCGTCGCCGACGGCTTCAAGGTCCCGGCCGCGGTGAACTTCGATTCCAAGGGCAATCTCTTCGTGGTCGACACCGCGCTCGGCCAGCTCGTCCGGGTCGATCCCAAATCGGGCGCCAAGACCATGGTCGCGCAATTGAAGCCGTCACTGGACAATCTCGCCATCGACGACAAGGACCGCATCTACGTCTCCAACATGGCCGACAACGGCATCCAGGAGGTCGACCCCGCGACCGGCCAGGCCAAGCAGATCATCATCGGCAAGCTCGCTTTGCCCGGGGGCATCGGCGTCACCTCGGAGAACGGCAAGGATACGATCCACCTCGCCGACGTGTTCGCCTATCGCACGGTGGATGGGGCGACCGGCGAGGTCACCGAAAAGGCGCGCATGCACGCCGCCGACACCACGCTCGAATATCCCATGAGCGCGACGGCGCGGGGCAACGACGTGGTGCTGTCGAGCTGGTTCACCGGCACGGTGCAGGTGATCGACGCCAAGACCGGCGCGACGCGCGACATGCTGCATGGCTTCAAGGCGCCGCACGATGCGATCGTGCTCGCCGACGGCAGCATTTTGGTCGCCGAGCTCGGCACCAAGTCGCTGGTCAAGGTGAGCGGTGAGCACGGCAAGGATCGCACCACGCTGATCGGCGACCTCGAGGGCCCGGTCGGGCTCGTTCGTGGCAAGACCGACGAGGTCTACGTCACCGACGCCTTTGCGGGCACTGTCTCGAGGATCGACAGCAACGGCGAAAAGACTGTGGTCGCCAAGGAGCTGAAGATGCCGGAGGGCATTGCGCGCGGCAGCGACGGCAAGCTGATCGTTGCGGAAGTCGGCGCCAAACGGCTGATCGAGATCGCGCCGGCGAGCGGCAAGATCACCGAGATCGCGGCCAATCTCCCAATCGGCCTCGCGGGCGCTCCTGGAGGGTTGCCGACCAACATTCCGACAGGCGTGGCGGTCGGGGCGACGGGGGTGATCTACTTCTCGTCCGACATCGAGAACGCGATCTACAAGGTCTCGAAGAAATAGCGATCGGCCGGGGGGCAAGCCGGGCAAGAACAATTCGCCCCGGAGAGGATGACCTCTCCGGGGCGATAATGTTTAACGGCGACCGCCCGCGTTTCAGTTCAGCTTTCGCTTCGCCACCGGCGCCTCGAACTGGGTGATCTCGGCGGTCTGAGGCGCCTTGCCGTTGAAGGTCAGGACGTTGCCTTCGGACGAGATCGCGACAGTATCGCCGTCCCTGACGTCGCCGGCGAGGATCATCTCGGCGAGCGGGTCCTGGACGTGACGCTGGATCACGCGCTTCAGCGGCCTTGCGCCGTAGGCGGGATCCCAGCCCTTGGCGGCGAGCCAGTCGCGTCCGGCGGCATCGAGCGTCAGCACGATCTTGCGATCGGTCAGCAGCCTCTGCAGGCGCGCGAACTGGATCTCGACGATCCGGCCCATCTCGCTCCGCTGCAAGCGGTGGAACAGGATGATCTCATCGACGCGGTTGAGGAATTCGGGGCGGAAATGCCCGCGCACCATTGCCATCACCTGCTCGCGCACGGCCGAAGTGTCCTCGCCCTCCGGCTGGTTCACCAGGAATTCCGAACCGAGGTTCGAGGTCATGATGATCAGCGTGTTGCGGAAATCGACGGTGCGGCCCTGGCCGTCGGTCAGGCGGCCGTCGTCGAGCACCTGCAACAGGACGTTGAAGACGTCGGGATGCGCCTTCTCGATCTCGTCGAACAGCACGACCTGGTAGGGCCGGCGCCGCACTGCCTCGGTGAGCGCGCCGCCTTCGTCATAACCGACATAGCCCGGAGGCGCACCGATCAGCCGCGAGACCGAGTGCTTCTCCATGTATTCGGACATGTCGAGGCGGACCATCGCGGTCTCGTCGTTGAACAGATACTCCGCGAGCGCCTTGGTCAGCTCCGTCTTGCCGACGCCGGTGGGCCCTAAGAACATGAAGGAGCCCGTGGGGCGGTTCGGGTCCTGCAAGCCCGCGCGCGAGCGACGCACGGCGGTTGCGACCGCGCGCACGGCCTCGGCCTGGCCGACGACGCGGGTGCCGAGCTGCTCCTCCATCTTCAGGAGCTTTTCCTTCTCGCCCTCCAGCATCTTGTCGACGGGCACGCCGGTCCAGCGCGAGACCACCTGCGCGATGTGATTGGCGGTGACCGCCTCCTCCATCATCTCGCCGGAGCCTTCACGCGCCTCGATATCCGCAAGCTGCTTCTCGAGCTGCGGGATCCGGCCATAGGCCAGCTCGCCGGCCTTCTGGAATTCGCCGCGACGCTGGGCGTCGGCGAGATCGACGCGCAGCGCGTCAAGCTCCGACTTCAGCTTCTGGGCGTTGGAGAGCTTGTTCTTCTCCGCGCTCCAGCGTGCCGTCAGCGCCGCGGACTTCTCCTCGAGCTCGGCGAGCTCTTTCTGGAGCGCCTCGAGACGGGACTTGGAGCCGGGATCGCTTTCCTTCTTGAGAGCTTCCTGCTCGATCTTGAGCCGGATGATCTCGCGGTCGAGCGAATCCAGCTCTTCCGGCTTGGAATCGACCTGCATCTTCAGCCGCGCAGCCGCCTCGTCCATCAGGTCGATCGCCTTGTCGGGCAGGAAGCGGTCGGTGATGTAGCGGTTGGACAGCGTCGTCGCGGCAACAAGCGCGGAATCCGTGATCCGCACGCCATGATGCTGCTCGTACTTGTCCTTCAGGCCGCGCAGGATCGAGATGGTGTCCTCGACCGAAGGCTCGCTGACGAAGATCGGCTGGAAGCGCCGCGCCAGCGCGGCGTCCTTCTCGACGTGCTTCTGATACTCGTCGAGCGTGGTCGCGCCGATGCAGTGCAGTTCGCCGCGGGCGAGCGCGGGCTTGAGCAGATTGGAGGCGTCCATCGCGCCGTCGCCTTTGCCGGCACCGATCAGGGTGTGCATCTCGTCGATGAAGAGAACGTAGGTGCCCTCGCTCGCGGTCACCTCCTGGAGCACGGCCTTCAACCGCTCCTCGAACTCACCGCGGTACTTCGCGCCCGCGATCAGCGCGCCGAGGTCGAGCGAGAGCAGCTTCTTGTCCTTCAGGCTCTCGGGCACGTCGCCGTTGACGATGCGCAGCGCCAACCCTTCCGCGATGGCGGTTTTGCCGACGCCGGGCTCGCCGATCAGGACGGGATTGTTCTTGGTCCGGCGCGACAGCACCTGGATCGTACGGCGGATTTCCTCGTCGCGGCCGATCACCGGATCGAGCTTGCCGTCGCGCGCGGCCTGGGTCAGGTCGCGGGCATATTTCTTCAGCGCGTCATAGGCGTTCTCGGCGGTCGCGCTGTCGGCCGTGCGGCCCTTGCGCAGCGCCTCGATCGCCGCATTGAGGTTTTGCGGGGTGACGCCGCCCTTGGCGAGGATGGTGCCGGCCTCGCTGGTTTTTTCCAGCGTCAGGCCGAGCAGCAGCCGCTCGACGGTGACGAAGCTGTCGCCAGCCTTCTCGCCGGCCTTTTCGGCGGCATCAAAAGTGCGGGCGAGCTCGGGCGCCAGATAGATCTGGCCGGCGCCGCCACCGCTGACCTTCGGCACCTTGCCGAGGGCATCCTCGGTCGCCTTCAGGATTGCGCGGGAATTGCCGCCGGCGCGGTCGATCAGACCGGAAGCCAGCCCCTCATTGTCGTCCAGCAGGACCTTGAGCACGTGCAGGGTGGAGAACTGCTGGTGCCCCTCGCGCATCGCGAGCGACTGCGCTGACTGGACGAAGCCCCTGGAGCGTTCGGTGTATTTGTCGATATTCATCTTTTCTGTCCCTCGGCCTGCCCTCAGGGCCCTCTAAGGCACCCCAAACGGCATCTTCATTGGGTTTCCGATTACCGCATTGACGTTTCTCAACCGGTAACGGTCGTCTTCTGTCGGCGTTGCCGCCGGCCTGAGCCAGATGTGGGAAGCAGGTTGCGGATGCGAAAGAGGCGCGTTCACAATTTCGTGCGCCGATCCGCCGGCTTGGCGGGGCCAGGTCGAATCCCTTAAGTAGCGTCATGACAGCCAGCCAGACTGCCGAAATCACCGGCCTTTACCGCTACCCGATCAAGGGCCTGACGCCGGAGGCCCTGCGCCGCGTCCCCTTGCGGACCGGCCAGACCCTGCCCGCCGACCGCCGCTACGCCATCGAGAATGGCCCGAGCGGCTTCGATCCCGAGGCGCCCGAGTGGAAGCCGAAAATCCAGTTTCTGATGCTCGCACGAAATGAGCGGCTTGCCGAGCTCGACAGCCGCTTCGACGATGCCACCCATGTCTTGACCATCCGCAAGGACGGCCAGACCGTCGCCAGCGGCGATCTGGAAACCGCGGTCGGGCGCGCCGCCATCGAGCGCTACTTCGCGGAAAATTTCCAGCCGGAACTGAAGGGCCCGCCGAAGCTGCTGTCCGGCCGCGATCACAGCTTCTCCGACGTCGCCCGGAAGGTGGTCTCCATCATCAATCTCGGCAGCGTCCGCGCCATCGAGACCATGCTGGGCGGGACCGCCGTGCATCCGCTGCGCTTCCGCGCCAATCTCTACGTGAAGGGCTGGCCGGCCTGGTCGGAGCTCGATCTCGTCGGCCAGACGCTGGCGATCGGCGCGGCGCGCCTGAAAGTGGTCAAGCGCATCGTCCGCTGCCCGGCCACCAATGTCGACCCGGTGACGGCCAAGCGCGATCTCGAGATACCGCCGACGCTCTCGCGCAATCTCGGCCACATGGACTGCGGCATCTATGCCGAGGTGATCGAAGGTGGCGAGATCGGCGTCGGCGATGCGATCGCGTTGGCAGAGCCGAAGCTGGTGTGAGCCGGCACCGGTACCGTAGGGTGGGCAAAGCGACTTGTCCGCCATAGCTCGAAGAGCGACGGCAGAAGCGTGCCCACGCAATTTCTGCGACGGAGAGAGATGGTGGGCACGGCGCAAGTGCGCCTTTGCCCACCCTACGGCTCCGTCGTTAGTTCGGCATCACATATGCGTAGATCCGGCCGCGCGAGACCGGCGCCTCGCGGACGCGGTTGCCGTTATTGCCGGAGATCATGATCGGATTGCCCTGTGCATCGATGCCGGTGATGATGCCGACATGACCGCCGCGGCGACCGCGCGACATCACTGCGATGGCGCCGACCTGTGGACCGGAGACGCGGGTGCCGTAGCGGGCGAACGAGCTCGCCATGTCGGAGCCTGAGCCCTTATGGCCGGTATGCTCCAGCACCATGTTCATGAAGCGCGCGCACCACAGGCTGCCGCGCCCGGTCGGATTGCCGCCGACATAGCGGCGCGCCTCGGACACCAGGCTCGATCCGCCGCCGAAGCCGCCGCTTGCAGCCATGGTGTTGTTGGCCATGCCGCCGCTGTTGGCGTTCGGATCATAGCTCGCCTGGGTGTCGGCGAATCCGCTCGCCCGCAACTGCGCCGCGCTGCGCTCGAAGCGCGAGCTGCGTGCATGGTGGCGGTAATGATGATGTCTGGCGTGGTGCACGTGTGCGTGCCGCTCTGCGCTATGACGATGATGCGGCCGCGCTGAGGCCGGAGAAACGAACGCGGCAACCGCCGCGAAGAAGATCGCCAGCGCGACTACACAACGCGACAGGCGAGACGCAAACAACTCAAACATTCTTCATCCTTCGTTGACACCCCACTTCCCGATCGGCCCGTGCAACGGCCGACATCGGTCTGGCCGTTAAGCCGCCCGATGTGGCGAGAAAAAGACGCGGGCTGCCTGCGAATAGCTGTGATGATTTTGCGCCGACACTGATCGAGGCCGCCGCATTGCGGACAACAGCATTAACTGCAATCCTGCAAAGGCGGCTTGAAGAGAGGGAAACGGTTAATGCCCCACGCCACGACCAGGGACGACGTCCGCATCTATTTTGAGGAAGCGGGTCAGGGAACGCCGATCATTTTTCTGCACGAGTTCGCGGCCGACTACACCAATTGGGAGCCGCAGATGCGTTACTTCTCGCGCGGCCACCGCTGCATCACCTATTCGGCGCGCGGCTACACGCCGTCGGACGTGCCGGAGGGCGAGGTTTACAGCTACACGCATTTCTATAGCGATGCGCTCGCGGTGCTCGATCATCTCAGGATTGAGCGCGCGCATCTGGTCGGCCTGTCGATGGGCGCCTACTCCTCGCTCCAGATCGGGCTCAACGCGCCGCAGCGCGCGTTGTCGATGACGCTGGCCGGCGTCGGCTCCGGCTCGGAGATCGAGAACCTGGAGGCGTGGCGCAAGCAGTGCCGCGCCAATGCCGAGCAGTTCGAGACGCTGGGCTCCGCCGAGGTCGCGAAAGTCACGCGCGAGGCGCCGAGCCGGATTCCCTTCCTGGTGAAGGATCCCCGCGGCCACGCCGATTTCTACGCCGCGCTGGCGCGCCACGACGCCAAGGGGTCGGCACGCACGATGCGCGGCTTCCAGGGCCGCCGCCCCTCGATTTACACGATGACGGATGCGATCAAGCGCGCATCGACGCCGGCGCTGATCATCTGCGGCGACGAGGACGATCTATGCGTCGGACCGAGCCTGTTCCTGAAGAAGCATCTGCCTGCGGCGGGGCTGGCGATGTTTCCGAAGTCGGGCCACGTGCTCAATCTCGAAGAGCCCGCGCTGTTCAACGCGAGCGTGGAGCGCTTCGTGGCGCTGGTTGAGGCCGGGCGATGGCCGGTGCGTGATCCCAGGTCGCTGGCGCATTAGGCACAGGCGCAGCAAATACTCCGTCGCGTAGCCCGGATGGAGCGAAAGCGTAATCCGGGATTGTCAACGCGGCGCGACTTGCCCCGGATTGCGCTGCGCTTCATCCGGGCTACGGGGTTCGGTTAGGTCTGCACTATGAAACGCCCCGCGCTCTCAACTCCGTCACCCTGAGGTGGCCGCTTCTTCAGCGGCCCTCGAAGGGCGACGGCCACGCTCTCGCCACAGCGAGAGATGAGCACGCCGAAACACTCGGCCGCTCATCCTTCGAGGCTCCCGGCGCGATGCTTCGCATCGCGCTACTCGCGCCTCAGGATGACGGGTCAGGCCGCAGCAGGCGAGAAAAACTACTTCCCCCCGCCGCGGCTGAGCAAGAACACCGCCTGCTCGCCGAACATGTTCCACACCCACCAGGGCAGATTCAGCGGCACCGGGCGGCCGTAGAGATCGAGCGCGACCGAGCGCTCCATCTTGACGTTGATCTCGTCGCAGAGCTGCACGAAATCCTTGATGGTGCAGAAATGGATGTTGGCGGTGTCATACCATGTCGCCGGCAAATTCTCGGTGCGCGGCATGTGGCCGCCGACCAGGAGCTGCAGCCGCATCTTCCAGAAACCGAAATTCGGGAAGGAGACGATGGCGCGGCGGCCGATGCGCAGCAGATTCTCCAGCACCACGCGCGGCTGCCGCGTTGCCTGCAGCGTCTGCGACAGGATCACGTAGTCGAAGGCGTCATCCGGATAATTGACGAGATCGGTGTCGGCGTCGCCCTGCACCACCGCAAGGCCCTTGGCGACGCAGCGATTGACGCCCTCGCGCGACAGCTCGATGCCGCGGCCGTCGATGCCGCGCGTCTCCAGCAGCTGGAGCAGATCGCCCTCGCCGCAGCCGACGTCGAGCACCTTCGAGCCGGGCTTCACCATCTCGGCGACCAGCAGATGATCGGCGCGATATTGACCGGACGAGGTGGTCGTCACGCCGTTCAGCGGCAGCGCTTCCTGTACAGACATCGCTAGCCGTCCTTCTTGCCGGTGAGCCCGCGCGCCTTGCCGGCGGATTGCAGGAAGGCGCGGGAGATGTCGAAGAATTCGGGCACGTCGAGCAGGAAGGCGTCATGGCCGCGATCGGTCTCGATCTCGGCGAACGACACCCGCGCGCTCGAGGCATTCAGCGCGTGCACCAGCGCGCGCGATTCCGAGGTCGGAAACAGCCAGTCGCTGGTGAAGGAGACCACGCAGAAGCGGGTCTTGATGTCGACGAACGCCTTGGCGAGCACGCCGCCTTGGTCGGCGGCGATGTCGAAATAGTCCATCGCGCGCGTCAGATAGAGGTACGAGTTGGCATCGAAGCGCTCGACGAAGGACGAGCCCTGGTAGCGCAGATAGCTCTCGACCTGGAAGTCGGCGTCGAACGAGAATGTCGGCAGCTCGCGGTCCTGCATGCGCCGGCCGAATTTTCGATGCAGCGCCGCATCCGAGAGATAGGTGATGTGCGCCGCCATCCGCGCCACCGCGAGCCCGCGATGCGGATGGATGCCGTGATCGGCATAGCCGCCGCCGTGCCAGTCGGGATCGGCCATCACGGCCTGGCGGCCGAGCTCGTGGAAGGCGATGTTCTGTGCCGAGTGCCGCGTCGCGCAGGCAATCGCCAGCGCGGAGAACACGCGGCCCGGATAGGCGGCGGTCCATTGCAGCACCTGCATGCCGCCCATCGAGCCGCCGACCACCGCAAACAGCGTGTCGACGCCGAGCCGGTCGACCAGCATCGCCTGCGCGCGCACCATGTCGGGGATGGTGATGACCGGGAAATCCAGGCCCCAGACCTTGCCGGTGGCAGGATTGATCGAGGCCGGCCCGGTCGAGCCCATGCAGCCGCCGATCACGTTGGAGCAGATGATGAAGTAGTGCTTGGGATCGATGGGCCGGCCGGGGCCGACCAGCGTCTCCCACCAGCCGGGCTTGCCGGTGACGGGATGCACATTGGCGACATGTTGATCGCCGGTCAGCGCATGGCAGATCAGCACCGCGTTGGAGCGATCGGCGTTGAGCTCGCCATAGGTCTGGTAGGCGATCTGGAACGGGGTGAGATCGACGCCGCAATCGAGCCGCAGCGGCTGCTCGGCGCCGAAATGCGCGATCTGCGAGCTTGGATGATCCACCTCGTGCGACCGTTCGTCGGCGCTGATCGCAGGACTCGGTATCGACTTGACGCCACCCATCTGACCATCGACCTCGTTTGCGATCAAACGCGTGATCGCCACTTGCATCAGGCCATGAAAAACCCGGCCTGAACGATAGGTTCGGCCGGGATCGGAAGCGTCCCCGGCCTGTTTAGCGAGTTTTTTAACGTGGCTGCAAGCCGGCCGGCTCAAATGACCACGGAACGGGCAAAAACTACCGTCTTGGGTGGTTTTCGTCAAGTCGCGGCCGGGATCGGCCCAATTCGTTTCTCTCGCGTCGTCCGAAAAGGACGTGATTTCTCTTTGCTTTCGCCGTCCCGACTGCCTAATCAGAACATCCCCCATCGAAACCATCGACAGCCAGACATGTCCCAACGTCCGCCCGCGCCACCATCGCTCCAGGAACTGCGCAAGGAGATCGACGCGATCGACGAGGGCATGCATCGCTTGCTGATGCAGCGCGGCGACATCATCGACCGCCTGATCCAGGTGAAGCAGACCCAGGAGGTCGGCTCGGCGTTCCGCCCAGCGCGCGAGGCCGCCATGATGCGTGACCTCGTGCAGCGTCATCGCGGCATCCTGCCGCTCGACACGGTCGAGAGCATCTGGCGCGTCATCATCTCCACGTTCACTTACGTGCAGGCGCCGTTCTCGGTGCATGCCGACATCTCGGCGAGCGAGCCGGCGATGCGCGATTCCGCGCGCTTCCATTTTGGCTTCACCGTGCCTTACATCGCGCATTTCAGCGCACAGGCCGCGGTCGAGGCGGTGGCGAAATCCAAGGGCGATCTGGCGCTGGTCTCGGCGACGTCGAGCCGCACGCCATGGTGGCTCTTGCTCGAAACGGAAGGCGCGCCGAAGATCATCGCGCGGATGCCCTTCGTCGAGCGCGCCGACCATCCGGCGGCGCTGCCGGTGTTCGCGATCTCGCGGGTCGCCGACAGCGCCCTGCTGACGGAGGTCGAGACCTTCAGCGTCCGCGTCTCCGGCTGGAACGCCGAGGTCGCGCGGGCCCTGTCGCCGCTCGCCGAGATCGTGGCGGTACCCGACACCGCCTTCGACGGCGCAGCGCTGCTGGTCTCGGTCACGAATGCGACCAGCATCGACAAAATCAGGGCTGCCCTGATCGAGGCGGGGGCCTCGGTGCGCTCCACGGCCCTCGTCGGCAGCCACGCAACGCGCTATACGGTGCCCCCGACCGGGGCGAAATCGTAAACCACGCGCCGCGCCCCGCCATTTTCGGAGTTCAAGATGTCCCGCCCCGTGCCGAATCCCGGCATTCTCGATATTGCGCCCTACACGCCCGGCAAGAGCCCGGTCGCGGAGCCGGGCCGCAAGGTGTTCAAGCTGTCGGCCAACGAGACGCCGTTTGGGCCCTCGCCCAAGGCGATCGAAGCCTTCAAGCACGTGGCGGATCATTTGGAAGACTATCCGGAAGGAACCTCGCGCGTGTTGCGCGAGGCGATCGGCCGCTCCTTCGGGCTCGACCCCAACCGCATCATCTGCGGCGCCGGCTCGGACGAGATCCTCAATCTGCTGGCGCACACCTATCTCAGCCACGGCGACGAGGCGATCTCCACCACGCACGGCTTCCTGGTCTATCCGATCGCGACCATGGCGGTCGGTGCCAAGAACGTCGTCGCGCAGGAGACCAACCTGACCTGCGACGTCGACGCCATCCTCAAGGCAGTGACGCCGAAGACCAAGCTGGTCTGGCTCGCCAATCCCAACAATCCGACCGGCACCTATGTGCCGTTCGACGAGGTCAAGCGCCTGCGCGCCGGCCTGCCGTCGCACGTGCTGCTGGTGCTCGATGCCGCCTATTGCGACTACGTCTCGCGCAACGATTACGAGATGGGGATCGAGCTGGTCGCCACCACCGAGAATACGGTGGTGACGCACACCTTCTCCAAGATCCACGGCCTCGCCGCGCTGCGCATCGGCTGGATGTTCGGCCCCGAGCACATCATCGACGCGGTCAACCGCATCCGCGGCCCGTTCAACGTGTCGACGCCGGCGATGTATGCCGCGGTCGCCGCGATCGAGGACACCGCGCACCAGGCGATGTCGAAGCAATTCACCGAGACATGGCGCAACTGGCTGACCGAGGAGATCGGCAAGCTCGGACTGAAGGTGACGCCGAGCGTCGCCAATTTCGTGCTGATCCACTTCCCGACCGACAAGGGCAAGACCGCTGACGATGCCGACGCCTTCCTGACCAAGCGCGGCCTGGTGCTGCGCGCACTGAAGAATTACGGCCTGCCGCATTCGCTGCGCATGACCATCGGCACCGAGGAGGCCAACCGCCTCGTGGTCGACGGCTTGCGCGACTTCATGGCCGGCAAATGAGCGAGCAAGCGCACTTCCAGCGCGTCGCGCTGATCGGTTTCGGCCTGATCGGCGGCTCGATCGCGCGCGCTGCGAAGCTCCAGGGCCTGGCGGGCGAGATCGTCACCACCGCGCGCTCGGAGAAGACCCGCGCGCGGGTGCTCGAACTCGGCATCGTCGACCAGGTCGTGGCGACCAATGCGGACGCGGTGAAGGATGCCGATCTCGTCATCCTCTGCATTCCCGTCGGCGCCTGCGGCGAGGTCGCGCAGGAGATCGCCGCGCATCTGAAGCCCGGCGCAATCATCTCTGACGTCGGCTCGGTCAAGGGCGCCATCGTCAGGGACATGGCGCCGCATCTGCCGAAGACCGTTCATTTCGTGCCGGCGCATCCCGTCGCGGGCACCGAGCATTCGGGGCCGGATTCGGGTTTCGCCGAGCTCTTCATCAATCGCTGGTGCATCCTCACCCCGCCGGAAGGCGTCGATGCGGCCGCGACCGATCGCCTGCGCGCGTTCTGGGCGGCGATGGGCGCCAAGGTCGAGGTCATGACGCCGGATCATCACGATCTCGTGCTCGCGATCACCAGCCATCTGCCGCATCTGATTGCCTACACCATCGTCGGCACCGCCGACGAGCTGGCGCAGGTGACGGAGTCCGAGGTGATCAAGTTCTCCGCCGGCGGTTTCCGCGATTTCACCCGCATCGCGGCGTCCGATCCGACGATGTGGCGCGACGTCTTCCTCGCCAACAAGGAGGCGGTGCTGGAAATGCTCGGCACCTTCACCGAGGATCTCGCAAAGCTCACCCGCGCGATCCGCCGCGGCGACGGCGAGGCGCTGTTCGACCATTTCACCCGCACCCGCGCCATCCGCCGCGGCATCGTCGAGATCGGCCAGGATTCGGCGGCCGCGGATTTCGGCCGCCAGCACGGGGCGCTGAAGAAGCCGTGAGTTCGTAGCCCGGATGGAGCGCAAGCGTAATCCGGGATTCTTGATCGCGGCTGGCACCGTCCCGGATTGCGCTTCGCTCCATCCGGGCTACGGCAGCTACGCCACCTAATACAGCGGCGGGATCTGGCCGACCTTGACCGGGCCGAGCAGCACGGCGCCGTCGACGAATTTCAGCGGGAAGCTTCTCGCCTTCTTGCCTTCCAGCATGCTCTCGGTGCCGATCGAGTTGATGCCGGCGGCAACGCCGGCATTGGCGTTCTGCTTGATCACCTTGCCGAGGCCGGGAACGGCGCGATCGAGCGCGCCGAACAGATTGTTGAGGTCCTGCGACTTCACCCCGGGCGCAACGCGGTCGAGCGTGGCCTGCGGCACACCCTCCTCCAGCATCTTCTCGATGCCCAGCGCGGGGATCACGCGCTCGAGCCCCGTCACCGTCATCTGCAATTCGCCGTCGAGCCGGCCGTTGGCCGAGAGGGCGAGCGTGCCGGCCGCAACCGCGATCATCTCGCCCTGCTGAATCCGCGACTGCACGATCTCGATGTGGCCGCCGGCGGCCTGGATCTCGCGGAAGCGCTGCGGCCAGGGCTTTGGCGTCAGGTCGGACAGGCCCGTGATCTTGGCGCGCGTGTCCGCCTCGAACGGCTCGGCAAGCAGGGGATGAACGCCCTGGATGCTGCCCTGCGCGACATGGAGCACGGTCTCGATCACGGGATGATCGGCCGGCGAGCCATCCGCGAGGCGTCCGTGCAGCTCGACCTGCTTGGCGCGCGCGAGCGGCACCTGCATGCTGCCGTCGAGACGATTGATGTTGGGATCGTCGAACACGATGGAGGCGCGGTCCGGCACGGCCGGCAGGCCGACCGCGCTGCTGCGGCCCTTGCTCCAGTTCACCACGAAGGTGTTCTGCGTGACGCCGTCGGTCAGCGTCGCGGGCGCTGAGAATTCGGCGATGACGAGCTTGGGATCGTACACCTGGGCAACGACCAGGATGTTGTCGAGCTTGGCAGTGAACGGCGTCTTGCTGGCATTCTGCGAGACCAGGGCGACGCTGGCGCCGGAGCACTGGACCTCGAAGCGGAACGGGAAGCCGGCGATCGAGCGCTTGGCGCAATCATAGATGCGGCCCGACTTGGCCTCCTGCGCCCGCCACGCGTCGGCGGCCACTTCGGCCTGCGAGGCCGCGTAGAACCAGAAGCAGCTCCAGGCGACGGCGAGGATCAGGACGAGGACGGGGGCAATGAAAAGGCCCCAACGGGAACGGCGGCCTGCGGCAACGGTCATATTGGACATGCGGCGACCCTTTGGCCCCAGATTTTGGCAAATGTAAGCGAGGCCAGCCCCCGACGAAAGGCGGAGAATTCGCTTCGCTTGAGGGCGCGGTTCTGGTAGCCGTGCCCGAAATGTCCGAAATCACCCTCCCCTCCGTCACCACAGCCACGGGCGACCTCTGGGTGTTCGGCTATGGCTCGCTGATGTGGCGTCCTGGCTTCGACTTCGAGGAGCGCGTCCCGGCGCGGCTGGTCGGCGAGCACCGCGCGCTCTGCGTCTATTCCTTCGTCCATCGCGGCACACCGGAGAAGCCGGGCCTGGTGCTCGGGCTCGACCGCGGCGGCGCCTGCCGCGGCATCGCCTTTCGCGTCGCTGAAAAGAACCGCACCGACGTGGTCGCGTATTTGCGGGCGCGCGAGCAGGTCACCTCGGTCTATCGCGAGGTCATGCGCTCGGTGTGGCTGGAGAACGATGCGCGCCAGCGCGTCTCCGCGCTCGCCTATGTCGTCGACCGCGGCCATGTGCAATATGCCGGCCGCCTCTCGCTCGCCGAGCAGCACCGCCATGTCGTCCAGGGCCACGGCCAGTCCGGCGCCAATCGCGACTATGTCACCGCGACGGTGAAGGCGATCGAGGCCGAAGGTTTTCGCGATACGCAATTGCATCAGCTCGCGACCATGCTGCATGGGGAGGCGCATTCCCTGCACCCGCCGGCTCGCGACGATCGAGAGAGCCGCTAGAGCATGATCCGGAAAAGTGCGCAGCGGTTTTCCGGAAAGATCATGCTCAAACAATAAACTAAAGCGCGATGACGATTCATCCTAGTCTCATCGCGCTTTAGCTCTCCGACGGGGCGCAACTCGGCGAGGCGCCAATCAGTTGCTCCTGCTCCTTGCGGCCGGCCTCGACGAGGCGGCCGGTTGCCTCTTCGATCGCCGTCTGCACACGGGAGAGAAACTCATCCTTCGGCAGGCCCGATGGCAACGGATCGAGGAATTCCACCACGAGCGTGCCGGGATAGCGCATGAAGGTGCGGCGGGGCCAGAACAGGCCGGAGTTGAGCGCGATCGGCAGACACGGCACGCCGCAGGACGAATAGATCTGCGCGAAGCCGGTCTTGTAGTCGGGCGGCGCGCCCGGCGCGCGGCGCGTGCCTTCCGGAAAGATGACGAGCTGCCGGCCCGAGCGCACCGCCTCGCGCGCCCGCCGCGTCATGTCCAAGAGCGCCTTCACGCCGGCCTTGCGGTCGATCGCGATCATCCCGGTCTTGACCAGGAACTGGCCGAACACCGGGATCTGCATGAGCTGACGCTTGAGGATGAAGATCGGACGATTGAAGAAGCCGGGCAGCACGAAGGTCTCCCAGAACGACTGGTGCTTTGCCACGATCACAAGCGGCCCCTGCGGGATGTTCTCGACACCGCGGAATTCGACCTTGATGTTGCAGACCACGCGCATCAGGACCAGCGTCGCCTTGGCCCACCATTGCGCGACCGTCAGCATGGCGCGCGGCGGCAATGCGAAGGTCGGCAGCGCCACGATCGCGAGGCAGACCAGCACGGCGTAGAACAGCACGTTGAACACGAGCGAGCGCAGGAAAATCAGGAACATCGACGATCCGATTAATTTGCCGATCAATTGGCCTGTGCGGTGGCAGGCCGCTTTGGCTGCTGACCTGCAGGCTGCTCCGACATCTCGGGCGAAAGGTCAATCCCGAAATCCTCCAGCCGCACCCTGAGCTCGGCCGCGACGTACTTGACATATTCCGACAGCAGCAGCCGCAAGGTGGACGCCGAGGTCCACCACGGCTCCTCGCGCCATTTGTCGCCGACCACCGCGAACGGGATCAGCGTCGTCTGCGGCATCGCATGCGAGAATTCCACCAGCGCGCGCGGCATGTGATAGTTCGAGGTGACCACGATCAGCGACTTGAACCGGCGGCCGTCGGCCCAGCGCCGCGCCTCCGCCGCATTGCCGCGGGTCGAGAGCGCGGTGCGGTCGAGATCGACACAACAGGTCATGAAGGACTGGTTCTCCGGCAAGGTCCGGGAGATGTCGCTCGCCGTCGACGTCGGGTGCACGCCGGAGATCAGGAGCCGCCTGCCGTAGCCGGCAGCGAGCAGCTCCATCGCGTCCGACACCCGCGAGGAGCCGCCGGTCAGGACCACGATGCCGTCTGCCTTGCGGCTTGGGGCGATCTCGGCGCCGCGCAATTGCGACAGGAACGCGATGAAGCCCGCCGCCGCGCCGACGAAGGCGAGCGCAATCGTCGACACCACGGCCGCGCGCAGCCAGCCGCGCGGCAGGTTCGGCGATCGATCGTCGGTCGGCGAGGTCATATGATGTCGATGATCCCTTCCCTGAGGTGATTTTAAAAGGTTTTGAGGCGAAGTGGAGTCCGGTTTCTTCGCCCTCTCCTGCGGGAGAACGGAAGAAAGAACTCAATCAACATCGTTCAACGTCGCAAACAGGGTCTGGCGTGAGGCCACCGCGGTGATGGCGCCGATCAGCACGGCCTGGGCCGCGAGCACGATGTAGCCGGACGGCCGCAGCGAGAAGGTGCCGAGCAGCGCCGCGAACTGGTCGCCGACGGGGGTACCGGAAAACCAGCCGGCGATCGACTCGGAGAAGCCGAACACCAGCATGGCGGCGCCGCCGCCGATCACGCCGCCCTCGAGGCCCAGCCTCAGGAAATGACGCAGGAAGTGATTGGCGATGTAGCGGTCGCCGGCGCCGACGAAATGCAGCACCTCGACGATCGGACGGTTCGCCGCCATGGCGCCACGGGTCGCGAACGAGACCGAGATGATGGTGGCGATGATGACCAGCGCGAGGATGCCGAGGCCGGCGAGCACGGTGGCGTTGGTCATCGAGCGCATCCGCTCGATCCAGGCGCGGTGATCGTCGACGCTGGCACTTGGCGCGACCTGGGTCACGCGCGCGCGCAAGGCGCCGAGATCGAGCAGCGTGCCAGGTTGCACACGCGCGATGATCATGCGCGGCACCGGCAGGTCGTCCATCGACAGCCCGGTGCCGAGCCAGGGCTCGAGCAGCTTGCCACTCTCCTCCCGGGTGAACGGCTTGACCTCGACGACGCCGGCTTGCGCGCGCATCGCCTCCGTCACAGCCGCGGTGTCGCGTTCGAGATCGCGGCCGGCCTGCGGGCGAACCTGGATGGTGATCTCGCTGGCGACGTCCGACTGCCATTCCGCGGCGGAGGCGCTCACCAATAGCACCGTGCCCGTGGTCATCGACGCCAGGAAGGTCATGATGGCAACGACGGCGACCAGCGCGCGGCCCTGGATCGAGGCGCGCGGCACGATCGGCGACATGTTGCGCGCGTTGGCCGGAAGCTGCGGACGCTCCTGTCCGAGGTCGACCAACACGCCGCGCTCGTCGGTCCTACTCATAGACGTGCAACCGTCCCTGGTGCAGCACCAGCCGCCGGGCCTCGTACTGGTCCATCAGGCCGATGTCGTGGGTCGCGATGATGACGGCGGTACCCGATTTGTTGAGCTCGATGAAGAGCCGCAGCAGGCGACGTCCCAGCGTCGGGTCGACGCTGCCGGTCGGCTCGTCCGCGAGCAGCAGTTGCGGCCGCGAGATCACGGCGCGCGCGATCGCCGCGCGCTGCTTCTCGCCGCCCGACAGGATCGGCGGCAGCGCGTCCATGCGGTCGCCGAGCCCGACCCAGCGCAGCAGGTCGATCACCTCCTTGCGATAGCTCGACTCGCTGCGGCCCATGACGCGGAACGGCAGCGCCACGTTCTCGTAGGTCGTCATGTGATCGAGCAGGCGGAAATCCTGCAGCACGATGCCGATGCGCTTGCGCAAATCGGCGATCTCGTCCTTGCCGAGACGCGAGATGTCGTGGCCGAACAGATTGACGAGTCCCCGCGTCGGACGGTGCGACAGGAACAACAGGCGCAGCAGCGAGGTCTTGCCGGCACCCGAGGGGCCGGTGAGGAACTGGAACGAATGCGCCGGGATCTGGAAGCTGAGGTCGCGCAGGATCTCCGGCCCCAGACCGTAACGCAATCCGACATTTTCGAACCGAACCAAGCTCAGCTCCGTTCGAGAGGGGACGCGGGTCGCACTGCTGCGCTCCGCCATACGCGACCAACGGGTTTTGCCGCCGTTATGGTTTCCGGTTCGTTAACGGTCGCCTGGTAGCATCCAGGGTGCCCGGTTCGGCGCGACTGGGTCATCGTCGAGGCCCGTCCATGCATATCGTCTGCCCCCATTGTATGACATCCTACGCCATCAAGCTCGCGAGCCTTGGGGCGAACGGACGGGCGGTCCGCTGTTCCCGCTGCAAGGAGACCTGGATCGCCCACGCCGAGGATGCCATCGAGGAGGCATCCGTCCCGGCCATGGCCGCGGCCAGCCAGGCCGACGACCAGACCGACCTTGCCGAGCAGTGGAACTCCTATGCCAAGGACGACAGCGCCACTGACGCACCTGTCGTCGACAGTCCCTCGATCGCCAGCGACTGGCCCGATGAAGAGGCCCCCAAGGAAACCGAGGACGAGTGGTCCGCGGCGGCCCGGGAAGCCGAGGAGGAGGTCGTCGGCGCGCAGCACCAGTCCTGGTTCCGCGGTCTGTTCGGCCGCCGCGGCGCGCGGGTGAGCCGTCCGGTCGCCACCACGTCGCCCAAAAAATCCCATTTCGGCCTGCCGACCGCCTGCGCCGCCTTGGGCGCGCTGGTGCTGGCGCTGGTGATCTGGCGCGGCGACATGGTGCGGCTGCTGCCGCAGACCGCCGCCTTCTACAAGATGGTCGGGCTCGAGGTGAACCTGCGGGGCCTCGCCTTCAAGGACGTGAAGCTGTCCAGCGAGACCGTGGACGGTAAGCAGGTGCTGGTGATCGAGGGCGTGATCGTCGGCGAGGGCAAGAAGCCGCTCGACATTCCGCGGCTGCGCTTTGCCGTGCGCGACGGGCAAGGCGCGGAGATCTACGCCTGGAATACGGTGCTGGAGCAGACCGTGCTGCGGCCCGGCGAGCGCGCCTTCTTCCGCTCCCGCCTGGCCTCGCCGCCGCCGGAAGGCCGCAATATCGACGTTCGCTTCTTCAACCGGCGCGACATTGCCGGCGGCAGCGTATAATCGTGCCGCCCGGTACCGAGGTTGGTCCGAAAGTTGATCCCATGCCGAAGATCTTGATCGCCGACGACGAAGATTCGATGCGCACGCTGGTGGCGCGCGCCATCGCCATGGACGGGCACGAAACGGTCACCGCGCAGGACGGCGCCGAGGCGCTGGAGATCCTGACCCGCGACGACGGCGCCTTCGACCTGCTGCTCACCGACATCCAGATGCCCGTGATGGACGGCATCGCGCTGGCGCTCTCCGCCGCGCGCGATTTTCCCGACCTGACCATCTTGCTGATGACCGGCTTTGCCGACCAGCGCGAGCGCGCCTCGAACCTCAATGCGCTGGTGCACGACGTTGTGACAAAGCCGTTCTCGGTCGCCGACATCCGTACCGCCGTGGCGGATGCGCTGGCGGCGAAGAAAACCTGACACCTCAACACAGTCACAGCTGATCCGTCATCCTGAGGCGCGAGCCGTGCGGCGCGCAACGCGCTGCATGGGGAGCCTCGAAGGATGTACGGCCCCGATGTAGCCGATCCAGCCGGGCCGTCGCCCTTCGAGGCTCGCCGAAGAGGCGAGCACCTCAGGGTGACGGTGATAGATAGGGCACGTACTGGGCCGCCTCAAAAATCCTTCAGCAGCCGCTCGATGTAGTCTAGCTCGATCTGCGGACGCGAGCTGTCGCCGAGGCGGCGGCGGAGCTCTTCGAGGATGCGGCGGACGCGCTGGGCGTCGATCTCGCCCGGGATCTTGACGGTGTAGTCGTCGCTGAGATCGCGGCCATGAAGCGGGCGCCCGAGCGGATCGGTCTGGTTGCCGCCGCTCTGCTGACGGCCGGCCCGATTGCCGGGACCATCGCCCTGCCCGTCGCCATCGCCCTGCTGCATCGCCTCGGCCATCTTCTGCGCGCCCTTGCGCATCGCGTCGAGAGCCTTGCCCTGCGAATCCACGGCACCGTCCGCATTGCCTTCACCGAGCTTCGAGCCGGCATCACCCATGGCACCGTCGGCGGCATCGAGGCTGCCGTCGTCATCACCCTGATCGCCGTCCTGATCGCCGCTCTGGCCCGGATCGCCCTGCTGGCCTTTCTGACCCTGCTGCCCTTTTTGACCCTTTTGTCCCTTCTGTGCGAGGCCGCGCTTGGCGAGCTCGTCCTGCAGCTTCTTCAGGCGATCGCGCAGCGACTGCTGATCCTGCTGCAGGTCCGACATCGACTGGTCGCCCTGCTGCTTGCCGCGCGAACGGTCACGCCGGGAATCCTGGCCCTGCTTGAAAGTCTTGTCGCGCAACTGCTGCTGCTTGCGGATCATGTCGCTGAGCTCGTTCAGCGCCTGCTCCATGTCGCTCTCGCCGGATTGCCCGGGCTGCGCCATCTGGAGATTTTCCATGATCTGCGCGAGCTGCTCGAGCATGCGCTGGGCCGCCTCTTTATTGCCCTCGCGCGCCGCCTTCTCGATCTGCCGCAGGAGGTCGTCCAGATCGCGCTGCGTGATGACGGAACGATCGCGATTGGAAGACTGGCTTCTTTCCGTGGCGCGCTTGTATTCCTCGAGCTTCTGAATGGCGTCGGACTGGTTGCTCAGGCTCTTCCCGGATTCCTTCTGCCTGAGGCTGTCGCCGGATTCCTGCATCGCCTTTTCCGCGCTGTCGAGCAGCGCATCGGGATCCTGATCCAGCTGTGCGGCGGCCGGCGAGACGCCGCCCAACAGCAAGGCGAGGCAGGCGATCGACATCACCTTCAAGACTGGCACGGGTGCTAGCTTCCGCATTTCCGGTCCCGCGTAAACTGGTTGGTCCTGTCGTCCCCCGCCTTGTTGGCACGGTTGTTCGCCGACTTGCGATAGGCCTGAAGCTGCTCGCGCAAGACGTCCTGCTGCTGCGCCAGCTCGGCGAGCTGCTCGGGCGTCGCGTGCTGGGTCTTTTGTCGCAGCTCGACGGCCTTGTCGAGGATGAGCTGGACCTCCGCCGGGAACGGCTGCCGGGCGCCGAGCGGATTCTGCTCGGCGCGGCGGGCGAGATCGCGCACCTTGCCGGCCATGGCCTCGCGCAGCTTCTGCGTCAGCACCCTGAGCTCGTCCTCGCTGGCGCCGCGGTCCAGCGCCGCCTTGAGCGCGTCCTGCGCCGAGCGCAGCGCGGCGTTGACGCTGCCGGCGACGCCGTCGTCCTCTATGGTCGTCGCGAAGGCCCACATGCTCGCCACCACGTTGCGCAGCGCATCGTCGGTGCGGGCAGCCTCGAGCTGGCTCGCGAGGCTGCGGAGGCCGAGATAGCAGCCAGCATCCGGCGTGAACAATTCGGGTGCGATCATCAGCGCGTCGAGCGCGGTGTAGACGTCCGAATTCCTGTTGGCGTCGAGCGCGAGGATACGGCGCTGCTCGATCAGCGCGCGTGCGAGCGAGTTGGTGAACAGACGCTCGGGCAGGCGCATGTTGAAGGGTTCGCTCCTGGCCTCGTTGCCGGCCTCGTCCTTGGCGGTGAGCGTCAGCGTGACGTCGGCGCCGGCATAGGGGTCCTCGCTGAGATCCTTCACGGTCTGGCCGACGCCGTTGCGGGTGCGCGCGTTCGGCAGCACGAGCGGGAATTGCGGCGGCTGGAACAGCGGCCGCGCCGCGGCCTTGCCGTCGGAATCCTTGCTGCCATCCTTGCTACCATCCCTGGCGCCGGCGGGGCGCAGGGCAATGTGGGCATCCGCGCCGGTCACGCCATAATCGTCCTCGATCTTGTAGGAGAGCTGGAGCCCGCCGCGCGCCTGGCGCTCGGGATCCTTGGCGAGCGCGATCGTCGGTGCACGGTCCGGCGTTGCCGCAAACGCCCATTGCGGCTGGCCGGAGGGCGCGCGGACATGCGCGGTGCCATCTGCCGTGATGGTGAAACGCTTCTCGTTGGTGCCCTTGGGCGCGGCTTCCGCGGGAGCAACCTCCTTGAGGCCGCCGGAGACAACGACATCCAGGCTGCCGCCGGAGGAGCGTACGATCAGGGTCGAGCCGGCGGGAACGGCAAGCGGGCCGGCGGCCGGCAGCGCCGCGGCCTCCTTGTTGGCGGCCGACAGGATGACCGGCGGCTTGCCGGTATAGAGCGGCGGAGTGACCCAGGCATCGACGCGAACATTGGCCGGCGCCAGCACGCCGTTCCAGTCGAAGGCGGCCCCGAGCCGCATCGCGCGCTCGTCGCCGGCGGCGAAGAAGGTCGCGACCAGCATCACCATCACCAGCGCGCGCAGCGCCCAGGGATCATGCAGCGCGAGCCGCGGATGCGGCAGCCCGGCGCGGATGCGCTTGAGCGAGGCCAGCGTACGCTCGCGCTGCGCCTGCCACAGCGCCTGTGCGACCGGGTCCTGCGAGGACAGCGTGTCCGTCAGCGTCGTGGCCGGGCGGTGACGGATGCCGGAGCCACGATCGAGCCGGCTGAGCGCCTCCTCGCGGCTCGGCCAGCGGAAGCGAATCAAGGGAAACAGGACGGCAATTGCGGTGCCGGCGAAAACAACGAGACCGATGGCACGGGCAACGAACGGCAGCGCCAGCCAGAGGCCGGCCCAGGACACCACCAGGAACAGGCCGACGACGGTCAGCAGCCGCGCCAAATTCGGCCAGGCACGCTCCCACGCGATGGCATAAATGGCCCGATCGAGGGCCTGCGCCAGCTTCAGCCGCGACAGAGCATCGCCGTTGCGGATCGGGTCTGACGGGTCGGGGGTGACGCCGTTCAATCAACTCTCCAGGTTGCCCGGTAGAGAAGCCTATCACAACGGCAGCACTGAGGCATCCGTTCCGGTACGGGAGACACCCCTTTTCCCGCATAACACGAGGACGTGACTGGCCCGCTGCAACCCCGTAATTTCCGCGCCGCCCCGAGGGAGACGAGAGGAAACGCCATGGACAAGAAGATGCACGACAAGGGCCTGGAAGTCCGCAAAGCGGTGCTGGGCGAGGCCTATGTCAACAACGCGCTGAAGAATGTCGACGACTTCAACCGCCCGTTCCAGGAGATGCTGAACGAATATTGCTGGGGCACGGTGTGGGGCCGCGAGGAGCTGCCGCGCAAGACCCGCAGCATGCTCAACATCGCCATGATCGCGATCCTCAACCGCCAGCACGAGTTTCGCGCGCATCTGAAGGGCGCGCTGACCAATGGCGTCAGCCGCGAGGAGATCCGCGAGATCCTGATGCAGGTCGCGATCTATGGCGGCATGCCCGCGGCAGTCGACAGTTTCCGCATCGCGCGCGAGGTGTTTGCGGAGATCGATGGCAAGGCGTGAGATGTCGTCAAAATCTCCGCTGTCGTCCCGGGGCGCGCGTAGCGCGAACCCGGGACCCATAATCACAGGCAGCTGTGGTTAGCGGGACTCGGAGTGACCGCTTCCGCGCAACGACTCCTCCCTGGGGTTATGGGCCCCGGGCTCATCGCTTCGCGATGCCCCGGGACGACGAGCGGAGAATGATCGCCGCTTCACGTTCAACCACCAACGAATAACAACCACAAGGAAACACCATGGACATCGGATTCATCGGGCTCGGAAACATGGGTTTCCCGATGGCGCGGCGGCTGATCGAGGCGGGACACAGGCTCGTCGTGTTCGACACGCGCAAGGAGGTCACGGACAAGCTCACGGCACGTGGCGCGACGGCGGCAACATCCCCGAAGGACGTCGCCGATCAGGTCGAGACCGTGATGGCGAGCCTGCCATCGCTGCAAGCTTCGCTCGAGGTTGCAACGGGAGCGAACGGCGTGATCGAGGGCCGCCGCGCAAAACGCTTCATCGACCTCTCTACCGTCGGCTCGGCGATGGCCGTGAAGATTCACGACCTGCTCGCCAAGCGCAACATCGTCCAGATCGACTGCCCCGTCTCCGGCGGCGTCGGCGGCGCCGAGAAGGGCACGTTGGCGGTAATGGTCTCCGGTCCGAGAGCGGAATTCGAGCTGCTCAAGCCCGCCCTCGACGTGATCGGAAAAGTGTTCTTCATCGGCGAGAAGCCCGGCGCGGCGCAGACCATGAAGCTCGCCAACAATTTCCTGTCGGCCACCGCGATCGTAGCTACGTCGGAAGCCGTGGTGATGGGCGTGAAGGCCGGGCTCGATCCCGCCGTCATGATCGACGTCATCAACGCCGGCTCCGGCATGAACACCGCGAGCCGCGACAAATTTCCGCGCGCCGTGCTACCGCGCAGTTTCGATTTCGGTTTCGCCACGGGATTGATGGTGAAGGACGTCCGGCTGGCGCTGGAGGAGATGAAGCAGCTCGGCCTGTCGATGGAGGTCGCGGACGCGGTCGGGCGGTTGTGGGAGACCGTGATCAGCGCGGAAGGCGCCGAGTCCGATTTCACCGCGGCGATCAAGCCGATCGAGAAAAGGGCGGGGGTGGTGGTGGGCGAAAAAAAATAACGCCAAACCCGTAGCCCGGATGGAGCGCAGCGTAATCCGGGGTTGTTACGGCTCGGCGAGAACCCGGTTTTCGCTGCGCTCCATCCGAGCTACGATCACTGTCTCACAGCCACGGTGCCGGCGTGTCCATCGCGATCAGCTGCTCGACCTCGATGCGCGGGCGGACCACGGCGTACTGATCGTCCTTCACCAGCACCTCCGGCACAAGCGGGCGCGTGTTGTAGGTGCCGGCCTGCACCGCGCCATAGGCACCCGCGGTCATGATGGCGATGAGATCGCCGGGCGCGGGCGTCGGCAGCGTGCGGTCGAGCGCGAGATAGTCGCCGGTCTCGCAGACCGGGCCGACGACGTCGGCCGTGATGGTGGCGGCGCCCTTGGTGGGCTGCTTCACCGGCAGGATGTCGTGATGCGCCTCGTACAGCGTCGGGCGAATCAGGTCGTTCATGGCTGCGTCGATGATGACGAAATTCTTGCCGTCGCCGTGCTTCACATAGATCACCTTGGCGACCAGGATGCCGGCATTGCCGACGATCATGCGGCCCGGCTCGAACATCAGCGTGCAGCCGAGATTGTGGCTGACGCGCTTGACCATGGCGGCATAGGCCGCCGGCGCCGGCGGCGCCTCGCGGTCCATGTAATAGGGAATGCCGAGGCCGCCGCCGAAATCGACGTGGGAGATGTTGTGGCCGTCGGCGCGCAGCGTCTGCACGAATTCGGAGAGGATGCGGAAGGCGGTCTCCATGCCGGAGAGGTCGGTGATCTGGCTGCCGATATGCACGTCGGTGCCTGTCACCTCGATGCCCGGGAGTTTCGCGGCGCGGGCATAGACCTCTCGCGCATGCACGATCGGGATGCCGAATTTGTTCTCGGACTTGCCGGTCGAGATCTTGGCGTGGGTGCCGGCGTCGACATCGGGATTGACGCGCAGCGAGACGCGCGCGGTCTTGCCCGTCTCGGTCGCCAGGCGCGACAGCAGCTCGAGCTCGGGCTCGGATTCGACGTTGAGACAGAGGATGTCGGCGGCGAGCGCGGCGCGCAGCTCCTGTTCGGTCTTGCCGACACCGGAGAACAGGATCTTGCTTGGCGGAATTCCGGCGGCCAGCGCGCGCTTCAATTCACCACCGGAGACCACGTCCGCGCCGGCGCCCAGCTTGGCGAGCGTGCGCAGCACCGACTGGTTCGAGTTCGCCTTCATGGCGTAGCAGACCAGCACCTTCTCGCCGGCGAAGGCCTCGGTGAAGACGCGATAGTGCCGCTCCAGCGTCGCGGTCGAATAGCAATAGAACGGCGTGCCGACGGTTGCGGCCAGCTCGGACAGGTTCACCGCCTCGGCGTGCAGCACGCCGTTGCGATAGTCGAAATGGTTCATGACGCAGGCTCGGTTGTCCCGGCTTATTTCTTGCCGGGAGGTTCGTCCAACAGCGGGTCGAGAATAAACGGTTTCTTCCTACCCTTGGCCGCCGCGGGTGCGGCATCCGCACCAGAGGTTGGGTCGAAAAGGCTCGGCGTCTTCTGGGCTGCGGTCTCGGTGTCGGTCGGAGCTGCGACGTTGCCCGTTGGCGCGTTGGAGGCGGTCGGCGGCAAATCCAGCGGACCCTTGCGGCCGCAGCCGGCAAGCGCGAGCGCCGTCAGGCTCAAGACAATGATGGCCCACCCCGAGCCGGCCGGGCGAAACTTTGACGTCACGACGAAATTCCCCACTACGCGGGGCGCACCATACAGAGATTGGCGCGCTCTGGCGAGAGCCGGATGACCATGAAACATAAGCGAAATTTTGCTCCTCAGCCCAATTTTCGCTCTTTTTCCAGCCGCTTCGCCCAGGCCTTGGCCTGCGACGCCACGTTCTTCGGCGCGGTGCCGCCGAAGCTGGTGCGGCTCTTCACCGATGATTCGACCGAGAGCACGCCGAGCACGTCCTTGGTGATCTTGGGCTCGATCGCCTGCATCTCCTTGAGCGGCAGCTCGTGCAGGGCGACGCCACCCTCGGCGGCCTTGGCGACGATGCGGCCGGTGACGTGATGGGCCTCGCGGAACGGCATTTTCAGCGTCCGCACCAGCCAGTCGGCAAGATCGGTCGCGGTGGCATAGCCCTCGCCTGCGGCGGCCTTCATCTTGGCTTCGTCAGGCACGAGGTCGCGGACCATGCCGGTCATGGCGCGGATCGCCAGCGACAGCGCGGCAAAGCCCTCCATGGCGCCCTGCTTGTCCTCCTGCATGTCCTTTTGATAGGCGAGCGGCAGGCCCTTCATCACGATCAACAGGCCGTTGAGCGCGCCAATGACGCGGCCGGTCTTGGCGCGCACCAGTTCGGCGGCATCCGGATTGCGCTTCTGCGGCATGATCGAGGAGCCGGTCGTGAACTTGTCGCTGAGCCGGATCATGCCGACCAGCGGCGAGGTCCAGATCACGATCTCCTCGGCAAAGCGCGACATGTGCACGGCGCAGATGGAGGCCGCCGACAATGCCTCCAGCACGAAGTCGCGGTCGGAGACGGCATCGAGCGAGTTCGCCATCGGACGGTCGAAGAGAAGCGCCTTCGCGGTGGCGTGACGGTCGATCGGGAACGAGGTGCCGGCCAGCGCGGCGGCGCCGAGCGGGGATTCATTCAGCCGCTTGCGCGCATCCTGGAAGCGGCCGCGATCGCGCGCGGCCATCTCGACATAGGCGAGCAGATGATGGCCGAAGGTCACGGGCTGCGCGGTCTGCAGATGGGTAAAGCCGGGCATCACGGTGGCGGCATGCTCCAGCGCGCGATTGACCAGCGCGGCCTGGAACGCGGCGAGCGCCGCGTCGGTCTCGTCGATGATGTCACGGACGTAGAGACGGAAATCGGTCGCGACCTGGTCGTTGCGCGAGCGCGCGGTGTGCAGGCGGCCGGCGGCGGGGCCGATCAGCTCGGATAAGCGGCTCTCGACATTCATGTGAATGTCCTCGAGCGCGCGCTTGAACTCGAAGCCGCCCTTGCCGATCTCTGACAAAATCGTGTCTAGACCCTTGCCGATATTTTTCGCATCAGAACCCGTGATGATGCCCTTCGCGGCAAGCATCGCAGCGTGGGCCTTGGACGCGGCAATGTCCTGGGCGAAGAGGTGACGATCGACGTCGATGGAGACGTTGATCTCTTCCATGATCTCGTCGGGACGTTCCGAGAACCGGCCGCCCCACATCTTGTTGCTCATGATCCCCTGCTCACGCCTTGATTTGCCGCACGTTTGCTGGCCGCCGCCAGCCGTATTAAGAGGCCCCTGATAGCCATATCTGCGACCGGATGACAAACGATATGCTCGACAAGACGCCCTCCGCCACGCGCCGGGTCCCCCTCGTCATCGCCACCGTGGCGGTCGTAGGGCTGGCCGGCTTCGCCGCGCTGTACGGACTGGGCCTGAGCCGGGCCCCATCAGGCGATCCGGCCTGCCGGGCGGCAGTGGCTACGGCGCAAAAGATCGCCCCGCTGGCCCATGGCGAGGTGGCGGCGCTGACCATGGCGAGCGCGCCGCTGAAGCTGCCCGACCTCGCCTTCGAGGATGCCGACGGCAAGCCGAAAAAGCTGTCCGATTTCCGCGGCAAGACGCTGCTGGTGAACCTCTGGGCCACCTGGTGCGTGCCATGCCGGAAGGAAATGCCGGCGCTGGACGAGCTCCAAGGCAAGCTGTCGGGCCCGAATTTCGAGGTGGTGGCGATCAATATCGACACCCGCGACCCCGAGAAGCCGAAGACCTTCCTGAAAGAGGCCAATCTGGCCCGGCTCAGCTATTTCAGCGATCAGAAAGCCAAGGTTTTTCAGGATCTTAAGGCCATAGGCCGGGCGCTGGGCATGCCCACCTCGGTGCTGGTCGATCCGCAAGGCTGCGAGATTGCGACGATCGCGGGGCCGGCGGAATGGGCGAGCGAGGACGCGCTCAAGTTGATCCGGGCGGCGACGGGCAAGGCCGCCGCAGCGCTCTAGGATTTTCAGGCGGTGATGTTGAGGTTGCCGCCGACGCCGGCACCGACATTGGCCAGCGAGGGCTGACCCGCACCGAGCAGCGTCAGGACGGTGGATTTCTCCATATCCGCGTTCTGCTTGGCCAGCGTCGCCGCAATATTCGACTGCAGCGCGCCTTGCTGAGCGGCCAGCATGGTGCTGACCATTGCCATCATGTCCATTACGCGAACCCTCTTACCGGCTGCAGCCTAGGCGCGAGGGGTTAACGCGACATGAATCGACACACGATAGGTGCCGTAGGGTGGGCAAAGGCGCACTTGCGCCGTGGCCACCACCTCACCATGGTCGCGAAAAATGCGTGGGCACGCTTCGCTTTGCCCACCCTACGGCACCGCCGCCTTAGCGCGTCGGAACCGGCTTGGCGCCGCGGTAGTCGTAGAAGCCGCGCTGGGTCTTGCGACCGAGCCAGCCGGCCTCGACGTATTTCACCAGCAGCGGGCACGGGCGGTACTTGGAATCGGCCAGCCCCTCATGCAGCACCTGCATGATCGAGAGGCAGGTATCGAGGCCGATGAAATCGGCGAGCTCCAGCGGGCCCATCGGATGGTGGGCGCCAAGCTTCATGGCCGCGTCGATCGCCTCGACATTGCCGACGCCTTCATACAGCGTGTAGATCGCCTCGTTGATCATCGGCAGCAGGATGCGGTTGACGATGAAGGCCGGGAAATCCTCGGACACCGCGACCTGCTTGCCGAGCTTGGCGACGAATTCCTTGGACGCCTCGAAGGTCTGGTCGTCGGTGGCGATGCCGCGGATCAGCTCCACCAGCTCCATCAGCGGCACCGGATTCATGAAGTGAATGCCGATGAAGCGCTCGGGCCGGTCGGTGGCGGCGGCAAGCCGGGTGATCGAGATCGAGGACGTATCGGAGGCGACGATCGCCTCGGGCTTCAACACGGCGCAGAGCTCGTGGAAGATCTTGCGCTTGACCTCTTCCTTCTCGACCGCGGTCTCGATCACGAGGTCGCAATCGGCGAGGTCGTCCAGCTTCTCGGCGGACGTGATGCGCGCCATAGCCTTGGCCTTGTCGTCCTCGGAGACGGCCTTCTTGGAGACCTGGCGCGCCAGGTTACCGTTGATGGTGGCCATGCCCGACTTGAGGCGATCAACCGAAACGTCGTTGAGCACCACGTCGAAACCGGCCAGCGCCGCAACATGCGCGATGCCATTGCCCATCTGACCCGCGCCGATCACGCCGACCTTCTTGATCACTGCCGCCATCTTGTCATCCACCGGAACGGCGCGCGACGAGCGCGCCTGCCTATCCCCCGAGCCGGGAGGTCTGATTTGATCAGAACCTTGATTTAATCAGAACCCGGGCTCGAAACCTAGATTGGATCGCTTCGAAGGCGTGCCCCACGCCAAAGAAAACGCTTCAGAAATGAAACACCGGCCGGAGTTTATGCCTCCGGCCGGTGTTTTTGGCGTCTTTTACTTGCCGAGCTTGCCGAGTTCGGCCGTCAGCTCCGGAACCGCCTGGTAGAGATCGGCGACCAGGCCGTAATCGGCAACCTGGAAGATCGGCGCGTCCTCGTCCTTGTTGATCGCGACGATCACCTTGGAGTCCTTCATGCCGGCCAGATGCTGGATGGCGCCGGAAATGCCGACGGCGACATAGAGCTCGGGCGCCACCACCTTGCCGGTCTGGCCGACCTGCCAGTCGTTCGGGGCGTAGCCGGCGTCCACCGCCGCGCGCGAGGCACCGACACCGGCCCCAAGCTTGTCAGCGAGCGGCTCGATGTACTTGGCAAAATTCTCGCGGCTCTGCATGGCGCGGCCACCGGAGACGATGATCTTGGCCGAGGTCAGCTCGGGACGGTCGCTCTTGGCGACCTCCTCGCCGATGAAGGACGACAGGGCCGGATCGGCCGCCGCCGCGACGGTCTCGACCGCCGCGCTGCCGCCCTCGCCGGCTGCGGCGAAGGTCGAGGTCCGCACCGTGATGACCTTCTTGGCGTCCTTGGACTTCACCGTCTGGATGGCGTTACCGGCATAGATCGGACGCTCATAGGTGTCGGGGGCGACCACCTTGATGATCTCCGAGACCTGCATGACGTCGAGCAGGGCGGCGACGCGCGGCATCACGTTCTTGAAGCGCGAAGTCGCGGGCGCGACGATCGCATCGTAGCCGGAGGCCAGCGAGACGATCAGCGCGGCCAGCGGCTCGGCGAGATCGTGCGCGTAGAGCTCGCCATCGGCGAGCAGCACCTTCTTGACGCCGGCAAGCTTGGCAGCGGCATCCGCCGCGGCCTTGGCGTTCTGGCCGGCAACGAGGACTTCGACGTCCGCGCCGAGCGCGGCGGCCGCGGTCAGGGCCTTGTTGGTCGCATCCTTGAGCGACGTATTGTCGTGTTCGGCAATCAGCAGCGTCGTCATCAGAGCACCCCGGCTTCGTTCTTGAGTTTCGACACCAGCTCGGCGACGTCCTTGACCTTGACACCCGCCTTGCGGCCGGCCGGCTCCGTCGTCTTGACGACCTCGAGACGCGGAGCGACGTCGACGCCGTAATCGGCGACGGTCTTGTCGGCGATCGGCTTCTTCTTGGCCTTCATGATGTTCGGCAGCGAGGCATAGCGCGGCTCGTTGAGACGCAGATCGGTGGTGACGATCGTCGGTCCCTTCAGCTTCACGGTCTGGAGACCGCCATCGACTTCGCGGGTGACCTTGAAGTCAGAACCTTCGACCTCGAGCTTCGAAGCGAACGTCGCCTGCGACCAGCCGAGCAACGCAGCCAGCATCTGGCCGGTCTGGTTGCTGTCGTCGTCGATCGCCTGCTTGCCGAGAATGATCAGGCCGGGCTGCTCTTCTTCCGCAACCTTCTTCAGGATCTTGGCGACCGCGAGCGGTTCGACCGTGCCCTCGGCCTTCACCAGGATGCCGCGATCGGCGCCCATGGCAAGACCCGTGCGGATCGTCTCCGACGCCTGCGCAGGTCCAATGGAAACCACCACGACTTCGGTCGCCTTGCCGGCTTCCTTCAGGCGCAGTGCTTCCTCAACCGCGATTTCGTCGAACGGGTTCATCGACATCTTGACGTTGGCGAGTTCAACGCCCGATCCATCGCCCTTGACGCGGACCTTGACATTGTAATCGACCACCCGCTTTACCGGCACTAAGACCTTCATCGATCCTCTTTCACTCAATTTGGGAGGGGGGTTATCAACTGGCGCGGAACCTAAAGGCCTGATCTGCCCCGGTCAACGCGCGAACGAGTCTAATTTCGGCCTTCTGAAATGCAGAGGGCACGGTAGGTCAGCGGTTCTGGCCCGGAACCCAAAGCACGTCGCCGGCGCCGTTCCCGTTGGCGGCCCGGCTGGCCACGAACAGGAAGTCCGACAGGCGATTCATATATTGGATGCCAGCCGCGCTGACCTGCTCCCCGGATTGCGCCGCCAGTTCCACGATCACCCGTTCCGCCCTGCGGCATATCGTGCGCGCCACGTGGAGATAGGCCGCAGTCGGCGTGCCGCCGGGAAGCACGAAGGAGGTCAGCGGCGCGAGCTTGTCGTTGAGCGCGTCGATGTCGCGCTCGAGCCGCTCGACCTGGCTCGCCACCACCCGCAGCCGCTCCGCCTTGCCCTCACGCTCGGGCACCGCAAGGTCGGCGCCGAGATCGAACAGGTCGTTCTGGATGCGGCCGAGCATCACGTCGAGCTCGGGCATGTCCGCGGTGTGGAGCCTGACCACGCCGATCGCGGCGTTGGTCTCGTCGACGGTGCCATAGGCCTCGATGCGCAGATCGTATTTCGGACGCCGCTCGCCGGTTCCGAGCGCTGTCGTGCCGTCGTCACCGGTCTTGGTGTAGATGCGATTCAGTACGACCATAGGAGACTCTTAATTTTGGGGCATGATCCTGTCGGAAAACCGCTTCACACTTTTCCGGATCATGCCCTAACGCCCCATCGCCCAGACCGCGAGCATCGCGATGATGATCGCCACGAATTGCAGCAGCACGCGCCAGCGCATCAGCTTCTGCGAAATGTTGGGCGAGCCGCCGCGCATCATGTTGATGAGCCCGAGCAGCAGCACCAACGCCACGGCGCCGGCTGCCGCCGGCAGGATGAAAGTCGTCAGGAGAGATGCCATTGGGGGGTGATAACACCGTGCGCGCCGGTCCGCCATGGTGCCGCGGCAGCCTCCGGCGTCATTCCGGGGCGATGCGAAGCGTCGAGCCCGGAATGACAGCGAGACGCTTCGCGAACTGGCTTTTGGGGCAAGAATATCAGATGGTATTGCGATGATTTCCGATTTGCGCCCATTGCCTATTCTCCTGACCTCTCCCTACGTGCGGGGAGAGCGGGCAGCGGTGTAGGTGCCATTTGAAAGCCATCCGCTACATTTACTGCGTCTTGGAGGATGCGTTCTACACGTTCCTGGCCGACGACGGCTGGGCGATCGCGAGCCATATCGCGCTGTCGACGTTGATGGCGCTGTTCCCGTTCCTGATCGTGCTGACCTCGCTCGCGGGCTTCTTCGGCTCCAAGGAACTCGCCGACCAGGCCGCCAGCCTGATGCTGCAAATCTGGCCCAAGCAGGTCGCCGATTCGATCTCGGGCGAGGTGCATGACGTGCTGACCACGACCCGCACCGGCATTCTGACCATCGGCGCGGCGCTGTCGGTCTATTTCGCCTCCAACGGCGTCGAGGCCCTCCGGGTCGCACTCAACCGCGCCTATGCGGTGGTGGAGATGCGGCGCTGGTACTGGCTGCGGCTGGAATCGATTGTCTACACGCTGATTGCTGCCTTCACCGCGCTCGCCATGGCGTTCCTGATCGTGCTCGGTCCGCTCCTGATCGAGGCGGCGCGGCGCCACATCCCGCTGTTCGTCGAATCCAACGAGAGCATCCTGACCTGGCTGCGCTACGGCATCACCATCGGTGCGCTGGTGGTGGCGCTGATCATCCTGCATGCCTGGCTGCCGGCTGGACGGCGGGGCTTCTTCCAGATCCTTCCCGGCATCGTCTTCACCATCGTGGCGTCGCTGATATCAGGCATCGTGTTCGGGCAATATCTGGCGCGCTTCGCCAACAATTACGTGACCATGTATGCGGGGCTCGCCTCGGTCATCATCGCGCTGGTGTTCCTGTACTTCATCGCCGCGATCTTCGTTTACGGCGGCGAGCTCAACGCCGCGATCATCAAGTCGCGGCTTCCTCACGGCGTGTCGCTTCAAGCAGCGCAGTCGCTAGCGCCCGCGGAGACACAGGCTTGACCAGGAAGGCGTCGGCACCGGCCTCGCGCGAGGCCGCCTCGTCCTCGCCGCGGCCGGACACCCCGATGATCGGGATCTGAGCCAGCGGGGCCTCCATGGTGCGGATCCGCCTGATGGCCTCGACGCCGTCGATGCCCGGCAGCACCATATCCATCAGCACCGCATCGAACGCGCCTTGCGCCAGCCGGCCGACGGCGTCCTCGCCGCGCCCGATGAACTCGGCATGATGGCCGAGCTCGGTCAGAATCGTGTTGAGCACGACGCGGCCGAACGGATTGTCCTCGACGCTGAGGACGCGCAGCGCCGCGGCCACATCCGCCTCGGTTTCGCCCTTCGCCTTGCGGGATTTGCGCGGTCCGGCCGCATCGAGCGACACCGTCAGCGTGAAGGTAGCACCACCGCCGCGGCGTGGGGCGACGGTGATGTCGCCCCCCATCGCGCGCGCCAATTGCTTGACCGAGGACAGGCCCAAGCCAGCGCCGCCGAAGCGCGAGGCGATGGTGACATTGGCCTGGGTGAACGGGCGGAACAGCCGCTTGATCTCGGCCATGGTCAGACCGATGCCGCTGTCGGACACCGCGAAGGCGACGCCGACCCTGCCCTTATCTTTTGACTTGCCCTTCGTTTTGCCTTTGGCAGGACGCCAGGGCGCGACCTCGAGTGCCACGCCGCCCTGGTCGGTGAACTTCACGGCATTGTCGATCAGGTTCTCGAGCGCGGCGCGCAGGCGGACGGGATCGCCGACCACGAGGCCGGGGAGCTTGTCGGAGATCTCGACCTGGGCCTGGAGACCCTTGGCGGCGGCGCGGCCGGCCAGCGAATCCCCGGCGCTGCGGGCGAGCGTGCGCAGATCGAACAGGTCCTGCCGCAGCGTACTTCCGCCCTTTCCGGCCCCCTTGCCGGTTCGGGCGGCATCCACGAACAGCGTGGCAAGGCTCGCCAGATGCTCGGCGCCGGCCTTGATGGTGTCGGCCCAGCGCCGTTCCCGCTCGCCGAGATCGGAGGTCGCAAGCAGGTCGCTGATCGCCAGAATGCCGGTCAGGGGGGTGCGGACCTCATGGGCAAAGGCGGCGAGCGCCGCCTGGACCACGTCCGGGGCGACCGCCTTGGTGCTGCGCTTGCGCAACCCGCCGGCCGTCCCGGACCGCTTCCGAGGCGGTCGCCTGGACGTCCGCGTGGTGCGCGCTGGGCGCGTTTTCGCCGCCATAAATCCCCTTCGAAGTATCCCCTTCGAACCCCGGGCTGTCGGCCAAGCATGGCACGGCGGAACCCCCGGAGTCACGGCGGCGTTTGGCTAACCCCCAGAGAAACTTAATCTAATCCCACCAGCTGACGGATGCCGGCAGGCGTGATGCCGGCCGTGCGCAAGGCGCGTAGACCGGTCGAGCCGCTCGATTTCGACAGCTTCCGCCCGTCGTTGTCGCAAATCAGCCGGTGATGGCGGTAGGCGGGTTCGGGCAGGCCGAGCAGGACCTGGAGCAGGCGGTGGACGGCGGTGGCGTGAAACAGGTCCTGGCCGCGCACGATCTCGCTGACGCCCTGGAGCGCGTCATCGACGACGACGGACAGGTGGTAGCTGGTCGGCGTCTCCTTGCGCGCCAGGATGACGTCGCCCCAGGCCTCGGGCCGCGCCGGGACCGTGCCGCGCTCGCCATCAGGCCACTCGCCCAGCTCATTCCAGGTCAGGCCGGCGACGCGCCGACAGGCGGCCGCCATGTCGAGCCGCAGCGCGTAGGGCGCGCTTGAAGCGATCAGGCGCGCCCGCGCGTCGGCAGGCAGCGATTTGGACTCGCCGGGATAAAGCGGCGCGCCGTCGGGATCACGCGGCCACGGGCCATCCGCCTCGCGCGCCGAGACGAGCTTTGCGATCTCAGCGCGGCTTTCGAAGGCGGGATAGATGAGCCCAAGCGCCGACAGCTTGTCCAGCGCCGCGCGATAATCAGCGAGATGCTCCGACTGCCGCCGCACCGGCGTCTCCCAATTAATTCCGAGCCAGGCCAGATCCTCATAGATCGCCGCCTCGAATTCCGGCCGGCAGCGCGTCGCATCGATGTCCTCGATCCGCAGCAACAAGCGGCCGCCGGTCTCGCGCGCGCGGTCGAAATTCAGCAGTGCGGAATAGGCGTGGCCGAGATGGAGGTGGCCGTTCGGGCTCGGGGCGAATCGGAAAACGGGTGGTGCCATCATATCAAACTCGTCATGGCCGGGCTCAGCCCGGCCATCCATCTTCCAAGGACTCTGTTACGATAGGAGATGGATGCGCGGGTCAAGCCCGCGCATGACGTCGAAGAAAGCTTGCCAATCGCATGACCATCCATCTCGAAACCCAATCCGATCTCGAAGAGGCCGTCCAAGCGCTGATCAAGCGCGATCCCCGCCTGAAACCCGTATTCGAGATCGCGGGCATGCCGGCGTTGCGGCGGCGCGAGCCGGGTTTTGCGGGCCTTGCCCACATCGTCTGCGGCCAGCAGCTCTCGACCGCGAGCGCCGCGGCGATCTGGGGACGGTTGTCGGCGGCCTTCGATCCGTTCGACCATGACGCGGTGCGCCGCGCCCGCACTGACCGGTTGGGGCGGCTCGGCCTGTCGGCCGCCAAGATCAAGACGCTGAAGCATCTTGCACGCGAGATCGGCGCGCAGCGGCTGAACCTCGACGTGCTCGCCGAGGAAGACGCCGACGCCGCGCATCACACGCTGATCGCGCTGCCCGGTATCGGCCCCTGGACCGCGGACGTCTATCTGTTGTTCTGCCTCGGCCATGGCGATGCCTGGCCCGCCGGCGACCTCGCCGTGCAGGAGGCCATCCGCGTCGGGCTCGGCCTTCAGGCACGGCCGACGGAAAAGCAGATGGCGCCGCTCGCCGAGCCCTGGCGTCCCCTGCGCGGCGCGGCGGCGCATTTGTGGTGGAGCTATTATCGCGCGGTGAAGAAGCGCGAGGGCGTGCTCGCCGGCTCGGCCTAAAGAAACCGCTGCGCACTTTTCCGGATCATGCCTAGCCCCGCAGCCTCGCGCGGTCGGCCCGGGCGCATTCGGCGACGAAATCCACGACGGCGCGCACCGCCGGAAGCTCGACGAGGTCGGGATGGGCAAGCAGCCACAGGTCCGCCACGCTGGCGAGCTTTTGCGGGGCGACGCGCACGAGGTCGGGATAGCTTTCCGCGACGAAGCAGGAGAGCGCCGAGATCCCAATCCCGGCGCGGACCGCTGCCAGCATGTCGCCCTGGGAAGAGCAGCGCATCACCACCCTGGCCTGCCGGGTGACGACGTCGCTCCAGCGCGCAAGCTGCGCGTTGGACGTCTGGTCGGCGAAGCCGACGACGCTATGCTCCTTCCACTCGCCGCGCCGCTCGGGCAAGGACCGCCCCGCGGCATAATCGCGCGAGGCATAGAATCCGGTCCCAAGGCGGCCGATCTTGCGGCCGACCAGGTTTTCCTCGCCGCTGTCGAAAGGCCTCAGCACCACGTCCGCCTCACGCCGGCGCACACTCGCCGGAAACGGGTGGGTGATGATCTCGAGCTGGACATGGTCATGCGCACGCAGGAAGGCAGGCAGGCGCGGCATCAGCCAATGCGAGGCCAGCGTCGCGCCGATCGAAAGCTTGACGATGCCGCGTGCCTTGTGTCCTCCGGCCGCGACCGCGGTCTCGGCCCGCAGCGCCGCCGCCGCCATGGCCTCGGCGTGCTCGCGCAATGTCCGTCCGTCCGCGGTCAGTGCCAGGCCGTCGGCGGCGCGCGCCACCAGTCTGGTGCCGAGCTGAGCTTCCAGCGCCGCGATCTCGCGGCTGACGGTGGGATGGCTGGTGCGGAGCCGGCGGGCGGCGGCGGTGAAGCTTCCGGTATCGGCGACCGCGACGAAGGTCTTGCAAAGATCCCAGTCCAATCGGCACCCCCGTTCATATCTGAATGTCTACTCGTACATTATTGAACGACCGGAGTGCGCCGTCCAACCTTATAGTGGGATCAAATCCGCAACACGGGCGGCAATCGCCCGCGCGACAATCAACAGGGAAACGCCTCGTCATCCGCCCCGCCGGCGGGGCCGCGGTTCCAGGGAGGACATGATGGCGCTGCCCGCTCTCTTGAAGGATTCGCTCGCGCTGCCCGTGGTGGGCTCGCCGCTCTTCATCGTCTCCGGACCAGAGCTGGTGATCGCCCAGTGCAAGGCGGGCGTCGTCGGCTCGTTTCCGGCGCTCAATGCCCGTCCGGTCGCGAAGCTGGACGAGTGGCTGAGCCGCATCGAGGACGAGCTCGGCCAATACAAATCGCTCAATCCGGGCAGGAAGGTCGCGCCCTACGCGGTCAACCAGATCTGCCACGCCTCCAACGACCGCCTGATGAAGGACATGGAGACCTGCGTGAAACATCGCGTCCCCATCATCATCACCTCGCTGCGGCCGCCGGCGGAGATCGTCGAGGCCGCGCATTCCTACGGCGGGCTGGTGTTCCACGACGTCATCAACGTCAAGCATGCGCGGAAAGCGGCTGAGCACGGCGTCGACGGCCTGATCCTGGTCTGCGCGGGCGCCGGCGGGCATGCCGGAACGCTGTCGCCCTTCGCGCTGGTGCGCGAGGTCAAGCAATGGTTCAAGGGCACGATCCTGCTGTCAGGCGCGATCAGCGACGGCTTCGGCATCGCCTCCGCGCTGACGCTGGGCGCCGACCTCGCCTATATCGGCACGCGCTTCATCGCGACCAGGGAAGCCAACGCCGACGAAGCCTACAAGGCCGCGCTGACGCAGCATGCCGCGCACGACATCGTCTACACCAACCTGTTCACCGGCGTGCACGGCAACTATCTCGGCCCCTCCATCGCCGCCGCGGGACTCGATCCGGACAATCTGCCGGTGGCCGACAAGACGAAAATGAATTTCGGCTCCGGCGGCAACACGAAATCAAAGGCCTGGCGCGACATCTGGGGTTCGGGCCAGGGCATCGGCCAGATCACCGACGCGCCGCCCGTGGCCGACCTGGTCGACCGGATGAAGGCGGAGTTCGATCAGGCCCGCCAGGATTTCCTGCTCCGCGCCAGCGCCTGACGTCTCGGACTGACAAGAAAAAACGGGAGGACACCATGAAGCTCGCAGCCGCATTGATCGGCATGTCGTTGCTGACGCTCGGCGCCGCCAGCGCCCACGCCGAGGGCAGCGCCGAAATCCGCATCGGGCAGACCCTGCCCTATAGCGGCCCGGCCTCCGGCTTCGGCGCGATCGGGCGGACACAGGAAGCGTTCTTCGAGAAGATCAATGCCGAAGGCGGCATCAGCGGCCGCAAGGTCAAGTTCATCACGCTGGACGACGCCTATTCGCCGCCGAAGACGGTCGAGCAGACCCGCAAGCTGGTCGAGCAGGACGAGGTGCTGATGATGTTCGGCTCGCTCGGCACCGCCACCAACAGCGCCGTGCAGCGCTATCTCAACGCCAAGAAGGTGCCGCAGCTGTTCGTGCTCTCGGGCGCCACAAAATGGGCCGAGCCGCAGAAGAATCCGTGGACGATGCCGGGGATGGCGGCCTACGAATCCGAGGGCGTGGTCTATGCCAAATACATTCTGCAGACCAAGCCCGACGCCAGGATCGCGATCCTGGCGCAGAACGATGATTTCGGTCGCGACTATGTCGCAGGCTTCAAGCGCGCGCTCGGAGCCAAGGCGGCCGGCATGATCATCGCCGAGCAGACCTACGAGACCAGCGCGCCGACGATCAGCTCGCAGCTCTCGACCCTGAAGGCCTCGGGCGCCAACGTGCTGTTCGGCGTCGTGCTCGGAAAGTTCACCTCGCAGATGGTCAAGGGCGTGGCCGAGATCGGCTGGAAGCCCGAGCTGTTCTTCGTGCCGACCTCGGCTTCGTCGATTTCGTTCCTGGAGCCCGCCGGGCTCGACAACGCGGTCGGCCTGATCTCGTCGAGCAACCAGAAGGATACAATGGATCCGCAATGGGCCAACGATCCCGGCGTGAGGGAGTATTTTGCCTTCATGAAGCAATACATGCCGAACGCCGACCTTTCCAACTCCAACTACGCGGCCGGCTATCATTATGCGACGCTGCTGATGACGGTGCTGAAGGCGTGCAAGGATGATGTCAGCCGCGACAACATCATGCGCCAGGCGGCCTCGCTGAAGGAGGTGAAGCTGCCGCTGCTGCTACCAGGAATATCGGTTACGACCGGTCCCGACGATTATCTGCCGTTCCAGCAGCTTCAGCTCCGCCGCTTCAACGGCAAGAGCTGGGTCGGCTTCGGCGACGTGCTGGACGATCGCTAGGCTCGCGCGGGAAGGACACGCCATGATCATCAGCGGCGAGCGCCGGATCAGCTATGACGAGATCCAGTCACGCATCAGGCGGGCGGCGAGCGGATTCCGCGCCCTGGGCCTTGCCGAGGCCGCGCCGGTCGCGATGATGCTGCGCAACGACTTCGCCCTGTTCGAGGTGGTTGCGGCCTCTGCCGCCCTCGGCAGCCCGGTGGTGCCGATCAACTGGCATCTCAAGGCCGAGGAGGTCCGCTACATCCTGACCGACAGCGGCGCGAAGATCCTGGTCTGCCACGCCGACCTGCTGCCGCAGATTCGTGACGGCGTGCCGGAGGACGTCCGTCTTCTTGTGGTCCAGACGCCGCCCGAACTGGCGACAACGTTCGCCGTGCCCGCCGCGCTGACGCAAATCCCCGCCGGACTGACCGATTGGGACCGCTGGCGCGACGGCCAGGTGGAAGCTCAGGAACCGCCGCGCCGGGCCGCGGCAATGATCTACACGTCGGGCACGACAGGCATGCCGAAAGGCGTGCGGCGCATGCCGATGCAGCCCGAGCAGGCGGCCGCCTCCGAACGCGTCGGCGCCATCGCCTATGGCATCAAGCCGCGGGACAACCAAATCGTGCTGATCAACGGGCCGATGTATCACTCGGCGCCGCATTCCTACGGCATGATGGCGTTCCGCAATGGCTGTACCATCATCCTCCAGCCGCGGTTCGATGCGGAGGAGCTGCTGGCGCTGATCGAGTGTCACCGCGTGACGCACATCCACATGGTCCCCACCATGTTCGTGCGGCTGCTGCGGCTGCCCGAGACCGTCAGGCGGCGCTACGACCTGTCGTCGCTGCGCTTCGTCGTGCACGGCGCTGCGCCCTGCCCGCCCGAGGTCAAACAGGCGATGATCGATTGGTGGGGGCCGGTCATCAACGAGTATTTCGGCTCGACCGAGACCGGGATCCCGGTGTGGCACTCCGCCGAGGAGGCGCTGAAGAAGCCCGGCACCGTCGGCCGCGCCATCGAAGGCGGCATCGTCAGGATCTTCCGCGACGACGGCAGCCCGTGCAACGCCGACGAGGTCGGCGAAATCTACATGCGTCAGACGGCGGTGCCCGATTTCGATTATCACGGCAAGGCGCAGGCGCGCGCCGAGGCGGGGCGCGACGGCCTCGTCAGCGTCGGCGACGTCGGCTATCTCGACGAGGACGGCTATCTGTTCCTGTGCGACCGCAAGCGCGACATGGTGATATCGGGCGGCGTTAACATCTATCCCGCCGAGATCGAGAACGTGCTGATCGGCATGCCCGGCGTGCGCGATTGCGCCGTGTTCGGCATTCCCGACCCGGAATATGGCGAGCGGCTCTGTGCCTGCATCGAGCCCGACACCGGCGAGCAGCTCTCCGCCGCCTCAGTGCAGGCTTTTCTGCGCGAGCGGCTGGCGAACTTCAAGGTGCCGAAGGAGATCCGGTTCCTGGATGCGCTGCCCCGGGAGGCGACCGGAAAGATCTTCAAACGCAAGCTGCGCGATCCCTATTGGACCGGCCGCGGTCCGGGCGGCGCTTAAAAACCTTCACCGGCCGGCGTCCCGCGCACGAGTGGAGGGCCAGGCCATATTCCGCCCGAGCAGGGCTGCATGCCTGCCTCGCTCGGGTCGGCAGCTTTTGGCGGGCGAGGAAACCGTATAGCGTTCGATCTCAGAGGAAACGCCGCGAAAGACGGCCAAGAGGTCGCGCATGCTCGACAAGATCAAGGATCTATCCGCCTGCGCCCAGGCCTGGCTCGATGAATTCGAGCGCGCGCTGGGCAGGCCCGATCCCGCCACGCTGGACCGCCTCTTCCTCGTCGACAGTTTTTGGCGCGACGTGTTGGCGCTGAGCTGGAACCTGCAAACAATCCCCGGCCACGAGACGATTGCGCAAGCGCTGACCGCGCTCGCGCCCAAGGCGGCACCGACCAACTTCAAGATCGCGCCGAACCGCGCGCCGCCGCGCTGGGTGACACGCGCCGGTACCAATAACATCGAAGCGATCTTCGATTTCGAAACCGCGACCGGGCGTGGCAGCGGTATCCTGCGGCTCATTCCCGACAGCGCTGACGGCGACCGCCTGAAGGCGTGGACGCTGCTCACCGCCCTTGACGAGCTCAAAGGATTCGAGGAGCAGCTCGGCACATCGCGACCGCGCGGCCAGGCTTATTCCCGCGATTTCCGCGGGCCGAACTGGCTCGATTTGCGCAACGCCTCGCGCGACTACGCCGATCGCGATCCGACCGTGCTGGTGGTCGGCGGCGGCCAGGCCGGGCTCGCGATCGCAGCACGGCTGAAGCAGCTCAAGGTCGACGCGCTGATCGTCGATCGCGAGATGAGGATCGGCGACAATTGGCGCAAGCGTTATCATGCGCTCACCCTGCACAACCAGGTGCAGGTCAATCACCTGCCCTACATGCCGTTCCCGCCGAACTGGCCGGTCTATATCCCCAAGGACAAGCTCGCCAACTGGTTCGAGGCCTACGTCGATGCCATGGAGCTGAACTTCTGGACCGGCACCGAATTCGCAGGCGGCGCCTATGACGAGGCGAAGGGACGCTGGACAGTCACACTGCGCCGCACCGACGGCAGCAAGCGGACCATGCATCCGCGCCATGTCGTCATGGCAACCGGCGTCAGCGGCATCGCCAATATTCCTGCTATTCCGACGCTCGACAATTTCAAGGGAACGCTGCTGCATTCCAGCCGCTACGAGGACGGCGAGAGCTGGACCGGCAAGCGCGCGATCGTCATCGGCACCGGGAACAGCGGCCACGACATCGCGCAGGACCTTCATTCCAGCGGCGCCGAGGTGACGCTGGTGCAGCGTTCGCCGACGCTGGTCACCAATATCGAACCCTCAGCACAGCTCGCTTATGCGACTTACAACGAAGGCACGCTCGAGGACAATGATTTGATCGCGGCCTCGATGCCGACGCCGCTGGCGAAGAAGACGCACGTGATGCTGACCGAGCAGTCGAAGCAGCTCGACAAGGAGCTGCTGGACGGCCTCTCCCACGTCGGCTTCAAGCTCGACTTCGGCGAGGCCGGCACCGGCTGGCAGTTCAAATACCTCACCCGCGGCGGCGGCTATTATTTCAACGTCGGCTGCTCCAACCTGGTCGTCGAGGGCGCGATCAAGCTCAGGCAGTTTGCCGACATCGAGGGCTTCGTCGAGGAGGGCGCACGGATGAAGGACGGCACGCTCCTTCCCGCCGATCTCATTGTGCTCTCGACCGGCTACAAGCCGCAGGAATATCTGGTGCGAAAACTGTTCGGCGAGGCCATCGCCGACCGCGTCGGGCCGATCTGGGGCTTTGGCGATGGTCTTGAGCTGCGCAACATGTACGCGCGCACCAGGCAGCCCGGGCTCTGGTTCATCGCCGGCAGCCTCGCCCAATGCCGGATCAACTCGAAATATCTCGCGCTGCAGATCAAGGCGATCGAGGAAGGGATTTTGGGGCGAATATAGCCGTCATTCCGGGGCGCGCGTAGCGCGAGCCCGGAATGACAAGAGGAGAGATCAATGCCAGCCATTCTCGGCAGCGGCGAGCACCGCTACCGCGTCGTCGACAATTTCGCGAAACTGCCCGACGGCTGGCAGCTCACCGACGTCGCCTCCGTCGCGGTCGAGAGCAAGGATCGTGTCTACGTCTTCAACCGCGGCGCCCACCCGATGGTGGTGCTCGACCGCGAGGGCAATTTCCTGCGCAGTTGGGGCGAAGGGCTGTTCTCGCGCGCACACGGGCTGCATATCGACGCCGACGACAATCTCTACTGCACCGATGACGGCGACCACACCGTGCGCAAATGCACCACGGACGGCAAGGTGCTGCTGACGATCGGCATCCCCGAGAAACCGGCGCCGTTCATGAGCGGCGAGCCCTTCCACCGCTGCACCCACACCGCGCTGTCGCCGAAGGGCGAGATCTACGTCTCCGACGGCTATGGCAATGCGCGCGTGCACAAGTTCACGCCGGACGGAAAGCTGCTCAAGAGCTGGGGCGAGCCGGGTACGGATCCCGGCCAGTTCAACATCGTGCACAATATTGCCACCGATGCCGACGGCTGGGTCTATGTGGCCGACCGCGAGAACCACCGGGTGCAGGTGTTCGATGGCGAGGGCAAATACGAGACGCAGTGGAACAACCTTCACCGCCCCTGCGCGCTGTGCTGCTGCGGTGGGGGCAAAAGCCCGACCTTCGTGATCGGCGAGCTCGGCCCGGGCCTCGCCATCAACCGCAAGGTGCCCAATCTCGGCCCGCGGCTGTCGATCGTGGACGCCAAGGGCAAGCGCATCGCGCGCCTCGGCGGCGAGGAAGGGCCGGGTGTTGCGAGCGGAAAGTTCCTGGCGCCCCACGGCATCGCGCTGGATTCCAGGGGCGACATCTATGTCGGCGAGGTCGGCCTGACCAACTGGGACACCAGCTTTCCCGACGAGGAGATGCCGGCGGCGGTGCGCGCGACGCGGTGCTTGCAGAAGCTGGAGCGGGTACGGGAGTAGCTTCCGCAGCAGGCCACGAGCCGCTGGTCACGGCGGTTCCTGGCCAGCCGCGTACCTCCTCCAAAACGCGGCTTTTTGAGCACTTTCGCCACCCCGGCGCCGCATTGCTTGCACCTGAATAAGTCGCTCAACGGGCTTCACAATCCCGTCACGCTGCATGTAGTATGTCAGTACATGCTGCTTCGCAGCGTATATTGGAGGCCGGGAGCGTTACTTGAACGCACATGTCTCGCAAGGCAGTTGGCCGGTGTTGGTGCTGAATGCGGACTTCCGGCCGCTGAGTTACTACCCGCTGTCTCTTTGGTCGTGGCAGGACGCGATCAAGGCGGTGTTCCTCGATCGCGTCAACATCGTCGCACATTACGATCAGGCGGTTCATAGCCCCACGCTGCAAATGCAGCTGCCGAGCGTCGTCTCGCTCAAATCCTTCGTCAAGCCGACCACCCATCCGGCCTTCACCCGGTTCAACGTCTTCCTGCGCGATCGTTTCGCCTGCCAGTATTGCGGCTCGCCCGAAGACCTGACCTTCGATCACATCATCCCGCGCAGCAAAGGCGGCCAGACCACCTGGGAGAACGTGGTCGCGGCATGCTCGCCGTGTAACCTGCGCAAGGGCAATCTCACGCCGGTGCAGGCAAAAATGTTTCCGCGCCAGCACGCCTTCGCCCCGACCGTGCACCAGCTTCACCGCAACGGCCGCCTGTTCCCGCCGAACTATCTGCACGATAGTTGGCTCGACTATCTGTACTGGGATACGGAGCTGGATCCGTAGGGTGTGGTCTCACGCCCCGATCGCATTCCGTGCCACCACGTCGCGATAGAACGCTGCGCTCAGCTTCGGCAGCCTTGCCTGGGTCTCGAAATCGACCCGGTAGAGGCCGAAGCGCTTGCCGTAGCCGAAGATCCACTCGAAATTGTCCATCAGGCTCCAGAGGAAGTAGCCGCGGATCGGCACGCCCTCGGCGGTCGCGCGCTGCATCTGGGACAGATAGTTGCGCAGGAACATGATGCGGTCGAGGTCGTAGACCTGGCCGTCGGCAGCGATCTTGTCCTCGGACGAGGTGCCGTTCTCGCTGATATAGATATTCTCGATGTTCCAGATCTTTGCCGCAAGGCGCGGCGCCCAGTAGATCACTTCGGGGCCGATCCGCAGCCATTCCGAATTCATGTGCGGGAACGAGGTGGGGAATGGCAGCACGTGGAAGCCGGGCGCGCGATCGGAAGCCGTGACGTAATATTGCGGCGCGTAAATGTTGAGGCCGACGAAATCGTTCGGCGCGCCGATGATCTTCAGTTGCTCGGCGGTGAATTTCGGTGCATCCGCGCCGGCATAGGCCAAAAAGCCCTCGGTGTATTTGCCCTCCAGCACCACGCCGAGGAAGCCGGCGTTGAGCTCGCGCGTCGCGATCTCGGCGGCGTGGATGTTTTCCGGCGTCGCGATCGCCGGTACGCAGGCGGCGATGTTCTCGGCCGGGCCGACGCGGGTGCCGGCGCGGCCGGAGGCGCGGATCGCCTGCACGGCAAGCCCGTGCGCCAAGGCGACGTGATGGCGCGCCTGGTTGAGCTGCGCGGTCGGCAGCTTGAGACCGGGCGCATCGATGCCCCAGCCATATCCGAAATTCACGAAACGCCCGACCTCGTTCACGGTGAAGATATTCTTCACCCGATCGGTCAGACGCGCGGCGACATGCGCAGCGTAATCGGCAAAAGCCTTCGAGGTGTCGCTCGACGACCAGCCGCCGACGCGGTCCTGGAGCGCCTGCGGCAGGTCCCAATGATAGAGCGTCGCGTAAGGCTCGATGCCGTTCGCGAGCAGTTCGTCGACGAGACGGTCGTAGAAATCGAGCCCCTTGGCGTTGGGCTGGCCAAAACCTTCCGGAAACACGCGCGGCCACGCGATCGAGAAACGGTAGGCCTTGACGCCGAGCGCCTTGATCAGCGCGACGTCCTCCTTGTAGCGGCGATAGTGCTCGTTGGCGCGGTCGCCGGTCGAGCCGTCCTCGATCTTGCCGGGGATGTGGCTGAAGATGTCCCAGATCGACTTGCCGCGACCGTCCTCATCGACCGCGCCTTCGATCTGGTAGGACGAGGTCGCCGTGCCCCACAAAAAATCCTTCGGGAACGGCGCCGGCAGGTGCCGGTCGGTCGATGCGGACTTTTCATTCTCCGCCGCCCGGACACCTGCGGCTACGCCCAGCGCGGCGAGGCCCGTGAGCTTGGCAAAACGGCGCCGCGAGACATCGGCTGGCATCGCTATCTCCGTGCCAGCTCCAGATCGATCTGATAGACGGAAATCCGGTCGATCTCGAACGCGACACTCGCTGGCGATTCCGCATCGACCTGACTGACGCCCGGAAAAAACTTCGACCCGATCGCCAGATTGACGATCATGTACATGGGATCATCGAAGCCGATCGGCACCTTGATGTCGGAGACCGGCCTGCGGTCGATGAAATAGACCAGCCGATCCTCCTGCCACAGCACACCGTAATTGTGGAATACGCTCGAGGCGTCGCCGACCGCGAAATCGAAGCCGCAGGACTGGATCTTCTGGGTCGAGGGGATCCGCCAATGCGTCGTCATCACCAGATCTCCCGGCCGTTCGCCGCGGCCTTCCAGCACGTCGACCTCCGGCGGCCAGCCGCCGTCGTCCGCCAGCATCCAGAACGCCGGCCACACTGCGTGGCCGACCGGCACCTTGGCGCGAATTTCGAAATAGCCGTGCTTCTGGGCGAATGTGCCCTGGGTCGTCAGGATGCCCGAGATGTACTCGTTGTTGAACAGCACCGGCTTCAATTCCGGCGGGGTGCGGCTGGCGATGATCGATAGCACGCCGCCCTTCACCCTGAACGGATCGAGCCCGAGCGGCGCGGCCGCGCGGCCCGCATAGCGCGGGTCGACGTAGATCTGCTGCTCGCCATTGGCGCTGGTCTTGCGCTTGAAGTCGGAGCCGTCGCCACCCCAATATCGCGCCTCCGGCCACGCCGCGCCGCCGGCATAATGCGGGACCCAACGTCCCGTCGACAGCGGATGCTCGTCGAAATCCTCGCTGAAAGTCCGGCGCAGCGGCAGGAACACCAGCGAAGCCGGATTGACCGTATCGAGCCGGCGACACGCGATGGTGGAAGGATCGGTCGTGACCTGCAGCGACATGCTCGCCGGCGCGCCATCGAGCTCATCCTGCGCCATACAAGGCGCGGGCAGCACGCCGAGGCCGATCGCAACCAGGGTGCCCCTCGTCCAACGGTCGATCATCACCGCACTCGAAGCTGCCACGACATGCGCAGAGGTTAGCTCATCCGTCTTCGCGCGGGCAACCGCGGCATCCAGCGCCGGCGGGCGATTTGAAAACCATTTCTCGCCTCCGCTCCGGGGCCATCGGGCGCTGGGAACCCGAAGCGTCCACGCCCGTTCAGAGTCAACGCCATGCGCTCGCATGCACGTTCCATCGAGCGCGTTTGTCCGCTGCAAGATGAAACAAGGGAAGACCCATGGCCGCAACCGAGAGTGATCATGTCTACAAGATCCTGGACCTCGTCGGATCGTCCGAAACCTCGATCGAGGACGCGATCAAGAACGCGATCAGCCGCGCCTCCAAGACCATCCGCGAGATGAAATGGTTCGAGGTGGTGCAGACGCGCGGCCACATCGAGAACGGCGCCGTGCGCCATTATCAGGTGACGCTGCGCGTCGGTTTCACGCTGGAGGGATGACGCGGCGGGCAGCAGAGGGAACTGTCGCACTGCGGTAGCGTGGCTCCGCCGACGAGCCCTGACAACATCGGCAATCCGTCCGGTTGATTACGGACCCCGCACAATCATCGCGGATTTTGCAATAGGCCGTTAAGGCGAAAGTGAGAGGTTTGCCCCAATTTGGAGCAAGCCCGATGGTCACCAGCCGCGAACTCGGCAAGGCGCGTCTTCCGCTCTGGGCGGCGGGCTTCGTTGCGCTGATTTGCGTGACGATCCTCGGCTTGAGCGCCTGGCGCGAATGGGAAGCTCGCAATGTCGACCTCAGGAACGCCGAGATCGACGTCGCCAACCTCGCACATTCACTGATCCAGCACGCGGACGATACGTTCGAGCTTGCCGATACGCTCCTGGTCGGGCTGGTCCACCGGCTCGAACTCGACGGAACCGGCCCCGACACCATCACAAAGCTCCAGGCCTATCTGCCGACACGCAAATCATCGGATCGCATTCGCGGCATCTTCGTCTATGACGCGACGGGCCGGTGGCTTGCCACGACCGAGCGCCTCGACTTCTCCAAGCTCAACAACAGCGACCGGGAATATTTCCAGCGCCATCGCGCCTCCCCGGCAACGGGCACGCTGATCGGCCCGCCCGTCAAGAGCCGCTCCGGGGGCCAGTGGATCATCACGGCGTCCCGTCGGATCAACGATCACGACGGCGGCTTCGCCGGCGTTGCCCTGCTCACCATCGACGTCAGCTATTTCGTCAAATTCTACGAGCGGTTCGACGTCGGGCCGAACGGCTCGGTATCGCTGCTCAACAATGGCGGCATCATGCTGGCACGCAGCCGAGACGAGAGCGGCGCCTTCGTTGGACGCGACCTGTCCAATGCGCCCTTGTTCAAAAGCTGGCAAAGCCGCCCCGCCGAAGCGGTCTATTATTTCAAGTCGCCGCTCGATGGCGTGCAGCGCCTGAGCTACTACCAGCGCAGCAGCCGCTATCCACTGATGGTGCTGGCGAGCAAGTCCCGGGACGACGTGCTGGCCCCCTGGCGACGCGCCGCCGCCACGCGCATCACCTTCGTCGTCGGCCTCGTCCTGCTGATCGCGGTGATCGGCTCCTACCTGGTCCGTCAGCTTTGGCAGCGGCAGCGCATGGCGCAGGCCCTGGTCGCCAAGGAGGCCAATTTCCGCCTGCTGGCCGAGCAATCCAGCGACATGGTAACCCGGATCGGGCTGGATAACCGGCTGCTCTACGTCTCTCCGTCATGCGTGCGCATCACCGGCTGGACCGCCGAGGAACTGCTGAACTCGTCGGCCCTGGCCGGCATTCACGCCGACGACATGGAACGGGTCGAGCAGGCCATCACGGCACTGAAGAACGGCGAGGCCGAGGAAGCGCGGTTCGTCTATCGCCAGCGTCATCGCGAAAAAGGGGAGATCTGGGCGGAGGCGGCGCTGCACGTGACGGTGGCATCGGACAGCGGCGCGATCGACGGCGTCGTCGCGGTCGTGCGCGACATAACCGAGCAGAAGGATCTTCAGGACAAGCTCGCTTCGCTTGCGAGGACCGACGGCCTCACCGGCCTTGCCAACCGGCGCGCATTCGACGAACGCCTCACTGAGGAATGGGCGCGCGCCCGGCGCGACGGCACGCAGCTTTCGCTCCTGCTGATCGACGTCGATCATTTCAAGAAATTCAACGACCATTACGGGCATCTGGCGGGCGACGGGTGCCTGCGCGCGCTGGGCCGGATCCTGTCCGCCCAGGCCAGGCGCCCCGCCGACCTCGCGGCGCGCTACGGCGGCGAGGAATTCGCCGTGTTGTTGCCGAACACCGGCCCGGATGGCTGCGTGGAGGTCGCAGAAGCGGTCCGCCAGGCGCTGCACGATCTTGCCATGCTGCATGCGCAAAATCCGCCCTCCCGGCTGGTCACGGTAAGCGTCGGCGCCGCAACCGGGGTTCCGTCCCTGACCTCCACGGACTTCAGCACGCTGGTCGCCGCGGCTGACCGTGCGCTCTATGCCGCGAAGGACAGCGGCCGCGATCGGCTGGTGATGTCCGGACAGGTCGTGCCCTGGCCCGCGAAGACCGCGTGACGGGACCCACCGCTCACCAATTGTAGCGAACGCTGCCCTTGCCGGCGTAGCTGCGGGTGACGCTGGAGAACTCGCCTTCGAACGTGGCCGCCGCCGACCAGCCGTTCAGCCATTTCATCTCGACCGAAGCCGTCGTGAGCGCGGCGTCGCGGGCCTGCGCTGCGCCGTTGAGGACGAAGCTTGCGACCGGCAACGCCTGAAAGGTTGCGGCGGCCGCACGATCGGGATTGAAATCATGCGCCCAGGCGACACGGCCGCGCAGTGCCAACACGCCGGCCAGCGTGGCGAACGACTTGTCAGTACGCAGGCCGAGCTCGCTGCGGCTGTCGGTCACGCTCTTCGCGGCGTAGTTCAAGGCGAATGCCGATGAACCGGAGACGACGTGTTCGGCATAGGCTGGCCGGTCGAGCGTCGTGAACTGCATCGCCCCATAAGGCGTGAGGCCGATCCCGCCGATCCATGTCCCGACCAGGCGGTAGCCGCCTTCGAGACGACCGGAATACGCATTGGCGTCGAATGCGGCGCGCAGGCGGTCTGTGCCGGCGACCGTCACGGTGCGATCGGTGGTGATGTTCTGCCAGCCATAGGCCAGCGCGGCGGAGAGGTAGGCCGCGCCGTTGGCGTGGTAAAGATAGGCGCCGGCCTGGAACAGGTCGGAGCGACCGGAGCCGAGACCGTTCACGCCGAAGCTGGTGCCACCGCCGGCAAGCGCGAAGCCGAGCTTCGTGTTCGGCGCGAGCCAATAGTCCGCGCCGACCGCCGTGCCGGCGATGCGGCTCGTCATGTCGTTCGAACCATCCGTCGTACGGCCGTCGGTCGATTGCGATCCACCGAAGCCGGCAGCCCACACGCTCCAGCGCCGGGCAAATCCCTGCGCCGGAGCCTTGGCGAACATGGCGAACACGTCGGTGCGCTTGCGTGCGGCATAGGCGCTTGCCTGAACATCTTCGGCAAGTCCAGCCTCACCGTTCGCAGGATCTGGCCCGCCCTCGCGCTGCGCGAAGGGGTCGGTGAGCAGGCCCATGAACTGGCTCATCGCGCTGATCGTCGTCTGCTGCGCTGCCGTGCCTTGTTCGCCCGAGGCTTGCGTCAAGCCGGCCGCCGTCATGCTGCCATAGATCAGCGGAATGCCGCCGTTGACGTCGAAAGAATTGACCAATGCGTTCGCCACCGCCTGCTGATTGCCGTTCAGGCCGGAATTCGGCGGCGGCACGAAGGCGAGCGACAGGTTGAGATAGGCATTGTTTGCGTCGTAGCTGAGATCGGTCTTGAAGTTCGCCGGGAGATTGCTGCTGGCAACGGCCGAGGCAAAGCTGCCGGAGAGACCGCCGCCCGCGCTGAGGATGGTGTATTTCTTCTCGATATAGCTGCCGGCCGCAAACACCGCGCTCACGGTAGCCCCGCTCAGCGTCGCACTGCCCGTGACGTTCGCATGGGACGCCGTCGACGGATTGACCTGGACCTGATAGATCGCGCCCGATTGCAGGGCGAGATCGCCGACGATGCTCGTGACGCTGCCGGGCGTGCCGTTGCCGGGCGCGAACGTGCCGCCGCCGGCGATCGCCACCAACAGCGGATTGATCGTGCCCGATCCCATCAGCACGCCACCGGCATTCACGGTGACTGAAGAGGTGCCGGTGATCGTTCCTTCGACGTCGAGCACACCGCCATTCACGGCCGTGGCTCCGGTGTAGCCGTTGTTGCCGAGCAGCATGGTGAAGCCGGCCGTGGTCGTCAGGCTCGCGGTCCCACTGACGCCATTGAGGACGCCGCCGGCGGATATAATGGGCGCATTCAGATTGCCGTTGCGAATCGTGCCGCCGTTGAGTCCGACCGCGCCCTGGGTCTGCGTCGTGCCTCCCAGATCGAGCGTGGCACCGCTGTTGACCGTGGTCGTCCCGCCGGCGTCGCCCAGCGTGCCGGCGCCGCTCAGGGCCAGCGTGCCACCATTGACGAAGGTGCCTCCGCTGTAGCTGTTGACGCCGGTCAGCGTCAGCGTGCCCAAACCCGTCTTGGTCAGGGCTCCCGTGTTGATGATCTGTCCTGACAACGTCGCATTGAAGCCGTTGGTGTCGATCGTGCCGCCGCCGGCCAGCAGCGAGATCGTCCGTGCGGTGTTGAAAGCACTCGTGAAACGCAGCGCACCGCCGTTGAAATTGACGTATTGCCCGAAGGCCAGTGCCGTGAGCGCGGCATCGCTGCCCGCTGAGACCGCCCCTCCCGCCGCAACGATGACGTTCGGCCCGATGAAGGCGGTCCCGGCATTACCGTTGTCCACGATCGGCACGGTGACGAAGGGCAGGAGCGTGTTGGTGGCCGTATCCATCACGAAAAACCCGAGGGGAGACGTGATGTAAGCCCGGCTGCCGTCGGGCGTCACGGTCACTCCGATGCTGTTGCCGGACAGGCCGCCGGGCAGGGTCACGCTTGCCGTGATGGTGTTCGTCAGGGCATTGATCACCACGACCTGGTTGGACTGCGTCGTCACATAGATCCGCGATCCATCCGGGCTGGCCGCGACACTCAGGGGGGCTCCGGACACCGGAACCGTCGTAACCACCGATTGCGCCGCCGCATCGATCACCGTGACGCCACCACCTTGATTGGCCACGTAGATGCGGCTTCCGTCCGGAGACATCGTGATGCCGGAAGGGGAGCTTCCCGCCGCGACCGTGCCGATGACGGTTTTCGACGCGGCGTCGATGATTGAAATGTTTGAGGAGCCCTGGTTGGCGACGTACACCCGGGTCCCGTCCGGCGAAACGACGACGCCGTAAGGGGTTACTCCCACCGCGATGGATGAGCCGACCGCGAGATTGGTCGCGGTCGAAATCACCGTGACCGAATTGTGAAAGGAGGAGGTCACGTAGAGGCTCGCGCCGTCCGAGCTGAGCGCCAATCCTGCCGACGATCCGGGGACGGGTATAGTCGCGACGACCGTCCGGCCGACGACGTCGATGACCTCCACCGCGCCGGACATGGCAACGACATAGGCGAAGCGGCCATCGGCCGAAAGCACCGCGCTGTGAGGATATATGCTCGTTCCGATCGGGGACCCGATCGGAGCGTTGCTCAGCGTGCTGAATTCGATCACCTGCCCCGGCGTGCTGTTGAGTCCGGTCCAGATGCCGTAATTGTCGATCTGCGCCCGGCTGGCGGAGGTCGAGCCGAGATACGGCAACGCCAGGATGACGAACATCCCGCAACCTCTCACTGTCCGGCGACGACGGCAGCTGCGCGGACGTCGTTGCCAACGACCAGCGCGCAAAATTCCCATTGAGCCCACGCGACAACCCCATTCCGACGGCGCAGCCCCGCATGGCGCGCTCGCATTCCGGAGACGGGAGAATCTCTAACAGGGCGGCAGACCGGACGATGTGCCCAGCGTCTCAGCGCGACAAAATCCAAGTAAATCTCTCGGTGGTTGTAAATACACAATCGCACAATCTATCTCGACCTCGCTTGCGCATCGATTTCCGAATGGCTACATCCAGACCCGACATTGGCTTGCCGCCGATCTCGAGAAATCAGTTGCATGCGGTCTTCCGCATCGCGAGGGGATGTGGACGGGACTGCGTTGAACGGAAGCACGGCGGCGGACATTCCCGGGCGCGGTCCGGAGGCGCTCGCGCAGTTGCGGGCCATGACGGTCGACATTTGTGAGGTCATTCCGCGCACCGCGGAGGACGACTTCCATGTCACTACGGTGACGAGGATGACCCGCAACGCCCTGCTGATCGACACGCGTGCCACCGACCAGGACTATGACCGCACGCCCGCGCACGTCGCCCGCGGCGTCATGGATCATTTTCAGATCACCCTCTGCGTCGAGGGCGAGATGCAGTTCAGCTCGGGCCGGCGCGAGGTCACGCTGCGGCCCGGCGACATCGTTCTGATCGACATGGCGCAGCCAAACCGGACCGCGCTGCGCGCCGCGGGCAGCCGCACCCATCTGATGTCGATCGTGCTGCAACGCGCGATTTTGGCGCCGCGGCTCGCCCATCCGGATGCGGCGACGGCATCCCTGCTGCCGTCGGATCACCCTCATGCACGCCTGCTCGCCAGCCACTACGCCGCGCTTGCCCTGCCGTCCGAGCCCGGGACGGACACCGCGACCGGCCATGCCGAAGCCACGGTCGAGGCGATCGCCGATCTCGTGGCGGCCGCTGCCGGCGGGACGGCGGAGATCGTCGCGGGCCTCGAGCGCGCCGAGCGGCACCTCTACCTCACGATGATCAAGCGCCGCATCGCGAACAACCTCGAAACCGATGCGCTCACCAGCGAAGAGCTCTGCCGCCACTTCCAGATCTCGCGCGCGACCCTCTACCGGATGTTCGAGGCCGAGGGCGGGCTTGCGCATTATGTGCGGGAGCAGCGGCTCAATCTCGCGTTTCGGCGCTTGCTATCGCCATCCACGCAGGACGGCCGCCTGATCGAGCTCGCCGTCGACATGCGCTTCAGCAGCGATTCCACCTTCATCCGCGCGTTCCGTCGCAAGTTCGGCCTGACGCCGGGCGAATTGAGGGAATTGGCCGACACGTGGCTGCGCGAGACCGGAGCGGTGCCGGCCGTCGACACGGTGCTGCATCAACTGGCGCGGCGGCGCGCATCGCAGCCCTAGCCAGCACCTGATTTGTCGCCCGCGTTCCGGCGGGATATGACTCACGCCAGGGCCGGATGTTCGGCCAATGCGCGAGCGTCGCCGTGACTGATGCCATCAAGCTCGTCCTCTTCGACATGGACAATGTCCTCTGCGACTACGACAGGGCGACGCGCGTCGCCTATCTGGCGGAGCTCGCGGGGACCAGCAGCGAAGCCGTCCACAACGCGATCTGGGACAGCGGATTCGAGCTGCTCGGCGATGCCGGCGCGCTCGAGGCCGCCGACTATCTGCGAGGTTTTGGCGAACGCATCGGCTATCCCCTCTCGCTCGACGAGTGGGTGGAAGCCCGGCGCCGTTCAATGCAGGCCGATCGCGCGATGCTGGACATTGCCGGAAGCCTGCGAAACACCGTCGATATTGCCGTCCTGACCAACAATACCACGCTGGTTGCCGACCACATCGACAAGCTGCTGCCGGAATTGCGCCCGCTGTTCGGCGCCCGGATCTACACCTCGGCCCAGTTCAAGACGGCGAAGCCGGACCCGCACTGCTATCGCCTCTGCCTCGCGGAGCTCGGGGTGAGGCCGCAGACCGTCCTGTTCGTCGACGATCTCGCAGCCAACGTCGCCGGCGCGCGAGAGGCGGGCCTGTTCGCGCATCAGCACACGTCCGTGGAGACATTCAGGCAGGCTTTGTCGGAGCACGGCCTGCTTCTCGGATGAATGTGCGTAGGGTGGGCAAAGGCGCGACAGCGCCGTGCCCACGTCTTCAGAATCGTGGGCACGCTTCGCTTTGCCCACCCTACGTGTTCATCGCACTACGCCAGATGACACGCCACGAAATGCCCGCCCGCCCCTTCCTTCAGCACGGGCGCGCTTTCCGCGCAGCGCGGCTGGGCGATCGGGCAGCGGGTGTGGAAGTGACAGCCCGACGGCGGCTTCATCGGGCTCGGCACGTCGCCCTTGAGGCGGATGCGCTCACGCTTGAGCTTTGGATCGGGCACCGGCACCGCCGACAGCAACGCCCTGGTGTAGGGATGCTGCGGGTTGCGGTAGAGATCGCTTGCTTTCGCCAGCTCGACGATCCGGCCGAGATACATCACCGCGACGCGGTCGGAGATGTGCTCGACCACCGAGAGGTCGTGCGCGACGAAGAGATAGGTGAGGTTCAACTCGGCCTGGAGGTCTTCCAGCAGATTGATGACCTGGGCCTGGATCGACACGTCGAGCGCCGAGACCGGCTCGTCGCAGACGATCAGCTTCGGCTCGACCGCGAGCGCGCGCGCGATCACGATGCGCTGGCGCTGGCCGCCGGAGAATTCGTGCGGATAGCGCCGCATGTGCTCGGCCTTGAGCCCGACCTTGACCAGCAGGCCCGCGACGCGCTCCTCGCGCTCTTTGGCGGAGGTCGCAAGGTTATGGATGGTGAAGGCCTCGCCGAGGATCGCGCCGACCGTCATGCGCGGATTGAGCGAGGCGAACGGATCCTGGAACACCAGCTGCATGTTGCGCCGCATCGCGCGCAGATCGTTGCCGCCAAGGCTGCGCACGTCCTGGCCGTCGAATGTGACCTCGCCGTCGGTCGGCTCGATCAGACGCAGCACGCAGCGTCCCGTGGTCGACTTGCCGCAACCGGATTCGCCGACGAGACCGAGCGTCTCGCCGCGATTGACCGAGAACGACACGCCGTCGACCGCATAGACGGTCCCGACCTGGCGCGACAGCAGGCCGCCGAGCACGGGGAAATGCTTCTTCAGGTTGGAGACTTGCAGCAAGGGTTCGCTCATGCCGCGCCTCCCAGATTTGTATCGCCGAGATGACAGGCCATGCGATGGCCGGGTGCGATCTCGCGCAGCAGCGGCTCCTTCTCGGTGCAGACGTTCATGGCGAACTTGCAGCGCGGCGCAAAGCGGCAGCCGACCGGCGGATTGATCAGGATCGGCACCGAGCCGCCGATCGCCTCGAGCCGCGTCTTGTGCTCGCTGTCGAGGTCGATGCGCGGGATCGAGCGGATCAGCCCTTGCGTATAGGGATGGCCGGGATGGCCGAACAGATCATCGACGAGCGCTTCCTCGACCACCTTGCCGGCATACATCACGACGACGCGCTGCGCGGTTTCGGCGACGACGCCCATGGCATGGGTGATCAGCATCACCGCCATGCCGAAGCGCTCCTTCATGTCCTGGAGCAGGTCCAGGATCTGGGCCTGGATGGTCACGTCGAGCGCAGTGGTGGGCTCGTCGGCGATGATCAGCTTCGGCTTGCAGGCGAGCGCCATCGCGATCATCACGCGCTGGCGCATGCCGCCGGAGAACTGGTGCGGGTAATTGTGCACCCGGCCCTCGGCGTTGGGGATCTGCACCAGCTTCAGCATCTCGATGGTGCGATCGAGCGCCTGCTTCCTGGTCACGGCCTCGTGGCGGCGCAGGCTTTCGGCGATCTGCTCGCCGACGGTGAGCACCGGGTTGAGCGAGGTCATCGGCTCCTGGAAGATGAAGCCGATCTCCTTGGCCCTGATCTCGTCGAGCTCGTTGCTGGTCAGCGGCACGAGATCGCGCCCCTCGAAGATGATCTGACCCGCCGCGATGCGGCCCGGCGGCATCGCGATCAGCTTCAGGATCGACATCGCGGTGACGGTCTTGCCGCAGCCGGATTCGCCGACCACGCAGAGCGTCTCGCCCCGGTTGATGGAGATGTCGACGCCGTCGACGGCCTGGAGGATGCCGTCGTCCGTGGAGAAGTGGGTCTTCAGTCCCTTGATCTCGAGCAGCGGCGCCATCAGATCACCCGTCGCGCATCGAGCGCGTCACGCAGGCCGTCGCCGATGAAGTTGATGGCGACCACCGCGATGAAGATCGCGCCGCCCGGGAACAGCGCCCAGTGCGGGCCGATGTCGAGAAAGTCCTTGGCATCATACAGCAGCCGACCCCAGGTCGGCGTGTCGGGCGGGAAGCCGAGGCCGAGGAAGGACAGCGTCGATTCCGCGATGATCGCGGCGGCGACGTCGATGGTGCCGGCGATGATCACCGGACCGAGCGCATTGGGCAGGATGTGACGCACCACCTGCCGCACCGGGCTCGCCCCGAGCGCCCGCGCGGCCTCGACGAATTCCTTCTCGCGGATCGACAGGAACTGGGCGCGCACGAGCCGCGCCACCGGCATCCAGCGCAGGCCGCCGATCACGAGCACGATCAGGATGAAGATGCCGCCCTCCGGACCGAACGCGGCCTTCAGACCGTCGCGGAACAGATAGATCAGCAGCAGCAGCAGCGGCAATTGCGGCAGCGACAGGAAGAGGTCGGTCAGCCACATCAACCCGTGGCCGAGCGCACCGCGCGACATGCCGGCGAGCGCGCCGATCAACACACCGACGAAGACCGAGACCAGCATCGCGGCGAGGCCGACCGCGAGCGAGATGCGCCCGCCATAGATCATGCGGGCGAGGATGTCCTGCCCGAGATCGTCGGTGCCGAAGGGATGCGCCGGCGAAGGCCCCTGCATGCCTGCGACGATGTCGATGTCGTCGATCTTGACCCGCCAGATGAAGGGGCCGAGCACCACTGCCAGGATCAGAACGAGCAGCAGGAACGCGCTGACCACGGCAAGCTTGTGGCGGCTGTAGCGCCGCCACGTCTCGCGCCAGGGCGAGTAGACGCGCCGCTCAGCGGAGGGAGATGCGAGGGTCAAGCCAGCCATAAAGCACGTCCGCGATGAGATTGAACAGCACGACCAGACACGCGAAGACGAAGGTGACGGCCATCACCACCGGCGTGTCGTTGGAAAGGATCGAGGAGATCAGCAGCGAGCCGATGCCGGGAATGCGGAAGATCTGCTCGGTGACGATGGCGCCGCCGAACACCGCGGGCATTTGCAGCGCGATCAACGTCACGACCGGAATCATGGCGTTGCGCATGACATGCTTGACGATGACCTTGGTCTGCCCGAGCCCCTTGGCGCGGGCGGTGGTGACATAGTCGAGCCGGATCACGTCCAGCATCGCCGAGCGCACGAAACGCGTCATCGACGCCGCCTGGAACAAGCCGAGCACCGCCACCGGCATGATCGCCTGACGGATCATCTCCAGCACCCAGTGGATGCCGGTGCCCTTGATGTCGGTGGTGTAGACGAACGGCAGCCAGTCCAGCGTGACCGAGAAGATCAGGATGAACAGGATGCCGGTGAAGAAGGTCGGCAGCGAGAAGCCGACGAACGCGAGCGTGTTGGCGATCTGGTCGAACAGCGAATAGGGCTTCGTGGCGGCATAGACGCCGACCGGAATCGCGATCAGCAGCGCCAGGATCTGCGCCGAGCCGATCACGTAGAGCGTGGCCGGCAGGCGCTGCAGGATGAGCGTGTCGACGTTCATCCGGCTGACGAAGGAGAAGCCCCAGTCGCCGTGCAGCATGGCGTTGAGCCAGTGCAGGTAGCGAAGGTGGATCGGATCGTCGAGGCCGAACTTGGCCCGGAGCGCCGCCTGTACCTCGGGCGGCACGTTCGGGTTGGTCGCCAGCTCGGAAAACGGATCGCCGGGCGCGAGCGCGAGCACGACGAACAGCACGACCGAGATTCCGAGCAGGCTCGGAATCGCGATCATCAGGCGACGCAGGACGTATTGGCTCATGAGGGAAGGCCCCGTCTAGAGTTGGGGGATCATTCCTCGCGGTACCAGTCGAACAGATTGTCGGTTTCGTTGGCCCAGCCGGACACGACCGGGCGCAGATTGTTGGCCGCGGCCTCGACCTTGAGGCGATGCTGCACCGGGATGAACACGGTGTCCTGGTACATCAGGTCGTTGGCCTTGATGTAGAGCGCAGCGCGCTTGACCGGATCCATCTCGCCGTCCGCAGCCTGGATGGTTGCGTCGTACTCCTTGTTGACCCAGCGCGGGAAGTTGGTGCCCTGCCACTTGTTCTCCTTGGTGGCGACGAGGGTCGAGAGGTAGCGACGCATGTGCTGCGACGGATCGGGCTGGCTCAGCGGGATCTGGAACATCTCCATGTCGGCGTAGAACTTGGAATAGGTATCGGGATTGCCGACGTCGGACGAGAAGAACACGGAGGCGACGACCGACTTCAGCTCGACGTCGATGCCCGCCTTCTGGCAGGCCTGCTTGACGATTGCCTGGGTCTTCTGGCGCGGACCGTTGATCGAGGTCTGGTAGAGCAGCTTCAGCTTCTTGCCGTCCTTCTCGCGGATACCGTCGGCGCCAGGCTTCCAGCCGGCCTCGTCGAGGATCTTCGAGGCCTTCTCGATGCTGAACTCCCACGAGGTGTTCTTGGAGACGAACTTTTCGGGACCGTTGAGGAAGTTGGCCGTGGTGCGGCCGGCGCGACCATAGATCGCCTTCTTGACCGACTCGCGATCGATCAGCAGCGAGAGCGCCTTGCGCACCGCCGGATCCGAGAACAGCGGGTGCTTGGTCTTGATCGAGGAGCGTTCGCCATCGACCTCGGTGTTGGGATCGGTGAAGTTCAGCGCGATGAACTCGGTGTCGCCACCGACCGCATAGACGGTCTTGCCCTTGCCGCCCTTCTCCAGGCGCAACAGCACGTCGTCCTCGACCTGGATGTTCCAGCCGAAATCGTATTCGCCGGTCTGGATCACCGCGCGTGCGGCCGAGACGGCGTCGCCGCCACCCTTCATCTCGACCGAGTCGAAATAGGGGCGGTTCGGCATGTGATAATCGGGGTTGAGCACGCCGCGGACGAGGTCGCCCGGCTTGAACTCGACGAACTTGTAGGGGCCGGTACCGACCGGCGAGAGGTTGGTCGGCGCCTCCCGCGATTTGGACCCCATATAGTCCTTGAACAGATGTTTCGGGATAATGGTGTTGGGCGCCCCGACGAAGGCGTCGGCCCAGAACGGCGTCGGCTTGTTGAAGAGGATGCGGACCGTGAGGTCATCCACTTTCTCCACCGTGATGTCGCGGAGCGTCGCGATCGTCAGCGCGGAGGTCGCGGGATCCTTGGCGTATTCCCAGTTGAATACGACGTCGTCGGCCGTGAACGGCGCGCCGTCATGCCATTTAACGCCGGGCTTGAGCTTCCAGGTCACCGACTTGCCGTCGGCGGCCAGGCCGCCGTTCTGGATCGAGGGAATTTCGGCGGCGAGAACCAGCTTCATGTTGCCGTCGGGATCCCAACAGGCCAGCGGCTCGTAGAACAAGCGCGCACCGTCCTGGTCCTTGGTGCCGGTGGCGAAATGCGGATTGAGCAAGGTCGGGCCCTGCCACCACAGCAGCTTCAGCGCACCACCGCCGCCACGCTTGGTCGGCTTGTAGGTCGAGGCGCCCTCGGCCATGGCGACGCCGCCGAGCGCGAGGATCTGGTTGGCCAGCGGGGCAGTGAGACCGACCGCGGCCATGCGCGTGATGAAGGCGCGGCGATCCATCCGTCCGTCCTTCACCTGGCCGATCATCGAACGCAGTTCTTTATCCAGCATGGTTGTCCCCCGTCTGGTTCCCATCGTGATGAAGACGGCCGTCAGAGGCGGCCGCCCAATTAGCTGGCAGTAGATGGCACACCGAATGGGGGGCGCGTCAACTGGGACCGTGTGTATGCAAACGGTCTTCTGGCTGTCTGTTGGGCAAAACTGTGTTCTGCAGCCCATCCGTTCGGCAATCCAGCATCAAAACATGCTGGATTGCACGCTGCACTGCGGAAAATTTGTTCGCAGGATCAGACGAAGTGTGGAGGCGAAATTCTACGCGACGGACATGTCGAGCGGCGGCTCGACGTGATCCGGCAGCGGACAGACATACGGCGTCTTGGCCGTTCGCTTCTTCAAGTCGGCCTTGGCCACCTTGATCAGTTCCGGATCTGTCAGCGCCTTGATGCCGAGACCGGCCATCGCCTTGGCGGCCTGCACCATGGCCTTGTGGGCATGCGGGCTCTTGCCCTGCGCCACCACCTGCCAGGTGTGGAACGGCGTGCCGATTGCAACCGTGGGGGCGTGAACCTGCACGGTCGGCACCACCCAGCTGACGTCGCCGACGTCGGTCGAGCCGACCAGCGGGTTGCGCTTGGCATCGAGCGGCACCAGGAAGTCGGCCAGCGGCCGATCGGTCTGCTCCATGCCGATCGCGTAATAGACTGACGCGATATCCTTGTCGCTCAAGGTCGCGCGGATCTGGCTGGCAAAGCCCTTGTCGGCATCGTCGAAATGCGGCGGTCCGAGCTCTTCCATGACCCGGTGCAGCGCCTGCTCCAGCGGCGTGTTCGGCAGGATGTTGGAGACCGCGGAGATGATCTTCATCTCGACCTTGGTCTCGGTCATCAGCGCCGCGCCCTCGGCGATCTTGCTCACACGTCCGACCAGCTCGTTCATGCCGGGAAGGTCACGGGCGCGGATCGAATAGCGCACCCGCGCATGGGCCTGGACCACGTTCGGCGCAATGCCGCCGGTGTCGAGCAGCGCGTAATGCACCCGCGCATCGCTCGGCATGTGCTCGCGCATGTAGTTCACGCCGACATTCATTAACTCCACCGCATCGAGCGCGGAGCGGCCGAGATGCGGCGAGGCCGCGGCATGCGAGGTGCGACCGGTGAAGATGAAATCCGCGCGCGTGTTGGCGAGCGACGGCGTCACCGCGACCTCCCAGAAGCTGTGCGGATGCCAGGTGATGGCGATGTCGGCGTCCTCGAACGCGCCGGAGCGCACCATGAACGCCTTTGCGGCGCCGCCTTCTTCAGCCGGGCAGCCATAATAGCGCACGCGACCTGGCACCTTGTTTTCGGCAAGCCAGTCCTTCACCGCGGTCGCGGCGAGCAGCGCGGCGGAACCCAGCAGATTGTGACCACAGCCATGGCCGTGCCCACCGGCTTCGATCGGACGATGCTCGGCGACACCCGCTTCCTGGCTGAGACCGGGAAGGGCGTCATATTCGCCCATGAATGCGATGACCGGACCGCCCTCGCCCCACTCGCCCATCACCGCCGTCGGAATGCCGGCGACGTTCTCGGTGATGCGGAAACCCTGATGACGCAGCTCGGCGAGATGCTCGGCGGCGGACCGCGCCTCGGTGTAGCACACCTCGGGCATGCCCCAGACCTTGTCGCTGAGGTCGATGAAACGCCCCTTGATCGTGTCGACGCCACGCCAGATATCGCTGCGGTTGTCCATTGCTTCGGTCCGGATCCCTTGGTCAAACGAAGCGGCAATGGTTAGCAGCTTAGGGAGGGGCCGCCTAGCAGCGGCAGGGACACCAGCCATGCGGCCTGACAGGGTCTCACAGCGCGGCCCAAGGCGACCGCCCCTACGGCACTACATTCTCGGCCTCGAGAGCGCGTCTTTGCTTACGAACAGGAGGCGTCGCCGGAAGGCCGTCGGACTCTCGGCAACCAGCACCCCCTTCAGAGATTGTAGACCACCTGCGAAGAAGGGCTCGCGAAGCCCATTACCGTGAACCTCGGTCCATTCCGGTATTTGTAATCCGTAAACGCGCGCAAGGTGCTCTGCCACGGCCGCCGTATAGGCGTCGTGCACAGCGTCGATGGAAGCGGGTCGTTCTTCGATGGCCTGCTGGCGTGCGTTCGGGTTCATGTAGAACCAATCGAGAAATTCGCGGAGCGACGGGTCGAACTTCTGCTCGCCAGCTTGTACGCGGCGAACGACGTCACCCAGCGTTGCGGGCTTCTTGCCGAACAGGCTCATGGTTGGCTCGACGGAGGCGTGTGGTCATCTTCGGGCCCAGTCTCGAGATTTGAGAAAATCTCCTCGAGACCCAATCGGGTCTTGGGTTGAAGCGCATTCTGCGGATAGAATTTTTCGACCAACGTGAGTGCATCCTGGCTGTTCTTGATGCCTATCGCGCGGGCGAGGAGCTTGATGTCGTCAATGTCCGAATTCGTTTCGACACCGCCGACACGCATCGCCCGGCGCTTCATGGCAAACAAGTATTCCGGTCTGGCGGTATAGACGCGGAGGCCCGGCTGATCCTCGGTGGGGTAGGTCTTGAATAGAGCCTTTACGTCAGGATCCGCGTCTCTCTTGCTCAACCACCCCTTCACACCGTCGTTCAACCAGTTTTCGTCCCAGCCGAACTCCTCCGCCATCTCGGCCGCAAGCCGCTTGATGAAATCCTTGTTTCCTTCAAACACCGCATCGACGTCACCGGTGTTGATCTGCCGATTCAAGGTCAGCAGGAGGGCCGATCCGCCGTAGACGACGATTTCGACGGTGCGGCCTGCAGCGAAGGCCCTGCGGCCCAGCTCGGCCAGTGCATTTTCCAAAGTTAGCCGATCGAAATTCTTGTCATCGCTCATGGCTTGTTCCACAGACCGCGAACGATACGCTTGCCACTCTGGGTCGACAACGTCTTTTCGCGCGGACACCGGGACCCACAAGGCACGATCGGTCCAGAATTTCTGCATTTCCCGACCGACCCAGGCATGGCGGTCTTTAAAGAGGGGCGTTTGCGGCATAGATTGTCTTTGATTTAGCGCGGCGCTTCTCGTGCGCGAGAGGTATGTCAAAGCGCCAAGGAAAGACCAGGAGAACTCCATGCCCGCTTTGACCGAATGGAGAGTGCCGCCGGCCAATCAGCCGCGTGCGGGCGACTACGGTTTCGATCTCGACCGCGCGCTCGCATCCGTCGTTGGCCTGCACGCCATCGTCCCGCCGGACGCCTTCAGCGCCGAGACGCTGGGCACCGAACGCGCCGGCAACGGCGTCGTGATCGATCACGGACTGGTGCTCACCATCGGCTATCTCATCACCGAGGCGGAATCGGTGTGGCTGCACCTCGGCGATGGGCGGGTGGTCGAAGGCCATGCGCTCGGTTTCGATTCCGAAACCGGCTTCGGCCTGGTGCAAGCCCTCGGTGAGCTCGACGTCGAACCGTTGCCGCTCGGCAGCTCGGCAGAAGCCGGGATCGGCGACCGCGTCGTGGTCGGCGGCGCCGGCGGCCGCACGCGCTCGGTCGCCAGCCAGATCGTGGCCAAGCAGGAGTTCGCCGGCTATTGGGAATATCTGCTGGACGAAGCCGTCTTCACCTATCCCGCGCATCCGAACTGGGGCGGCACGGCGCTGCTCAACGAGCGCGGCGAGCTGATCGGCATCGGCTCGCTTCAGCTGGAGCGCGAGCGCGACGGCAAGGCCGAGCATGTCAACATGGTCGTGCCGATCGACCTCTTGAAGCCGATCCTGGACGATCTGCGCAAGTTCGGTCGCGTCAACAAGCCGGCGCGCCCCTGGCTCGGGCTCTACTCGACCGAGATCGACAACCGCTTGGTCGTGATCGGGATCTCCCCCAACGGCCCTGCCGCGCGCGCCGAGCTCAAGACCGACGACATCATCCTCGCCGTGAACGGGGACAAGGTCACGAGCCAGACCGCCTTCTACAAGAAGATGTGGGCGCTCGGCACCGCCGGCGTCGACGTGCCGCTGACCGTGTACCACCAAGGCGTCACCTTCGACGTCACGGTGACCTCCACCGATCGCTTCAAGCTCTTGAAGGCACCGAAGCTGCATTGATCCCACGCTGAAGGAAGCCGCGATGAGCGAGGCCGTGATCGACGACATCGTGGCCGTGCTGCCGCCGCTGCTCAATGCGCTGGAAGCGCTCGGCTTCTTCCAACGCCATCTGCATCCGCCGGCGTTCGCTACCGTGATGAACGCGATCGGCGCACCGGATGAGGCGCTGCAAACGGCACACGCGGCTATTGGAGAGTGGCCGGAGCAGTTCGCGGGCCTCCGCGAGCGGCTCGATCGCGCCTGCGGCGAGACGCTCGCCGCCTTTGCCGGGATCCGCGAGGTCGAGCGCGGCAATGGCGATCTCGTCGCTGTCTTCCGCGCGCTGCGCCACGTGCCGCGCGCGCAGGAGGCGCTTTATCCCCTGGCGATGCAATTTCCTCCCGTAAGCAGCTTCTTCCTCAACACCGCCAATCGCGAAAATGCGGATCTGTTGTCGCGGCTCGACGTCGGCGCGAGCGAAAATACCGGCATCTTCCACGATCACAACGAACCCGGCAGCCGCGGCGGCTTCTCGGTCTATGTGCCTGAGGACTATACGCCCGAGCGTGCCATGCCGCTGGTGATGGCGCTGCATGGCGGCAGCGGCAACGGACGCGGTTTCCTGTGGAGCTGGTTGCGCGACGCCCGCAGCCTTGGCACGATTCTGGTGGCGCCAACCGCGACCGGTCCGACCTGGGCGCTGATGGGCGATGATGCCGATACGCCTAACCTCATGCGTATCCTCGAAACCGTGCGCAGCCGCTGGAGCATCGACGCCTCGCGCATGCTACTGACCGGCATGAGCGACGGCGGCACCTTCAGTTACGTCAGCGGCCTCGACGGCGCCTCGCCTTTCACCCATCTGGCGCCGGTCTCGGCAACCTTCCATCCGCTGATGGCGGAGATGGCCGACGCCGCGCGCCTGCAGGGGCTGCCCATCTTCATCACCCACGGCAAGCTCGACTGGATGTTTCCGGTGCAGACCGCGCGCCAGACCCAGGCCGCGCTCGCAGCGGCCGGCGCTGATGTCACCTATCGCGAGATCGACGACCTCAGCCACACCTATCCCCGCGAGATCAACGCGGAGCTGGTGCAGTGGCTGAACGCGGGGTGAACAACCCGTCCTTATCCGCGCCGCACTGCCGCGGAACCATCGCTCCGGGCCGACGTTATTGCTGGCCCACCGGAGGTTCGCAAATGCAGACTTTTTTCGGAATGATCCTTGGCGCGCTGCTGCTTGCCGGCGGCGTGTATGTCTATGACTCCATGCAGACCTCGTCCGTCGCCAATGGCGAGGTCGCGACCACCAATCGCACCATCGTGAACTGGGATGTCGCGAAGGCGGATTGGGATGCGCTGCGCGACCGCGCGCACAAGGACTGGGTCCGGATCTCGTCGAAGTAACAACGCCCATCATGAACGAGGCGCCGTCGCGAGCTCCGCGGCGGCGCCTTTGCGTTGGCTACGACCGATGCTCCTCAGTTCATCTTGGCCTTGCGCGCATCGGCGATGACCTGCTCGAACTCGGTCATGCTGAGCACGCCGGGGACGCGGTACTTGCCGACGATGAAAGACGGGGTGCCGCTGAAACCAAAGGCTTCGGCCTGCTCGTTGTTGCGCTTGAGCAGCGCGTCGATATCGCTGCCATGGCCGGCGAGATCGCGCTTCAGGCGATCCATGTCGAGGCCGGCGGCGGCAAGCAGCTCGTTGATGCGCGGCTCGGTCAGGCGCGAGCTGACGCCCATCAAGGCATCATGGGCCTGATGGTATTTGTCCTGGAATTTTGCCGCGAGAGCGGTCCGCGCCGCGGTGACGGAGACCGGCCCGAGGATCGGCCAATCCTTCATCACCAGCCGCACCTTGCCGTCGTCCTGGACGACCTGGCGCAGCTCGGGCTCGAGCTTGCGGCAATAGGGGCAATTGTAGTCGGACCATTCGACGATGGTGACGTTACCGTTGGGATTGCCGGCGACGGGCGTGTCGGGATCGCGCAGCACCTTGGCTTCGGTCAGCACCTCGTTGTCGTCGGTCGCCGCGCGCGCCGAGGCGCCCGTCAGTGCGAGGGCGCCCGCCCCGATCAGCGTCAACGCCGCGCGCCGCGTCGGCGCAAGGCCCTTAGTCCCAAATCCAGCCATATCTCGTCCCGTTTCGGTCCCATCTCCCTGAATACGGTCGGGACCGGGAATTGTTACTCGTCATATAGAGTGTCGCGGCGGCGATGTCATCGCACCAGCAGCGTGACCATCAGGCTATGCGCCGGACGCACTCGCCGCGGGCGGCGCTGCAATGCGCGGCAGCATCGCCATCAACGTGCCGGTCATCGTTGCGATCAGCGTGGTCTTGCCCTCGTGCTCGGCAAACGCCCTGGCCTCACAGAACGTCAGCGTGCGGCCGGGCTTGACAACCTCGGCCTTGAAGACGAAGCGCTCGCCGCTAGCCGGGGCCAGCAGCGTGGTCTTGAACTCGACGGTAAGGATATCAGCCTCGCGCGGCATCAGGGTGAAGGCCGCAACGCCGCAGGCGTTGTCCAGCCCGGCGGTGATGATGCCGGCATGAACAAACCCGTTCTGCTGGGTGAAGGCCGCGGAATGCAGCATCGCCAGCTCGGCCTCGCCCGGTGCGAGGCGGACGATCACGATGCCGAGCGTGTGCATCGCCGGCTGGCCGTCGAACATGGCGATGGCCGCCGCCCGATAGCCCGGGTTCTTCGGCTCGAACGCAGCCATGGCTCAGGCCTCGGCCGGCTCGGCGAGATGCCGAAGAGCGATCTCGCGGACGGCATCCGTGAACGGCGCCGATTTGCGCTGGGTTCGATCCATGTGCACGCCGGTGATCTCGCAAATCGCCGCGATCTCGCCGGTCTCGGCATTCGTCATGTCGTGCCGGAAGCGGATCGACTTGTAGCGCACCTCGAGCAGATGGCTACGGATCTCGACGATGTCGCCGGCGAGCAGCTCGCGCCTGTAGGCGATGTTCTGCTGCACGGCGGCCATGCCGCGGCCGGAGGAGCGCAAATAGCTCGGCGTGAGGCCGAGGCGGGCGAATAGATTCCAGTTGGCTTCGTCGAATTTGCCGACATACCACATGATTGTTCATGTGGCCGACGTGGTCGCATTGCCACGGATAGACCGTGCCGCGATAGGTCGCCTCCTGCTCCATCGCCATTTTCCGCCCTCGTTGTTTATTGATTGATACGGTAGCGTATCAGGCACGAGACGCGTTAGCAATACGGCACCGTATCAAGAGTTCGAGAGGCTTCATTCATGAGCGACGGCAAGGGCGATGTCTGGGTCGAGGCGGGGTTTGCCGAGCTCGCCCGCGCGGGGGTCGAGGGTGTCAGGGTCGAGGTGCTCGCCAAGAATCTCGGCGTCACCAAGGGCGGCTTCTACCGCCGCTTCGCCGACCGCGCCGCGCTGCTCGACGCCATGCTGCAGCGCTGGCGCGAGGGCCGGGCCGCGTCGATCGCGCAGCAGACGCGCCTCGATGGCCAACAGCCCCGCGAACGGCTGAAGGCGGTGATCCAGCTCTACTCCGAGCGGCTCAATCCTGAAGCCATGGCGATCGAGCTCGCGATCCGGCAATGGGCCCGCTCCGACGATAGCGCCGCGGCGGCCGTGGCGAGTGTGGACGCAGCGCGGCTCAAGCACGTGGCCGAGCTCTATCGCGCGACCGGGCTTGCACCGGAGGAGGCCGAGGCGCAGGCCTTCCTGTTCTACTGCTTCATCTTCGGCCAGAGCCTGTTGTTCGTCGAGCGCGGCCCGCGCAAGCGATCGCAACTAGTGGCGAAGTCGGCCGAGAAGCTGCTCGCCTAGAGCATGATCCGGACCCGAAGGGCCGCGTGAGCGCAAAGTGTGCAGCGGTTTTCCGAAAGATTATGCTCAAACTAAAATTCAGGCAAAAAAGGCCGGAGCGGTGCTCCGGCCTTCGTATCGATTCGAAGCTCAGGCGGCGCCCTTCAGCTTCTTGTTGCATTCGCTGTAATAGCCGCCGCCCTTCTGGATCCACTTCATGCCGCCGTTGCCGTTGGTGGTCTTGTTGGCGTTGTACTGGTCGACGCAGGTGTGCAGGCGTCCCTTGCCCGGGGTCTCCTTGGCATATTTCGGATCGATCGCGTTCGGATAGATCGCAGGTCCCGCCGGCAGGGTCGGCGCGGCGGCGGGGGCCGCCTCCTTCTTGGCCTGCTTCGGCTCGGCGGGCGCAGCCGCGGTCGGTGCAGGAGCAGCCGGCGCGGCGGCAGCCGGCGTTGCATCCGCGCCGCACTGGGCCTTGCGGAAGTCATTCCACTTCATGGTGCCGAGCGAGCCGTCCTTCTTGGCCGCCTGGTATTTGGCGCTGCACTCCTGCGACGTCAGTGCCTGCGCCGGCGCCGATACCGAGAGCGCAGCAAATCCCGACAACGCAATCGCGCACAGCATTTTTGATTGAATGGTCATCCTTAGGTCTCCTCCTTGGTCTTCCCCCGAGGGGAAGTGAAACAAGAATTGCTATCCTAGCGTGCCGGCCATTTGCGACAAGGAAGCGATGGCTCCCGGCCGCCAAAATATAGTAACGGCGCCGTTCAGATTATTCATGTCGCGTTCAGCAATGCGAGCCGACGTTCGCAGCCCTTCGCAATTCTCGCAAGATGAGTGCAACACCATGACCCTCGCCTCTCGCCTCGCCGCCGTCGCCCTCGCCTCCCTGCTCGCCGGCGGCACCGCCTTCGCGCAGACCGCCGCGCCGGCGGCCAAGACCGATACGAAGACCGACGCCGCCACGGCCGACAAGAAAGCCCCGAAGGAGCGCTCGGCCGAGTCGCTCGAATGCTCCAAGCAGGCCGACGCCAAGGGCCTGCACGGCAAGGAGCGCAAGAAATTCCGCTCCGAATGCATCAAGACCGCCAAGGCGGGCACCGCCGCGCCGGCTGCCGACAAGAAGTAGCTCCGACACGATCTTCCGCGAGCTTCCAGCGAGAGGCGCGCGCATTGCGGCATGACGAGCCTGCAATTGTGCGCCTCTCCCTGATTTGCGATAAGGTGGCGTGAAGCAAATCGCCGCCTCCCTGTCGTTTGAATGGCCGAGCCGTGCCAAGATCTTGAGCACGGCGGAGACGCTCGTCATCGGCACCGCCGGCGGCCTTGTGTTTCTCCTCGCCGGCCTTCCCGGCGGGCTGATCTCCGGCTCGATGATCGCGGTCGGGATCGCCGCGATCGCCGGGCGCCAGCTCGCGCTGCCGCCACTCCTGACCCAGACCGTGCTGGTGCTGCTCGGCATTTCGCTGGGCTCGGTGGTCTCGCGCCATCTGCTTCAGCAGGTCGGCGCATATCCCCTCACCATCGGGCTGCTTGCGCTCGCGACCTTCTGCTCGACCTTCGGCTCGAGCTATTACCTCCAGCGCATCCATGGCTGGGACCGCACCTCGGCCTTCCTGGCCGGCAGCCCCGGCGCGTTGTCGCAGATCACGATCCTGGCGGTCGAGCGCGGCGCCGACCTGCCGGGCATCGCGGTGGTGCAGACCATGCGCGTCATCATCCTCACCGCGGCCCTGCCGATGGTGCTCGCGTTTGCGGGCGTCGCCCCCTCGGCCGCGCCGTCGCTGGCGACGACGATCGCCTCGCCGCTCGATCTCGTCGAGCTGTTCGCGGCCTCGCTGGCCATGGCGCTGGTCCTGCGCCTGATCAGGTTTCCGGCGAGCTGGATGTTCGGCGCCATGATCGCCTCCAGCGTGCTGCATGGCGCCGGCTGGGTCGAGGGCGGCTTGCCGGACTGGGTGCGCGGCGTGGCACTGGTCGGCATCGGCGCGCTGATCGGCAGCCGCTTCGCGCGGATGCGGATCAAGACGCTGGCCGGCCACCTCAACGCGGCGCTGGGCTCGTTCACGGTCGCAATCGCCGTCTCCGCCATCTTCGTCGGCATCGTGGCGCTGACCACCCAGGTCAGATTCTCCGACGCCGTCGTCGCCTTCGCGCCGGGCGCGATGGATGCCATGCTGGCGCTGGCGCTGACGCTGCACATCGACCCGATCTTCGTCGGGGCCCACCATTTGTCGCGTTTCGTGTTCGTGACGATCGCACCACCGGGCATCGTGCATCTGTTCGGACGCACGCAGGACGATGTGGATGATTGACGGCGCGCGGTGCGCCTCGCGAACTCCGCTCTCGTAGGGTGGGCAAAGGCGCATAGCGCCGTGCCCACGTTCTCTTTCGACCTTATCACTACGAGATGGTGGGCACGGCGCGCGAAGGGCGCGCCTTTGCCCACCCTACGGCGGCTTGCCTAGCCTCTCGCCGTCTTCGCAAATCCCCACGCGGCAATCGCGGCCATGAGCAGCGAGATCAGGACGTTGTAGCCGGCGAGCGAGAGGCCGAGGAAGCGCCACTGCACCTCGTCGCAACGCACCACCTTCACGGTGTCGAGCTTTGAGAACAGATCGCCGGCATTGCCAAGATTGACGACGGGACCGCTGCAATCGGTCGGCCCCTTCCAGAACCCCCATTCAACGCCGGAATGGTAGGTGCCGAGACCGGCATTGGCGAGCGTTGCCAGCGCGAGGATCGCCAGCCCCGCCAGCAGCAGCGGCCGCGGCGCGCCGCTCCGCGCCGCCAGCGCCGTGAGCGCACCGAGCGGAATCGCGAGATAATAGGCGTAGCGCTGCTCCAGGCAGAGCGGACAGGGCAGGATCTCCAGCACGAGCTGGAAGAACCAGGCGCCCGCGATGGTCGCGGCTGCAATCAGCGTGACGAGCAGCGAGGCCGTCAGCGCAGCGCCGCTCGCAGCCGGCTTGAACGCAGGTATGGCGGCACTCTGGGTCGTCACGGCAGCCTCTTTCCGGTAGGTCGCGCTCCTAAGCCTCTAGACCCGCTCCATGCGGCTGTCGAGAACGGCTGACATCACTTTGGCGCGGGTTGACCCCGCTTTGTCCATGGCTATAGTCCGCCGGCTTCGCGACGCTCCCTGCAAGGGCCGACCGAGGGCCCCTGTGGCGGAACTGGTAGACGCGCTCGACTCAAAATCGAGTTCCGCAAGGAGTGCTGGTTCGATTCCGGCCAGGGGCACCAGCCTTCGCTGCTTCGCAGCTACGGCTCGGCAAGCCGGGCGCAGCCATATCCATGCGAAGCGGCGAAGGCTGTCGCGCCGAAGCCTTGGCGAAGGCGGACTGGCTCAACACACTCGCTCCCCCCACCCTAGCCATCCCCTCATCTCCACTGTATAAACCGGTAGCTTCTTCCGTAACTCGAAGGAGCTCATATGAACGACCTGCACGCGTGGCTTTCGCAGCAACACCACGGTTTGCGGACCTTCCAGACCTTTCAGCAGAAGCTCGAGACGCTCGGCCAGCATGATCCCGCCCAGCGCGGCCTGTGCCGCCTGCTCAGCGGCGTCATCGGCAGCTATGTCGAGGCCTTTGACGAGGCCCCGCTGCCAGTCGACATTGCCGAGGACGCCTATCGGCGCCTGCTGACGCTGGTCGAAAGCCTCGATCTGCACGGAAATGCCGCTCGCCGGCTCGCCGACATCAACCGCGTGGCGACCTGCGAGTTGTGGCGGTGATCGTCAGGACCAGCGTGCCCACTTCAATTTCTAGGTAACAGGACACGCCTCTTCGGCCTCGCGACGCATGACGCCCGAGTCTTGAGCTTCTCTTGACGCCCCTTCCTTGGAAAGGGCGCAGGGAAGGCCGGGCGCCGGCTGGCACCCGCGGTCCGCTGCGCGCAATTGCGAAGACAAGTGCACAGCGGCATACAGGGCAGCCCAGGACATCCCGGCCTTTCCCTGCGCAATGGTTTTACGGCTTATGGCGCGCTCTCCCCGGGGAGCGATGCACTATTGCCCCCGTCGCCTTGCGGATGGCTGATGCGCACGCCCGGTCGGGCAGCTCACATCACCGCAAGCCTTGACGCACAGACCCCGGGCGTCAGGACGACACGCTTTTGCCGTACGCGGACCGCACCGGTCGTGCGCGCGCTGCTCAACCGCTCACGGGCCAAACCCGCCCTGCGATTGCTGGCGCGCCGATGCACTCCACGTCCACCGCCACCCGGCCCGCGCATCGTGACGATCGCGAAACGCCCCTTATCCTTGGGCCGGGATGAGCGACACATACGATATTTCCGAATTTCGGTCAACCAGAATCTTTGTATGGCCAAGCGGCGAGCGTCCAGACAAATCTTTTCCGGCCGAGAATCATCTCCTGCAGCCCATTTGCTTCGTTCCTGCCCCTGTGTATCCGCAATCGTCATTGCGAGCGCAGCGAAGCAATCCAGGAATGCATCCGCGGAAACAGTCTGGATTGCTTCGTCGCAAGAGCTCCTCGCAATGACGGGGAGGAGAGATTACGCGCCTTGAGGCGTTCCACTTCCCCGCGCCAATCCCTATATCCTGTGGCAAGCGATGTGATGCAGCGGACAGTTTGATGGCCAGGACACGCAGGACGGACGCCGACGACCTTCCCCGCTATTTCGTCTGGGTTCGGGGCCTCGAAGGCCCCGAGCCGCAGAAATGGATGGCGATGGATTTCGGCGTCGGGGAGTGGAAGCGGCCGCTGGTGCTGGCTTATCTGGAGCTGCCGGCGGACGAGCGCGATCTGTCGCTGTCGATGCTGGCGCGGCGGTACCCGCCGCCGCGGGTGGATCTCTCGTAACGGCGTCAGCACATCCAGCACTAGTCTGTCGCCACGGAGACAATGACCGCTCGATGCATCGCCGCTGCCAGCCAGCGACGACCCGACACGGCGACGCCGCACGATCCCGCTTGCTACCTCAACGCGACTGTGCGCAGAATGCACCTGTATTTTCATGAGTCAGAGATTTCAACCACTGATTGATTCCGGGAAATGATGCCCGGTTTGGCCTGACGCTTTCCTTGTCGAATTTGCCGGAGGGGCCCATGACGCATCATGATGTCGGGGGGAACGCCGATTCTCCGAGGCCGGAACGCGCGCCCAGCGACAGGGATAGGAATGCCGGCGGGGGCGCGGGCGCGGCCCTGCCAAGACGCAAGCTGGTGCTGTTCGCCGACGGCACCGGCAATGCGTTCGCCAAGCAGGAATCCAGCGTCTGGCGTCTGTATGAGGCCTTGGACCATACCCAGCCGGACCAGATCTCGCATTACATCAAGGGTGTCGGCACCGCCGGCTGGGCACCGCTTGCCGCGCTCGACGGCGCCACCGGCATCGGCGTCCCCGGCAACGTCCGCAAGCTCTATCGCTTCCTGTGCTGGAATTGGCGACCCGGCGACGAGATCTACATCTTCGGCTTCAGCCGCGGCGCCTTCACCGCGCGCACGCTGGCGGCGCTGATCGCGAGCCAGGGCCTGGTGCCGGCGGAGATCGACGACACGCCGGTGTCGCACGCGGAGATGGGGCGCAACGTCAAAGCCGCCTGGCGCGAGTATCGGCGCGAGACCGTGCCCTGGACCAAGAGCTTGCCGACGATCTGGGTCACGCGCTGGATCCGCGACTTCCTGCTGTTCGTCTATCACTGGCTTTGCGGGCACCGTAGCTATGCCGAGGTGCGGAGCAAAATGAACGGGCGCAGCGAGGTCGAGATCGCATTCCTCGGCCTGTTCGACACCGTCGAGGCCTTCGGCGTGCCGGTCGAGGAGCTCCGCCTCGCCATCGACTGGGCGATCTGGCCGATCTCGTTCCGCAATCACCGGCTGTCGCACAAGGTCAGGCACGCCTGTCACGCGCTCGCGCTCGACGACGAACGCACCACCTTCCATCCGCTGCGGATCGACCAGAGCCATCTGGCGGAAGGGCAGATCGTCAAGGAAGTGTGGTTCACGGGCGTCCATTCCGATATCGGCGGCGGCTATCCTGAATCCACGCTGTCCTTCGTGCCGCTAGTCTGGATGGTCGAGCAGCTCGGCGACCGGTTGCGCTTCCAGGACGGCGAGATCGAGCATTTCAGGGAATATCAATCGGCGCTCGGGCCGCGGCATGATTCACGCAGCGGCGCAGCGGTGCTGTACCGCTACGGGCCGCGTCCGATCCTCGGCGGCGACGTGAATGGCGGGCTGCCGGTCGTGCACTTCGCCGTCATCGAGCGCATGCTGCTCGGCTGCGATGATTACGCGCCTATCATGCTTCCGGCGAACTGCCTGGTGCTGCTGCCGGACGGAACGAGGTTGCCGCTGCGTTCTGAGGGAGAGACCAAGAATCTCGACGAGCAGCATGCGCGCGAGGTCATGAAGGCCGCCTATCTGCAAAAGGCGACGGGACCGCGTCGTACCGAGGAGGCCAGGGCCTTCACCACGATGAGCACGCCCGACGCCACCATGTCGAGCCTCACGCGCGACACCGTGTGGTGGCGGCGCGTCGCCTATTTCTCGCTTTTGTTCATGGCCGGCGTGATCGCCGCCTGGCCGTGGATCGCGCACGCGCTGGTGCAGTGGTCCGAAGACCGCGCCCTGGAGGGCACCGGCACACTGTCTTTCATCACCAATATCGACTGGGTGATGGGCGCGATGGTGGCGCCGCTGACCAATCTGCTGCGAGACGTGCTGCCGTCCTATGCGGCCCCCTGGCTCAACATCGCGACCTACTATCCCTTCCTGACCTCGATCGTGGTGATCGTCACCTGGTGGATCTGGCACAAGAACGGAACGTTGCGTGACGACATCGAGGAGCGGGCACGTCTTGCCTGGAACACGTCGCGCCGCAGGGCGAGCATGGAGCACATCGACAAGCCGGGGCCGTTGATGCGGCTCGGACACTGGATGCGCCTGAACGCCAGCCCGGCGCAGCACGTCATCACCAGGGGACTGGTGCCTGCGGTCTTCCTGATCGCGATCTTCGGCTCGGCCGCGCTGATCGTGTCGAGCAGCCTGTTCACCGCACGTCTCGCCCTCGGATCGGTCTGCTCGCCGCCTGCGGTCAAGGGCTCGGCCGCGTTCCAGACCGGCACGCCGGTGACGGACGAGCCGGTCGACGCGCGCGCGTTATTCGACACCAGGGACTTTTGCTGGTGGAGCGGGCTCGCCGTCGAGAAGGGCCGCAAATACCGCGTCTTTCTCGAGATCAAAGAGCCATGGTTCGACCGTACCATCATGAGCGGCGTGAACGGATTTGCGACCTACGAGCCGCACCACTACGTGGCGCTGCCGGAGCGTCGTCTGTTCGCCGCGGACTGGTTCCAGCCCGTGGTGCGCGTCGGCAGCAAAGGCATCAACGACCTGCCGCTCAAGGCAGTCAATGTGATGCCGGCCGACGAATTTCCCCGCCGCATGAAGCCCACCCTGCCCGCGGAGGACGACATCAGCAGGAGCCGCAACAGGTACCCCGTGCGGCTCGACGACACGGCCGAATTCAAGGGCAGGCTCGACGGACTCGGCAAATTCGAACCGATTCCGCCGGCCACGCTCGCCGAGGCAGGCCAGGTCTGGACCAAGCAGCTGTTGACCGGCCGCGTCGTCGCCGAATTCGTGGCGCCCGAGTCCGGCGAGCTGTTCTTCTACGTCAATGACGCCGTCCAGATATTCCCGCGGCTGCTTCCGGAGTCGTGGGTCCCGTCCTGGCTCGATGCGATCCAGGGACCGCACGATCTGTTCTACCGAAACAATAGCGGCACTGCGAAGATCAAGGTCCAGCGCCTGCCGGCCCCACCGATGCCGCCGGACAAGCCGTCATTACCGCTGGCGAGCAACTGAGACCCAGCGGGCCCCGCCTCGGAGCTCTCCGCGCCGCGACTTGGACACGGGGCATTCCCGCCCCCATGATTATGGGTGTCGCTGCCTGCATCCGGCGGTTAAACTTGCCCTTGCGCCGCGGGGGACACGCGGGTCGCGGGACCATGATCATGACCGAACAGGGCGAGACGGGTGAAGCCATCACCATCCTCCTCGTCGAGGACGACGCGCCGACCTGCTGGCGGCTGCAGGATGCGCTGGTCAAGGCCGGCTACGAGGTGCGCAGCGCCGGCACGCTCGGCGAAGCCCGTTCCGCGCTTGCCGGCGGCGCGCCCCGCGTGCTGCTGACCGATCTGCGCCTGCCCGACGGCCACGGCATCGAGCTGATCCGCGAGATGAGGCAGCGCTTCCCCGACACCGAGATCATGGTGATCTCGGCACTCGGGGACGAGGAAAGCGTGATCTCGGCGATCACGGTCGGAGCCACCGGCTATCTGCTCAAGGACGCCTTTCCCACCGACATCGCCACCACGGTGCGCGATCTGGTCGCCGGCCATTCGCCGATCTCGGCCTCCATCGCGCGCTTCATCGTGCGCAGAACCCAAGGTGCCGCGCCAAATTCGGCGGAGCCGCCGCCCGGCCCGGCGCTCAACACGGCGAGGCTGACACCGCGCGAGATCGACATTCTCTGGGGCATCGCAAAAGGCTTCAGCTATGCCGAGATCGCCAGCCATCTCGGCCTGTCCAAGCAGACCGTGCCCGGCCATATCAAGAACATCTATCGCAAGCTCGAGGTGCACACGCGCAGCGAAGCGGTCTTCGAGGCGGTGCAGCAGGGCCTGATCAAGCTGTGAGCGAGATCGCGGCCAAAGCACCTATCAAGGCAGCTACGAAGGCGCCTACGCGGCCGCGGCGCCGGCTGATCGCCTCGCGCCTCGTGCCCTATCTGCTGCTGCAGGCCCTGATCGTGATCGCCACCATTCTCGGGCTGCGGCTGCTGCAGCCGAGCGACCCCGACGATTTTGCGCTGAACGGGTTTTCGCTGCGGCAGGACGGCGTGACGCTGCCCGTGAACCTCCCGCATTTCACGGCGTCGCGCTATTCCCTGGACGACCCACCGCTCTACACCGGCAGCTTCACGTTCCGGCGCGACGAAGCGGCAGCGGGATGGTCGGTCTATCTGCCGCGCTTCAGCAACGCGGTGGAGGTCGCCGTCGACGGCGTCGTCGTGCTCGATTCCCGGCGCGACGCCAATGCCAACCGGCCCGACCGCAACACGCCGCAGATCGCAGCGATACCCGCCTCACTGCTGCGCGAGGGCGCCAACGAGATCACGGTGCGCCTGTTCGTGTGGGGGCCGTTGAAGGGTTTTCTCGACACTGTCTATGTCGGGCCGGATGCCGCCTTGCGGCCAGCCTATGAGACGCGCACGCTGCTGTTTGTCACCCTCCCCGTGGTGTTTTCGGCCTGGCAGTCGATCCTCGCCGTCATCCTCGCGATCATGTGGCTGATGCGGCGCCGCGAGCCGGTCTACGGCGTGTTGGCAGCCGCGATGGTGCTCGGCGTGGTGCAGGCGTACGTACCGCCGCCGGTTCCGCCGGCCGCCACGTCGCGGCTTGCCGCGGTGCTGCTGGCGTCCGCGCCGATCGAGAGTGCGTTGGTCGTCATGTTCGGCGTGCTGTTTTTCGGCTGGCGCTGGCCGCGCTACGGCATGCTGCTGTTCGTGCCAGGCCTCGTCGTGTTCGTGGTCGGGCTGATCGGGGGCCCGCCGCTGCCGCGCATCCTCTTTCTGGTGCTCGGCATCCCCACCGTCGGGATTTGCCTGTTTCTGATGGCCTGCGTGACCGCGACCGCGGTCGTCCGGCGGCAGGACGCGGCAAGCTTCACGATCGGCTGCGCCGTCACCATCGTGCTGGTCTGCTGGGTCCAGGACATGCTCACGGTGCTCGAGATCGTGAGCAACGATCGCATCTTCGTCTCGCGCCTGTCCTATTCGGCGATGCTGGTCGCGATCGGGGCCGGGTTGACCTGGCGCTTCGCTCGCGCCTTGAACCAGGTCGACAGCTTCGCCGGCCAGCTGGTGACGCGCGTGCGCGAGGCCGAGGAGCGGCTGAAGGCGAGCTTCGTCCGCGAAGAGGAGCGCGCGCGCGCCGCCGCGCTCGCCAATGAGCGCACGCGGCTGATGCGTGACCTGCACGACGGCCTCGGCGGCCAGCTCGTCAGCATCGTCGCGCTCTCCGAGCGCGGCCATGAGGGCGCGACCATCACCGACGCTGCCCGTGCCGCGCTGAAGGATCTGCGTCTCGTCATCGATTCCATGGACGACATCGGCGGCGACCTGATGCTGGCGCTCGGCTCCTGGCGGGAGCGCGCGAGCGCGCAATTGCGGCCGCACGACATCACGCTCGACTGGCGCGTGGCGACCCCGCAGGGCCTGCCACTGCACCCTGAACTCAGGCCATGGCACGTCATCCAGATCGTGCGCATCCTCGACGAGGCCGTGACCAATGCGGTCAAGCACGCACAGGCCCACCGCATCGCGGTCACCATCGAGACGCTCGATGCGAGCGAGGGGCCGTACGGCCTGATCAGTGTGACCGACGACGGCCATGGCTTTGCACTGGCCGGCAATGGCGAAGCCGGGCGCACCGGCCAGACCGCGCGCGGCTTGCGCAACATGAGAAGCCGCGCCGCGCGCTGCGGCGCGGTGCTCGACCTGAGTTCCGACGCTTCCGGCACGCGGGTGCGGCTGCAATTGCCGCAGCGTTTTCCCGACAGCGACGCGGCTGCGGGCTGAAAAGCCCCCTCTCCGAGCGTGTGGGACGCGCGGAGAGAGGGAACGGGCCGGGTGATTTGCCGGCGGAGGACGGGGGGTTCGTCCGCAGGGCGCCCTGGGCCCGAGGCGATGCAATCAATTCAATCGAATGGAAATATCAGCGCACGCCGACGCGATTGACCGGGCCGCCGCGATTCATCGGCGTTCCCGCGCGCACGCCGACCCCGGGCGCGCCGACGCCGGGCGTTGCGACCGCGGCCCTTGCGACCGGCGCTCCCGGCGCGACCACCACGGCCGCCGTCGGCCGCACCACGCAGCCCTTGGGCACGCCGACCGTCTTGCAATAGACCACCGCCTGCGCCGGGCTCGTGCCCAGCGACACCATCGCCCCGCCCGCCAGCGCCATGACCGTCAGCCCTGCACTCAGCGCTCCAGCTCTCTTCGACATCCTTTGCTCTCCTGCTTCCCGTTCGGCGTCCCGATGCAATCACCGGGTTTCGCAGCCGAGGTGCAGCCTGAATGACAAAAGACGGCGCGCGGATACATGCCATGAAGATGGGGGTCGCTGCGGCCGGGACACCGGGCCGACGCCATGAACATGGCATGGACCCATGCACGACCTTCGCGAGATGGTCCGGCCCGATTGATCCCGGTCGGGACCAACGTCGATTCCAAAGAGGTGCTTTATGAAGATTTCAGCTGTTGCCGCGCTGCTGCTCGTCGCTTCCGCCCTGCCCGCTGCTGCGCAATCCGGTCCATCGGTCCAGGAGCAAATGGCCTGCCGCGGCGATGCCAGCAAATTCTGCGCCGAACATATCGGCAAGCCGCCGCAGATGAATGCCTGCCTGCGGGAGAACAAGTCGAAGCTCTCGGACAGCTGCCGCAAGGTCGTTGAATCGCGTGGCGGCTGACCCGTCGCCGTTCTCGCAAAGAAGAGAGGAGCGGCGCGCTGCCGCCCTCTCAACACCCGGCACCGCTACTCCTGCATCATCTCGCCGCTGCCGCCGAACTCGGCCGGAAAATCCTTCAGCTTGGGCAGGCCGTCGCGCATCGGCAGCACGGTCTCGGCATAGTTGACGTGAACGCCGGGCGCGAAGGCGAGCGTCGGGATGGTGGCGGTGAAGACATCGACCAGCCCGAGCGGCGGATGGTTGGTCATGAGATGGCCGCCGCACTTCTTGCAATATTGGCGCTGGCTGAGCGGCGTCTTGGCAAACGTCTCGACATTCTGGGCGCCTTCGGTGACGCGCACGGCCTCGGGCTTCCACAGGCTGAAGGCGTTGACCGGACCGCCCGACCAGGAGCGGCAGGAGCGGCAATGGCAATAGCCCATCGCCTCCGGTGCGCCCGTGACCTCGATCGTGACCGCGCCACAGAAGCAATTTCCGACATGTTTCATTTGGTCGTCTCCGTTTGATGAAGAGGAAGAAATCCTCTCCCCGCTCCTCGTCCACAATATGTCGGGACCGATGGGAATGCTGGGAGAGGTGTCGGGGTGAAGGGGGACATCACCCCGGGGGACGTTGAGGGGACGGGTATGTGAGATGCTCGCATACCTCAGCCGGCGCGGCCAAGCGTCCTCCGTTCGGCGGACGCGCGCGGTGCCGCACCGAGGCTAGAGTGACCGGCGCCAGGGAATAAGCATCGACACCCGTTGTTTGTACTGCCGGTACTCGTCGCCGAAGAGAGCGACGAGGTCGTGCTCCTCCAGCGCGATGCCGACGAAGATGTAGAGCGTGGTGACGACCGCAAACAGCAGATGCCCCGCGGTCATGGTCGGCGCCGCCCAGAACGCAATGATGAAACCGAGATAGATCGGATGGCGGACGAAATTGTAGAGCAGCGGCGTCCTGAACCGCGGTGGCGTCATCTCCTTGCCGACCAGATGGTTGGTCACCTGATGCAATCCGAACAATTCGAAATGATTGATCAGGTAGGTGCTGGTGAACACCAGGATCCACCCAGCGAAGGACAGCGTGACCAACGTCACGGCGAGATCCGGGTTCTCGACATTCCATACGATCCCAGGCAGCGGGCGCCACTGCCAGAACAGGAGCAGCAATGACAGGCTCGCGAACAGCACATATGTCGAGCGCTCGACGGGCTTGGGGACGAACTGCGTCCACCACGCCTTGAACTGCTTGCGTGCCATCACGCTGTGCTGAAGGGCGAACAGCGACATCAGGAGGAGATTGACGATGACGGCTTCGGCCGTCGGCGTGTCGGTTCCGGTATCGATGGTCTTGGGCACCACCAGCCCCATGACGAAGCCGATGGCGTAGAGAATGGTGACGAAAAACACGAGATATGCCGCAATTCCGTACAGAAAGGCGATGAACTTGAAAATGCGTGAGCCCGCAACCTCCGGGCTGATGGAATGAACCTGGTGATCAAGTTGGGTCATAGAACGCTCCGTTGTGCCGAGGCATCGACACTGTTTGGTCTTCGCACCATGCCGGATCGGACGTCCCCAGACTTTCGCGACCGGTTGATTTTCGCCTGAGACGACTTTGATTTTTGCTTGAGACGACAGAAACGTGCGATTTCGCTTTGAAAATAACGTGCTCGACGGCGACCTGCGGGAACTGACCTGCGGCGGGGCAGCCGTGCCGTTGCAGCCGCAGGTGTTCGATCTCTTGCTCTATCTCGTCGCGCAACGCGCGCGTGTGGTCAGTAAGGATGACCTGATCAGCCAGATCTGGAGCGACCGGATCATCTCGGATTCGGCGCTGAACAGCCGGATCAACGCAGCGCGCAAGGCGCTCGGCGACGACGGCGCGACGCAGCGGCTGATCAAGACCATTCCGCGCAAGGGTTTTCGTTTCGTCGGCGAGGTCCGGGAAGATGTGGCAGCGTCGATCGTGCCGGCCGAAGCCAGGCCCGCGCCGTCGCGCGTGGGGGACCGCCCGGCGATCGCGGTGCTCGCCTTCGAGAACATGAGCGGCGATCCCGCGCAGGACTATTTTGGCGACGGGATCAGCGAGGACATCCTCACGGCGCTGTCGAAGCAGCGCTGGTTCATGGTGATCGCCCGCAACTCGTCCTTCACCTACAAGGGGCGCGCAGTCCACCTCAGGCAGATCGCAGAGGAGCTCGGCGTCCGCTACGTCGTCGAAGGCAGCGTGCGCAAGGCGAACAACCGGGTGCGCATCACCGCGCAGCTCAACGATGCCACGTCAGGCAGCCATCTGTGGGCCGAGCGCTACGACCGCGAGCTGGTCGACGTCTTCGCCGTCCAGGACGAGATCACCAACGCGATCGCCGCGGCGATCGAACCGCAGATTCACGCGGCCGAAAGTTTTCGCGCCCAACGCAAGGGACCTGCGAGCCTGGACGCATGGGATCTGCTGATGCGGGCGCTGTCGCATTATTGGCGCGTGACCCGGCACGATCACGAGACCGCACGGACGCTGCTCGAACGCGCGATCGGGATCGATCCGAATTACGGCCAGGCGCTGTCGGTGCTGGCGGCGAATTACATGTTGGGCGTGCATCTCGGCTGGGCCGAGCTCGCCACCGTGGCGCCCGTAGCGGAAGCCGCCGCGCTGGCCGCGGTGCGCTGCGACCATGAGGATGCCTGGGCGCATGTCGCCCTCGGCAGCGTCTGCTTCTCGACACGCAGGCTCGGGGACGCGCTGTCCGAGTTCGAGCAGGCGCTCGCGCTCAATCCGAACTTCTCGCTGGCGCAGGGTTATTACGCGCTGGCGCTGTCCTATGCCGGACGTCCCAAGGATTCGTTCGAGGCCGCGCAACGGGCGATCCGGCTGTCACCGCGCGATCCGTCGCTGGCGATCTATCACGGCATCGCCGGCTATGCGCGCTTCACCGAACGCCGTTATGACGAGGCCATCGCGCTGGCGCGCGAGGCGATCCGCCATCGCGGCGATCTCACCGGCGCCTACCGCGTGCTCGCGGTCTCCGCCGGCATGACCGGCGACGGAACGCTTGCGGAGACGGCGCTGGGCGAGCTCCGCCGCACCCAGCCCGACATCTCGCTGCACTGGATCGCGACGCAACTGCCGTGGGCCAATGACGGGGATCGCGAGCACTATCTGGAAGGATTTCGGCGCGCGGGACTGCGCTAGGCGGCTGCTCTTACCCCGGCGCTACGCGCGCTTGCGGCGCAAATGGACGATGACGTCGAGCCGCGCGATCTCGTGGCCGGGAAGCGCCTCCGGAATCCTGGTGAAGGCGAGGCCTTCGGCAACGTCGACCAGCACATCCTCGCCCTCGAGATAGAAGTGCGGATGCACCGAGGTGTCGGTGTCGAAGAACGACTTGATGCCGTCGGCGGCGATCCGGCGCAAGAGGCCCGCCTCGGTGAACTGGTTCAGCGTGTTGTAGACGGTCGCGAGCGACAGATAGGCGTTCGCCGCCATTGCCTCTTCGAACAGGCTCTCTGCGGTGACATGACGATGACCGCGCAGGAACAGCAACTGGCCGAGCGCCAGGCGCTGGCGCGTCGGGCGCAAGCCGGCATCGCTGAGCAATTGCAGACAGTGCTGCATCCCTGCATCGGGCTGCAACTCGAGGCCGGCGACATCAGGATCGCTATCGTCACGCGCAGGGAAATTCGTGGCCTGGATGTCCATCGATCGTCTCACGGCTCAGGGGGAGCAGGACGCACAGCGCCGGGTCCTGCCAGTTGCTATTAGATCGCAAAAGCGGCGGCCTGGCTTTGATCCGGATCAAATCCGGAGCGGGGCCGCCTCTGACCTATCGCAAGGCGGTCCGGTTTATTCCTGGCCCGTTGGGCGGCGACGGGCTCAGCGCATCATGACGGCCTGATGCTTTTGGTCGCAGGCGCAGGCTTGTGCAACGCCTTCGCGGACTCTCGACAGGAGTAAGGCCGCTTGATCGCCCGGAGCGGGCCGATCCGCCGTGCGCGAAGGTATGCGGAAAACAGGACGCGCTGTACATTTTTTGTGCGAGCACTGTCGCGACTTTCATCTTGCGGCGCCGAACGGGACTGTGTGAGCCTCGATATCGGATGGGGACTGGGATGGAGCGGCCGTAGTTTCGCGCGCCATGGCGTGCGAAGCGTTGACGGCTGGTCTCGCTTGAGAAAGATACGACATGCCGAAACGAGTGTTGCTTGGTCTCCTCCTGGCGTGCGGCCTCACGGCCCCGACACTGGCGCAAGAGCCGAAGACCGGAGGTGTGATCAATGCGGTGATCCAGCCCGAGCCGCCCGGCCTGATGCTGGCGATGGTCCAGAACGGCCCCGTGCAGATGGTCTCGGGCAACATCTTCGAGGGCCTGCTGCGCTACAGCCCGAAGCTCGAACCGCAGCCGGAGCTCGCCGAGAGCTGGAGCGTCAGCGAGGACGCCAAGACCTACACGTTCAAGCTCCGGAAGGGCGTCACCTGGCATGACGGCAAGCCCTTCACCGCCGCGGACGTCTTGTTCTCGATCGAGATGCTGAAGCAGACCCACGCGCGCGCCCGCAACAACCTCGCGCAGGTCGACAAGGTCGAGGCGCCTGACGATTACACCGTCGTGTTCACGCTGAAGCAGCCGTTCGGCCCGTTCCTCGGCATCTTCGAGGTCGGCTCGATGCCGATGGTGCCGAAGCATCTCTATGAAGGCACCGATTGGAAGACCAATCCCTACAACAACGCCCCCGTCGGCACCGGCCCCTTCATGTTCAGGGAATGGCAAAAGGGCTCGTTCATCCGCCTGGTCAAGCACCCGAATTATCACGAGAAGGGCAAGCCCTATCTCGACGAGATCTACTGGCAGATCATTCCCGACGCTGCGGCGCGCTCGGTGGCGTATGAGACCGGCAAGGTCGACGTGCTGCCCGGTGGCTCGGTGGAGAATTTCGACGTGCCGCGGCTTTCCAAGCTGAAGGACACCTGCGTCACCGGCGCCGGCTGGGAGTTCTTCTCGCCGCTGGCCTGGCTGTGGCTGAACAACCGCCAGGGTCCGCTCGCGGACAAGCGGGTGCGGCAGGCGGTCATGTATGCGATCGATCGCGACTTCGCCAAGGACGTGATCTGGAACGGGCTCGGCAAGGTCGCGACCGGCCCGTCGGCCTCGACCATCAAATATTACACCGACGACGTGAAGAAATATCCGTACGATCCGGCCAAGGCCAAGGCCCTCTTGAAGGAAGCCGGCTACAAGGGCGAGAAGATCCGGCTGTTGCCGCTCGCTTATGGCGAGACCTGGCAGCGCTGGGGGGAAGCCGTGAAGCAGAACCTCCAGGACGTCGGCATCAACATCGAGACCATTGCCACCGACGTCGCCGGTGGCAACCAGAAGATCGGCGACTGGGACTACGACATCGCCTTCACCTATCTCTACCAGTATGGCGATCCCGCGCTCGGCGTCGGCCGCAACTACGTCTCCAGCGCCATCGCCAAGGGCCAGATGTTCAACAACGTCGAGGGCTACTCCAATCCCGAGATCGACAAGCTGTTCGCCGACGGCGCGGTCGCGACCCCCGACTCCAAGCGCAAGGAGATCTACGAGAAGGCGCAGAAGATCCTGGTCGAGGACGTGCCGGTGGCCTGGATGCTCGAGCTGCAGTTCCCGACCATCACCCGTTGCAAGGTCAAGAACCTGATCACCACGGGAATCGGGGTCAATGACGGCTTCAAGGACGCATGGCTCGACAAGTGACGGGCGCTTCGCGTCTGATCTCTCGTGCTGTAGCTTTCGCCGAATGATTGCCGTCCGAGCCACGGAAAAGGTGCACCTCTCCCGCTTGCGGGGGAGGTCGACGCGCGCCGGGCGATGCGAAGCATCGTCCCAAGCGCGGCGGGTGGGGGCTCTCTCCACTCGGGGACCTTCTCTGCGGAAACACCCCCACCCCTGCCCTCCCCCGCAAGCGGGAGAGGGAGCGCACCGTCGCTGCGGCGACCCTCTCGTCAAACAAGCGTCGCTCTAAGTATGCTCTCCTTTATCGCTCAGCGTGTCCTGAAGGGCGTGATCGTCCTGCTTGCGATCGTCGTCCTCAATTTCTTCCTGATCCGGCTTGCGCCCGGCGACCCCGCGGTTGTGATGGCGGGCGAGGCCGGGGCCAGTGATCAGATCTTCGTCAATCAGCTCAGGGAGAAATTCGGGCTCGACAAGCCGTTGCCGGAGCAGCTCTTCATCTACGTCAAGGGTGTCGTGACCCTCGACCTCGGCTTCTCCTTCCGCCAGCAGGCGCCGGTCGCAAAGCTGATCGGCGAACGGCTGCCGGCGACGCTGCTGTTGACGCTGACCGCATTCGCGATCTCGCTCGCGCTCGGCATCCTGTTCGGCACCTTCGCCGCGCGCTTTGCCGGGACCTTCCTCGACACCGCCATCACCGTGTTCGCACTGATCTTCTACGCCATGCCGATCTTCTGGGTGGCGTTGATGGGCATCCTGCTATTCTCGGTCACCATGGATTGGTTGCCGAGTTTTGGTTACGAGACGGTCGGCGCCAATCTGACCGGCTTCGCCCACGCGGTGGACGTCGCAAAACACCTGATCATGCCGGCGATGACGCTCGGCCTGTTCTTCATGGCGACCTATACCCGCATGACGCGCGCCTCGATGCTGGAGGTGAAGCGGCTCGATTTCGTCAAGACCGCGCGCGCCAAGGGCCTCTCCGACGCCGTGATCCAGCGCCGCCACGTGCTGCGCAACGCGCTGCTGCCCGTCGTGACGCTGGCCGGCGTGCATTCGGGAACGCTGATCGGCGGCGCCGTCATCACCGAGACCGTGTTCGCCTGGCCCGGGATCGGGCGCCTGATGTACGACGCGCTGTTGCAGCGGGACTATAATCTGCTGCTCGGCGTCTTCGTGATCTGCTCCGCCATGGTCCTGATCTTCAACCTCATCACCGACCTGGTCTATCGCCTGGTCGACCCGCGCATCGAATTCGCCTCATGAAACAGTTCTGGAAATCGATGCTGCGCAGCCCGAGCGGCGTCATCGGGCTCATCATCCTGGTTCTCGCGATCTCGGTCGCGTTGTTCGGACCGATGCTGTTCCCAAACTCGCCATGGCGCATGGTGCAGCGGCCGTTCCTGCCGCCGTTTACGCTCTCCGCCGTGCCGCTCGGCACCGACGCGCTCGGCCGCGACGTGTTCGCCGGTATGATTTTTGGCGCGCGCGTCTCGCTGCTTGTCGGCCTCGTCTCCACGCTGGTCGCGCTGATCGTCGGCGTTCCCATCGGCGCCATGGCCGGCTATTTCGGCGGCAGGGTCGATGACGCCCTGATGCGCTTCACCGAGTTCTTCCAGACCATTCCGAGCTTCGCGCTCGCGATCGTGCTGGTCGCGATCCTGCAGCCCTCGATCTACTCGATCGTGACCTCGATCGCGCTGGTGAGCTGGCCGCCGGTCGCCCGCCTCGTGCGCGGGGAGGTGCTGTCGCTGCGTACGCGCGAATATGTCCAGGCGGCCGTGGTCACCGGCCAAAGCAACAGCTGGATCATTATGCGCGAAATCCTGCCGAACGCGCTGTCGCCCGTGATCGTGCTGGCCTCGCTGATGGTGGCGACCGCGATCCTCCTGGAATCCTCGCTGTCGTTCCTCGGCCTCGGCGACCCCAATCTGATCTCCTGGGGCTACATGGTCGGCGCCGGCCGCACCGTGATCCGCCAGGCCTGGTGGATCACTGTGTTTCCCGGCGTCGCCATCCTGATCTCGGTGCTCGGGCTCAATTTGATCGGCGAAGGCCTCAACGACGCGCTCAATCCGCGCCTGTCGCGGGAGGGACGCTGACGATGACCGCGCCGCCCGCCGTCTCTATCAAGAACCTCAGGATCGCGTTGCCCAAGGGAGCCGAGCGGCCGTTTGCCGTTGACGGCGTCTCGCTCGATTTGCGGCCCGGCAAGATCGTCTGCGTCGTCGGCGAGTCCGGCTCCGGCAAGTCGATGTGCGCGCATGCGCTGATGGGCCTGTTGCCCGATACTGTCTCGGTGGCCGCCGGCGAGATCCAGTTCGAAGGACGCGACCTGCTCAAGCTCGACGACGACGGCTGGCGCGATCTGCGCGGCCGCCGTCTGGCGATGATCTTTCAGGAGCCGATGACCGCGCTCAATCCGTTGATGCGGATCGGCGACCAGATGGCGGAGATGTTCGAGGCGCACGGCCTGCTCACGCCGAGGGAGCGGCGCGCGCGAGCGCTCGCTTTGGCACGGGAAGTCGGCCTGCCCGACCCTGAAAGAATTGTGCGCGCCTACCCGCACCAGCTCTCCGGCGGCCAGCGCCAGCGCGCCATGATCGCGATGGCGCTCGCGCTCGAGCCGGCCGTGCTGGTCGCGGACGAGCCGACCACCGCGCTCGACGTCACCACCCAGGCGCAGATCCTCAAGCTGATCCGCAACCTCCAGCGCAACCGCAACATGGCGGTGATGTTCATCACCCACGATTTCGGCGTCGTCGCCGATATCGCCGACCAGGTCGTCGTGCTCCGGCACGGCAAGGTGGTGGAGGAAGGTCCAGCCGCGACGATCTTCAACGCGCCGCAGCACGACTACACCAAGGCGCTGCTCGCCGCGGTGCCCTCGATGGACCCGCCGGCGCGCGAGCCGCTCGACGATCAGGCCAGGGCGGTCGAGGTGATCGGGCTCGACAAGACCTATATCACCTCGGGCGGCTGGTTTCGCGAGGACCGCCGCGTCGATGCCGCGCGCGCGGTCAATTTCAACATCCTCAAGGGCGAGACGCTCGGCCTTGTCGGCGAATCCGGCTCCGGCAAATCGTCGGTGGCGCGCCTGGTGATGCGGCTGATCGAGGCCGACCGCGGCACGGTGCGGATCGGCGAGACCGATCTTACTTCTCTTTCCGGCAAGGCGCTGCGTGCCGAGCGCCATCGCATCCAGATGATCTTTCAGGATCCGTTCGCTTCGCTCAATCCGCGCCGCAAGATCGGCCACATCATCGCCGACGGCCCGATCGCGGCCGGCCTTGATGCCAAGGTCGCGTTCGACCGTGCCCGCGACCTCCTCAAGATGGTCGGCCTGGATGCCGGCGCACTCGAGCGCTATCCGCATGAATTCTCTGGCGGCCAGCGTCAGCGCATCGGCATTGCGCGCGCGCTCGCACTCGAGCCCGAGATCATCGTTGCAGATGAGGCCGTCTCCGCACTCGACGTCTCCGTGCAGGCGCAGGTCTTGCGGCTCCTCGAAGACCTCAAGTCCCGTCTCGGCCTCTCGATGCTGTTCATCACTCACGACTTGCGCGTCGCCGCCCAGATCTGCGACCGCATCGCGGTGATGCAGCGCGGCGCCATCGTCGAGCTGAAGCCGACCGCGCAGCTGTTCGCCGCGCCGGAGCATGCCTATACGCGCGAGCTGCTGGCGGCGGTGCCGGGACGTAAAGAGCGCGCGCCGGCGGCGTGACGATCGATCGCATCGAGTCGCCGAATTCCGGGATTGTTCCAAAAACTTGCACGCGGCCCGAGGTGAAACATATTCGGTCCAGAAGAATTTTCTTGACGAGAATATCCTTGCCGATGAGCGCAAGGAGCAAGTCGACACCAGCATTCGCTCGCGCGGCTCCAGAAAGCCGCGCGACGGATGTGAGCTGGTGAGCGGTCTCTCAACCCGGCGCATCAAAGGCACGGGAGACGTTGGGATTCCGGAGTGCGCTCACGCGCTTTTTACTCATTCGTGATCGGCGACACCGCTTCAAAGCCGAAGACGGCGTCATAGATGACGATGAAATGATAGCCGTCATCTGATGACGGGATTTGCCAACTGATATTCGGAGCCAACATGGGCGAAGTCATTCGATTTGTCTCCAAGTCCGAGCGCGAGCGAGCACGTCTCATCCAGGAGGCGCGCGCCATCTACGACAGTATCTTCCCGCCGACCGACCCGGCCAGCGAAGGCCAGGATAAGGCCGCGATGGGCCGTGCATATATCGGCCGCGACGGGGGTAACCTGTCGTGATCAAGATCATCGCCGTGCTTTGCAGCCTTGCCTCCCCGACCAATTGTCACGAGCAGGTCGTCACCACCTCGGATTTCGCGCAGGTTTCGGTGCAGTCCTGCCTGATGGGCGCGCCGCAGCTCGCCGACTGGATGAACCAGCATCCAGCCGAGCGGCTGGCTGCGTGGCGCTGCGTGATCGGTCAACAGGCCGGCCGGGGCATCTAGCGTCTGACGGCCGCGTTCGATCGGCGCGCCCGCCCGGCCATGACGGTCTCGACTGAAGGGAGCTCTTGGCCGGGGGCCGCGGCTCGACCAAAGCAGTGACGACACTCCATTGCCGGGGTAACCTCTCGTTGCGGCCATTGGCAGCAAGGGGGGAATCCGCATGGAAGTCGCGAGCCTCGTTCTTCCCGTATTCGCGATCATCGTCACCGGCTGGCTGGCCGGCGAGCTCGGCTATCTCTCCCGCTCGCTCGCCGACGCGCTGGTGCATTTCGCCTACAACGTGGCAATGCCTGCGCTATTGATCGTCACCATCGCGCAGGAGCCCGCGGGCAATCTGCTGGAATGGCGTTTCCTGCTCGCGTTCGGCGGCGGCTCCCTCGTCTGCTTTGCGCTGGTCTTCCTGGTGGTCCGCGCCCGCGGAAAGCATGATCTCGCCAGCAGCACGATTCATGGCATGGCGGCGGCGATGACCAATACCGGCTTCGTGGCGCTGCCGATCCTGCACGCGATCTACGGCCAGCCCGCCGTCCTGCCTGCTGCGGTAGCGACAGTATTCGTCGCGGCCGTGATGTTTCCGATCACGGTCATCCTGCTGGAAAGGGACGCACGCGGATCGTCCGCGCAGTCCGCCGGCCTCGCGAAGCAGATCCTGCTCAATCCGATGGTGCTGTCGACGCTTGGCGGTCTCGTCTGGGCGATCACGGGCCTGCCGATACCGGCGCCGGTCGCGGCCTATCTCAACATGATCGCTGCCGCGCTCACGCCCTGCGCACTGTTTGCCATCGGGCTCGGCCTGTCGGTCGAGGGCCTGCGCTCCAACCTGAGGGCAACCTTCGCGCTCGCGCTCGTGAAGCTCGTGATCATGCCGCTGATCGTCTACGGACTTTGTGTGGTCACCGGCCTCAACGCGCTCTACACCGTCGCCGCCGTGATATGCGCCGCCGTGCCCACGGCGAAGACGGTGTACGTGCTGGCGCACGAGCACAAGGTCGAGGAGAAACTGGTCGCGGCCACGGTCTCGGTCACGACGATGCTGTCGGTAGCGACATTGCTGGTCGCGCTGTACCTTCTCTCGGGTCTGGCGACCGGCACGCGCTAAGCCGCACGGCCGCACTTATCTCGTGGTGTTGCCCCAGGTGGGCGCCGAGTTGGTCACGCCGACCGAGGGCCAATTGTAAGATCCGACCGAGGGTGCCGTGACCGTTCCGACCGTCTGGCCGGACGAGCCGTAGGACGCCCGCGGCTGCACGGCAGTGGGCGCCCCGGCGCCGCCATAGGTTGGGGCCACCACGCCCGTGCTGTAATGTCGGCTCGACCGCGCCTTCTTCGCTTCAGCCCCAAAGGGCGCGGCAAGCAGCCCGGTCGTGATGAGCGCGGCAATAGCCAGTTTGATGCTTGTCATGGCTGATCCCTCGATCGCTGGGGGCCCTTGTGCCATGTGTTCATTGATCGCACGATGTCCATAGGCACAAGTTCATAACTCCGTGTGCTGGCGAATGTGCCGAAGCAATGCGTTCGTCACCTCCGCTTCAGGCGGATCATGCCCGCCTTCGGATGGACCCGAATCAGCGCTAGTGCATTGCCCTTGGCGACTTCGCGTATTGAGGCGACATGACCGGGCCCGAACTGAAGCAACTCCGCGCCGACCTCTCCGATGTCCTCGAGCGGAAGCTCACGGCGGCCGACATGGCAAAGCTCTGCGGATTGCCGGAGAAAGGCGGCGGCGACACCATCCGGCGCTGGGAGGTGAGCGGCCCTACGCCGGAGGCGACCAAGGTGCTGCGCGTGCTTGCGATGGCGAGCGAGCGCTACCCGATCCTGGAGAAGTTCGACATCTTCGATCGACATGACGTGCGCGAGGAAGACCGCCCCGCGAAGCGCGCGGCGTTCCGCGCGCAGATGCGCGATGAGGCGCGACGGCGTCTCGGTTAACGAAGGACGCCCAGAGGTTACCGAAGGGCCGCGAGGTTAAGCCTTCCTTCACCACTTCTTAAGCCGGCATTAAGCACGAAATTCATTTGCAGCCCAATAAGTTAGGTTGGGTCGCGCTGTGCCATGCATGTGACAGCATTTTCGTCAAAAGGAAGCTATCTGCAAAACCAACGCGGCGCGGAAAGCGCGCCTGCCGGGGACCTTAAGTGTCGGAGTTCAAGACGATGAAGAAGATTCTGTTTGCGACCGTTGCGCTGCTCGTGATGGGCGCTGCTGCACCGGCCGTCGGTGCCGATCTCGGCAACCGCAACTATTACAAGACGCCCGCGCCGGCCTATGCCGCGCCGATCTACAACTGGACCGGCTTCTACATCGGCGGCCATGTCGGCGGCGCGTTCTCCAGCGACAACAATTTCAACGGCCTTTCCACCGGCAACAACGGCAACGGCCGCTTCCTCGGCGGCGTGCAGGTCGGTGGGGACTGGCAGTTCCACCCGAACTTCGTGGTCGGCGTCGAAGGCCAGTATTCCTGGCTCTCCGGCAGCGTCGGTGCCGTGTTTCCGGGCGGCATCGCCTACACCAACGATCAGCGTGGCCTCGGCTCGATCACCGGCCGCGTCGGCTACACCTGGGGTCCCGGCCTCGTCTATGTGAAGGGCGGCTACGCCTATTCGGACAACAACGAGAAGGTGACCGTCGGCGGCGTGCCGACCGCGTTCGTCATCACCGGCGATCACCGCAACGGCTACACGGTCGGCGCCGGCCTCGAATACATGTTCGCCCCGAACTGGTCGGCCAAGGCCGAGTACCAGTACTACAATTTCGGCGACTCGAGCTTCACCGGCGGCCCGCTCGCGGGTACCGGCAGCTTCACCACCGACGACCACACCATCAAGGCGGGCGTCAACTACCGCTTCAACTGGGCAAGCCCGGCCGTCGCGCGCTACTGATCGGTTACCACAACCTTACCAGGACGGAAGGGCCGGCGATTTCGCCGGCCCTTGTTTTTTCGCCCTGCGGAACACGCGCAACCGTTTGCGGAGATTGCGAATTTTTAACCGGCGGTGCGGATACTGCCGGCCGCAAACAGAAGCAAGAACGTTGGGGGAATTTCGATGGCGATCCGTTTCAGCCTTGGCGGCTCACTTGGCCGAATGCGGCCTCGTTTCAAAATGCCGACCTGGGGCGTGCGCGGCAGCCTGTTCGCGGCCTTTGCAGTGGTCGCCGGCATGGGCCTCGTGATCGCAGCCGGCGCCAGCCTGGCGCTGCAGAATCTCGGCGGACGGATGACCGAGCTGAGCGGGCGGGACATTCCGCGCCTCACTGCCAGCCTGCAATTGTCGGCCCTGAGCGCCAGCCTGGCGGCACAGGGACCGGCCCTGCTCGCGGCTCAAAGCGAGGAAGCCCTGAACGAGCGCACCAAGAAGCTCAAGGAGCTGCAGGAGCAGACGCAGCAGAAGCTCACCGAGATCATCGGGCTCGGCGGCGACAAGACCGTCGTCTCCGGACTCAGCGAGACGATGAAGAGCATCAACGAGGCGGCGCAGAGCCTCGCCAAGGCGGCCCGCGAGCGGCTCGATATCGCCGCCCTCCATGACAAGCAATATGACGCGCTGCGCAGCGCCCAGGGCGCCTTCGTCGGCGCGGCCAGTCCGGCGATGCTCGACGCGCAGACCCGGGTCAACGCCATTCTCGGCTCGGCCGACCTGTCCGCCGCAGATGCCAACGATGCCGCGCAGACCGTCGGCCAGCTCGGCAACGTCGTCGCCAGCGGCAATCTCGCAGCCGCCAACATGAGTGCGGCACTGTCGGCGAACACCAGCGACAAGCTCGACGACATCCAGAAGGAATTCAAGACGGCACAGGGACGCCTGCGGTCCAACCTCGATCTGTTGCCGGACAATCAAGGCAACAAGATGCTGCGCGAGACGGCGGAGAAGCTGATGGCGCTCGGCACCGGCAAGACCGGCGTGTTCAATCTGCGTGAGAAGGAGCTCGACTCCGTCGACTACGGCCAGACCATCCTGGACGAGACCCGCAAGCTCAATGTCGGCCTCGGCATCAGCGTGCAGCAGCTCGTCGACGGCGTGCAGAAGGAGACCAACGCCTCGACCTCGCAGGCGCAGCAGGAGACCTCGCTCGCGACGACCGTGATGCTGGCCCTTGGTGCCTTGATGCTGGTCGGCTCGGCGCTGTTCGTCTGGCTCTATGTCGGCCGCAACATCCTGCGCCGCATCCGTGAGCTTCAGCGCGCCATGCAGCTGCTGTCGGCCGGCGACCTCGACACCGAGATCGTCCGCTCCCGGCAGAACGACGAGATCGGCGTGATGAAGGAAACGCTGACCGTGTTCCGCGACAGCATGATCGAAGCCCGGGCGCTCGCCGCCGAGCAGGACAAGGACCGTGTCGCCAAGGCCGAGCGGGCCGCGCGCATGGAAGCGAAGATCGCCGAATTCGAAAGCACGGTGCGCTCCGCGCTCGACAATCTGGCGCAGTCGGCCAATTCGATGCAATCGACCGCGCAGAGCATGTCGACCACCGCCGACCAGTCCAACGCGCTGGTCAACGCGGTCGCCTCCGCCGCCGAGGAGACCTCGGTCAACGTGCAGACCGTGTCGTCAGGCACCGAGCAGCTGTCGTCCTCGATCGAGGAGATCAGCAAGCAGGTCGTGACCTCGGCCGCAATCGCCAAGAAGGCGGTCGACGAGGCCGGCGCCACCGACACCACGGTGCAGAGCCTTGCCGACAGCGCGAGCCGCATCAGCGTCGTGGTCGACCTGATCCAGACCATCGCCTCGCAGACCAATTTGCTCGCGCTCAACGCCACCATCGAGGCGGCGCGTGCGGGCGAGGCCGGCCGCGGCTTCGCCGTGGTTGCCTCCGAAGTGAAAAGCCTCGCGAGCCAGACCGCCAAGGCCACGGAGGAAATCCGCACCCAGATCGCCAGCATGCAGGAGATCACGACATCGGCGGTGGGCGCCATCCAGGGCATCGGCCGGATCATCGGCGAGATCGACAACGTGACCACGACGATCGCAGCCGCGGTCGAGGAGCAGGGCGCCGCCACCCGCGAGATCGCGCGCAACATCCAGCATGCGGCCGGCGGCACCAGCGAAGTCTCCAGCAACATCGTCGGCGTCTCCACCGCCTCGGCCGAAGCCGGCGCCGCGGCAAACGAAGTGCTGGGCGCCTCCGACGCGCTCCGGCGCGAAGCCGACATGCTGCGCGGAGAGATCGACGCATTCCTCAACAACATGCGGGCGGCGTAAGACGGGACCGCCACGGGGACTCCACTCCCTCTCCCGCTTGCGGGGGAGGGCTGGGGTGGGGGGTGCCTCCGCATTGGGAGTGTCTGAGACGCCTCGAAATTGTCCCCGAGTGGAGCGAGCGCCACCCGGCGCTCCGCCGTAGCCGAGGCTTCGCCTCGGCGTCTCTAAGAGACGGCCGCCTTAGGCGGCCTAAGCCTCCCCCGCAAGCGGGAGAGGTGACCGAGTTCGGAGCACGAGCGTCCCACATCACGGAAAAACGCCGCCCGGTATGACCGCCATGCGGAGACCACGGACGGTCCTTTTTCGGCTGGCGTCCCGCCGTATGTGCGGGTACCGATAATGCATGAACGCAAAAACCGACACCGCACAGTCCTCGGCCGAAGCCCTGCGCTACCCCTGGGAACAGCACCCCGGCCACGACGAGGTCGTGGAGGTTAGGCCCGGCGTGTTGTGGGTGCGGCTGAAGCTGCCGTTCCGCCTCAACCACGTGAACATCTACCTGCTCGCCGACGGCGACGGTTATGCGATGGTGGATACCGGTTTCGGCAACGAGGAGACGATCGAGGCCTGGACCAAGCTATTCGACGGGCCGCTGAAGGGCGTCCACATCACGCGCCTGATCGTCACGCACTCCCACCCTGACCATGTCGGCCTTGCCGGCTGGGTCGTCGAGCGGTTCAACTGCCCGCTGGTGATGTCGCAGGTCGAATATCTGCAATCGGTCTATCACCAGAACCGCGGCACCGCGGAGCGACAGGAAGCGCAGCGGCTGTTCTTCCGCCGCCACGGCATGGACGAGTCGCTCACCGAAAAGCTGCTGGGCCGCGGCCAGGATTATCTCAAGCGCGTTTCGGTGCTGCCGCCCTCCTACCGCCGCATCTCCCATGGCGAGGACGTCGTGATCGGCACGCGCCGCTTCAAGGTGATCACCGGCGGCGGCCACGCGCTCGATCAGGTGATGCTGTATTGCGCCGACGACAAGCTGTTCCTCTCCGCCGACCAGGTGCTGAGCAAGATCTCGCCCAATGTCAGCGTCTGGGCGGTCGAGCCCGACCAGAACTCGCTCGGCGAATATCTGGCTTCGCTCGCCAGCCTCACCACGACGCTGCCCTATGACGTCCTGGTGCTGCCCGGCCACGGCGTCCCGTTCTACGGATTGAAGACCCGCATCAAGCAGCTCGCCGACCACCATGAAGAGCGCTGCCGCCTGATCGCGGAAGCCTGCCGCGAGGTGCCGCAGACCTCGCGCGCCCTGGTGCCCGTCGTGTTCAACAAGCATGTGCTCGACGAACACCAGATGGGCTTTGCCGCCGGCGAGCTGGTCGCCCACGTCAACTACATGATCGTCGAGGGCCGGTTGACGGCCGAGACGAAGGACGGAGTGCTGCAGTTCACGACGACGTGAGTCACTTCGTCATGGCCGGGCTTGTGGCGGCATCTCACTTCATATTCGCGATCGCGTGCAGCGCCGCGATGTAGCCGAACGGGCCCAGGCCACAGATCACCCCGGTCGCCACGAACGAGATCTTGGAGTGGCGGTGATATTCATCGCGGGCGTGGATGTTGGAGATGTGGACTTCCAGCACCGGCCCTTCGAACGTCTTGATCGCGTCCATGATCGCGACCGAGGTGAAGGAAAAGCCGGCGGGATTGATGATGATTGCATCGGCGCCCTGCCGCGCCGACTGGATCAGGTCGACCAGCACGCCTTCATGGTTGGATTGGTGGAAGGCGAGCTTGAGCCCGAGCGTTGCGGCAGCCGCCTCGCAGCTCGCGTTGACCTCTGCGAGCGTCGTCGTGCCGTAGATGTGCGGCTCGCGGATGCCGAGCATATTGAGGTTGGGACCGTTCAGGATCATGACTCGCTTCATCGGGCGTCCTTTCGCATGAGCTGCTGGCGAGCCGATCCGCGCCTCGCCAAGGCAAAGGCTACGACATCGGCGCGACCAGCTCAGCAACCATGGACGGAGCGCGCCCCATGGACAAAATGTCCAAGCCGGCGGCAACGGTCCCCGGCTTTCCCGGAGCCTCGGCCCGCGCGGACGGGCCAGCGTTAGGCGTTTGATCCACATCAACTATCGCCGGCGAGACGCCGCTATCAATGGACCCGCGCGCCTCGTCACAAATGTGTGCGGGCGCATGGACATTGGAGCTGGAAAAGCTCTAAAAATGAGCGGCCGCCGTGGCCGGGTTCCGTTGCAGGTTTTGCCGATGGATTACAACCAGTTCTTCGATACCGCCCTCGATCGTCTCCATTCCGAGCGGCGCTACCGCGTGTTCGCCGACCTGGAGCGCACGGCCGGCCGATTCCCGCACGCGGTCTGGCACTCGCCCAAGGGCAAGCGCGACGTCGTGATCTGGTGCTCGAACGATTATCTCGGCATGGGCCAGCATCCGAAAGTGGTCGGCGCCATGGTCGAGACCGCGACGCGCGTCGGCACCGGTGCCGGCGGCACCCGTAACATCGCCGGCACGCATCACCCACTGGTGCAGCTCGAGGCCGAGCTCGCTGATCTCCACGGCAAGGAAGCCGCGCTGCTGTTCACCTCGGGCTATGTCTCGAACCAGACCGGCATCCCGACCATCGCAAAACTCATTCCGAATTGCCTGATCCTGTCGGACGAGCTCAACCACAATTCGATGATCGAGGGCATCCGCCAGTCCGGCTGCGAGCGGGTCGTGTTCCGGCACAACGATCTTGCGCATCTCGAGGAGCTGTTGAAAGCGGCCGGCCCGAATAGGCCGAAGCTGATCGTCTGCGAGAGCCTCTATTCCATGGACGGCGACGTCGCCCCGCTCGCCAAGATCTGCGATCTCGCCGAGAAGTACGACGCGATGACCTATGTCGACGAAGTCCACGCGGTCGGCATGTACGGCCCGCGCGGCGGCGGCATCGCCGAGCGTGACGGCGTCATGCACCGCATCGACATCCTCGAAGGCACGCTGGCGAAAGCCTTCGGCTGCCTCGGCGGCTACATCGCCGCCAACGGCCAGATCATCGACGCCGTGCGCTCCTATGCACCGGGCTTCATCTTCACCACCGCGCTGCCGCCGGCGATCTGCTCGGCTGCGACCGCCGCGATCAAGCACCTGAAGACCTCGAACTGGGAGCGCGAGCGCCACCAGGACCGTGCCGCCCGCGTCAAGGCGATCCTCAACGCCGCCGGCCTGCCTGTGATGTCGAGCGACACCCACATCGTGCCGCTGTTCGTCGGCGATCCCGAGAAGTGCAAGCAGGCGTCCGACCTGCTGCTCGAGGAGCACGGCATCTACATCCAGCCGATCAACTATCCGACGGTCGCCAAGGGCAGCGAGCGGCTGCGCATTACGCCTTCGCCCTATCACGACGATGGCCTGATCGATCAACTCGCCGAGGCCCTGCTGCAAGTGTGGGAGCGCCTGGGTCTGCCGCTGCGCCAGAAGTCGCTCGCGGCGGAATAGGCCTGTCTTACCCTCCCCTGGAGGGGGAGGGTCGGCTCACATTGAGCGCAGCGAAATGTGGGCCGGGGTGGGGTGACGGTGTCTCCTCATCCAACCGTACCCGAGTGGATAGATCACCCCACCCCGCCCGCGCTTCGCGCGATCGACCCTCCCCCTCCAGGGGAGGGTGAGAGCAGGCAGCTCGCCCTACGACTTAACGACAACCCCAGTTCCCACCGCCGCGCGGCATTTCGCTGTCGCCTCGCCCCGTCCAACGCGCTAGAATTACTGGGAAAATGAGCTCGGGCGCCGCCGGCGCCCTTTCGAGAAGCGCGCTCGCCATGCTGCACGATTGGGGCGTGATCGCCGCCGCCTTCGGCTATATCGGCTTCCTGTTCCTGGTGGCGAGCCATGGCGACCGCCGCTCGCCGGCCGGGCGCGGCCGTGCCTCCGGGCTGATCTATCCGCTCTCGCTGGCGATCTACTGCACCTCCTGGACCTTCTTCGGCTCGGTCGGCTTCGCCACCCGCGCCTCGACCGACTTCCTCGCCATCTATGTCGGCCCGATCCTGATGATCGGGTTAGGCGCCGGCGTATTGCGCCGCGTGATCCAGCTCGCGAAAGCCCACAACATCACGTCGATCGCCGACTTCATCGGGGCCCGCTATGGCAAGAGCCAGGCGGTGGCGGCCACCGTCGCGCTGATCGCGATCATCGGCTCGGTGCCCTACATCGCGCTCCAGCTCAAGGCGGTCGCCTCCTCGCTCGAAACCATCCTGAGCGAAGACCAGGCCTTCTCCCACATCCCGATCGTCGGCGACGTCGCGCTGATGGTGACGCTGGCGATGGCGGCCTTCGCCGTGCTGTTCGGCACGCGTCAGACCGATGCGACCGAGCATCAGCACGGCCTGATGCTGGCGATCGCGACCGAATCCATCATCAAGCTGGTCGCCTTCCTCGCCGCCGGCATCTTCGTCACCTTCTGGATGTTCTCGCCGCACGAACTGATCGAGCGCGCCATGAAGACGCCGGAGGCGGTGCGCGCCATCAACTATTCGCCGTCGATCGGCAACTTCCTCACCATGACGCTGCTGTCGCTTTGCGCCATCATGCTGCTGCCGCGCCAGTTCCACGTCAGTGTGGTCGAGAACTCCTCGGATGCCGAGGTCGGCCGCGCGCGCTGGCTGTTCCCGCTCTACCTCGTCGCCATCAATCTGTTCGTGATCCCGATCGCGCTCGCCGGCCTCGTCACCTTCCCGTTCGGCGCGGCCGACCCTGACATGTACGTGCTGGCGCTGCCGATGGAGGGCAGTGCGGGGCTTCTCAGCGTCGCCATTTTCGTCGGCGGCCTGTCGGCGGCGACCGCAATGGTGATCGTCGAATGCGTCGCACTCTCCATCATGGTCTCGAACGACCTCGTGGTTCCGCTGGTGCTGCAACGGCGGCCGGAAGGACGCGCCGGCGGCGCGGATTTCAGCGACTTCCTGCTGCGCTCGCGGCGGCTTGCGATCTTCGCCATCATGGTGATGGCCTATTTCTACTATCGCGCGCTCGGCAATACCCAGCTCGTGGCGATCGGCCTGCTCTCCTTTGCCGCCATCGCGCAGCTTGCGCCGAGCTTCTTCGGCGGGCTGCTGTGGCGGCGCGCGACCGCGCGCGGAGCCATCGGCGGCATGCTGGTCGGCTTCGTGGTGTGGCTCTACACACTGTTCATCCCGAGCTTCATGGATACCTCGACATCAGGTATCCTGCTGCTCCAGCATGGCCCCTTCGGCATCGAGGCGCTGCGGCCGCAGGCGCTGTTCGGCGCCGATCTGCCTTCCTTGATGCACGGCGTGATCTGGTCCCTGTCGCTCAACATCCTGACCTATGTGCTGCTGTCGCTGGCACGAAGGCCCTCGTCGATCGAGCTGCTGCAGGCCGATCTGTTCGTGCCCAATACGCTCGCGCCGATCTCACCGAGCTTCCGCCGCTGGCGCACCACCGTCACCGTGCAGGACATCCAGACCACGGTGGCGCAATATCTCGGACCCGACCGCGCCCGGCATTCCTTCGAGGCGTTCTCCGCGCGGCGCAACGTTCGTCTGGAGACGGGAGCGCCCGCCGATTTCGAGCTGTTGCAGCACGCCGAGCACCTGATCGCCTCCTCGATTGGAGCGGCCTCCTCGCGCCTCGTGATGTCGCTGCTGCTGCGCAAGCGCACGGTCTCGGCCAAGGCTGCACTCAAGCTGCTCGACGACTCCCACGCGGCCCTGCATTTCAACCGCGAGATCCTCCAGACCGCGCTCAACCACGTGCGCCAGGGCATCGCCGTGTTCGATGCCGATCTGCAGCTGATCTGCTCCAACCGGCAGTTCGGTGATCTCCTCAACGTGCCCCCGCATATCGTCCAGTTCGGCGAGCCGCTGCGCGATATCCTGGAATTCATCGGCGTGAGCGATCCGGACGACCCGGTCGAGCGCGAGGCCATGCTGGAGCGGCGCCTCGCCGCCTACACCACCGACAGCGAGCCATATCTCGAACGCCTGCCGGAACGCCACATGGTGATCGAGGTGCTCACCAATCGCATGCCCGGCGGCGGCTTCGTCATCACCTTCACCGATGTCACGCCCACCTTCGAGGCGGCGGAAGCGCTGGAGCGCGCCAACGCGACACTGGAAAAGCGGGTGCGCGACCGCACCGAGGAGTTGACGCGGCTGAACTCCGAGCTGGCGCTGGCCAAGAGCGCGGCGGAAGACGCCAGCATCTCCAAGACGCGCTTCCTCGCCGCCGCCAGCCACGACATTCTCCAGCCGCTGAACGCGGCGCGGCTCTATGTCACGAGCCTGGTCGAGCGCCAGCACAGCGGCGAGGAGACGCGGCTGGTCGAGAACATCGACGAATCGCTGCAGGCGATCGAGGAGATCCTCGGCGCGCTGCTGGACATCTCGCGGCTGGACGCCGGCGCGATGACGACCTCGACCTCGAGCTTCAAGATGGCCGATCTGATGCGCTCGCTGGAGATCGAGTTCGCGCCGATCGCGCGTGCCAAGAACCTGGAGCTCACCTTCGTGCCGTGCTCGCTGCCGGTCGAATCGGACCGGCTGCTGCTGCGGCGCCTGCTGCAGAACCTGATCTCGAACGCGATCAAATACACCCCGCGCGGCCGCGTGCTGGTCGGCTGTCGCCGGCAAGGCCCTTCGCTCAAGATCTGCGTCTACGACACCGGCGTCGGCATCCCGCCGGTCAAGCGCGGCGAGATCTTCAAGGAATTCCACCGCCTCGAGCAGGGCGCGCGGATCGCGCGCGGGCTGGGGCTCGGCCTGTCGATCGTCGAACGCCTGGCGCGGGTGCTCAAGCACGGCATCGCCATCGACGGCAACAGAAGCGGCGGCTCGGTCTTCTCCGTGACGGTGCCGACGGCGAAAGCGGTCACCCACACCGCCGCGGTGACCAGCGCGACGCCGCTGGCGCGCACGCCGATCTCCGGCGCGCTGATCGTCTGTATCGAGAACGACGCGGCGATCCTCGATGGCATGCGCACGCTGCTGAAGGCCTGGGACGCCGAAGTGATCGCGGTCGCCGATCCCGAAGGCGCGATCGCCGCCATCGAGACGGCGGGACAGCGCGTCACCGGCCTCCTGGTTGACTATCATCTCGACCGCGGCAACGGCATTGCCGCGATCCGCGAGATCCGCCGCCGCTTCGGCGACGGCATCCCCGCAATCCTGATCACCGCGGACCGCAGCCCCGCTGTGCAGATCGCTGCGCGCGACGAGAAGGTCGCGGTGCTGAACAAGCCGGTCAAGCCGGCCTCGCTCCGCGCCCTGCTCGGCCAGTGGCGCACGCAGCAGATGGTGGCGGCGGAGTGAAGCGGCTTGCTGGCGACGGCCGGCACGTTTGCACAATTCAGGGCGCCAGCCGCGTGAAGACGTAGTCCCGGCTCTTGGCGCGAGCTTCGTGACAACCCCAGCAAGTGCGGTGCTGGGCCTCGTCGACCGGTTTGCCGTTGATGAAACGGCCGAAGCCCCAGCCGCCCGTCGCCGCGTATTTTTTGGAATCCTTGACCATCACCTGGACCGTGGTGGCGGCACCAGGAATTGTCGCGGACGCAAACTCCGGCGATTGCTTCCGCTTCCAGGCGCGCTTGACCAGGATGGTGCCGTCAGGGAACGGAAGCTTGCCGGCCTGATACGCGTCGATTGCGGTCTGGTTGCCGACAACGGCGCGAAGCTCGTCGAGCGGCGCGGCTTCTTCGGCCGGCGCGATCAGCTCCCACTGCTTGTAACCGGGCGGAATCGTGACGCCGAAGATCGGCGAGGCGTCTGCCGTGTTTTGCGCAGGCCCCTCGGCAAGAGCGATCGAGACCAGATAGGGCACGCAAGTCAGCAGAACGACCAGAAGAAGCACGGCCAGCGTGATCACCGTGACGTAGGATCGCTCATTCTTTTCAGGTTCGTTAGATGGCATGACGTTTCTTCAAGCTGGGATCGCGGTACATCCCCGGCCCAGCCACGCTGGACCGAGGCACGCATGAAATGCTCACGCGCCTTCGGCGTCGATGACGGCCTTGGCAAAGGCTTGCGGTGCTTCCTGCGGCAGATTGTGGCCGATGCCGCCGGTGATCAGGCGAAACTCGTATCGGCCCGAGAACTTCTTGGCATAGGCGCTCGGGTCGGGATGCGGCGCGCCGTTGGCGTCGCCCTCCATCGTGATCGTCGGCACCTCGATGACGGGAGCTGCCGCCAGCTTCTTTTCGAGATGCTCGTATTTCGCTTCGCCCTGGGCGAGCCCGAGTCGCCAGCGGTAGTTGTGGATCGTGATCGCGACATGATCCTTGTTGTCCAGCGCCGCCGCACTTCGATTGAAGGTGGCGTCGTCGAACTTCCATTGCGGTGAGGCGAGCTTCCAGATCAGCTTGGCGAAATCATGCGTGTACTTCTCGTATCCGGCACTGCCGCGCTCGGTCGCGAAATAGAACTGGTACCACCATTGCAGCTCGGCGGACGGCGGCAACGGCGCGTTGCCGGCGGCCTGGCTGGAGATCAGATAGCCGCTGACCGACACCAGCGCGCGGCAGCGCTCCGGCCACAGCGCGGCGATGATGTCGGCGGTGCGCGCGCCCCAATCGAAGCCGGCGATAACAGCCTTCTTGATCTCGAGCTTGTCCATCAGCGCGATGATGTCGGCCGCCATCGCGGCAGGCTCGCCGTTGCGCGGCGTCTCGCTGGAAAGGAAACGCGTCGTGCCGTAGCCGCGCAGATGAGGGATGATCACGCGATAGCCGGCCCTGGCCAGGATCGGCGCAACGTCGACGAAGGCGTGAATGTCGTAGGGCCAGCCGTGCAGCAGGATCGCCACGGGACCGTTCGAAGGACCCGCCTCCGCATACCCGACATTGAGGACGCCGGCATCGATCTGCTTGATCGCCCCGAAGGACGCAGTCGATGCGGACGATTTCGGCGCTTCGGTCTCAGCGCGCGCGAGTTCGATCACGCCGAGGCCGACGGCGACGGTTCCGGCGGCGACGCCAAGGAACTGGCGGCGATGCTGGTCGATGATCTGCTTCATGGTGGTGCTACCTTTCTTGATGGTTGGTGATGGCGCGTCAGATCAGCGCGACCGTGACGTCGACGTTGCCGCGAACGGCCTTGGAATAGGGGCAGGTCTGATGCGCATCATCGATGATGCCGCGTGCGATCTCGGGGTCGAGGCCCGGCAGGCTGACATTGAGGCGCGCCCGGAGCGAATAGGCGCCCTCGTCGAGCACGAGATCGATTTCCGCATCAACAGCGCATTTCCTGGGAAGCTCGATCTTCCGCTTGCGCGCCGCGATCTCCATCGCGCCTTCGAAGCAGGCCGACCAGCCGGCGGCGAACAATTGCTCGGGATTGGTGCCGATGCCTGCGGCGCCCGGCGGCGACAGCTTGACATCGAGGCGGCCATCGGAGCTGCGCGATATGCCGTCGCCTCGGCCGCCGCTGGTGTGGGTCTTGGCCGTGTAGAGTATTTTTGCCGCCTGCGTCATGAAGCTGTCCTTTCCGTTGCGCAACTGACTAGCAGTGGCTGGTGCAGGACACCCGTTGGGAGTTGTGAGAAGTTGTGAGGTCAGACCTGGCGCGCTTAACAAGGCCCGCATCCGCGGCCTGATGCCGATGCAGCGGCGGCCTTGCCGGATCGCGATCATCTGGCTATCGGGTCCTGTCGAAGGGACCCGAGATTTGCCATGACAGAGCCGGCCGGCACCGCAGCGGGAACTTTATCGTTCGGGCCATTCTCCGTGACGCCGCATGAAAGGCTCGTGATGCGCGACGGCGTCGCGTTGCCGCTGGGCGCGAAAGCGTTCGACACGCTGATGGCGCTGATGTCGCGACCGAACCAGGTCGTCGGCAAATGGGACCTGATGGCGCTGGTGTGGCCCGGCGTCACCGTCGAAGAGGCCAATCTGCGCTTTCACGTCGCAGCGTTGCGCAAGGCGCTCGGCGACGGCAAGGACGGCGCCCGCTACATCACGACGCTGTCCGGCCGCGGCTATTGCTTCGTGGCACCGATCTCGCAACTCGCAGCGCCGGTTTCGCAAACGGGCATTGCGGCAGCCCAGCGCCCCGCGCCACGGCTGGAATTGCCACCGGTGAAACTGCCGAACCGGCTACAGCGGATGGTCGGGCGCGACGATGAGATCGCCACCGTTTCCGACAAGCTCATCGCCTCGCGCTTTGTCACGATCGCCGGTCCCGGCGGCGTCGGCAAGACGGCGGTCGCAGTGGCGATCGCCCACGACCTGCTCGAGACTTTCTCCGACGCCGCGCACTTTGTTGATCTCGCCGCGCTCAGTGATCCCGATCTCGTGATCACCTCGATCCTGCTGATGCTGGGCATGCCGGCTGAGACCGACGATCCCCTGCCCGCGCTGCTCGCGCATGTCAGGGACAAGCGGATGCTGCTGGTTCTCGACAATTGCGAGCACGTCATCGCGACCGCCGCACCGCTGGCGGCGGACATCTTCCAGGCCGCGCCACATGTCCATATCCTCGCGACCAGCCGCGAGGCTCTGCGCGTCGAGGGCGAGCAGGTCTATCGATTGGCGCCGCTTGCCGTTCCGCCCGACGGCTCCGGACTGACGGTCGCTGCAGCGCAGACCTATCCGGCGCTACAACTGTTCCTCGAACGTGCCACGGCCAGCGGCGCGCAGATCAGTCTCGATGACGCCAATGCCGCGATCATCGCGAGGATCTGCCGCAAGCTCGACGGCATGGCGCTGGCGATCGAACTCGCTGCCGGCCGGGTCGAAGCCTACGGCCTGGAGCAGACGGCCGCACTGCTCGACGAGCGCCTCAATCTGCTCTGGCAGGGCCAGCGAACGGCGCCGCCCCGGCAGAAGACATTGCAGGCAACGCTCGACTGGAGCTACGGACTGCTGTCGGATCTCGAACGCCTCGTGCTGCGCAGGCTTGCGGTCTTCGCCGGGCATTTCACCATCGACGCGGCGCTCGAGGTCGTGCCGGACGAGCGCGTCGACCAGGCCCGCCTGTTCGACGCCGTCGACAGTCTCGTGGCCAAATCGATGGTCGCGCCGCGCCCCATCGGCGCCATGATGCGCTACCGCCTGCTCGACACGACGCGCGCTTATCTGCTCGAGATCGAGCCCGATGACGCGGCTCTCGCCGCCCGCCACGCGACGTACTACCGGCGATGGCTGGAACAGGCCGGCATGACATGGGCCGCCGTGCCGAGCGCGGACGAGCGAGCTGCTCACTTCTCCGCGCTTCACAATGTGCGCGCCGCGCTCGACTGGTGCTTCGGGGCGGGCGGTGATCTCGGCATCGGCATTGCGCTCGCCGCCGCCGCGGCGCCGATCTTCCTGGCGATGTCCTTGTTGATCGAATGCCGGCGCTGGTCGGAACGGGCGCTGCTGGCGATGGACCCCTCCTCGCGCGGCAGCGCCGAGGAAATGCACATCCAGGCCGCTCTCGGACTGACCTTGATGTTCACCCGCGGCGGCAGCGAAGCGGCGCGCAGCGCCTTGAGCCGGAGCCTTGCGATCGCCGAAGCGCGCGGCGACGAAATCAACCAGCTCCAGCTGCTCGGCCGGATGCATATCTTTCACGAGCGGATGGGAGAGTTCGACGCCGCGCTCGGCTATGCGCAGCAGAGCCTCGGGGTCGCGAGGTCGCTGGGCGATTCCGCCTCGATCGCCCTCGCCCATTCCCTCCTCGGCGTCTCCTTGCATCTGGCAGGCCGGCATCGCGACGCGCTCGAGATGCTGGAGGTCGCATGGCGGGGACCGGGCACCGAGCGAATCAGCACCGTCCACGGCTTCGATCATCGCAATCGGGCCGGCATCACGCTGGCTCGCGAGCTCTGGTTGCAGGGCCGCCCCGCGGATGCGCTGCAACTGGCGCGACAGACGGTCACCGAGGCGGCGCAGATGGATCACCCGATCACGCTCTGCATTGCGCTGATCTGGACGGTCGCAATTGATCTCTGGAGCGGAGACCTCGACGGTGCGGACGCGAACATCGACCGCTTCATCGCGCATGCGACGTCGCGCTCGATGGGGCCTTATCTCGCCGTCGGCCGCGGCGTCAAAGGCGAGCTGGCGATCCGGCGCGGCGATGCCGCAGTTGGCGTCGAGACGATCAGGACTTGCCTGCGTGAGCTCCACGATGCCCGCTACGAGCTGCTGACCACGACGTTCAACATCGCGCTGGTTCAGGGATTGATAGCGCTCGGCCAGATCGCGCAGAGCGCACAGCTGATCGACGACGCGATCCGGCTCGTCGCGCGAAGCGGCGATCACCTCTATATGCCCGAGCTGTTGCGCATGAAGGGCACGGTCCTGTCGCACCTGCCGGAGCCGCAAATCGAGGAAGCCGAGGCCTGCCTGGTGCAGGCGCTGAAACTCAGCCGCGCGAAGGGCGCCAAAGCGTGGGAACTGCGCGCGGCAATCGATCTGGCGCAGCTTCTTGCCCACCGGCGCCGCGGCAAGGAAGCCAGGCGCTTACTTCAATCGGCACGCGAGGGTTTCGCTGCAGGTTCCGAGACTGAAGATATCAGGGCCGCCGATGCGCTCCTGAAGACGCTGTAGCGGGCTCACCCCGTCGGCGTGCCCTGCTTCCACTGGCCGCCGGCGATCTTGGCGGCGGCGATCACCGCCTGGGTGCGGCTTTCGACGCCGAGCTTTTGCAGGATCGCCGAGACATGTGCCTTGATGGTGGCCTCGGAGACCCCGAGCTCATAGGCGATCTGCTTGTTGAGGAGGCCCTCCGACAGCATCATCAGGACCCGGACCTGCTGCGGCGTCAGCGTCACCAGACGGTCGCGCAGGCGCGTCATATCGGGATCGGCCGCAGCCGACAGATCGGTATCGGCGGGAACCCAGACGTCGCCCTCCATCACCTTGAGGATGGCGTCGCGCAGGGTCTCGACGCCGAATCGCTTGGGAATGAAGCCGGAGGCGCCGAAATCGAGCGAGCGGCGGATCGTGGCGCTGTCGTCGGACGCCGAGACGATCACCACCGGGATCGCCGGATATTGCGCACGCAGATAGATCAGGCCGGAAAAGCCTGAGATCCCGGGCATCGAGAGGTCGAGCAGGATCAGGTCGACATCCGAGGTCTGTTCCAGGAGCTTGGTCAGATCCTCGAACGATCCGGCCTCGTCGATCCTGGCCGAGGTCAGGACGCCGGCCACCGCCTGTCGCAGCGCGTCGCGGAAAAGAGGATGGTCATCGGCGATGACGAGATGGGTCGAGGGAGCGTTCATCGTTCTCTTGCTGTCGTTCGCGGGCCGGCGGACAGATCCCGGGTATGTCAATTCTTCCCCGAGCGGCCGTGGCATGCAAGTGCACATTATCCCTTTGCTGCAAAGGGGTTAATCTGGAAGCCTACGTGGCGGCGCGCCGGTGCCCGATACCGGCGTCAGCTACGCGTCAGTGCGCAAGGCCGAAAGTCGTATTGGGGCGGGTTTCACGCCGATGTTACCTTGCAGCCAAGACCTGGGTTGATCCGGCATGTCCGGACGTCTGGGGTGCGAGGAAACGCAATTCGGGGAGCGACTCAATATGTCGACAATGGCTGTGTCTCAAGCAGGCGCGGGAGGGATGACGAAGGACGAACGGTTCGTCATTCTCGCCTCCTCGCTCGGTACCGTCTTCGAGTGGTACGATTTCTACCTCTACGGCTCGCTGGCTTCGATCATCGGCGTGCAGTTCTTCTCGGATTACCCGCCAGCCACCCGCGACATCTTCGCGCTGCTGGCCTTCGCCGCCGGCTTCCTGGTGCGTCCGTTCGGCGCGATCGTATTCGGCCGCGTCGGCGACATCGTCGGCCGCAAATACACCTTCCTCGTCACCATCCTGATCATGGGTCTGTCGACCTTCATCGTCGGCCTGCTGCCGAACGCGGCGACCATCGGCATCGCGGCTCCGATCATCCTGATCGCGCTGCGCCTCGCCCAGGGCCTGGCGCTCGGCGGTGAGTATGGCGGCGCGGCCACTTATGTCGCGGAGCATGCTCCGAACGGCAAGCGCGGCTACTACACCTCCTTCATTCAGACCACCGCGACGCTCGGCCTGTTCCTGTCGCTACTGGTGATCCTGTTCACCCGTAGCGCCCTCGGCGAGGCCGATTTCGCGAAGTGGGGCTGGCGCATCCCGTTCCTGGTCTCGGTGCTGCTGCTCGGCATCTCGGTCTGGATCCGGCTTCGCCTCAATGAATCCCCGATCTTCCAGAAGATGAAGGACGAGGGCAAGAGCTCGAAGGCGCCGCTGACCGAAGCCTTCGGCAACTGGCAGAACGGCAAGCTGGTGCTGCTCGCGCTGCTTGGCGGCGTGATGGGCCAGGGCGTCGTCTGGTACACCGGTCAGTTCTACGCGCTGTTCTTCCTGCAATCGATCCTGAAGGTCGACGGCTACACCGCCAACCTGCTGATCGCCTGGTCGCTGCTGCTCGGCACCGGCTTCTTCATCGTGTTCGGCATGCTGTCCGACAAGATCGGCCGCAAGCCGATCATCCTCGGCGGCTGTCTGATCGCGGCGCTGACCTTCTTCCCGATTTTCAAGATGATCACCACCAATGCCAACCCGGCGCTGGAAAAGGCGATCGAATCGGTCAAGGTCGACGTGGTGGCGGATCCCGCGGGTTGCGGCGACCTGTTCAACCCGGTCGGCACCCGTGTCTTCACCGCACCTTGCGACACCGCACGTGCCTACCTGTCGCAGTCGTCGGTCAAGTACTCGACCACGTCTGGCGCAGCCGGCTCGGGTGTGAAGGTCGTCGTCAATGGTAAGGAAGTGCCCTACACGAGCGCCAAGGACAGCAACCCGGCAGTGCTCGCCGCGGTGCAGGCGGCCGGCTATCCGAAGGCCGGCGATGCGGGCATCGTGAAGATGTCCCATCCGTTCGACATCTTCCGTCCGCAGGTGGCGGCGATCATCGGCCTGCTGTTCATCCTGGTGCTGTTCGTCACCATGGTGTACGGCCCGATCGCGGCGATGCTGGTCGAACTGTTCCCGACCCGCATCCGCTACACCTCGATGTCGCTACCCTACCACATTGGTAACGGCTGGTTCGGCGGCCTGCTGCCGGCGACCGCCTTTGCCATCGTGGCCTCGACGGGCGACATCTATGCCGGCCTGTGGTATCCGATCATCTTCGCCTCGATTACCGTCGTGATCGGCTTCTTCTTCCTGCCCGAGACCAAGGACGTCGACATCAAGGCGACCTGATCGAAAGCAGCGATAAGTACAACGAACCGGCCGCGGAGCGATCCGCGGCCGGTTTTGTTTGAGCACTAAAATTGCTTTATTGATTGCTGCCGACGAATTGCAGCACCACCTCGCGCCGGTGCGGGCGCTTGCGGTGCTCGATCAAATAGATCGCCTGCCAGGTGCCGAGGGCAAGCCTGCCGCTCAGGACCGGGACCTGAAGCGAGGCCCCGGTCAGCATCGTCTTGATATGTGCCGGCATGTCGTCCGGTCCTTCGGTGTCGTGGGTCCACCCGGCATTCTCCGGCGCCAGCCGGGACAGCGCCGTGGTGAGATCGACCAGCACGGACGGATCGGCGTTCTCCTGGATCGTCAGCGAGGCCGAGGTATGGCGGATGAACAGCGTCAGCGCGCCGTCGCGCGCGTGAACCTCGGCGATGAATTTTGCAGCCTCGCTCGTCAGATCGGTGAAGCCGTGACCCGATGTCTGCACGGTCAGCAATGACGATGCGATGGTGTCGGCTTGCACCGACGATGGCGCCGAGCGGGTGACTGATCTGGTTGATGTCATGAAGGGTCTCGACTAATCGAATACTGCCGTGGGCAAAGGCGCAACGCGCCGTGCCCACGTCTTTCCTCATTGCCTTAGAAGCATGGTGGGCACGGCGTAAGAACGCCTTTGCCCACCCTACGGCACCTCAACGCATGGATGGCGCGCAGGGGTCCTCAAATCTTCCCCGACACGTCCTTCTGGACGCGGTTGGCCATGTCGATCAGCCGCCGCCAGGCCTTTTCCAGAAACGACATCACGCGGTCGACGTCCTGGTCGCTCGGCAGCGGGATCTCGATCTTGCGCTCGCCCTCGGCGGCCTTGGGCTCCGCTTTCTTCAGCGGGTCGGATTTCGGCAGCGCCTCGTCGATCTTGCCCGACACCGTCGGCCCGGCCGCGAGCTGTCCCTGCAGCCTTTCGACCTCGGCCTGGAGCCGGCCGATCTCGGCGTCGAGCGCGGTCCGTTCGTCGGGCACCGCGTAACAGGCCCAGCCGGCGCCGTTCTTGGTGCAGGTCGATACCGTGCCGGTGCGCGTGTCGAGCCGCAGCACGCCCTCGGGGATGGGCGTCATGCTGTAGCGGCCGTTCTCGCTGTCGGGCGCGGATTGCGCGGCCTCGAGGTCGCCGGCGATCGCCACCACGGCGGCGAACGCTGCCAGCGCAAGCCATGATGTTGTGGATGACGTCACTGGTCTCATCGCGCTCTCCGCCACGGCGTGCAGGTGGCCCTCTCGCAAATTCTACACCCCGGTGAGGCGATCCGCCGCCCAAAACACGCACCCTTATCAACGATCGCGGCGGCGTGTTCGATCCCGGCGGCGTGGCGAAAGGGCGGCCGCCTTCGCCGATCCTGAGGCTTGCTGCTGCGGTGCGGCGTCACGCTGTGTGCAGCGCTGCCGTGCGCGCCAATATCATCAAATAAATCAGCTACATAACCGAAAGCGACGCAATCGTGACTTGGCTTGACTTGATTATGGGCCATCAGTATGGTCCGCGCGGCTTTTGAGGGTGGCGGGCGCAATTTCCATTCAGCCGCGGCGTTTCGGGTCTTCGTTGCATGACACAGGGCACGGGACACGGCGAGAATGGGGATCGCGATAGATCGTCCGAGGAAGCTGCGCTTTCCGAACGGCTCGGAAATCTTGATCAGCGGTTGTCCGAATTCCGGGACCGACGAATCAAGACCGAGCAACCCGCAGGTGACGGTGAGGACAGAGCGGCCAGAGCTTCGGCGATGGCGCTTGGTTTCCGGTTATCCTCCGAGTTGATCGCCGGGGTCGTTGTCGGAGCGGGGATTGGCTGGGGTTTCGACCGCTTGCTGTCGACGTCGCCTTTCGGATTTATCGTGTTCCTGTTGCTGGGCTTCGTCGCCGGCGTGGTGAATGTGGTGAGAACGGCGGGCGCGGGTCAAAACAGGCGCGGTGGGTCTTAGCCGATCCGCACCAGGAGGAATGATCGTGCCGGCCTTGCCGGTACGGGCCGGCCCGGCCGGCAGACCGAGACCCGCCGGCATTGCCCGGCAGACCAAGAGATGCCGCGCTGATGAAAATCGACCCGATCCACCAGTTCAACATCGAGCCTCTCTTCACCCTGGGCCATATCGGCAATCACACGATCGCCTTCACCAATTCGTCGCTCTACATGCTGGTGGCGGTGGCGGTGATCTCGATCCTGATGCTCGCCAGCGGCACGCAGCTGGTTCCCGGGCGCCTGCAATCGGTCGCCGAAATCTCCTACGAATTCGTCGCCTCGACCATCCGTTCGACGGCCGGCGCGGAAGGCATGAAGTTCTTCCCGCTGATCTTCTCGCTGTTCATGTTCATCTGCGTCTCGAACCTGGTCGGCATCATCCCCTATACCTTCACGGTGTCGAGCCATCTGATCGTCACCGCGGCGCTCGCGCTTCTGGTCTTCTTCACCGTCCTGATCTACGGCGTCGCCAAGAACGGCCTGAAGTTCTTCTCGATCTTCGTGCCCCACGGCGTCCCCGGCTACATCCTGCCGCTGGTGATGTTCATCGAGATCCTGTCGTTCTTCCTGCGGCCGGTCTCCCACAGCGTCCGTCTGTTCGCCAACATGCTGGCCGGCCACATCGCGCTGAAGGTGTTCGCGGGCTTCGTCGCCATGCTCGGCTTCTCGCTCGGGGCGCTGGGCTGGGTCGGCGGCGTGCTGCCGCTGGCTCTCACGGTCGCGCTGTACGCGCTCGAGATTCTGGTCGCGTTCCTGCAAGCCTATGTGTTTGCGATCCTGACCTGCATCTACCTCAACGACGCCATTCATCCGGGACACTGAGCGGTCCGGGGAATTTCCACCCACAACCCAATCTTTCTTCCAAGGAGTCTAAAATGGATCCGGCAGCAGCAAAACTTATCGGCGCGGGCATCGCATGCATCGGCATGGGCGGCGCGGGCGTCGGCGTCGGCGTGATCTTCGGCAACTACCTTGCCGCGGCCGTTCGCAACCCCTCGGCCGCTCAGGGCCAGTTCGGCAACCTGATCTTCGGCTTCGCCGTGACCGAAGCGCTCGGCATTTTCTCGCTGCTGATCGCGCTGCTGCTGCTGTTCGTTCCGCTCTGAGGACGACGTTTTTCGCGCCGTTCCATCCATTGGGACGGCGCGTGTGACTGCAACAGGAGAACTCCGTGGCTGAAAGTCATGGCGGCGCAAAAGGTCCGGCGGCGGGCGCTCACACCGAGGCTGACGGTGGTCACCACGGTGGCGGTTTTCCGCCGTTCGAGAGCAGCAACTACGCTTCACAGCTGGTGTCGCTCGCGATCTTCTTCGTCCTGCTTTACGTGATCGTGTCCAAGCTCGCTCTGCCGAAGGTCGGCGGTGCGATCGAGGCGCGTCAGAACAAGATCGAGGGTGACCTCGCCGAGGCGCAGAAGCTGAAGGACCAGTCCGAGGCGGCGCTGAAGGCCTATGAAACCGAGCTCGCTTCGGCGCGCACGCGGGCACAGGCGATCGGCAACGAATCCCGCGACAAGGCGAATGCGCAGGCGGAAGCCGAGCGCAAGACGCTGGAAGAACAATTGGCGGCCAAGCTCGCCGGGGCGGAGAAGACCATCGCCTCGACCCGCGCCACCGCCATGAGCAACGTCCGCGGCATCGCGGCCGATGCAGCAGGCCAGATCGTGCAGCAGCTTACCGGCGTCGTTCCCGACGCTGCGTCGGTCAATGCCGCGGTCGATGCGTCCCTGAAAGGTTAGTCGAGATGTTCTTCGATCCTGAAACCTGGGTCGCCATCGCCTTCGTGATCCTGATGGTCGTGTTCGCCTATCTCGGGGTCTTCAAGTCGGCGATGACGGCGCTGGATCATCGTGCCGCCCGCATCAAGGCCGAGCTCGACGACGCGACTCGGCTCAAGCAGGAAGCGGCCAAGGTGCTCGCCGACTACAAGGCGCGCAGCGCCACCGCCGAGCGCGAAGCTGCCGACATCATCGCCAACGCCAAGGCCGAAGCCGAGCGCATCGCGGCCGACGCCAAGGCGAAGATGGAAGACTTCGTCGCCCGCCGGACCAAGACCGCGGAGAGCAAGATTGCGCTCGCCGAGGCCCAGGCGCTCGCCGATGTCCGCGCCGCAGCCGCGGAAGCCGCCGTCCAGGCCGCCTCCACGATCCTGTCGCAGTCGGTCAAGGGCCAGGTCGCCGACGATCTGCTCGCCAAGGGCATCACCGAGGTTCGCCAGAAGCTGAACTGAGGGTTTTGCCTTCAGTAATCAAAAAGCCGGCGCGATGAGCGCCGGCTTTTTTGTTTGCGACACCGCGATCCACAAATACCGTGTCATCACCCGCGAAAGCGGGTGATCCAGTATTCCAGAGACAGCAATGAGATACGGAGAAGCCGCGGCGTACTGGATGCCCCGCCTGCGCGGAGCATGACAGCGTTCTTCGTGACGACTTGCTTGCCTACTTCTTCTTCCGTCCCTTCGGCTCGGGCGACAGCGCCTGCGGGTCGAAGCCGACATAGAAGACATAGGAATCGGCGACCGCGGCCGAGGGCGTCGGATAAGCCAGATCCTCGACGATGAAGGTGAAGGGCACGCTGCCGCCCTCCGACATCTCGACCGTCGTCCGGTAAGCCTTCGAGGCGATCACTTTCTCGCCGACACCGCCCTGCACCACCGCGACACGCAAGGGCACCTCGACGGTGGCGGGCGCGCCGGCGGGCCCGGCGATCACGCGGCCCTGGATTCCGATCCGAGCCGTGATTCCGACACTGCTGCGGGAACATTCGCGCGCCATCTTGGTGATCGAGGCCTGGAAGCGGATCTCGTTGCCGACGGCCGGCTTGCCGGCAGCCCCGACCGCGTAGGTTGATGCGCCCGCGCGCACCGTCACCTGCGGGCAATCGACCTCGTCTTCCGCCGGCTGGCCAGGCGCGGGCGCGGGCTTGGGCGGGGCCGGCTCATCCGACTTGCCGCCGAACAGGCTCTTGAAGCGGTCAGTCAAGGACTGGGCGGCCACCGGCGAAACCGCCGCGAACGACATCGACAAGACAAGCGCGATCGCCGTCCCCCGCCGCAGCACATTCCGCGATGACCGAAGCTGCTTCACCATCAAAGCCCGTACTCCAATGACAATTGTCCGGCCGATCGTCGGCCGGGGCATGCGGGTTATATCGTCAAAATCGGCGAACCCAAGGCAGCAAAAAGGGGGACTTGGCAGGGGACTTGGCAAGGGACTTGGCCAAAGGACTTGGGCAAGGGACTTGGCCACATGATCGAGCGGCTCAGCCGCGGAAATCCTCATGCAGCAGGCCGAACAGCAAATGGTCCTGCCAGACCCCATTGATGCAGAGATAGCGGCGCGCCAGGCCCTCACGGGAGAAACCGCACTTCTCCAGCACCCGGATCGACGGCGCGTTGGTGGGGATGCAGGCGGCCTCGACCCGGTGCAGATTGAGCTCGCCGAACAGCGTCGGCAGGAGGACCCGCAGTGCAGCCGTCATGTAGCCGCGATGGGCATGGGGTTGGCCGACCCAATAGCCGATGGTGCCGGCCTGCACGATGCCGCGCCGGACATTGGCCAGCGTGATGCCGCCGACCATGGCGCCATCAAGCTCGCGGAAGATCAGAAAGGGATAGGAACGGTCCGCGGCAATGTCCTCGGAATAGCGGCGCAGGCGGCGGCGGAAGCCGGATCGGGTGAGATCGTCAGACGGCCAGATCGGCTCCCAGGGCGTCAGATAATCGCGGCTGGTTTCGCGCAAATGCGCCCATTGCAGGAAGTCCGACATCTGCGGCGCGCGCAGCAACAGCCCGTTACCGCGCGGCGCGAGGGCGGCGGGTCCACTGGACGGCAGGCGAAAGAGGGCCATGGTGATGCTTCCCGGGGCAGCTCAGCCCGCGCGCGGCTCCTAATGCAGCCGCGCCTTGGCACGTGCCCGCGTCAATCCTTCCGCAAAAGACACCGCCGTGTCCAGACCCCTGCCACTGCCTAATGCGACAACGGCAGGCCGGCTCCGCGACAGCAGCGCACGCGCCGCGTCCCGGGTCGATTCGACGCTGACGGCGTCGATCCGGCCCACCAGCTCCTCGACCGTCTGCGGCCGGCCATAGGCCAGCACGTGGCGCGCCAGCTGCTCGGCGCGGGACGAGCAGCTCTCCAGCGCCATCAGGAGCCCTGCCTTCATCTGCGCCTTGGCCCGCGCGATCTCGGCCTCGGTCAGCGTCTCCACCGACTCATTCATGATGTCGACCACGACCTCCATCATCTCCGGCGCGTCGGCCGGATCGGTGCCGGTGTAGAGGCCGAAGAAGCCGGTGTCGGTATAGGGCGCGTGGAACGAATAGATCGAGTAGCAGAGGCCGCGCTTCTCGCGCACCTCCTGGAACAGGCGCGACGACATTCCGCCGCCGAGGATGTTGGTGAAGACCTGGAGCGAGAACAGCGACAGATCGCTCTGCGGCACGCCTTCCAGCGCCAGCGTCAGATGCGCCTGCTCCAGCTCGCGATGCACCACCTTGGCGCCGCCCTTGCCGAACTGAGCGGTTTGCGGCTTCGGGCCCGGCGTCCCCTCGAAACTCGCGAAGCGCTTCTCGACCTCGGCAACGACTTGGCTGTGATCGACCGCGCCTGCGGCCGCCACCACCATGTCGGGCCCGCGATAATGCGTCGAGAGGTAGCCGCGCAGCATGTCACGGTTGAAGGCGCGCAGCGTCTTGGCCGTGCCGAGCAGCGAGCGGCCCATCGGCTGATCGGGATAGCAGAGCTCGTTGAGATGCTCGAACACGACGTCATCGGGCGTATCCTGCGCGGCACCGATCTCCTGCACGATGACGTTCTTCTCGCGCTCCAGCTCGTCGGGCTCGAAGGCGGGATTGGCGAGGATGTCGGCGAGCACGTCGAGCGCGAGCGGCACGTCGGCCTTGAGCACCCGCGCGTAATAGGACGTGGTCTCGGTCGAGGTGCCGGCATTGAGGTCGCCGCCGACCGCCTCGATCTCCTCGACGATCTCGCGCGAGGAGCGCTTCGTCGTACCCTTGAACGCCATGTGCTCGAGCAGATGCGAGATGCCGTGCTCGTTCGGCTTCTCGTCGCGTCCGCCGACGCCGGCCCAGACGCCGAGCGCCGCGGTCTCGAGATGGGGCATCTTGTCGGTGACGACGGTCAGGCCGGAGGCAAGCTTGGAAATCTCGACGCTCATCCGGCAACTCCCTGCTTTGCGGCGCGGCTGACCGACAGCACGAACCGCTCGACCTCGGCCTGATCGTTCTTCATCACCTTCATGTGTTCGGATTTGGTCATCAATCCGTCGAGCCAGGCCGGCAGTTGCGGCCGCTGGCCGCAGGCCGCTTCGACAGCGTCAGGGAATTTGGCCGGATGCGCGGTGGAGAGCACGATGCTTGGCACCCTCGTGTCGGTGGTGTCGCGATCGGCGACGGCGAGCGCCACCGCCGTATGGGGATCGACCAGCTCGCCTGCCTCCCGCCAGCCGGCGCGGATCGCAGCCGCGGTCTCGGTCTCGTCAGCGCGGCCGGCGTCGAACTCCTCGCGGATCGCGGCCAGCGTTGCGTCCGGCAGCACGAAACGTCCTGACTGCTTCAGCGAATCCATCAGGCGGCGCACGCCGGCTGCATCGCGCTTGCCGGCCTCGAACAGCAGCCGTTCGAAATTCGAGGAGATCTGGATGTCCATCGACGGCGACGCCGTCGCGTGCACCTCGCGCACCTCATAGATCCCCGTCTTCAGCGTGCGCGCCAGGATGTCGTTGACGTTGGCGGCGATGCGCAGGGTCCGCACCGGCAGCCCCATGCGCTTGGCGACGTAGCCGGCGAAGATGTCGCCGAAATTGCCGGTCGGCACGACGAAATCCACCGCGCGCGCCGGCGCACCGACGGCGACGGCGGAGGTGAAATAGTAGACCACCTGGGCGACGATGCGCGCCCAGTTGATGGAGTTGACGCCGGAGAGCGAGGTCGCATCGCGGAAGCGATGGTTGTTGAACATCCCCTTCACGAGCGCCTGGCAGTCGTCGAAATTGCCCTCGATGGCGAGCGCATGGACATTGGCCGCGCCCGTCGACGTCATCATCCGCCGCTGCACCTCGGAGATGCGGCCGTGCGGGAACAGCACGATGAGATCCACGTTCTCGAGGCCGGCGAAGGCTTCGACCGCAGCGCCGCCGGTATCGCCTGAGGTGGCGACCACGATGGTGGTGCGCTGGCCGCGCTTGGCGAGCACATGGTCCATCAGCCGCGAGATCAGCTGCATCGCCACGTCCTTGAAGGCGAGCGTCGGGCCGTGAAACAGCTCCAGCACGAACTGGTGCGGCGACATCTGGCGCAGCGGCACCACCGCCGGATGGCGGAAGGTGGCATAGGCCTCGTTCGCCATGCGGCCAAGCTCGGCGTCCGAAATCTCGCCGCCGGCGAACGGACGGATCACGTCGACCGCGACCTCCCAATAGGGGCGGCCGAAGAAGCCGGCGATGGTTTCATTGGAGAGCTGGGGCCAAATGGTCGGCACATACAGGCCGCCGTCGCGCGCAAGCCCGGTCAGCATCACGTCGCAGAAGCCGAGTTCGGGGGCCTCGCCCCGGGTCGAGATATAACGAGTCAAACTGCCCTCCAAAGGCCGACCGGGCTTACGCCCGCTCGTTAAGCCTTTGATTTTACAAAATTACTTGTTAACAGCCAGAGGCTTTGCGCCACCATAAAGTGTTTTGCGGCATCAGGAAACCGCTTCCCGCCTTCACCCCTGCCCAGCAAAAAGGGCTGCGGCGATGCCGCAGCCCTCTCTTGGAAGGTCTGTCGTTGATATGTGCAGACCGGTTTGCCTCTGGGGTCGCCCCCCCGCTGAAACTTGTCCGGCAACCTTTCGCCGTCAGTCACGAAATCGTCAAGGGCGAAAACGACGAGCGCGGGAAGATGTTCCTATTTTTCCCGACATGCCCAAGCTTTTGCGAGCGCGCTCCAGCCAACCGTCGTGAAGAATTGCCATTTTATCCCGACAATTGCGGGGATCCGGAACGAATGCCACCTCGACCCATTGTGTCCGCGGATGGGTGTCGGCAGTGTCCATGCATTGCCCGGCTGACGCCGGCACCAATCCGTCTCGCCGAACCGGCTGCTTCCTGGAGCAGCCGGTTCGGTGCCGGGGCCCCGGGGCGTCAATTCATCCCGATTTCAACCGCGATCCTGATCAGGTCGGAATGATTCTTGGCTCCCAGCTTCTGCTTGAGCAGGGACGTGGTGTTGGCGACGGTCTTGTAGGAGATGCCGAGCGCCTCGGCGACTTCCACGATCTTGTCGCCGCGTCCGAGCAGGCGGAGAATTTCGAGCTCCCGCGGCGTCATCTGCGAGGCCGGATTGGCCTTGATCGCCGCGCCGGAAAACGTCACGGCTTCCGCGAGTTGCGGTGAGATGTAATTGTCGCCCGCGACCACCTTGCGCACCGCTTTCAGCAGGATCCTGGGATCATCGCCCTTGGAGACATAGCCCTGCGCCCCAAGCTCGACGGCCCGCACCACGAAGGCCGGATCGTCATTCATGCTGAACATGATGATCTTGGCGTCGGGATCGTCCTTGCGGATGCGTCGCATCAGCTCGAAGCCGGAGACATCGGGCAGGCTGATGTCGATCACGGTGACGTCGGGCCGCTTGCTGACATAGGCGCGATGGCCGGATTTGGCGTCGGTCGCCTCGTCGATACGGATCGAATGGTCCGAAGCGAACAGGGTGCGGCAACCGGACAGCACCACGGGGTGGTCATCGACAATCAGAACCCTGGTCGCCGGCTTGGCGGTATCTTGCATCGCGCACTCTCTTGTTTTTCGACTCATAGACCGGCGGGAACAAATGGAAAGAGTAAATCCCGCCGATGCGCGTTAGAATTGACCTAATGTGGCAACGACTCTCGTTCAGAACGCAACTGTTTCTTCCACTTGGGGCGAGCTTTCTCGCAGCGCTGATCCTTGGCGGCGTGCTGCTCCAGATCTTCGCGGCCGGTCAGCTCGCCGACGAGAACGAGCCCGCACGACGTTCGACCCGGACGATCGCGGCCGCACTCAACAACACTCTGCGCGCGTCGGACGACCCGCGGAAGACGCTTGACGCCTTTGTTCAATCCTTGACCACCTCCTCGGACATCCAATTCCGTTCCGCGGAAGCCCCTCCTGCGGAGCCACCAAAGGACGGCCTTCACGACCTGCAAGGGGTTCCGCAGTGGTTTGTCAACCTGCTCATGGTACCGGACATGGACGCCGCAACCCCGGTGCTGATCGATGGCAGACGTGTCGGCGATATCGTATTCCTGCCGGACCTGTCGGCCGACCTGTTCGAGAAGTGGATCGGCTTCCTGGCGCTGACCGGCCTCGTCGCCGTGCTGACCGTGCTCACCGGAATCATCGCTTACGTCTTCGCGGGATCGGCACTGCGTCCCCTGCAGCATCTCGGCCAAGGCCTCACACGGATGCGGCGCGGCGACTACGCAAAGCCGATCCCGGTCGGAGGCCCGCCGGAGATCCGGCAGAGCTGTGCGGAAGCAAATGCGCTGGCTGCGACGCTGGCGCAATTGAGCCAGGACAATCGCGATCTGATGCACCGCCTTGTGTCGCTCCAGGACGACGAGCGTCGTGACCTCGCCCGCGAATTGCACGACGAGCTCGGACCGCTGCTGTTCAGCATCCGCGCCGGCACGATCGCGCTGGTCGACGCCTCGCCGCAGGTGGGAAATCTCGGCAAATCAGCCCAGGATGTGCTGCAATCGGTCGAGGCGCTCCAGCAGACCAACCGCCGCATCCTCGACCGATTGCGGCCGCTCTACATTCAGGAGCTTGGCCTTTCGACCAGCGTGCAGACGCTGCTCCAGAATTTTCGCAAGCAGGCACCACATATCGTCCTGACGGACACGATCGATCCGGGTCTCAACGGCATCGCCGGGCCGCTGGCCCAGACCGTCTATCGCGTGATCCAGGAGGCGCTGACCAACGTGCTGCGCCATGCCAAGGCCGGCAACGCCCATGTCCAGGCGACCGTCACCGGCGAGGAGCTCATCATCGAGATCTCCGACGACGGCGACGGCTTTCCCGAGGGCAACGTTTTCGGCCGCGGCCTGACCGGCATGCATGAACGCGTGCGCGCGCTCAGCGGATCGCTGTCACTGTTGCGCGTGGATGGGCGAACTTATGTACGCTGCCGGCTTCCGACCGAGCCGGCACGCCAGGCGCCGGTCCAGCCAATTGGATGAGCTGACCTTGTCGGAGACCCGCTGCGCACTTTGCGCCAACGCGGCCCTTCGGGTCCGCATCATGCCCTAACAGGCGCAGCCATGATGCGCGTCCTGTTGCGCCGGCTCGCACAGCGTGCTGCGGATCTTGCCTTCCGGGCTGAAGCGAAACGAGGCGTGAATGCGTAGCGCGCCGGCGACGGAATATTCGACATCGACGCCATGGGGCGCGGGATGGATCTCCTCCAGCCCGAAACCTGCCAACGAAAAGGCACTGAGGCGCGGCTGCCAATAGGCCTCGAGCTCGCTGCGGCCGCGATAGCGCTGCGCGCCATTGCACGTGCATTCGACCTGGGCGTCGTCCGCATAGAGGTCGAGCAACGTCGAGAGGTCGCCCTTCCGGCAGGCGTCCACCCAATCGACGACAATTCCCATCTGGTCGAAATCGCTCACGCCGCAATCCCTGTCTGCCGCGGAAACTCACCGGCGGCTTAGGACCACACTCGTGAATGTGCGCTGAATAATAAACCCCGGACGATACCGGGTTCCCTCAGAGTATCTACCGTCGAGCTCAGCTCTGCCGCCGGCCTCTTGCCCACACCGCGAAGGCGATCAGCACGGCGCCTGCGAGCAGGAACCAGGTGATGGCGTATTGCAGGTGATCGTCCTTCAGATGCACGTCGAGCGGCCCCGGGCGCGGGATGCCGTTCTCGGGCACCGGTTGCTCGAGGTCGACATAGAACGGCGCAACCGCGCCCCAGCCGAGCGCGCTTGCGATGGCCTGATGATCGCGCACGAACCAGAGCCGCTTGTCGCGGTTCTCCGCCGGCGTCAGCCAGCCTGGCGGCTCGGGAAAGCGCAGGTAACCGGTGAGCGCGACCGGCTGCCCGGTGACGAGCTTCTTCACCGCGCGATCCTCGACGCTGCGGTCCTGCATCGTGTTCTCGACGAAGCCCGCATCGATCACGACCGTCTCGCCGCTGGGAAGCCGCGCCGGCAGGAACGCCCAGGTGCCGGGGCCGGAGGCGTCCTTGCGCACCGCCGAGCCCGAGGAATAGATCATCGCATCCGGCAGGGCTGCGTAGGTCGCGGTGAAGCTGACGCGGCGGAATTCGTCGCGCGCGGGATCGAGTGCAGCCCATTGCGAAGATGGCGGCAGCGCGATGGGCACCTCTGCAAGGCGCTCGGTGAGCGCCGCGACCAGCGCGTGCTTGGCGGTCCGGCGCTGCAATTGCCAGAGGCCGAGCGCGATGAAGACGGCCGTGAGGAACAGCGTGAACAGCGCGAAGCCGGCCACGCGAGGCTTGCGCGCAGGCTGATTCATTTCGCGCGGTCGACCAACCGGCCCGGCGCCGCCTTGTGGTGGAATTGCAGCGCGATCAGCAGGGACTTCATCGCACGCAGCGGCAACAATGTGGTGGCCAGGATCAGCGGCAACCACAGCGCCGCATGCAGCCAGTATGGCGGCTGGTATTTGACCTCGACGATGAGCGCAGCCGCCACCACGATCCCGCCGGCCAGCATGATGATGAAGATCGCCGGCCCGTCGCCGGTATCGATGAAGGCATAGTCGAGACCGCAGCGGTCGCAGGCGGGCGCGAGCGTCAGGAATCCCGCATAGAGCTTGCCTTGACCGCAGCGCGGGCATCGGCAGGCAAGCCCGCGCAGCGCGCTTTGCAGAACGGTGGTTTCAGGCACGGACGGGCCGGTGCTGTCATTCATGATGGCGGACTCTATCACAGTTTTCGCGGGAGCTTCCGGCGGCCTGAAAGCGAAAGGGCGGCCTTGCGGGCCGCCCTTGTTGATGATCTGCCGCGCGGGCTCAGTGCGCGCCGTGGGCCATGGTCTCGGCGCCGTGTCCCCAGACGTAGATGCAGAGGAACAGGAACAGCCAGACCACGTCGACGAAGTGCCAGTACCAGGCGGCGAACTCGAACCCGAGGTGCTGCGTCGGCGTGAAGTGGCCGGCATAGGCGCGGAACAGGCACACCAGCAGGAAGATGGTGCCGACCAGCACGTGGAAGCCGTGGAAGCCGGTTGCCATGAAGAAGGTCGCGCCATAGACGTTGCCGCCGAACGAGAACGCCGCATGGCTGTACTCATAGGCCTGCACGCAGGTGAAGAGCGCACCGAGCACGACGGTGAGGATCAGGCCGTATTTCAGGCCCTGGCGGTCGTTCTCGAGCAGCGCATGGTGCGCCCAGGTCACGGTGGTGCCCGACGTCAGCAGGATCAGCGTGTTGAGGAGCGGCAGGTGCCAGGGATCGAAGGTCTCGATGCCCTTCGGCGGCCAGGTGCCGGGGACGGCGCAGGCGCCGGCCTGGGTGCCGAGGCCGCAGCCGAACACGGCATCGCGGGTGGCGTGGACGGCGTCGGCCGGAAACAGCGCGGCGTTGAAATAGGCCCAGAACCAGGCCACGAAGAACATCACCTCGGAGGCGATGAACAGGATCATGCCGTAGCGGTGATGCAGCTGCACGACGCGGGTGTGGTCGCCCTTGTACTGGGCTTCCTTGATCACGTCGCCCCACCAGCTCGCCATGGTGTAGAGCACGCCCACGGTGCCGACGCCGAACACGATCGGCGCGGCCGAGAACATGTGATGCATCCAGGCGATCGCGCCGACCGCCATGATGAAGGCCGAGAGCGAACCGACGGCCGGCCAGGGCGAGGGATCGACCAGATGATAGTCGTGATGCTTGGTGTGCGCCGTAGCCATTTCGGTCTCTCTCCTCAATCCCGTGCCTGTCAGGCACTTATCCCCTTGTTTCCAACCGCCCGAGCGCCAGCCCGGCGATCAAAGATTTCCCTTGCGCTTGTCGCCTTCGCCCGATGCCAGCGGCTTCACTACGGGATCCTTCACCGGATAGAAGGTGTAGGACAGCGTGATCGTATTCAGCCCGTCGTTCTCGTGATCGTCAGCGATCGACGGATCGACGTAGAAGACAACAGGCATCTCGCGCTTCTCGCCGGGCGCCATGGTCTGCTCGGTGAAGCAGAAGCAGTTGATCTTCTGGAAATAGGAGCCGACCGTCAGCGGCGCGACATTGTAGGCGGCCTGCGCGGCGGTGGTGCGCGCGGCCTGGTTGGTCACGGTGTAGAAGACGGTCACGACCTGGCCGATATTGACCTCGATCTCGCTCTGCTCCGGCTCGAACTTCCAGGGCAGGCCCGGCGCGACGTTGGAATCGAAGCGCACCGAGATTTTCCGCGCGATCGGGCCGGTGGCCGGCGCGGAGGTCGCGACCTGGGTCGTGCCGTTGAAGCCGGTGGCGCGGCAGAACCAGTTGTAGAACGGCACCGCCGCGTAGGAGGCACCGACCATCAACGCGACCACGCCGCCGCAGATAGAAGCAACCACCACATCGCGGCCCAGCCCGCGGCCCTTGGTCGGCTCACGCTTGGCCGGCTTGGCGCTGACATCCTGCGATATGGTGGGATCGTGATCCATGTTTCCTACATCGGCCGCACGAGGACTGCCGGCCCCTTGACCATGGTGACGGCGAAGAACAGCACCACGAGCACGCCGAGCGCGAGCGCGATCGCAATCGAACGCTGACGACGGCTCTTCTTCTGCGCCTCGGTGAGGACGATTCCATTTGGCTCGGGTTTGTCGACCATCCCTGCGATCATGCGCCCCCTACCAGCGGAGCAACTGCCCGGAACACGACCTCGGCCAGCAGGGTCGCGAACAGCACGAACAGATAGAGGATCGAGAAGGCGAACAGCTTGCGGGTCGCGCGCAGCGACTGGCTGCGCTCGCGGCGCAGATAGACGTTGATCGCGAGCACCAGCATGCCGGCGCCGAGGATCAGCGAGACGATGCCGTAGATGGCGTCGAAATAGCCGAGCGCCCAGGGCGCGGCGGCGACCGCGATCAGCACGATGGTGTAGAGCAGGATCTGGAGCCGCGTCGCGTCGGGGCCGGCGACATTGGGCAGCATCGGAATGCCGGCGCGCGCGTAATCGTCAGAGCGGAACAGCGCCAGCGCCCAGAAGTGCGGCGGGGTCCAGAAAAAGATGATGGCGAACAGCAGCAGCGGCTCGACGTCGACCGTGCCGGTCACCGCAGCCCAGGCCACCACCGGCGGCAGCGCGCCGGCGGCGCCGCCGATCACGATGTTCTGCGCGGTCCAGCGCTTCAGCCACATCGTGTAGATGACGACGTAGAAGAAGATGGTGAAGGCGAGCAGCGCGCCCGCGATCCAGTTGACGAGGATGCCGAGCGTCATCACCGAGAAGAAGGACAGCGTCAGGCCGAACGCCATGGCTTCAGGGCGGGTGATGCGGCCGCGCGGAATCGGCCGGTTCGCCGTGCGCGACATCTTGGAGTCGATATCGCCTTCCAGCGCCATGTTGAGCGCGCCGGAGGCGCCGGCGCCGACGGCGATGCAGAGCAGCGAGGTGATGGCCAGCACCCAGTGGAAATGCCCGGGCGCCATCGCCATCCCGACCAGCGCGGTGAAGATCACCAGCGACATCACCCGCGGCTTCAAGAGCGCGATGTAGTCGCCGACCTCCGCCTCGGAGATGCGGGGATTGATGTCGATGGCGTTGTGGTCGAGGACGGACACTTAATTCAACTCGCTTCGTTATAGAGCCGCGGCGCCCGTCACGGGCGCCGCGGGAGATCGATCACTGCACGCGGGGCAGCACTTCGAACTGGTGGAAGGGCGGCGGCGAGGGCAAGGTCCACTCCAGCGTGGTCGCACCTGCACCCCACGGATTGTCGCCAGCCGGCACCTTCTTCATGAAGGCGTCGAGCACGCAGTAGAGGAAGATCAGCACGCCGAAGCCGGAGATGTAGGAGCCGACCGACGAGACCAGGTTCCAACCCGCGAACGCGTCGGGATAGTCGACATAGCGGCGCGGCATGCCCGACAAGCCGAGGAAGTGCTGCGGGAAGAACACCAGGTTGACGCCGATGAAGGTGACCCAGAAGTGCGCCTTCGCGAGCGTCTCGCTGTACATGTAGCCCGACATCTTCGGGAACCAGTAGTACCAGCCGGCGAAGATTCCGAACACCGCGCCGAGCGACAGCACGTAGTGGAAGTGGGCGACGACGTAATAGGTCTCCTGCAGCACGCGGTCGACGCCGGCATTCGCCAGCACGACGCCGGTGACGCCGCCGACCGTGAACAGGAAGATGAAGCCCACCGCCCAGATCATCGGGGCCCGGAATTCGATCGAGCCGCCCCACATCGTGGCGATCCACGAGAAGATCTTCACGCCGGTCGGAACCGCGATCACCATCGTCGCGGCGACGAAATAGGCCTGCGTCGCGCTGGACATGCCGACCGTGTACATGTGGTGCGCCCACACCACGAAGCCGATGCCGCCGATCGCGACCATGGCGTAGGCCATGCCGAGATAGCCGAACACGGGCTTGCGCGAGAAGGTCGAGATGATCTGGCTGACCATGCCGAAAGCCGGCAGGATCAGGATGTACACTTCGGGGTGGCCGAAGAACCAGAACAGATGCTGGAACAGCACGGGGTCGCCGCCGCCTTCGGGGTTGAAGAACGTCGTGTGGAAGTTGCGGTCGGTGAGCAGCATGGTGATCGCACCGGCAAGCACCGGCAGCGACAACAGCAGCAGGAACACCGTCACCAGGATCGACCACACGAACAGCGGCATCTTGTGCAGGGTCATGCCCGGCGCGCGCATGTTGAAGATCGTGGTGATGAAGTTGATGGCGCCGAGGATCGAGGAGGCGCCCGCCAGATGCAGCGACAGGATCGCGAAGTCCACGGCCGGGCCCGGATGGCCCGAGCTCGACAGCGGCACGTACATGGTCCAGCCGGCGCCGACGCCGTTGGCACCCGGCTCGCCCTCGACGAAGGTCGACATCAGGAGCAGGGCGAAGGAGGCCGGCAGCAGCCAGAACGAGATGTTGTTCATGCGCGGGAACGCCATGTCGGGCGCGCCGATCATCAGCGGCACGAACCAGTTGCCGAAGCCGCCGATCATCGCGGGCATGACCATGAAGAAGATCATGATCAGGCCGTGAGAGGTCACGAACACGTTATAGGTGTGCGTCTCATGGAAGATCTGCACGCCCGGATACATCAGCTCGGCACGGATCGCGATCGACATCGCGGCGCCGATGACGCCGGCGATGACCGCGAAGATCAGGTACATCGTGCCGATGTCCTTGTGGTTGGTCGAATAGACGTAGCGGCGCCATCCGGTCGGATGGGCATGCTCGTCATGTCCGTGGGCGTGATCGCCGTGTGCCGCTGCGCTCGTTGCCATTTTCAAATCCTGCCTTGCGTCCCAATCGGACCTCTGGAGGTCCCGCCCTTATGTCGCTTTCAGTCCCTTAGAGCCGTCACCCGACGCTTACTGCGTCGGGCCGGCCGCGGAGGCGTAGGTGCTGGTGCCGCCGCTCGCAAATTTCTTCTTTGCCGTCTCGACCCAGGAGGCGAACTCCTGGTCATTCACGACGCGAATCGCGATCGGCATGAAGGCGTGGTCCTTGCCGCAGAGCTCCGAGCACTGGCCGTAGAACATGCCGGTCTTGGTCGCCTTGAACCAGGTTTCGTTCAGCCGGCCCGGAATGGCGTCGATCTTGACGCCGAAAGCCGGCAGCGCGAAGGCGTGGATGACGTCGGCGCCGGTGACCTGGACACGAATCACCTTGTTGACGGGCACCACCATCTCGTTGTCGACGCCGAGCAGGCGGGGCTGCTTGTCCTGCGCCATCAGCGAGTCGAACTCGAACTTACCGTTGTCCGGGTAGGCATAGGACCAGTACCACTGCTTGCCGGTCGCCTTGATGGTGATATCCGCCTTCGGCACGTCGAGCTCGAGGAACAGAAGCCGGAACGACGGCACCGAGATGCCGACCAGGATCAGCACCGGAACCAGCGTCCAGGCCACCTCGATCAGCGTGTTGTGGGTGGTCCGCGACGGCACCGGATTGGCCCGCGCGTTGAACTTGACGACCACGACCACGAGCAGCGCCAGGACGAACAGCGTGATCAGCGTGATCAGCACGAACAGGAAGTTGTGGAACCAGACGATGTTGTCCATCACCGGCGAGCCGGACTCCTGAAGCGTCCATTCCCAGGGCTTCGGTTGCCCGAGCTCGGCAAATGCCGCACCGCCCGTCGCCAGCGTCAGACCCGCCACGGCCAATCCCAGCAAGTGCCGGCCCACCGGGCCCATCGACATCCTCATGCCGTTCGCGCTCCCCTTACGAAATCACCCCAAGTGCGCTCCCCCTGTTTGCGGGAAACGCTTATTCGATCCGCCCGCCTGACAAACCGCCGCGCAAGAATACCTCTAAGAGGAATTGGGGCCAGATCGCTAGAACGCCGAAATCAAGCCTCTCAAACCATAATTTTTGATCTATCGCAATGCAGTCTTGAGCCCCGTCTGCCAGCGATCACCCGCAAGATATTTCCTAGTAAGATCAGACAAAAATACCGTTTGCCGGGATGCTGCCGCTTGACAGCGGAATTGCCCGCGGTAGGCACTGACAGATGGCCGCGCAGGAACCTGATTCGTGCGGGCGGCGGCGGCGCGAGGCGGCGTGGAATTTGCTTGGGAATCGCCTTCAAGGCGCCGTCATTCCCGTATCAGTCCGCCAGATTAGTCCGCCAAGCGCGAGCGAGGAAGGCGAGCAGAGGGACCGACCCGATGGGGCTTTCGAAATGGATGGCAGGGCTGGCTATGGCAAGGCTGGCTAGAAGGCAGATGACCCGCCTTTCGGCGCTGGCCAGCCTGCTGGCCGCGCTCGTCCTTCTGGCACTCCCCGGCCTCGCCCATGCGCAGGGCGCAGTCCGCTCCGTCCATGGCGACTGGCAGATCCGCTGCGACACCCCACCGGGCGCCCAGACCGAGCAATGCGCCCTGATCCAGAGCGTGGTAGCCGAAGACCGCTCCAATGCCGGCCTGACTGTCATCGTGCTGAAGACCGCCGACCAGAAGAGCCGCCTGATGCGCGTGGTCGCGCCGCTCGGTGTCCTGCTGCCCTCCGGCCTCGGCCTCAAGCTCGACAACCAGGACGTCGGCCGCGCCGGCTTCGTCCGCTGCCTGCCCAATGGCTGCGTCGCCGAGGTCGTCATGGACGACAAGCTGCTCGGCCAGCTCCGCGCCGCCAAGACCGCCACCTTCATCATCTTCGAGACCCCGGAAGAAGGCATCGGCTTCCCGCTCAGCCTGAACGGGCTCGGCGAGGGCTATGACAAGCTGCCTTAGGGCTACGCCCTGTCCACGCGATAAAGCTCCGTGTCGCACCAGCCGCAGCGATAGATGCGGCCTCTGCCGGCCACTGGCCCGACCAGCGCCTTTCGCCGACATGTCGCACAGAGGATGCCGTCAACGGTGTCACAGGCCGGGTGAGCCGCGACATAGGCCTCGCGCGTGGGATAGGATGTCCAGCGGCGTCGGTAGACGAACTGATTGAAGATCAGGACCAAAGCCAGCGCGGCGAAGCCGATGATCAGGCCGTGATACTGATCCCAGAACACTGTCAGGGAATTCCACATGCTCTGTCTGCGGCTCCGACTCCGGGTTCGCCGTTGATTGCCCGAAAAGCCTGAAAGCCGGCTTAAGCCCGAGCCGCACCTATCGTTTTCGTAATGTCACGGTCCGGCCCTCGCGGAACTGGCGGGAAACCATTATCTTGCCCTACATCTTCCGCTAATGGACGGACGCATGACAAATCCTGCCACGACCTCCCTGCTCGACCGCGCCAATCTCGACCGCGACCAGGTTCGCCACGAGGTCGCGCGCGGGCTTTCCGGTGCCGACGACGGTGAGCTGTTCCTGGAGTACAGCCAGACCGAAGCGCTGATGTTCGACAATGGGCGGCTGAAGCAGGCGACCTACGACACCTCGCAAGGTTTTGGCTTACGCGCGGTCAAGGATGATGCCGTGGGCTACGCCCACTCCTCCGACGTCTCGCTGCCGGCGCTGATTCGTGCCGCCGACGCAGTCGCGGCCGTACGCGGCGGCTATTCCGGCAGCTTCGCCGCGCCGCCGGCGCACACCAATGTGCGCCTTTACGGCGATGACAACCCGCTCGATGCCCCGGGCTTCGAGACCAAGGTAAAACTGCTCGCCGAGATCGACGCTTATCTGCGCGACAAGGATCCGCGTGTGCGGCAGGTCAGCGTCAGCCTGGGTGCGACCTGGCAGGTCGTCGAGATCCTGCGGCCCGACGGCGAGAGCTATCGCGACATCCGCCCGCTGGTGCGCGTCAACATCTCCGTCGTCGCCGGCCAGGGCGACCGCCAGGAGAGCGGCAGCAAGGGTTATGGCGGCCGCGCCGGCTATGCCGAATTCATCGAGAGCAAGAACTGGCGCGATGCCGCCGACGGCGCGTTGCGCGAGGCTTTGGTCAATCTGGAATCGATCCCCGCCCCCGCCGGCGAGATGGACGTCGTGTTAGGGGCCGGCTGGCCCGGCGTGATGCTGCATGAAGCGGTCGGCCACGGCCTCGAAGGCGACTTCAACCGCAAGAAGACGTCGGCATTTGCCGGCCTGATGGGCCAGCAGGTCGCGGCCAAGGGCGTCACCGTGGTCGATGACGGCACCATGGCCTCGCGCCGCGGCTCGCTGTCGATCGACGACGAGGGCACGCCGACCAATCGCACCGTGTTGATCGAGGACGGCGTCCTGGTCGGCTACATGCAGGACCGCCAGAACGCGCGGCTGATGAACATGAAGCCGACCGGCAACGGCCGTCGCCAGGGCTATGCCCATGTGCCGATGCCGCGCATGACCAACACCTACATGCTCGCGGGCGACCGCGATCCGGCGGAGATCCTCGCTTCGGTGAAGAACGGCGTCTTCGCTGCGAATTTCGGCGGCGGCCAGGTGGACATCACCTCGGGCAAGTACGTGTTCCAGTGCACCGAGGCCTACAAGATCGAGAACGGCAAGCTGGGCGCGCCGCTGAAGGGCGCCATGCTGATCGGCAACGGGCCGACCGACCTGCATCGCATCCGCATGATCGGCAACGACCTTGCGCTCGATACCGGCATCGGCACCTGCGGCAAGAATGGACAGGGCGTGCCTGTCGGCGTCGGCCAGCCGTCGCTGCTGATGGAGCGCATCACGGTGGGTGGAACGGGCGCATGAGCGTGGAAGAAAAGGTCACCGTCACCCCCAAGCGGAAGAGCAGCGGCTGGGGCGGGCAGATCGTTCAGCTCGCCGGCATCGTCGCAGCCGTCTTCATCGCCAAGGGCGCGCTTGCCGAGCCGTTCTACGTGCCGTCGGGCTCGATGGAGCCGACGCTGCTGATCGGCGATGCACTGCTCGCCTCGAAATTCCCCTACGGCTACGGCACCTCTTCGCTGCCGATCCAGATCAGCCTGCCCGAGAGCGGCCGCGTCTTCGCGGAGACGCCGAAGCAGGGCGACGTCGTCGTATTCCGCTGGCCTGGCGATCGCTCGCAGGCCTGGGTCAAGCGCGTCGTCGGTCTGCCCGGCGATCGCATCCAGATGCGGCAGGGCCAGCTCTTCATCAACGACCGCCCCGCCGAACTCAAGCCGGACGGCGTTGGCGCGGCCGAGGACGACAATGGCGGCAGCGAGCCCGCCTATCGCTATGTCGAGACGTTGCCGAATGGCGTCTCGCATTTGATCTTCAAGATGCGCGACAACGGTCCGCTCGACAATTCGCCGGAAGTGACGGTGCCGGCCGGCCACCTCTTCGTGCTCGGCGACAACCGCGACAATTCTGCCGACAGCCGGGTGCCGCTGCGATCCGGCGGCGTCGGCCTGTTGCCGATCGACAATCTGATCGGCCGTGCCGATGCAGTGCTCGGCTCCTGGGATCTCGGCATACGCGGCCAGCCGGTTTACACTTGGCTCTCCGGCTTCCGGCTCGGCCGGTTCTTCACCGCCGTGCATTGAGCCGCCTCATCGCGCGATGAACCGTGACGAATTCCTCGCGCTCGCGCTGAGAAATACCGTCAACGTCACCATCATCGACGAGCTGGCGCGGCTCGATCTGCCGGATGCATGGCTGGTCTCGGGATGCCTGGTGCAGACTGTATGGAACGTGCTCACCGGCCGCGCCATCGATCACGGCATCGCCGACTACGACGCGTTCTATTTTGATCCTGATACATCGTGGGAAGCGGAGGATTCGGTCATCCGCAAGCTGCATGCGCGGCTCGGCCATCTCGGCGCCAAGGTCGAGATCCGCAACCAGGCGCGTGTTCATCTGTGGTATCCCGACAAGCACGGCCTGCCCTATCCGCCCCTGAGAAGCTCGAGGGAAGGCATCGACCGCTTCCTCACGCAGAACACGCAAGTCGGGGTCAGGCGCACAGACGATGGCTACGAGGTCTACGCGCCGCACGGGTTCGACGATGTCGCAGGGCTGATCGCGCGGCCCAATCCGGGTCCGAATTTTTCCGTTGCGAACTACGTAGTGAAAGCCGCGCGATGGAAGGCGCTGTGGCCCGAGCTCACGGTGATCGTGGCAGAGTGAGATGCCGTAGGGTGGGCAAAGCGAAGCGTGCCCACGCGCCTGTCGCCGCATCTCAGAGATCGTGGGCACGGCGCAAGGGCGCCTTTGCCCACCCTACGGCACCTACGCTCGCAATGATTGCGGTGAGAGCTGCTGATCGCGCGGCCAATCCGGGACCGAATTTTTCCGCGGCGAATTACGCGGTGAAGGCCGCTGTGGCCGGAGCTCACGGTGATCGTGGCAGAGTAAGATGCCGTAGGGTGGGCAAAGCGGAGCGTGCCCACGCGCCTGCGCCGTATCTCAGAGATCGTGGGCACGGCGCAAGGGCGCCTTTGCCCACCCTACGGCACCTTGCCTACCGCACCACGCCCGACGTGAATCCCGCCTTCCTTCGCGGCGGCTTGATTTCCTTTTTCAGGAAGCAGCGCGCCTCGCGTCCGGTGTAACCGGGGCGGGCATAGGTGAAGGCGCGGCATTTGTTATCGGCGGTGCAGGCGGCCTTGCAGGCCTCTTCGCCCTCGCCGTCCTTCAGCTCGAAATTGCGCAGATCACCACCGGGGCGGTCGATCGACGTCTCCACGCCCTCGACCCGCGGCTCGATCACGCCGGCGCCGCGCACACCCGAGATGCAGCAACTACCCGGCACCCGCGCCGGCACGGTGTTCTTCAGCCAGCACACCGCCGCGCCGCCTTCGACGTCGGGATAGCTGAAGCTCCACGAGCGGCAGCGGCGGTCGCGCTCGCACAGCAGCGCGCAATCCTCGGGATCGCCCGAGGCGACCGGCGTGCTGAAATAGTCGCCGCCGGGCCGGTCGAACGCAGTCTGGGCGCGCGCCGGCACGCTCACGCATGCGAGCGAAAGCAGCGCGGCGCATGCCACGGCGCTTGCCAGGACTTTTGCCAAGACCTTTGCCATGACGGCGCCGGACAGGCGGCCCTTCCCCATCAGAACAGCTTTCGAGTTATTGACGACGTTCAGGTTTTTTCAGCCGGTCATTTGATCGCCGCAAACCTGTATGGGCGATGAACGGCTGAATCCCTGACCGTCCTAGAACGCGTATTCCGCGTAGGCCGGTTCCACCGAGCCCTTCCAGGGACCGTTGAACTTGTCCAACATTTCCTCGGCCGGCGTCCGGCCGGAATCGATGATGCGGTCGAGCGGCTCAAGGTGCCGCGTTTCGTCGCGGCCGAGCTGGTCGATCCGGCCGCGCCGGCGCAGGCCGGCATGCGCCAGAACCAGGCATTCCTTGGCGATCTCGAACAGATAACGGTTCTTGATCCGCGCCTTGAAGCCGAAGCGCGTCACGTCGTCGCGCAGGGCCTGACGCTCGGGCGCGCTCCAGTGCTTGACGATCTCCCAGGCCGCATCGAGCGCGACGTCGTCATAAAGCAGCCCGACCCAGAACGCCGGCAGTGCCGGCAACCGGCCCCACGGGCCGCCGTCGGAGCCGCGCATCTCGAGATAGCGCTTGAGCCGCACTTCCGGGAAGATCGTCGAGAGATGGTTGGCCCAGTCCGACAGGGTCGGACGCTCGCCGGGAAGGTTGTTGTTGCGGCCGTCGAAGAACGCGCGGAACGAGGAGCCCGACACGTCGATGTACTCCTCGCCGCGCTTGACGAAATACATGGGCACGTCGAGCGCGTAGTCGACATAGCGCTCGAACCCCATGCCGTCCTCGAACGCCCACGGCATCATGCCGGAACGCGCATTGTCGGTGTCGCGCCAGATCTCGGAGCGGAAGGAGAGGAAGCCGTTCGGCTTGCCTTCGGTGAACGGCGAATTGGCAAACAAGGCGGTCGCGACCGGCTGCAGCGCGAGCGAGACGCGCAGCTTCTTGACCATGTCGGCTTCGGAGGAGAAGTCGAGATTGGTCTGCACGGTGCAGGTCCGGTACATCATGTCGAGGCCGTATTGGCCGACCTTCGGCATGTAGTTGGTCATGATCTTGTAGCGGCCCTTGGGCATCACCGGGATATCGGCGCGCGACCAGGACGGCGTCATGCCGAGACCGAGGAAGCCGATGCCGAGCGGCGTTGCGATCTCGCGCACCTGTGCAAGATGCGCCATCAGCTCGCTCTGGGTCTGGTGCACGTTCTCGACCGGCGCGCCGGAGAGCTCGAACTGTCCGCCGGGCTCGAGCGAGATCGCACCGCCGCCGGTGACGTCGTAGAGGCCGATGATGTTGCCCTTCTCCATGATCGGCTCCCAGCCGAGCAGGAGCTTCATGCCTTCGAGCAACGCACCGATGCCGCGCGCGCCCTCGTAAGGCACCGGACGGTGGCCCTCGAGCGTGAACGGCGTCTTCTCGTGCTCGGTGCCCATGCGGAATTCGGACGGGTCCTTGCAGCCTTCCTCGAACCACGAAACGAGCTCGTCGCGCGACTGCAGCGGCGTCATATCGATCTGGTCTCGCGCCATATCAAACTCTAATCAAAAGGCGCTTCGATCGAACGCGCGCGGGTGACGGGATGGTCCGCGAACCCACCGGGTGCACGGACGAGCTGGTGTGCCGCGCGATCATCGCGACGGCGAGGTTTCGTTGACGTTGGCGACGGGCGGCAGTTTCATCTCGCCGCACGAGCAGCCCAGGCGGTCGAGCAGACCGCTGAGCTTGACGGCATCGGCATCGGACAATTTCGAGCCGACATATTTCTCGATCGCAGCCGAATATGCGCTCCACATCCGCTTCTGCAACTCGCGGCCGGCTTCCGTGATCTCGACGAACTGGCCGCGCTTGTCGATCTTGCATTCGCGCCGCGAGGCGAGGCCCTCGTCGACCAGGCGGTCGATCAGGCGCGAGGTTGAATATTGCGGGATCAGCATCTGCCGTTCGAGTTCCACTGGCCTTAGTTCGCCCGAGGGAGCTCGCGACAATTCGAGCAGCGCGTCATACCATGCCAGCGGCGGGAAGCCGGCCTTCTTCAGATCCTGCTCGACGCAATCGAGCACGCGGCTCTGCACCCGCATCAGGCGGATCCAGGCGGAAGTCGCCTCGGTCGATGGTTTGCGTTTCATGGTCCCGCTCAAGCTCGTCGCCCGTCTCTTACCCCATTTGATGCAGCTGCATCAATATTGACTGTTACAAGCAGCTGCATGTAGTCGTTCTTTCCGCCGAACCAAGCGTCAAGAGGAGGAAATTCCATGAAACTGTACTATTCGCCCGGTGCCTGCTCGCTGTCCCCCCACATCGCGCTCCTGGAAGCCGGCCTGCCCTACGAGCTGGTCAAGGTCGATATCCGGGCCAAGAAGCTCGAAAATGGTGAGGATTATCTGAAGCTGAACCCCAAGGGCCAGGTCCCTGCGCTGGGCCTCGACAGCGGTGAGATCGTGACCGAAGGCCCGGTGATTGTCCAGATGATCGCCGATCAGGCATCAAGCAAGGCGCTGGCGCCCGCCCACGGCAGTTCCGAGCGCTACAAGCTGCTGGAGTGGCTGAATTTCCTCACCTCGGAGGTGCACAAGAGCTTCGGCCCGCTGTTCGCGCCGGCCCTGAACGACGAGGCCAAGGCTTTCTTCAAAGATCGCGTCATGGGCAAGCTGAAATACATCGACAGCCAGCTCGCCGGCCGCGACTACCTCATGGGCAAGCAGTTCACGGTCGCCGACGGATATCTGTTCACGATGCTGACCTGGGGCGACCGGATGAAGTTCGACCTCTCGGCGATGCCGAACCTTGCCGCCTACAAGGCCCGCGTCGGGGCGCGGCCGCAGGTGCAGGAAGCGCTGAAGAAGGAAGGCCTCGCGCAGGCGAAGTAAGACCCGCGCACGACAGTCGGGACGACGAAGAGCCGGATCGATGATCCGGCTCTTTTGCTTCAAGCGGTTGCGGAAGCCCGGACGTTCGCGATGTCCCGGGCATCAATTTTACGAGCATTGTCGGAGTTAACAATAACTCCGCCTTGTGTGTGCGGCAGAGATCACCATCGTTGTGAGAGCAATCCAGTTGGCTCAATTTCAGCCATGTACCGCGATGCGGCCTGAACTGGGAAGCTCTCGTGACAACCGTACTCCTCCTCTTGCTTGCGAGCACGATCACCGGCTTGGCGGCGGGACTCTTCTTCCGAGTCTGGAGTCTGTTGCTGGTCTCGCCAGCGACCGCGATCCTCGTCGCAACGGTCCTTCAGACCTCGGGCTTCGGATTTTGGACGGGCATTCCCATCGTCGTCGGCTGCCTGATTGCCGGCCAAATCGCCTATTTGGCGGCGACGCACTTTGTGCACAGAGGCGAGCTCTCAATGCAGGACGACGTCGACGGCGACCCAGGCAAGCACGGCCATCGCCATGTCGATGAAGAGAACGAGTAGCGCCAGGCCGACCCAGGAGGGGAGCTTTCTGCGCCGCCGGAAGAGCCTGCGCCGCGGACACGGCTGCCCCAGCCGCAAGAGGGGGGCGTATCTTACGGCAACGCCGGCTGCGCTGACTTGAGACACCGTGGGGATCATTGCGGGACACCTTCAATGCTGACGAGCCATCCGACGGATCGTCAGCAAGAGCGGTGCCAGGGCGGAGCGAGCGCGGCTGGACGGGTTTTCAGCGGCGTTTTCTAACCGTTCGACGACTGCAAATAGAAAGGCCGGATCGACGATCCGGCCTTTCCTGTTTCTGCGTAGCCCGGATGGAGCGCAAGCGTAATCCGGGGTGCTCTCGCAAGTTGAAAAACTGGTCCCGGATTTCGCTACGCTCCATCCGGGCTACAGGCTGCTCGTCAGGCCGCCGCCTTCTTCGGCGCGAAGCGGCCGTAGAAGGTCTCGCCCTTCGCCGCCATTTCCTCGAGCAGTTTCGGCGGGGTGAAGCGCGAGCCGTACTTCGCTTCCAGCTTGTGGCAAAGCTCGACGAACTTCTTCGTGCCCATGAAGTCGATATAGGACAGCGTGCCGCCGGTGAACGGCGCGAAGCCGAAGCCGAGGATCGAGCCGACATCCGCTTCGCGCGGATCGGTGATGACGTGGTCCTCGACCGTGCGCGCGGCTTCCACCGCCTGCACCACCAGGAAGCGCTGCTTCAGCTCCTCGATATCGAGCGTGTCAGGGTCGAGCTGCTTCGGCTGCAGCGCCGACAGGCCCGGCCACAGGCTCTTCTGGCCCTTGCCCTTCTCGGGATAGTCGTAGAAGCCCTTGCTGTTCTTGCGGCCGAGCCGGCCCTGCTTCTCGACCATTTCCACCATCAGCTTCTTCTGGTCGGGATTGATGGCGTTGGGACCGAGATCGGCCTCCGTCGCCTTCATGATCTTGAGGCCGAGGTCGAGCGCGACTTCGTCGGAGAGCGAGAGCGGGCCGACCGGCATGCCGGCCATCTTGGCGCAGTTCTCGATCATTGCCGGCGGCACGCCCTCGAGGAACATCTCGTTGCCCTCGGCGACGTAGCGGCCGACGCAGCGGTTGGCGAAGAAGCCGCGGGAGTCATTCACGACGATCGGCGTCTTGCCGATCTGGCGGACGTAGTCGAGCGCGGTCGCGAGCGCGAGATCGCCGGTGTTCTTGCCCTTGATGATCTCGACCAGCATCATCTTCTCGACCGGTGAGAAGAAGTGGATGCCGACGAACTTGCCCTGATCCTTGAACGATTCAGCCAGCGAGGTGATCGGCAGCGTCGAGGTGTTCGACGCGAAGATCACGTCGGGCTTCATGTGCTCCTGCGCCTTGGCGAAGGTATCGGCCTTGACCTTGCGATCCTCGAACACCGCCTCGATGACCAGGTCGACATCCTTCAGCGCCGCATAGTCGGCGGTCGGCGTGATGCGCGCGAGCAGGGCTTCAGCATCGCCGGGCTTGGCGCGGCCCTTTTTGATCTGCTCCTCGATCACCTTCTGCGCATGCGCCTTGCCCTTGTCGGCGCTCTCCTGGTCGCGGTCGATCAGGACGACGTCGAGACCGGCACGGGCCGAGACGTAACCGACGCTGGCGCCCATGAAGCCTGCGCCGATCACGGCGATCTTCTTCACCTTGGTTGCGGGCACGTCCTTCGGACGGCGCGCGCCCTTGTTGAGCTCCTGCATCGACAGGAACAGGCTGCGGATCATCGCCGCCGCTTCCTTCGAGCGCAGCACCGAGGTGAAGTAACGCGATTCGACCCGAAGCGCGGCGTCGATCGGCAACTGCAGGCCTTCATAGACGCAGCTCATGATGGCGCGCGCGGCCGGATAATTGTCGTAGGTCTCGCGGCGATAGATCGCGTTGCCGGCCGGGAACATCATCATGCCGGCCTTGGAGAACACCGGGCCGCCGGGCAGCTTGAAACCCTTCTCGTCCCAGGGCGCGATCGCCTTGCCGCCGCCCTTAATCCAGTCCTTTGCCGCCTTGACGAGATCGGCAGCCGGCACGATGGCGTGAATCAAATTCAGCGCCTTGGCCTTGTCGATCGTGACGGGATCGCCCTTGAGCAGGATCGTCATCGCGTCCTGCGGCGGCACCAGGCGCGGCACGCGCTGCGTACCGCCGGCGCCCGGGAACAGGCCGACCTTGACCTCGGGCAGGCCGAGCCGGGTCTTGGGATTCTCCGCGGCGACGCGATAGTGGCAGCACAGCGTGATTTCGAAACCGCCGCCGAGCGCGAGCCCGTTGATCGCGGCCGCCCACGGCTTGCCTGATGTTTCGATCGAGCGCAGCACCAGCGAGAAGCGTCGGCTCTGGTCGAACAGCATCTGGTTCGCGGCGGTCTCGCCCTGCTCCTTGAAGACCTTGGCGTAGGCCTGGTTCATGCCCTCGAGCATCGACAGGTCGGCGCCGGCGCAGAACGCTTCCTTGGCCGAGGTGATGACGACGCCCTTCACCGCGGCATCCGCAGTGGTCGCCTTGACGATGGCGTCGAGCTCGTTGGTCGAGGTCTCGTCGAGCACGTTCATCGAACGGCCCGGGATGTCCCAGGTGACGAGCGCGATGCCGTCTGCGTCGGTCTCAACCTTGAAATTCTTGTACGACATGTTGGTTGCTCCTCGGTGCCGCAGCCAATCTCAGGCGCGGCGGTTGATGGGGTCTCGTCTTACCCTCTCCCCTTGTGGGAGAGGGTCCGAGCGAAGCGAGGGGGTGAGGGGTCTGCATCCGCGGAGACAGACCTCTCACCCGGCTCGAACCCGCTCCGCGTGTTCGCGCCACCCTCTCCCACAAGGGGAGAGGGGAGGAAGTTACACCCGCTCGATGATGGTCGCGGTGCCCATGCCGCCGCCGATGCACAGCGTGACCAGGGCGGTCGCCTTGTTGGTGCGCTCGAGCTCGTCGAGCACGGTGCCGAGGATCATCGCACCGGTTGCACCAAGCGGATGGCCGAGCGCGATGGCGCCGCCATTGACGTTGATCTTGGCGTTGTCGATGTCGAAGGCCTGGATGTAGCGCAGCACGACCGAGGCGAAGGCTTCGTTGAGCTCGAACAAGTCAATGTCCGACTTCTTCATGCCGGAGCGCGCGAACAGCTTTTCGGTGACGTCGACCGGACCGGTCAGCATCATCGCCGGCTCCGAGCCGATATTGGCGAACGCGCGGATTTTTGCACGCGGCTTCAGGCCGTATTTGCTACCGGCCTCCTTGCTGCCGAGCAGCACGGCGCCGGCGCCGTCGACGATGCCCGACGAATTGCCGGCGTGGTGCACGTAATTGACCCGCTCGATCTCGGGGTGCGACTGCACCGCGACGCCGTCGAAGCCGCCCATCTGCGCCATCATCGTGAATGATGGTTGCAGCTGCGCCAGCGACTGCATCGTCGTCGAGGGACGCATGTGCTCGTCCTTGGCCAGGATGGTGAGGCCGTTGATGTCCTTCACCGGGACGATCGACTTGTCGAAGCGGCCTTCCTCCCAGGACTTCGCCGCACGCTGCTGGCTCTGCACGGCGTAGGCATCGACGTCGTCGCGCGAGAAGCCGTATTTGGTGGCGATCAGATCAGCCGAGACGCCCTGCGGCATGAAGTAAGCGGGGACTGCCATCGAGGGATCCATCGGCCAGGCGCCGCCGGAGGCGCCGATGCCGACGCGGCTCATCGATTCGGCGCCGCCGCCGATCACCAGCTCATGCTGGCCGCTCATCACCTGCGCGGCGGCAAAGTTCACGGCATCGAGGCCGGAGGCGCAGAAGCGGCTGATCTGCACGCCCGGCACGGCTTCGCCGAGACCGGCTTTCAGCGCCGCAAAGCGCGCGATGTCGGAGCCGGCTTCACCGACCGGATCGACCACGCCGAGGATGACGTCGTCGACGGAATCCTCAGGCAGATTGTTGCGGTCCTTCAGCGCCTTCAACGGCACGGTCGCGAGCGCCAGCGCCGTGACTTCGTGCAGCGAACCGTCCGCCTTGCCGCGGCCGCGGGGGGTGCGAACGTGGTCGTAGATGAATGCCTCAGGCATGACGCCCTCCTGATGTGATGTTCAATACGATTGGGAGCAGGCAGCGGAAGCAGGCTCAGAACGCTTCCGCCGGCAATTCCATGATGGTGGCGCAGCCGGCCTGGATGCGCGCGAGATTGGCGGCGGTCTCCGGCAGCATCCGCTCCATGAAGAAGCGGCCGGTGACGAGCTTGGTGGAGAGATAGGGCGTCGCCCCGCTCTCGGCAATCTTGGCATTGGTCACCTTGGCCATCTTCGCCCACATGTAGCCGAGCGCGACGAAGCCGAAGAGATGCAGGTAATCGGTTGCGGCGGCGCCGGCGTTATCGGGCTTCGCCATCGCGTTCTGCATCAGCCAGGTCGTGGCCTGCTGGAGATGGCCGAGCGAGGCCGAGAGCGGCGCGATGAAGGGTTTTAGCGCCTCGTCGCCGCCGCTCTCCTTGGCAAAGGCCATGACCTCGCCGAAGAAGGCCATGATGGCGCGGCCGCCGTCGCGCGGCAGCTTGCGACCGACGAGGTCGAGCGCCTGGATGCCGTTGGCGCCTTCATAGATCATGGCGATGCGCGCATCGCGCACGAACTGCTCCATGCCCTGCTCGGCGATGTAGCCGTGGCCGCCATACATCTGCTGCGCCTGCACCGCATTGGCAAAACCGTAATCGGTGAGGAAGCCCTTCAGCACCGGCGTCATCAGGCCCATATGATCGTCGGCGGCCTGGCGGTCCTTCGGGTCTTCCGAGCGATGGGCGACGTCGCTCTTCAGCGCAGTCCACATCACGAAGGCGCGCGCGGCTTCGTTGAAGGCGCGGATCGAGAGCAGCGTGCGGCGCACGTCGGGATGCACGATGATCGGATCGGCCTGCTTGTCCGGCGCCTTGGCGCCGGTGAGCGCGCGGCCCTGGATGCGCTCGCGGGCGTAGGCGACCGCGTTCTGATAGGCGACCTCGGACTGCGCGAGGCCCTGCACGGCGACGCCGAGCCTCGCCTCGTTCATCATCACGAACATGCCCTGCATGCCCTTGTTCTCTTCGCCGATCAGCCAGCCGGTGGCGCTGTCGTAGTTCATCACGCAGGTGGAATTGCCGTGGATGCCCATCTTGTGCTCGATCGAGCCGCAGACGACGCCGTTGCGGGCACCGACTGAGCCATCCGGATTCACAAGGAACTTGGGCACCACGAACAGCGACACGCCCTTGATGCCGGCAGGTGCGCCCTCGATGCGGGCGAGCACGAGATGGATGATGTTGTCGGCAAGGTCGTGCTCGCCGGCCGAGATAAAGATCTTGGTGCCCGTGATCTTGAAGCTGCCGTCGGCCTGGCGCACCGCCCTGGTGCGAAGCATGCCGAGATCGGTGCCGCAATGCGGCTCGGTCAGGTTCATGGTGCCGGTCCATTCACCCGCCACCATCTTCGGCACGTAGGTCTTCTTCTGCTCGGGTGAACCATGAACGATCAGCGCCGCGGTCGCGCCCATGGTGAGGCCGCCATACATCGAGAACGCCATGTTGGCGGAGATCTGGAATTCGTTGACCGCCTGGCTCAGCGTCACCGGCAGGCCCTGCCCGCCAAACTCGGTCGGCGCCGACAGACCAAGCCAGCCGCCTTCGGCAACCTGCTTGAACGCGTCCTTGAAGCCCTTCGGCGTGGTGACGCTGCCGTCATCGGCACGCTTGCAACCTTCGAGATCGCCGACACGATTGAGCGGTTGCAGCACCTCTTCGGCGAGCTTGGCGGCTTCGCCCAGAATGGCTTCGCGCACATCGCTCGACGCATCGGAGAAGCCGGCGAGATTGTCGTAGCGGTCGATCTGGAAGACGTCGTTGAGCAGGAAGTTCACGTCTTCGACGGGGGCTTTGTAGATCGGCATGGGGTTCTCCCGGCAATGGGCCTTGAAGTGGTGGAATTCTCTGAACGGTCCTTGCGGCGCAGCCTTGCCCGCGAGCTTAGCGGGTTCTGCAACCTCAGGGCAGGGTCATGATTGGGCGGCCAACTGCTCCGCCATCAGGCGGTGCAGCATGTTGATCGCCTTGAGCGGACGCACCATCACCTTGAAATGCGTGATGCGTCCCTCGGCATCGAAGCTGATGATGTCGACGCCGTTGATCTCGATACCGTCGATCATGGTCTTGAATTCGAGCACGGCGCCGCGCTCGCTGGTCCACTCACCGACATAGGTGAAGCCGGGACCGCCGAGCACCTTCTCGGCGCTGGAGAGGTATTTGAAGGTGATGTCGCGCCCGCGCTGCGGTGAATGCACGACGGGACTTTCGAAGACGGCGTCGGGATGAAGCAAGTCCCAAAGCGCGGTGCGGGCTTGAGCCCGATCTTGGGACTTCATGTAGCCGTACCAGGAGTCGAGGCCGGTCATTCCAGGATGCCTCCCTAAAGGCCTTGGCAAAAAACGCGAAAACAACCCCATGCACAGTAGCGTGCTGATTGATTCCGCTGGGTTTTTCGGGTCGGATCTTCAGCGCCTCATATGCACATTGACGCATATGCGCCAATGCGCATAAAGTCAAGCGGGTTGGTCGAGGTCGAAGAAGGAGGCCGGTCATGGCACTGGGCGACGCAATCCTCGCATGCCTGACGGAACGCCCCATGACGGGCTACGAGCTTGCCAAGACGTTCGACTCCTCGATCGGCTTCTTCTGGAAGGCCGACCACCAGCAAATCTACCGCGAGCTCTCCAAGCTGCGCGACCGCGGCCACATCCAGGGCCGCGAGGTCGTGCAATCGGGCAAGCCCAACAAGCTGGTTTATACGCTCACTCCGGAGGGGCGAACAGCGCTGCGGCACTGGGCCGCGCGACCAAGCACGCCAGCCTCCACCAAGGACGATCTGCTGGTCCGCCTCCATGCGCTCGACAGCATCGACATCGAGCCGCTGCGCACCGATCTGATGGCCCGGCTGGAGCACCATCGCGACCGCCACGCCAATTACGAGCGCATCCTGAAGAAGCGCTTTCCGGAGGGCACGGCGGAGGGCCGGCTCGATCTCGGCAATCTGCTCCTGCTCCGCTTAGGGGCCCGCCACGAACAGATGGTCGCCGACTTCTGCGAAGAGGCGCTCGATGCGCTGTCGGCGATGACCGGCAAGGCCACGGTGGTGCCGCTGGAGGATGGCAAGCGCGAGGGGAAGGGCTGAGGGGTGGCCCGACCCGACAGGAGACTGTCACCACATTTACCGGTGTCATGCTCCGCGAAAGCGGGGCATCCAGTACTCCGAGGCAGCGCGGCTGGAATCGAGCCGCCGCGGCGTACTGGATCGCCCGCCTTCGCGGGCGATGACAGCGGAGTATATGGCGGCGGCAGGTCGCGAAGGATGCGATGACGCCGCTTCCGGCGTGCCCCAGAGTTCCCGCCGCCCAACTTTAAGACACCCGGCTCGCGTTCCTTAACCCGTTATTTACCGTAACAGGAAAAAGTCGGTTTTCGAGGCAGACGACCCGCGCCAAATCCGATTGTCTTTGCAACCGGCACGCGAGGGGAGGCTGGAGGCGCCGGGTGGGGCGCCGGAGTCGGAACCGGACAGAGTCATGAATTCGCGCGTATCGTGGAGTGTTGACGGCATCGATCCATCCGTCAGGGAGCGGGCCGAAGCTGCTGCGCGTCGCGCCGGCATGTCACTCAACGATTGGCTGAACTCCACCCTCGGCGAAACTGCTCCCCCGAACTTTCGCGAACCTTACGACCAGCGTCCGCAAGCCCCGCATGCTCAAACCCGGGGACCGAGTCAGGAAAGCCGCGAAGTCGCCGACATCCACCAGCGGCTCGACGCGATCACCCAGCAGATCGAGCGGATCTCCAAGCCCGCGCAGCGCCAAGATTCGTCACGACAGGATTCGTCGCGGCATGACCCTTCGCGGCCAGACGCCTCGCGCGAGCAGGGCGTCGCGCGCCAGCTCAACGATGCGATCTCGCGTCTCGATGCGCGGCTGTCGCAAATCTCCCGGCCGCAGCCTCAACCGCAGCAGCCCTCGGCTCCGCGTCCCGCGCCGGCCGACACGCGCCAGCGCCAGGCCGATGCGGTCGAGCGCGCGGCGGCGCAGGTCTATCGCAACTCCCCGCCCCTCAGCCCCGCCTCGTTCGACGTCGCCGTCGCCGAGATCACCGCGCGGCAGAGCGAGCTCGACGGCTTCACGCCGCGGCAAATGCCGCCGCGCGCCACGCCCTCGATCGCGCCCAATGCTGCTCCCTGGGCCGCTCCTTACGCACCTCCGATGGCGCCACCCGCGCCTGCCTATGCTCCGCCGCCACCGCAGCCGGGGCCGGATTTTTCCGCGCTCGAGCGCCATCTGCTCAAGATCACGAGCCAGATCGAGTCGCTGCAGCGCCCCGACAATACCGAGCAGGCGATCAACGCCTTCCGCAGCGAGCTTGCCGAGATCCGCGCCGCCATCACCGAGGCGATGCCGCGGCGCGCGATCGAATCGATCGAGAACGAGATCCGCTCGCTGCATCGCCGGATCGACGAGACGCGTTCCAACGGCACCGACGGCCAGGTCCTGTCGGGCATCGAGCACGCGCTGTCCGACATCAAGCAGGTGCTGCGCACGCTGACGCCGGCCGAGCAGCTCACCGGCTATGACGAGGCGATCCGCAATCTCGGCGCCAAGCTCGACTTGATCCTGCGCGCCAATGACGATCCCTCGACGGTGCGCCAGCTCGAAGGCGCGATCACCGCGCTGCGCGGCATCGTTTCCAACGTCGCCTCCAACGAAGCGCTGGCACGCCTGTCCGAAGACGTGCAGCTGCTGTCGTCCAAGGTCGACCAGGTCACCCGCGCCTCCGGCCAGGGCGACAGCTTCGCGGTGCTGGAGCAGCGCATTGCGGCGCTCACCGCGGCGCTGGAAACGCGCGAGCGGCCCCAGCCGGCCGAGAGCACCGAGCACCTGGAATCCGCGATCCGCGCGCTGTCGGACCGCTTCGACCGCATGCAGGTCGGCAACGATTCGGCCTCGACCTTTGCGCATCTCGAACAGCGCGTCTCGTATTTGCTGGAGCGGATCGAAGCCGCCGCCGATCCGCGCAACGGCAATTTGAGCCGCGTCGAGGACGGGCTGCACGACATCCTGCGTCACCTCGAGCGGCAGCAGGCGACCTATTCCGCGCTGGCCGAGAGCCGCAGCTCCGCAGCACCGGCCGATTCCGGCGTGGTCGATCTGGTCAAGCGCGAGCTGTCCGACATCCGCTTCAGCCAGGCCGAGACCAACCGCAGCACCCAGGACTCGCTCGACGCCGTCCATAGCGCGCTCGGCCATGTCGTCGATCGCCTCTCCATGATCGAGGGCGATCTGCGCGCGGTGCGCACCGCGCCGCCGGCCCCTGCGCCGCAGCCGATGCCCATGCCGATGGCCGCTCCCATGGAGCCCGCGCCGCCGATGGCGCGTGAGCCGCGGCCGCAAGCCCAGCAGCAACCGAAATACGATCCGAAGCCGGAGCTACCGAACCCCGCCGCGCAGCAACAGGCCCACGCGCAGCAACAGGCCCACGGCGCCTTCGCCCAAGCCGCCTTCTCCGCCGCGCCGCGTGAATTCCATGCCGCTACCCCCGCCGCGCCGCCGCCGGTTCCGTCGGCGCCACCGGTGCCACCGCGCGCGATCAGCGAGATCCTGGAGCCGCACACGGTCCCCGCGCGCACCGCGCTCGCGCCGGAATTGCCGCCGGATCATCCGCTCGAGCCGGGCACACGGCCGGGTGGACGCCTCGCTACGCCGTCGGAGCGCATCGCCGCCTCCGAGAGCGCGATCAGCGACATTCCCGCCGCGCCGAAAGAGCCGGTGTCGTCGTCGAGCTTCATCGCAGCCGCCCGCCGCGCCGCCCAGGCCGCCGCCGCGCAGCCGGAAAAGCCGGCGCGCGGCGCCAAGGGTGGTGCGAAGGCCGGCGCCGATCGCGGCAAGGACAAGGGCAAGGACGGCAGCTCGACCATCACCTCGAAGATCCGCTCGCTGCTGGTCGGCGCGAGCGTGGTCGTGATCGTGCTCGGCACCTTCAAGATGGCGATGAACCTGCTCGAAGGCAGCGCGCCGCCGGCGCCGCAGGCCATGGACAATACGTTGAGCCAGCCGGCGCCGCAGGCCCCACCGCCACCGCCGGCGATCGAGAACAAGCCCGCCACGCCCGAGCAGGTCACACCATCGATGACCTCGCCGACGCCGATTGGACGGCAGTCCCAGAACAACGCCGCGCCGGCTCCCGCCGTCAATTCGGGCAACTCGGCCTCGGTCGAGATTCCTCCCGCACCTGCCGCGGCTCCGTCGCCTGCCTCCAGCGACGTCACCGGCGCGCTGTCCGGCACGAGCCGCGCCAAGCTCGGCATGATCCAGGTGCCGCCGAGCGAAAAGCTGCCTGACGGCATCGGCGGCCCGATGCTGCGCACCGCCGCGATGAAGGGCGATGCGACCGCGGCCTACGAGATCGGCTTGCGCTTTGCCGAAGGCAAGGGTGTTGCCACGAATTACGACGAAGCTGCCAAATGGTACGACCGCGCGGCGCAGGCCGGCGTGGTGCCGGCGACCTTCCGCCTCGGCACGCTCTACGAGAAGGGCCTCGGCGTGAAGAAGGACGCCGACATCGCCCGCCGCTACTACACCCAGGCCGCCGAGCGCGGCAACGCCAAGGCAATGCACAATCTCGCGGTGCTCGATGCCGACGGCGGCGGACGCGGCGCCAACTACAAGAGCGCGGCGCAATGGTTCCGCAAGGCCGCCGATCGCGGCGTAGCCGACAGCCAGTTCAACCTCGGCATCCTCTATGCCCGCGGCATCGGCGTCGAACAGAACCTCGCCGAGTCCTACAAATGGTTCAGCCTCGCGGCTGCCCAGGGTGACGCGGACGCCTCCGGCAAGCGCGACGACGTCGCCAAGCGTCTCGACCCGCAATCGCTCGCGGCCGCCAAGCTCGCGATCCAGACCTTCAGCGCCGAGCCGCAGCCCGACGACGCCGTCAACGTCACGGCGCCCGCCGGCGGCTGGGACAGCGCGCCGCAGGCGAATGCAAAGCCGGCGCCGAAGCAAGTCGCAACCAAGCGCTCGGCCTCGGCGGCGCATTAAAGGCGAATTGCTTTAGACAGACAGAACGAGCCGCGCGCGCGGTGCACCTCTCCAGCTTGCGGGAGAGGTCGCGGAGCGAAGCGACGCGGGTGAGGGCTCTCGCCTCTCGGGGGGTCTCGCGAGAGGAGACACCCTCTCCCCAACCCTCCCCCGCAAGCGGGGGAGGGAGCGCATCTCGCGTTATCGCAACGATCGGGGCCTCGTTCACGACCCTCGTCAACAATTACCACGCCCGAAATTCCGGGTCCCTCCCGGCTCCGAATTCCGCTATTGAGGGGCGCGGCAATCGTTCCGACCTTCCCGCGAGCATTCCGCGACAATCGATCCGTCTCGCCGGCGTATGGTCCTTCGATGCAGCTCTATCTTCCGATCGCCGATCTTCCCGTCAACGTCTTCCTGGTGCTCGCCATGGGCGCCGCGGTCGGCTTCGTCTCGGGGATGTTCGGAATCGGCGGCGGCTTCCTGATGACGCCGCTGCTGATCTTCATCGGCATCACGCCGGCGGTCGCGGTCGCCTCGGTCACGAGCCATATCGCGGCCTCCTCCTTTTCCGGCGCGCTGTCTTATTGGCGGCGGCGTGCGATCGATCCGGCGCTGGCGAGCGTCCTGCTCTGCGGCGGCGTGACCGGCACGGCGCTCGGCGTGTGGACCTTCACGCAGCTGCGCGCGCTCGGCCAGCTCGATCTGATGATCGCGCTCTCCTACGTGGTGCTGCTCGGCACCGTCGGCAGCCTGATGTTCTCGGAAGGGCTGCGCGCACTGATGCGGACCCGGCGCGGCGCGCTGCCGCCACGACGCACGCACAACTGGATCCACGGCCTGCCGCTGAAGATGCGCTTCAAGCGCTCGAAGATCTATCTCTCGGTCATCCCCGTGGTAATCGTCGGCATCATGATCGGCTTCATCGGCGCCATCATGGGCATCGGCGGCGGCTTCATCCTGGTGCCGATCATGATCTATCTGTTGAGGGTGCCGACCTCGACGGTGATCGGGACCTCGATGGTGCTGACGCTCGTGACGATGCTGTTCGCGACCATGCTGCACGCGGTGACCAATCACCTCGTCGATGCCGTGCTGGCGCTGATCCTGATGGTCGGCGGCGTCACCGGCGCGCAGTTCGGCGCCCGCGCCGGGCAGAAGATCCGCGGCGAGCAGCTGCGGCTGCTGCTCGGCCTCCTGATTCTCTCGGTCGGCGTCCGCTTCGCGATCGAGCTGGTGATCCGGCCTGAGGATCTCTTCACCATCCGCGAGCTGGGAGTGAGCGGATGATGCGCGCAGCTCTCGCACTCCTGCTCGTCCTGCTGCTCGGCTCCGCCGCGCGCGCCGAGCGTCTGATCGTGTCGGTGTCCAACCACCGCGTCACGGTGACACCGAACTATTCCGGCGAGGAGCTGGTGCTGTTCGGCTCGGCGGAGAAGGACGCGACGACACCCGCCGATCGCACAGCCTATGACCTCGTCGTCACCGTGATGGGCCCGCGCGCCGACATGGTGACGCGGCGCAAGGAGCGCACCTTCGGCATCTGGATCAACACCGACTACCGGCAGTTCCTGCAGGTGCCGAGCTATCTGGCGCTGTTCGCCAACCGCTCCTTCGACGCGATCACCTCGCCCGAGATCGCGCGGCGGCAGCAGATCGGGCTGAACAACGTGCTGCTGACGCAGCGAGTCGGCGGCGATTATGCCGACGTGGTGCCGAACGACGCGTTCCGCTCGGCCTTCATCCGCCTGCGTACCCAGCGCGGGCTCTATCGCGAGGATCCGAGCGCGGTCACGTTCCTGACGCCGACCCTGTTCCGCACCGGCATTCCGCTGCCGGCGGAGGTGCCGATCGGCACCTACGAGGTCGAGATCAAGCTGTTCGCGAACGGCGCGTTCATCAGCAAGACCGAGACCGCGTTCGAGATCGTCAAGGTCGGCTTCGAGCAATTCGTCGCCACCACCGCCAGGCACAACGGGCTGATCTATGGCCTCGTCACCGCCGCGATGGCGCTGATGACGGGATGGATGGCGTCGATCGTGTTCCGGAAGGATTAGTTGCCGTCATTGCGGCGCGCGCCACTCTCTCCGCTCGTCGTCGCCCGGCTTGACCGGGCGATCCAGTATTCCAGAGGCCGGCGTTAGGGAGCTCGCTCTCGCAACGGCCGCTGCGGCGTACTGGATGCCCCGGTCAAGCCAGGTCAAGCCGGGGCATGACAGTGAGGCTCACGGCGCCTGGATCACCGTCGGCACGCCCGGCTCCAGCAGCCGCAGCCGCGTTCCGAAACCGAGCACGTCGAACGTCTTGCGCAGATCCTCGCTGTTCTGGCGGAAATGCGCCCAGCCTTCGGTATGCACGGGCACGATCGTCGCATCGGGGAAGGCGCGCGCCGTTTCGATGGTGTCGTTGGTGTCCATGGTGAGGTGGAACGGCCCACGCGTCTGCGCGGCGCCGGCGAAGGGCAGCACCACGCCGCATTTGAAGCGGCGCGCGACTTCGGCGACGCCGTCGAACCAGGTGGTGTCCCCGCTGATATAGACCGTGCTGGTGTCCTTCCGGCTGGACGCCACCACGAAGCCGATGACGTCGCCCGACAGCGGCTCGATGCCAGCCGGGCCATGGCGCGCCGGCGTCGCGGTGATGGTCAGGGTGTTGCCGTCGCTATCCTTCAGATGCGTCGTGCTCCAGGGCGCTAGGCCCTCGACATGGCCGCCGAGGCGCTTCGCGCCCGCCTCCGTCGTCAGCACGCGCTTGACCTTATGGAGATAGTCGCGGCCCGAATGATCGAGATTGTCCGAATGCTGGTCATGGCTGAGCAGCACGGCATCGACCGGGCCGATCGAATCGGCTTTCAACGCGGGACCGATGGTTTTCTCCAGCGTCACATGCGGCAGCTGGTAGGCGCCGGGCGCATCGAAGGTCGGGTCGGTGAGCAGGCGGAAGCCGTCGATCTCGATCAGCGCGGTCGGGCCGCCTATCAGGGTGATGGAAATGGGCACGAGAGAACTCTCCTCTTACGAGACAGGCTTTGCAGGGCGCGTCACCAGGTAGATGCCGAGCGCGACCGGGATGATGCCCAGCAAATCACGGGCCTCGACGTGCTCACCAAGGACGAGATACGCGAACAGCATGCCGAGCGGCGGCATCAGGAAATGATAGGCGCTGGCGGCGGTCGCGCCGCACACTTTCAGGAGATGGAACCAGAGCCAGTAGGCGAGGATCGAGCCGCCCAGCACGAGGAACGCAAAGGCGCCGATCAGGCCCGGCGTATAGTCGATCGCGTGCACGTCGGCGAAACTGAACGCGATCGGCGAAAGTGCGAGGCCGGCCGCGAGGTTCTGCACGCCATTGCCGATCCACAAGGAGCCCTTCGGCGCGAGCAGCTTGAACAGGATGGTGCCCGCGACCAGCGAAGCGAGCGAAGCCAGCGTGAAGACGATGCCGTGCAGGGAATCCGTGCCGACCGACAGGCGATGCCAGACGATCAAGGTCACGCCGGTGATGCCGAGCAGCAGGCCGCCGGCCTTGCGCCAGGTCATGCTCTCGCCGAGCAGCAGGGTCGCGAGCGCGGCGGTGAAGACCGGATTGGCCGAGACGATCAGGCCGCCGAGGCCGGCGGAGACCGATTGCAGGCCGGTGTAGCCGAGGCCGAGATAGAGCGCGTTGTTGGCAATCCCAAGCACGGCGAAGATCGCCGCATCGCGCCAGGTTAACGACCAGCTGTCGCCGCGGATCAGCGTGGCGCCCAGGATCAAAATGCCGGCGAGCGAGAAGCGCGCGGCGAGCAGGATCAACGGCGGGCAATGGGTGACCCCGATCTTGCCGGCGACGAAGGCGTAGCTCCAGAGCAGGCAGAACAGGCCGATGGCGAGCGGAAGGGTGTTGAAGCGGGTGCGGGGGGCCGAAATCGAGGGGGCGAGCGACATGGGGGCATTCTCCTGAGCCTCGATCTAGGGAGCCCGCTTGTCATTTGGAAATTAAATGATTAACTCCATGTCAGTGGAATTTCGAATGGAGGCGGCCATGCTCGATCTCGAGCTGCTGCGCAGCTTCGTCTCGGTGGTCGAGGCCGGCGGTTTCACCCGCGCCGGCGCGCGCGTCCATCGCACGCAGTCGACCGTCAGCCAGCAGATCAAGCGGCTGGAGGACGATATCGGCCAGGTGCTGCTGCACCGCGACGGCAAGAATGTACGTCCGACCGAGGCCGGCGAGCGGCTGCTCTCCTATGCGCGGCGCTTGCTCTCGCTCGCCGAGGAGGCGCGCGACGTGCTGCGCCAGCCGGATGGCGAAGGCGCGATCCGGCTCGGCATCCCCGAGGATTTCGCGGCGTACCGGCTGACCAAATTACTGGGCGCGTTCGCGCGCTCGCATCCGGGCCTGCGGCTCGACGTGCGCGCAGACCAGAGCAAGCATCTGGCGCGCGATCTCGAACGCGGCGAGCTCGACCTTGCGCTGTTCAAGCGTGCGGCCGGCGAGAAGGGCGCCATCGCGGTGTGGCCGGAGCGGGTGCACTGGGTCACCAGCAAGAGCCATCCTGTCGATGTTCACGCCGCGTCCGTGCCGCTGATCGGCTTTCCGACCGGCTGCCTCTACCGTGCCGGCGCCATCCACGCGCTGGAAAGCGTCGGCCGCGCCTGGCACATGGCCTATTCCTCGTCGAGCCTCTCCGGAATCCAGGCCGCGGTCGCCGCCGGCATGGGCCTCAGCATCTTGTCGGAGATGTCGATCCAGTCCGACCACCGCGTGCTGACGGCGAAAGATGGTTTTGCGCCGATCAACAAGACCGAGGTCGCACTGATGGCCTCGCCCGATGCGAGCCCGGCAACGCTGCGACTTGCAGATCGTCTCGCCGAGTTTTGCGATGCAGTGCAGGCGAAGGCGGCTTGAATTCGCAGAATATCGGACGGTCTCTCAATTCGCCGCGGACATCAGCCTGTCGCCGCACGCATTCGCATAGAACTTGCCGCCGCATTGGCGCTTGATGGCGGCGCAGCGGGCCGCGGGCGAGGCACTGTGCGGGACCATGAAGCCGCAGCTGAGGCCATCGGCGCTGCGACCGGGCTTGCCGGCGGCAAACGCGGCACTGAGGGTCCCGATGCAGACGACGAGCAGGGCCGCCGCGGCGATCTCGATCAGCAGTCGCGTCAGCAGTCTCATGGGAATGTTCCTCCACACTGATGGCTGAATTGATCCGCAATCTAGCACCGAATCCCGGTTTCTCCGTGCTCCCCCGGGTTCCCAAATCGGCCCGTTCCTTGCATAAATTTACGCCAGCGCAGTGCAAGGCCGCATCGGCGACAGTTCCGGTGCAGGGGCAAGACGCGTAGGGTTAGTGGTGTGTTCGACCAGGAAGTGACGGCTTTGCAAGATCAATCGTTCCAGCCCAGTTTTCCCGCCCCCGGCCAGCCGATCGACGAGCTCGCGCTGGCTGAGATCAAGGGCGCGATCCTGGCGAAGCTGCGCCTTGCCATCGGCAAGGATGCCGGCATGGCGACCAAGCACGACTGGTACCAGGCCGCAGCGCTGGCGCTGCGCGACCGTGTCGTGCATCGCTGGCTCACGGCCGAGAAGCACAGCTACGACGCGGGCCGCAAGCGCGTCTATTATCTCTCGCTCGAATTCCTGATCGGCCGTCTCTTTACCGACGCGCTCAACAACATGGGCCTGCTCAAGATCTTCGAGGTCGCGCTCGGCGATCTCGGTGTCTCGCTGCCGGAGCTGCGCAAATGCGAGCCGGACGCCGCGCTCGGCAATGGCGGCCTCGGGCGGCTCGCCGCCTGCTTCATGGAGAGCATGGCGACGCTGTCGATCCCCGCGATCGGCTACGGCATCCGCTATGATTACGGCCTGTTCCGCCAGATCATCAACCAGGGCTGGCAGCAGGAATATCCCGACGAATGGCTGAGCTTCGGCAATCCCTGGGAATTGCAGCGGCCCGAGGTGATCTACGACATCAATTTCGGCGGCGGCGTCGAGCATGTCGACGACAAGGGCCGCGACCGCGCGATCTGGCATCCGGGCGAGACCGTGCAGGCGATCGCCTATGACACGCCGATCGTCGGCTGGCGCGGCCAGCACGTCAACGCGCTGCGCCTGTGGTCGGCGCGTTCGCCCGATCCGCTCAAGCTCGACGCCTTCAACAAGGGCGACTATGTCAGCGCCACCGCCGAGCAGTCGCGCGCGGAAGCGATCTGCAAATTCCTCTATCCGAACGACGAGAGCCCGGCGGGCCGCGAGCTGCGCCTGCGCCAGGAATATTTCTTCGTCTCGGCCTCGCTGCAGGATCTCGTCAAGCGGCACCTTGCGTCCGACGGGCAGCTACGCAGCCTGTCGAGCAAGGTCGCGGTGCAGCTCAACGACACCCATCCGAGCCTCGCCGTCACCGAGCTGATGCGGATCCTCGTCGATCTGCACAATTTCCGCTGGGACGAGGCCTGGAAGATCACGGTCGCCACCCTCTCCTACACCAACCACACGCTGCTGCCCGAGGCGCTGGAGACCTGGCCGGTCGAGCTGTTCGAGCGGCTGCTGCCGCGGCATCTGGAGATCATCTACCGCATCAACGTGCAGCATCTGGCGCTGGCCGAAGCGCGCTGCCCCGGCGACATCGACTTCCGTGCCTCGGTCTCGCTGATCGACGAGAAGAGCGGGCGCCGCGTGCGCATGGGCCAGCTCGCCTTCGTCGGCTCGCACCGCATCAACGGCGTCTCGGGGATGCATTCGGACCTGATGCGCGAGACCGTGTTCCACGACCTCAACCATCTCTATCCCGGCCGCATCACCAACAAGACCAACGGCATCACCTTCCGGCGCTGGCTGATGCTGGCGAATCCGAAGCTGACCGACCTGTTGCGCGAGACCTGCGGCGAGGCGGTGCTCGACGATCCGACCCAGCTCTCGCTGATCGAGGCCCGCGCCAGCGACGTCGAATTCCAGAAGAAGTTCCGCAGCGTCAAGCTTCATAACAAGACCGCGCTGGCGCGCCTGATCGGCGAACGGCTCGGCATCAAGGTCGACCCGACCGCGCTGTTCGACGTGCAGATCAAGCGCATCCACGAATACAAGCGCCAGCTGCTCAACGTCATCGAGACCGTCGCGCTGTACCAGGCGATCAAGGACAACCCCAATGGCAATTGGGTGCCGCGGGTGAAGATCTTCGCCGGCAAGGCTGCCGCGAGCTATCGCTACGCCAAGCTGATCATCAAGCTGATCAACGACGTCGCCGAGGTCGTCAACAACGATCCCGCGATCGGCGGCAAGCTCAAGGTGGTCTTCCTGCCCGACTACAATGTCAGCCTCGCCGAAGTGATCATTCCCGCGGCCGACCTGTCCGAGCAGATCTCGACCGCCGGCATGGAGGCCTCCGGCACCGGCAACATGAAGCTGGCGCTGAACGGCGCCATCACCATCGGCACGCTCGACGGCGCCAATATCGAGATCCGCGACCATGTCGGCGCGGAGAACATCGCGATCTTCGGCATGGAGGCCGGCGACGTGATGATCCGGCGCAAGCAGGGGCTGGACGCCTCCGACCTGATCCGCAACTCGCCGAAGCTGCAGCGCGCCATCAATGCGATCGGCACCGGCGAATTCTCGCCCGGCGATCCCGGCCGCTTCGAGTCCATCGCGCACGCGCTGCGCTATCTCGACCATTACATGGTCAGCGCCGATTTCGATTCCTATTACGAGGCGCAGCGCAGTGTCGATGCGCGCTGGCTGGTGGCGCCGGCCTGGACGCGCGCCTCCATCCTCAACGTCGCGCGCATGGCGTGGTTCTCCTCCGACCGCACCATCCGCGAATACGCCGAGGAAATCTGGAACGTGCCGGTCAATCCGACTACGCCGCTGCTGCCGAACCTGCGCGACGCCGCGGGCTGATTTTTCCGCGGCGTGGAAGCGTTACCCGACAGGTAATTGCACAGCCACGCGATGGCTGTGATATGACGACCGTCATTCCGGGGCGGCTCGCAGAGCCGAACCCGGAATCTCGAGCTTCCGGGTTCGATGCTCGATCCCGCGCTACGCGGTCCCATCGCATCGCCCCGGAATGACAGACGGAAACGAAAATGCACGCAAGACTTCCCCATCCCTTCGACGATGCCACCCGCGTCACTGCCGGCGACTCCAGCTGGCAGGGGCACACCAGCGACGATTACTGGGCCTTTGTCGGCCCGTTCGGCGGCGCCACCGCCGCGACCATTTTGCGCGCGCTGATCGACCACCCGGAGCGCGCCGGCGATCCGCTGGCACTGACCGTCAATTACTGCGCGCCGATCGCCAAGGGGCCGTTCGATCTCGACGTGCGGCTGGTGAAGGCCAACCGCTCCAGCCAGCACTGGAGCGTCGAGCTCAGCCAAGGCGGCGGCGAGGTCGCAACGCTCGCCACCGCGGTGTTCGCCGAGCGGCGGCCGTCCTGGGAGCACCGGGTGGCGCAATATCCCGAAGCAAAGCCGTTCGAGGAGACGCTGCCGTTCCCGAGGATCCAGGCCTCCTGGGCCAACCAGTACGAATTCCGCTTCGTCGAGGGCGAGATGCGGATCGGCCCAGCGCAGGCCGAACCCGCCAGCACCTATTCAAAAATCTGGATCAGCGACCGCACGCCGCGCAAGCTCGACATGCTGTCGCTGATGTCGATGTCGGACGCCTTCTTCGGCCGCGTCTTCCACGCGCGGCGCGAGCTGGTGCCGTTCGGCACGGTGTCGCTGACGACGTATTTCCACACCGGCGCAGACGAACTCGCGGCCGAGGACATCACCCGCGTGCTGGCGACGGCGGACGCAAAGATCTTCCACAAGAGCTACGCCGACCAGAACGGCGAGCTGTGGTCGCCGAACGGAAGGTTGCTGGCGACCACGACGCAGATTGCGTATTTCAAGGCGTGAGCTCTCTCCACCCCTCGTCCCGTTCTTACCGGGTCCCTAACCCGCCATTCGCTGCCTCAGGCTCTGATAAAACGCCGTCTCGAAATTCATGTAACCGATGAATGACGTTGGATCGCCAAACGGAAGAATCTGCGTGGCCCAGAACCCGCCGAACCCGTTCTGCCGGTCGATCCAATAGAACAGATTGGCAAGGCCCGCCCAGCCGAGGGCGCCGGCGGGACGCCCGGTGGGTGCTTCCTGGTCGTTGATCATGAAGGACAGCGCCCAGGACTTTGACTGGCCCGGGAAGAACTCGGCATCATTGCACAGAGCTGGGATGACGCCGGTGATCGGTGTCACCTTCTTGTCTCCGAGATGATTCTTCTCCGCCATGCGCACGGTCTCCGCCTTCAGCACGCGGCCGTGCTCGCCGGCACCGTCATTCAACCACATCCGGATGAAACGCATGTAGTCGCCGACCGTGCCGTAAAGGCCGTGGCCACCCATATGCACTTCAGGGTTGGCGGGGAGCTCGAAATCCATCGGCGTCAACGAGCCGTCGGCGCCGCGCGCGTGGATCCCGGCCAGTTTGCCGCGCATGGCCTCCGTCAGCTCGAAGGTCATATTCTTGATTCCGAGCGGCTCGAAGATGCGCGTATTGAAAACCTCGCCAAGCCGGCGCCCGGCGATGGCCTCGACGATTTGGCCGCACCAGTCGAGATTGGTGCCGTAATCCCAGCGCTCGCCCGGATCGAACAGCAGCGGCGTCATCAGGCAGGCTTTGGAAGCTGTGATGACGCTGGGCTGCCCCTTCTCTTCGGCGAGGCGGTTATAGGTGCGGTTGATGAAATCGTAGCTGAGACCGGCGGTATGCGTCATCAGCATCCGTGTGGTGATGTCCCGCTTGGGCGCCCGCAGCATCGGCTCACCCGCGGCATCAAAGCCCTCGATGACCCGGAGCTTGCCGATGTCCGGCGCGTAGCGCTTGGCCGGTGCGTCGAGATCGAGCTTGCCCTCTTCGACGAGTTGCAGCACGGCCGTGCCGGTGATCGCCTTGGTCGTGGAGAAGATGGCAAAGATGCTGTCGGCCGTCATGTCGGCGGGCTGGTCAAGGCGCCTTTTTCCCGCAGCACCTTCGTAGATGTTGCGATAACGGTCCGTCACCATCGCGACGACGCCGGGCACGCGCGGCGTGGATGTAACGACACCGTCAAGAACGGCGTCTGCAGCAGCACCGAAATTCGTGCTCATGGTTGTCCTCCCGTTTGGATTGGATGAATTCCGTCGACGCAGCGCTTCGCGAGCACTCAGTTCATGGTGAAGCCCAGGTAGCCGCTGGCGGCGACCTCGTTGCATTTCTGCCGGTAGGCGCCGACGCCGCCGCAGTAGGACAGAACGCGGCGCGGTTTGCCTTCGACGTTCGAGCCCAGGTACCAGGAATTGGTCTTCGCGATCAGCGTCGCATTGGCGATCTCATCGTGATGCGCCACCCATCCGTCTTCGGCATCCCTGGTCGGCTCAACCACCTTCAGGTTCTTCGTGCGCACGAACCTGATGCAATCGTCGATCCATTCGACCTGCTGCTGAAGGCAAGTGGTCATGTTGCAGAGCGCAGCCGACGGAGCCAGCGGCACCGCGGTCGTGAACAGGTTCGGATAGCCGTGAACCTGCAGGCCCATCGTGGTGCGGATATCCTTGCTCCAATCCTCCTTCAGCGACCGGCCACCGCGGCCCCTGATATCGATGCGCGTCAAGGCGCCGGTTCCGGCGTCGAATCCAGTCGCCAGAACGATGACGTCGAGCTCGTGGATCGTCCCGTCCGCGGTCTGGATACCCGTGGGTGTCACGCGGTCGATCGGATTGGCCTTGACGCTGACGATCTCGACATTGGGGCGGTGGAAGGCCTCGAGGAAATTCTGCTCCAGCGGCACCCGGTGCGTCCCGAAACCGTAGTCGGCCGGAATCAAGGCTTCGCACAGCTTTGGATCCTTCAGTCGCTCGCGCATCTTCTCGCGCACGAAGTCGGAGATCTCGGCGTTGACCTCGGCATCGAAGAACAACTCGGCGAAGGACGAGATCCACAGCTTCAGGGAGCCGTCGTTCCAGCAATCCTCGATCACCTCCCGGCGCCGCTCCGGCGTCAGGCCGGCCCAGGCGTGCTCGAAATCGTATTCGAACCCGGTGAAGGTATGCGGCAGGCGCTCCGTGAGGTGCTGGAATTTCGACTTGTAGGCCTCCGCATCTGCCGCGCTGTACTTGGGATTCTTCATCGGAATCATGTATTGCGGCGTGCGAATAAAGACCTTCAGATGACCGACCTCGCCAGCGATGGTCTGGATGACCTGGATGCCGGTTGCGCCGTTGCCGATGACGCCGACGCGCTTGCCGGCAAAATCGATCGGCTCCCTGGGCCAGCGCGCCGTGTGGAACAACTGCCCCTTGAACGTCTCCTGTCCCGGAAACGATACGCGGGGCGGAGAGCATGCCGCAACAGGTGATCAGAAACTGGGTGTCGATCACGTCACCCCTGTCGGTCGTGACCAGCCAGCGCTGTGTGGCTTCGTTGAAATGGGCGGCTTTGACGATCGTCCCGAACTGGATGTCCTTGCGCAGATCGAGGCGGTCGGCGATGTAGTTGAGCCAGCGTTCGATTTCCGGCTGGCCGGGGAATTTCTCGCTCCAGCTCCATCCCTTGTAGAGCTCCTCGGAGAACAGATACTGGTAGATGTGGCTTTCTGAATCGAAGCGGGCGCCGGGATAGCGATTCCAATACCAGGTGCCGCCCACGCCTGCGCCCGCGTCAATTGCCCTGACCTTTAATCCCTGTTCGCGCAAACGGTAGAGCTGATAGAGCCCGGCGACGCCGGCTCCAACAACCACCGCGTCGAATTTCGCCGTGACATGCGCGCCATTGCTTCCATTGGGTTTGGTCGCCGTTTCCGCCATTTTTCCCTCCTAGGTGTTTCCAGAGCGCGCGCGGCCCTCCCCACCCGTCGTGCGCTCGGATGGTGGTGCATCGCGTCATTTGTCGGTCCCGCGAGTGCCTGCGGCTTTTCACCCTTCTTCCGCACTTGCCCGGGACGCGAGGGAGGCTATGAGGCGGGCTGCGTTCCCGGCTTGAACAAAACCGACAATCCTTTGAATGAAGCCGGAGGCCGGCGCCGACCTCGCCCGAGCTCGCTTGGCAAATGGCAAATCCGGCCTATGCTGCTGCCTTGCCGATCGGCCAATGAGAACAACAAGCAGTCGACCATGCCAAAACTCCAGGGAGGAGGCTCGCGCGATGGGGCAGTTCATCACGGTCGAGGAGCTGCCACGCTATGCTCCCGGCGAAATGATGCTGGACAGTTCGGCGGTGGGGAAAGCCGATTTTCGGCTGCGCGTGTTCCGCTATGCGCCATCCGATATCTGGGTGCCGCCGTCCGATAACTTTCTGATCGTGATCTATCGCGAAGGCACCACGGCGATGAAGCGCCGCGTGACCGGATCCTGGAAGCAGGATCGCGTCGGCCGCGGCGTCACGACACTGCTGACGCGGGCCGAAGCGTCGAACTGGCGATGGTCCCATGACATCGAAGTCAGTCATCTCTACATCTCGCCCAGGCTCATGGCGAAGACCGCGAGCGAGGCTTTTGACCGGGATACCGAAAGCGTCGAGCTTCATGATCTGCTCAGGATCGAGGATCCAGTCCTGACCTGGATTGCTGACCAGATGGTGCAGGAGGTTTCCGCAGGAGGTCCGGGCGGCCGGCTCTGCTACGATGCCATGGCACTTCAGGCGAGCATTCACATCCTGCGAAAATACGCCTCAGTGCAGTTCAAGATGCCCTGTGCGCAAGGGCCCTTCAGGCCGGCGCATGCGCGAATGATCGAGGACTATATCGAGCAGAACATTTCCCGGAACATCACGCTCGACGAACTGGCCAACATCTGCAACTGCACGCCGGTGCAGTTCGCGCGCAAATTCCAGGCACACTATGGCATGCGGCCGCACAGCTATGTCCTCACCCGCAAGGTGGAGCGCGCCTGCGAACATCTGCGCAAGGACCGCCTGGCGTTGAAGGAGATCGCCCTGTTGAGCGGATTCTCCGACCAGAGCCATCTCAACCGGATCTTTCGCCGGCACATGAGTACGACTCCCGCAGAATATCGCAAGCAATGCACGGGCTAGGCAGCCTGACGATGCTCGGGCCGTAAAAGAAAGGGCGGCTGATGAAGCCGCCCTTTCTCGTCAATCACGTCTTGCGGAGAACTTACTCCGCCGCGAGCTTCACGTCCGGCGCGGCGGCACGCACTTCGGCGTCCACTTGGGCTTCGAACTTGGCAAAGTTCTTCTGGAACATGCCGACCAGCGCGCGGGCGGTCTTGTCGAACTCGTCCTTGTCCTTCCAGGTGTTGACCGGGTTGAGGATCTCGGCCGGCACGCCGGGCAGCGCGGTCGGGACCGCGAAGCCGAAATATTTGTCGGTGCGGAATTCGACGTTGCGAAGCGATCCGTCGAGCGCGGCGGTGAGCAGCGCGCGCGTCACCTTGATCGGCATGCGCGAGCCGACACCGTATTTGCCGCCGGTCCAACCCGTGTTGACCAGCCAGCAATCGACGTTGTGCTGAGCGATGAGGTCGCGCAGCATGTTGCCGTAGACGCTGGGGTCGAGCGGCAGGAAGGGCGATCCGAAGCACGTCGAGAACTCCGGCTGCGGCTCGTTGCCGAGACCGCGCTCGGTGCCGGCGACCTTGGCGGTGTAGCCGGACAGGAAGTGATACATCGCCTGCGCCGGCGAGAGCTTGGCGATCGGCGGCAGCACGCCGAAGGCGTCGGCGGCGAGCATCACCACGTTCTTCGGCTGCGGCGCGCGGCCGGTGCGCGAGGCGTTCGGGATGAAGTCGAGCGGATAGGCCGAGCGCGTGTTCTCGGTCTTGGAGCCGTCGTCGAAATCCACCACGCGGGTGTCTTCGTCGAGCACGCAGTTCTCGAGCACCGCGCCGAAGCGGGTCGAGGCCGCGAAGATCTCGGGCTCGGCTTCCTGCGACAGCTTGATGCACTTGGCGTAGCAGCCGCCTTCGAAGTTGAAGACGCCGTTCGGGCCCCAGCCGTGCTCGTCATCGCCGATCAGCGTGCGGTTCGGATCGGCCGACAGCGTGGTCTTGCCGGTGCCGGACAGGCCGAAGAAGATCGCCGCGTCGCCCTTGGCGCCGACATTGGCCGAGCAATGCATCGGCATCACGCCGCGCTCGGGCAGATAATAGTTCAGCGTGGTGAAAACCGACTTCTTCATCTCGCCGGCATAATAAGACCCGCCGATCAGGACGATCTTGCGGGCGAAATCGATCGCGACGACGTTCTCCGACTTGCAGCCGTGCCGTTTGGGATCGGCGCGGAAGCTCGGCATGTCGATGATGGTGAGCTCCGGCACGAAGGTCGACAGCTCGACCGCCTCGGGGCGGATCAGCAGCGTGCGGATGAACAGCGAGTGCCAGGCGAGCTCGGTGAAGACGCGCGTCTTGATCCGGTAGGCCGGGTCGGCGCCGCCATAGAGGTCCTGCGCGAACAGCTTCTTGCCTTCGGCGTGCTTGAGGAAGTCCTGATAGAGCGTCTCGAACTGCTCTGCGGTGATCGACTGGTTGCCGGCCCACCACATCTTCTTGTCGGTGGTGGCGTCACGCACCGTGAACTTGTCCTTCGGGCTGCGCCCGGTGAACTCGCCGGTGTCGGCGCAGAGTGCGCCGTCAGCGGACAGCACCGCCTCGCCCGCAGTGAGCGAGTATTGATAGAGTTGCGGCGCACCGAGGTTCCAGTGAACCTGCTTGAGATTCTTTAAACCGAACTTGTCGGCGCCAAAGGCACCGTTGCGCACGCCCGTCTCTTGCACGAAAAAATCCTCCTAGAACCCGCGACATTCAGCGCGACCAGAACTGCAGCACCATCGCGGTCACCGTGATTTATAGGCCAACCAGCCTCGGCTGGGCGACCTAATAATGATGAACGCTGGCGTTGCCAAGCTGATCCCGCAGGATTTGGTTTATTCAAGGACCGCGCCAAACGTCGCGCATGTCAGCTCTGAGCAGCTGCATCAAAAAATCACGAATGATCGCGCAACCAAATGCGGAATTCGGCGTTGATCAAGGTTTTTGCGACGCACAATTCCGGCTGCCGGCTTATCTTACCTCGCCTTCGCCGATGAGCGCGAACGGTCCCCACATCGCCGGGTAGGCGTTGCGCGGTGACGAGGTGTCGTCGACAAACGTTAACATCGCGCGGCGCAAGGCTTCGGCGCGACCGATTTTTGGTTGGTTCTTGAGCAGCTCGAATGTCGATGTGGTGAGGCGGGTGGCGGCTTCCGAATCCACGGCCCAATGCGAGACCAGCAGCGCGCGGGCACCGGCATAGAAGAAAGAGCGCGCCAATCCCGACAGCGCCTCGGCGCCGGGCTTGTCGCCGGCGATGGTGTTGCAGGCGGACAGCACCACCCAATCGGCGTTGAGCTTGAGCTGGGCCACCTCGCTCGCGGTCAGAAGGCCGTCGTCGAGCTCAGACGGCTGATCGGGAATGGACAATGCAAGCGAGGGCTCGCCCAGTCCCTTGACGTCGCCGGCAACGAGGCCGTGGGTGGCAAAGTAGATGATGCCGTATTGAGCAAGCACTGCACGCTTCAGCGTCGTTTCGCTGGCATCGCGTCCGAGATGGATGTCGGCATCAGTGGCGCCGACGTCTCTCGCCACCGCGTTGAGCTCATCGGCGGTATCGGGCAGTTGCGGTAGCGCCTGCGCGAGCCGCGCGCGGTCGACCCCGGCGCCGCGCCAGAAATCGGTATAGGCAATCGTCGCAATGCTGCGCGCCGCGACCTTGCCGCCTGCGGCGCGACGGTCGGCAGGTCCTTCCAGCGCGGGATTGAAAACGGGATCGCCGAAGCCGGTCATAGGCTTCGCGCCCTGATCTCTGCGCGCGAAGGCACGCAGGGATTTCAGGCTGATCACCGACGGCAGCACCGAGACCGCCTGACGCCGCAGCAGCCAGGCGGCGTCGCGATAACCTTCGAGCCTGTCCGGAATCGCAGCCTGCGGCTTCTCCGTCACCAGCAGATGAAACGGCAATGCGGTCAGCGCCGCCGATGGCACGACCAGGAGGTTGCGCTTGTCCTTCGTCAGCGCCTCGACCGGGCCGAGCAGCGCGACATAGAGCTCGTTCGCGAGCGCAAGATCGAACAGCCCAGATTTGCCGGAGGCATCGCGCGCCTTGCCGACATCCAGTCCCCTGCGGAACGCCGAGACCTTCCGCGCCATCGCGTCCGCGCCGAGCGAGATCTCCTTCCAGTCGGCACCATCGCGCGTGATCGCGATGACATAGCTTCGCTTGTCGACGACGGAATAGATCACCATGGCCTCATCGGCCGACAGCAGCGGCTGGATGTCCTTCACCGCCAGCGGCAGCGGGTTCGAGAGTGAGGCGTAGTCGGGAAACTCGAGCGTGAGCGTCTTTTGCAGCCCCGCGCGTTCGTTCGCAATCGCAACGATCCTCGCGCGGCTGCGTTGCTCGGCTGCGACGTCGCGCTGCGCCGATTGCTTCGACACCGCCGTGATGATCGCCTTGTCGAGCGCCTCGGCCTCGGCCGCGAGATCCTGATCCCGGCGCACCAGCTCGGCGAGCCGGTCGCTGCCGGCGGCCAATCGCACCGCGAGCTTGTTCACGGCAGAGGCGGCGGAAGATTGCGTGCCGCGCTGAATCGCGCCGAGGGCGTCATCCAGCGCCTTGTCGCTCGCCAGCAGAGTTTGCTGGCGCGCAGCGAACAGAACCGGCAGCACGGTGCGCAGCTGCGCGCGGTTGGCGGCAAGCGTCTTCTGCGCAAACGGCAAGGCGTCGGCGGTCCGGCCCGACACCTGAAGGAAATAAGCGAGATTGCTGGTCGAGGTCAGGACATCGGGATGATCCACCCCGAGTGCACGCTCACGGATGGCAAGCGCGCGGCGATAGAGCGGCTCGGCCTCGGCATAGCGCTGCTGATGCTCGTAGAGCCCGGCGAGATTGTTGAGCGAGCGCGCCACGTCGGGATGATCCGCCCCCAGCACCTTTTCGCGGATCGCGAGCGAGCGCTTGATCGGCGCTTCGGCGTCGGCATCGCGGTTGAGGTCGCGATCGACCTGGCCGAGATTGTTCAGGACCGTGGCAACCGCGGGATGCTCGGGCCCGGCGGCCTTCTGATAGATCGCGAGGGCACGCTGAAACAGCGGTTCGGCGTCGGCAAAATGCTCCTGCTTCACGTAAAGCGTGGCGAGATTGTTGAGGGCCTGGCCGACATCGGGATGCTCGCGCGACAGCGCCTTTTCGCGAACGGCCAGCGCACGCTTGAACAGCGGTTCGGCTTCGGTGAAGCGGCTCTGCCGCTGATAGAGCGCCGCAAGATTGTTCAGGAGCGGCGCAATCTCGACGCTGCCCTGACCGGTCCCCTTCTCCATCAGCGCGATGGCGCGTTTGTAAAGCGGCTCGGCCTGATCGTCGTGGCCCTGGTCGGCGTAAATCTGCCCGAGATTGTTGAGCGCCGCGGCGAGGTCGCGGTTGTTGCTGGTCTTCTCGAGCGAGGCCACCATGGCCTGCGCCAGCGGCAGCGCCTCCGCATATTTGCCGGCGCTTCGGAGCGCATTGATGCGCCCGCTCTGCGCCGACAGATCGCTCTTCTGGGCAAGACCGGGCGTGGCAAGCGACGTGGTGATCGCGAACGCCAGACCCGCGGCCAATGCCAAACGACGACGCGTCATGAACCCTCGCTGCGAGCCTTAAGACCTGATCGTCTTGGGTCGCAGCGATGGGGCGCGGCGTTCAAATTGTTGCGTTCTAGTCCAGCTTCATGCGTGCTTCGCCAGCGAGGCGGACCAGCATCTTGCGCAGCGATGTGCCGTCGGTCACCCGCTCCGGGAAGTCCAGCCGCAGCGCGTTCTGGCCGTCCTGCATGTCGAGGCCTTCCGGATCGCAGCCGGTGCAGCGCCAGTTCCCCGCGGCAGCGCCAAGGAGTTTGGTCGCATAGAGGCCCATGGCGTCGCGATGATCGGCATTCATGTGTTCGACAGCCCCCGCCTCCGCCGCCAGCAGATCCTCGGCGCCGGTGAGGTCTGTGAGGAACTGGGCGGGCTTGAGATCGACGATCCGGCCGAAGCCGGCGACCAGATGGGTTCCCGTGGGGCGGATCCGGAAGAAGGAGAAATCCTTAAAGGAAACAAAGCCTTCCGCCGACGGATGGGCACTAAGATACCGTCGCTGGAGCAAATCCTTCTCGGCACCGGCCTGCTCCGCCCGGCCGGACAGCATGATCCGGGCGCCTTCCAGCGGATCGCCCGCCGCCCGCTCGTCCAGCATCAGGGAGACCCTGCTGTCGGCGAGAAGGTTCCTTGTATGCACGGCGAGGCCCGAGATCAGCAGGATGGGCGAGCCATCGGGATGGCTGGCCAGATTGACCAGGGAACAATAGGGGTCGCCGCTGCCGGCCATGAGAGTTGCCAGCGCCCCCTGCCGCGATCGCCGCAGCAGGGATTTGGCGAGCTTTGCGGGGTCGAAATCAGGGGTCGGTTGCATCGGCTTTCTCGGCTCAGGTGGTTGCAAGGGGGGCCTTTTTTCGGGTAAACGGGGGCCCGGTTATGGGTCGACATGCGGCGGATCTGCCGTGTTTCGGGGAACTTGGTCACACTTCAGCCCAGCTTGCATTGCTCGGTGACAAGGTTCGAACGCCGACATCGGCACCCATGTATGCGGCGCATCAGTGGATTGCTCGCCGTTTCAAGCCACGACCCAAACGGAAAGCAGAAAGCAGAGGCTCATGCCCACAATCGCTTTGGTCGACGACGACCGCAACATTCTCACATCCGTCTCGATCGCGCTGGAAGCCGAAGGCTACCGCATCATGACCTACACCGACGGCGCTTCCGCGCTTGACGGTTTCCGCACCACCCAGCCCGATCTTGCGATCCTCGACATCAAGATGCCGCGCATGGACGGCATGGAGACGCTGCGCCGGCTCAGGCAGAAGTCCGACCTGCCGGTGATCTTCCTGACCTCCAAGGACGAGGAGATCGACGAGCTGTTCGGCCTCAAGATGGGCGCCGACGATTTCATCCGCAAACCGTTCTCGCAGCGCCTGCTGGTCGAGCGCGTCAAGGCGGTGCTGCGCCGCTCGGCGCCGAAGGATCCGACCGTCGCGCCGAAGGAGAACGACGCCAAGGCGCTCGACCGCGGCCTGCTGCGCATGGATCCGGAACGGCATACCTGCACCTGGAAGAACGAGCCGGTGACGCTGACCGTCACCGAATTCCTGATCCTGCAGGCGCTCGCGACCCGGCCCGGGGTGGTGAAGAGCCGCAACGCGCTGATGGACGCCGCCTATGACGACCAGGTCTATGTCGACGACCGCACCATCGACAGCCACATCAAGCGGCTGCGCAAGAAGTTCAAGGTGGTCGACAACGAGTTCGAGATGATCGAGACGCTCTACGGCGTCGGCTACCGCTTCAAGGAAGCCTGAGGCGCGAGGCGCCTTCACGAACGACGACGAGCATCGCCGGTTCTGATTCCATCGGGACCGGGATCGCTCTAAGGTGTGGGGACCTTCTCAACGCCGTCCTAACACGGGCGTAAGCATTGCTGGACCGAACGCAGCCTGATCCCAACCAGAGCGCCGGCGACGTCGCATCCGACGGCGTTCAGGAGCAGTTTGTCGAAGACAAGCCGCAGGGCTTCCGACCGCTGAACTGGCTCAAGCGCGCCGGGCAATTCTTCTTCGCGCTGTCCTTCTCCAGCCTGACCCGCCGCATCGTCTCGCTCAACCTCGCCGGCCTCGTCGCGCTGGTGGCGAGCATCCTGTATCTGTCGCAATTCCGCGCCGGACTGATCGACGCGCGGGCGCAGAGCCTGCTGGTGCAGGCCGAGATCATCGCCGGCGCGATTGCGGCCTCGGCCACGGTGCAGACCAACGCCATCACCATCGATCCCGACCGGCTGCTCGACCTCAAGCCGGGCGAGACCTATGGCGGTTCGGACGAGTATTCGCCGCTGGACTTCCCGATCAACCCGGAGCGCGTGGCGCCGGTGCTGCGCACGCTGATCTCGCCGACCAAGACGCGCGCCCGCATCTACGATCCGAACGGCAGCCTGCTGCTCGACAGCCGCAACCTCGAAAACGTGCTGCGCCTCGACCTGCCGCCGCCGGCGGAGAAGCCCGGCTTCGTCGAGCGCGGCATGGTCGCGGTGCGCACCTGGCTGAACCGCGGCGACCTGCCGCTCTATCGCGAGCTCGGCCCCGAGAACGGCAACGGCTATGCCGAGGTGGGCGATGCGCTCCAGGGCCAGAAGCGATCGATGGTGCGGGTCAATGCCCGCGGCGAGGTGATCGTCTCGGTCGCGGTCCCCGTGCTGCGCTCGCGCGCGATCCATGGCGCGCTGATGCTGTCGACGCAAGGCGACGACATCGACCAGATGGTCACCGCCGAGCGCCTCGCCATCCTGAAAGTCGGCGGCGTCGCGGCCGCCGTCATGATCATGCTGTCGCTGCTGCTCGCGAGCACGATCGCCGGGCCCGTGCGCCGGCTTGCCGACAGCGCCGAGCGCGTCCGCCGCCGCATCAAGGCCCGCATCGAGATCCCCGATTTCACCCGCCGCCGCGACGAGATCGGCCATCTCTCCGGCGCCCTGCGCGACATGACGAGCGCGCTCTACAGCCGCATCGAGGCGATCGAGATGTTCGCCGCCGACGTCGCCCACGAATTGAAGAATCCGCTGACCTCGCTGCGCTCGGCGGTCGAAACGCTGCCGCTGGCGCGCAACGAGAACAGCCGCGCGCGCCTGCTCGAGGTAATCGAGCACGACGTCAAGCGGCTCGACCGCCTGATCTCCGACATCTCCGACGCCAGCCGTCTCGATGCCGAATTGCAGCGCCAGGATGCGATCCCGGTCGATTTGCGCCGCCTGCTGACGACGCTGGTGTCCGTCGCCAACGAGACCAAGCTCGGCCACGACGTCGCGGTCGAGACGCGCTTCGAGGGCCGCAGCCCGACCGACACCTTCGCCGTGAGCGGCCACGATTCACGGCTCGGGCAAGTGGTTTCCAACCTGCTCTCCAACGCGCAGTCGTTCTCCGAACCTGGCAGCAAGGTGCGCCTCACCTGCCGCCGCGCACGCGGGGAGATCGAGATCGTGGTCGACGACGACGGCCCCGGCATTCGCGACGACGCGCTGGAACGCATCTTCGAGCGCTTCTACACCGACCGTCCGCATCAGGGTTTTGGCCAGAACTCCGGCCTCGGCCTGTCGATCTCCAAGCAGATCATCGACGCCCATGGCGGGCGCATCTGGGCCGAGAACCGTGCAGGCCCGCCGGATGACGAGGGCGTGCCGACGATCACCGGCGCGCGCTTCGTGGTGAGGCTGCCGGCGCTATGAACGACGGCGGGCCCAGCGTTTACGCCTCCGCAGTCAAGATCGGACAACGGGCGGTGCTGATCCGCGGTCCCTCGGGCTCGGGCAAGTCGCGCCTTGCCTTTGATTTGATCATGGCCGGACGCTCGGGCGTGATCGAAAGGGCCGTTCTGGTCGGGGATGACCGTGTCCATCTGGCGACAGTCGGCGATGAAATTGAAGTCCGCCCCGCGCCGGTATTGGCTGGCCTGATCGAGATCCGGGGCCTCGGGATCCGCCGCTGCGACTTCGTGGAGCATGCGACCGTCGGTCTCGTTGTCGATCTGGATGCCGCGGACGCCGAGCGCCTGCCTGCGACGGATTCGCTGAAAACCCTCATTTCCGGTGTCGAAATACCGCGAATCCCAGTTGGCCGCGGATATTCACCCCTCCCACTGGTTGTCGCGGCCTTGACCACTACCAAGAGTTCATCTTCCGTTAACCCCTCAGGCGATTGTTTGAAGGGAAATGGTAACCATATGAACCCCACTATCGCGACCGAATAGACCGGCGCAGCTCCCCTCATCCATCCGTCTAGATTCAGGGAGATACGCAACATCCCCTCTTGCGCAGGGGCTCTGGATGGTCAAAGTGGCGCGTTCGTGCGGTGCACCAAAAGCGCCCGCGAGGAGTTTTCCGATGATTGGTCTAGTACTTGTGACCCACGGGCGCCTTGCCGACGAATTCAAGGCAGCGCTTGAACATGTCATGGGCCCACAAAAGCAAATCGAAGCGATCACGATCGGCGCCGAAGATGATTCCGATCTCTGCCGAAGTGACATCATCGAGGCGGTTAACCGCGTCGATTCCGGCGACGGCGTTGCGATCCTCACCGACATGTTCGGCGGCACGCCGTCGAACCTTGCAATATCCTGCATGAGCCGGCCCAAGGTCGAAGTGCTCGCGGGCATCAACCTGCCCATGCTGGTCAAGCTCGCCAAGGTGCGCGAGGAGCGTCCGCTGCCCGACGCGATCGCGATGGCCCAGGAAGCCGGCCGCAAATACGTCACCATCGCCAGCCGCGTGCTCGCCGGCAAATGAGCGACGAGGCGCCACAAGCGGGGACAGGCGTGCCCGCGGGCGCGATCTCCAAGGACCTCCTGATCATCAACAAGCGCGGCCTGCATGCGCGAGCCTCCGCGAAATTCGTCCAGGCCGTCGAGCGCTTCGATGCGCAGGTCTGGGTGACGCGCGGCGGCGAGACCGTCGGCGGCACCTCGATCATGGGCCTGATGATGCTTGCCGCAGGACCGGGCACGACGATCACCGTCGCCGCCGCCGGCACCGACGCGGAAGCTGCGCTCGCGGCGATCACCGAGCTCGTTGAAAGCAAGTTCAACGAGGAAGGGATCTGAGCCGCGCGATCGGTTGCCGTAGGGTGGGCAAAGCGAAGCGTGCCCACGACTTTTCTGCGATCAGCGCGAGATGGTGGGCACGGCGCTTCGCGCCTTTGCCCACCCTACGAGACCGAGAACGCCGCAATCACTTCGCCGGCGGCGCGATGTAGACGTTCCAGCTCATCGCCGGGCCGGCCTTGCCGTGGGTGAAGCGGCGCGTGGTCATGACGATGCGCTCGGCGGTCGGCGCGACCTCCGAAACCCACTTCTCGAACTTGGGCAGGCGCTCGTCGGTCGCATCGACTACGCCGATGAAGCCGTATCGCTTGACGTCGTCGAGCGAGGTCAGCCCCGACGCCCACGCCTCGTTCGGCGTGAACGGGCTGGGATGATCGGGGCTGTAGAACACCATCGGCTGGATCGTCTCCATCGTTCCCGCAACGACCGCCCAGCGCGAGGCGAAGCGCGCGTGCCAGGCCTGGGTCAGCTCGCGTGCAAGCTCCGAGCGCGCGCCATAGGTCGCCGTGTTGCCGGCATTGGCCGTCATCTCGCGCGCGGCGATCCAGGGCGAGGCGGCGAGCGTGGCAACACTGAGCACGAGCCAGATCGCGGCGATGTTGAACAGGCTCGCGCCCTGCACCCGCAGCGCCGGAATCGCGACCAGCGCGAGCGGCACCAGGAAGAACAGCGAGATGCCCCAATCGGTCTTCAGGTAGACGCCGAAGACCAGCGCGCCGAGCGGCGGGCCGAATGCGACGATGATCTGGATCATCCACACGTTCAGCGCCTGCGAGACATTGACGCCAGGATTGGCGCCGCGCGCCCAGGCGCGCGTGACGATGCGCAGAGGTGCTCGCACGAGCAACGTCATCCACGGCGGCACCAGCGCCATCGCGAGCCCGGCCAGCGCCACCGGCAATGCCAGCAGTCCGAGATTATGCAGCATGTAGCCGGTGACGAGCTGATGCACCTGGCCGCTGTCCGCGAGGCTGTAGGTGTCGCCGGCATAGGTCAGCGGCACGAAATGCGCCTCGGCCAGCCAGACCACGTGCGGGATCATCGCCACGACCATCGTCGCGATCGCGACCCACGGCGCCGGCGAACCCAAAAATCTCATCCGCTCCGGATGGATCAGCGCGGCAAGCCCGATGGCGCCGATCATGGTCAGCACCCAATATTTGGTCATCAGCGCCAGCGCGCCGGCAAGGCCGAGCAGGACGCCGGACTGCCAGCTCCGCTTCTCGAACGCGTTGAGATAAGCAAGCACCAGCAGCGGCAGGGTGATGAGCTGAAGCAGGTCCGGGTTGTACTTGAAGCCCTTGAAATTGAAGATCGGGTAGAGCGCGACCATCACCACGATCAGGAACGCGCGCCGCGCATCCACCACGCGCAAGGCAACCAGCCAGCAGATCACCATGCCGGCGCTGACCGTCGCCATCGCCAGCGCATAGGTTGCCCAGTCCGCCGCCGGGAACAGCTTGAACCAGAGCCCGGCGACCCAGCCCGACAGCGGCGGGTGCTTGCCATAGCCCCACAGGAATTTCTGGCCCCAGCCATAGGCTTCTGCGACGTCCATGTGAACGTCCTGCGCTGCCTTCAGATTGATCAGGATGAAGGTCCAGAGCACCGCATGCAGGATGGCGAGCTGGATCACCAGCCACAATCTCGCCTCGGGGCGGACCGCGCAGGCAACCAGCCAGGCCCGGAAGCGGGCAAAGCTCGGGCGGGCCTTCGTGCGCACTCCAGGGGTGGGAAGAGACGTGGTCGACATGGGCGCTTGCCTAGCGCGTTTTGGCCCATCGTGGAATCAGCTTGGCGTGAAGAAAGGCCCTGAAATTACAGCAATATGGTTGCCGCACGGGGATGTGAGTGGTATCCCGCGCCCATGACGACCGTCCCCATTTCCAACATCCGCAATTTCTCCATCGTCGCCCATATCGACCATGGCAAATCGACGCTGGCCGACCGCCTGATCCAGATGACCGGCGGCCTCTCCGACCGCGAGATGGCGGGCAAGGAGCAGGTGCTCGATTCCATGGACATCGAGCGCGAGCGCGGCATCACCATCAAGGCGCAAACCGTGCGCCTGCAGTATCGCGCCAAGGACGGCAAGGACTACATCTTCAACCTGATGGACACGCCCGGCCATGTCGACTTCGCCTACGAAGTCTCGCGGTCGCTGGCGGCCTGCGAAGGTTCCCTGCTGGTGGTCGACGCCAGCCAGGGCGTCGAGGCGCAGACGCTTGCCAACGTCTACCAGGCGCTCGACAACAATCACGAGATCGTCCCGGTCCTGAACAAGGTCGACCTTCCCGCGGCCGAGCCCGAGAAGATCAAGCAGCAGATCGAGGACGTCATCGGCATCGATGCCTCCGACGCGGTGATGATCTCGGCCAAGACCGGCCTTGGCGTGCCGGACGTACTGGAAGCCATCGTCACCCGCCTGCCGCCTCCGAAGGGCGACCGCAATGCGACTCTGAAGGCGCTGCTGGTCGACAGCTGGTACGACGTCTATCTCGGCGTCGTCGTTCTCATCCGCGTCGTCGACGGTGTCATGAAGAAGGGCAGCCGCGTGCGCATGATGGGCACGGGCGCGGCCTATGACGTCGAACGCGTCGGCTTCTTCACGCCGAAGATGCAGCAGGTCGACGAGCTCGGCCCCGGCGAGATCGGCTTCATCACCGCCGCGATCAAGGAAGTCGCCGACACCCGCGTCGGCGACACCATCACCGACGACAGGAAGCCGGTGACGGAGATGCTGCCGGGCTTCAAGCCGGCCATCCCGGTGGTGTTCTGCGGCCTGTTCCCGGTCGACGCCGACGATTTCGAAACGCTGCGCGGCGCCATGGGCAAGCTGCGCCTCAACGACGCCAGCTTCTCGTTCGAGATGGAAACGTCGGCCGCACTCGGCTTCGGCTTCCGCTGCGGCTTCCTCGGCCTGCTGCACCTCGAGATCATCCAGGAGCGGCTGTCGCGCGAGTTCGATCTCAATCTGATCGCGACCGCGCCGAGCGTCATCTACAAGATGAAGCTGACCGACGGCACCGAGATCGAGATCCACAATCCCGTCGACATGCCCGACGTGGTCAAGATCGCCGAGATCCAGGAGCCCTGGATCGAGGCCACGATCATGACGCCCGACGAATATCTCGGCAGCGTGCTGAAGCTGTGCCAGGACCGCCGCGGCTCGCAGAAGGAGCTGACCTATGTCGGCTCCCGCGCCATGGTGAAATACGATTTGCCGCTCAACGAGGTCGTGTTCGACTTCTACGACCGGCTCAAATCGGTCTCCAAGGGCTACGCCTCGTTCGACTATCATCTGACCGACTACAAGCCGGCCGACCTCGTCAAGATGCAGATCCTCGTCAACAACGAGCCGGTCGACGCGCTCTCGATGCTGGTCCACCGCACCCGTGCGGAGGGACGCGGCCGCGCCATGGTCGAGAAGATGAAGGAGCTGATCCCGCCGCACATGTTCCAGATCCCGATCCAGGCGGCGATCGGCGGCAAGGTGATCGCCCGCGAGACGGTGCGCGCGCTGCGCAAGGACGTCACCGCAAAATGCTACGGCGGCGACATCACGCGTAAGCGCAAGCTTCTGGAGAAGCAGAAGGAAGGCAAGAAGAAGATGCGGCAGTTCGGCAAGGTCGACATCCCGCAGGAAGCTTTCATTGCCGCGCTGAAGGTGGATAGCTGAGCGAACGCTCGGGGTGAGCCGGCCCGTCTTCGGGGCCAGCCAGCAAAAATTGCGAAAACAACCCCATGCACAGTAGCCGCCCCCTTGGCGGCATTGCATTTTTTCGATTTTTCGAAACCCGTTTGCCTCGTCGGGCAAAACAGGGGCATCGTGCCATCATCGCGGCGCGTGATCGGCCGGCCCAATCCCGTCGAAGCAACCTGACGAACAACTGACGGCCGCGCCGATTTCCTACTGCCAGAATCTGTCACTGCCCTGCACTAGGTTTCCTTTCAGTGTACCAATCACTGAAAGGAACCCCATGACGACCCAGAGCGCCGGCAAGGCACAGCAAATCGCCAAGACCTATGTCGAGGCCATCGCCCACAGGAATGTCGATACGATCATCTCTGTCACCGCGGATGACGTCGTATGCACTTCGCCAATCGGGCGAATTACGGGAACCCAGAAGTTTCGCGCGTTCCACGACGGGTTCGCCCGCATGGTCAAGAAGGTGACGATCCTCGCCACCTACGGCGACGATGAGCAGGCTGTCGTCGTTTACAACGCGGACACCCATCCCGTTGCCAACGCCGTCGTCGCGGAGCTCCTCACGGTGAGGAACGGCAAGATCGCGTCGACCGAAGTGATCTACGACGCGTCTCCCTTCTCTGCCCATATGGCTGCGGCCCAACCGCATTGAGGCACGATCGACCATGAAGCGGATTCAATATGACAGTTACGGCGGCCCCGAAACGATGAAGCTTGAAGCCTTCGAGCTGAGGGCCCCGGGGACGGGCGAGGTCGCGGTCAAGGTCAAGTTCGCCGCAATCAATCCCATCGATTGGAAGGTGCGCAATGGCTCTCTGAAGATGCTGACCGGGAAGACATTTCCGCGCGCGATGGGCAGCGATTTTTCCGGCATCGTGACCGCGGTCGGCCCCGGTGTCACACGCTTCAAGATTGGCGATCCCGTGTTCGGCATGGCGCAGATAAGGAATGGCGGCGCGCTCGGCGAGGCCGTGACCGCACCCCAGACCTTCGTCGCCCGGAAGCCGGATTCGGTCTCGTTCGAAGACGCGGCCTGCCTGGCCACGCCGGGAGTTACCGCATGGAACGGACTCCTGGACAAGGCCGCCCTGAAATCCGGCAAGCAAGTATTCGTCAACGGCTGCACCGGCGCCGTCGGTGAGGTCTCGGTGCAGCTCGCAAGGATGCTCGGGGCGACCGTTGCGGGAACATGCGGTGCACAGGCGATGCGACGAGCCCGCGACCTCGGCGTCCAGCCTCTCTTCGATTATCGAGCAACCGATCTGTCGAAGATCCGTGAACGCTTCGACGTTGTCTACGACACGGCGGGAACGATGGCGGTTGCGGCCGGACTTGCTCTGCTGCGTCAAGGCGGCGCGTATCTCGACATCAATCCAACACCAGCCAAGTTCGTTCGCGCGGTCTTCAACCGGAGACTTAAGCCGATTGTCTGTACCGCGCGGGCCGATATCCTCGACGGCCTCGCCGCCGCCGCGGGAAATGGGAAGCTTCGTCTGCCGATCGCCGAGACCGTGCGCCTGAACGATGCGATCCCACTTATCGCGGCGCTCGAAACGGGGCGCAGGCTCGCCGGTAAAGCCCTGGTCGCGATGTGAGAATGCTGCCTGGACCATCGAAGCGGCACGACTGCTCGAGGCCGTGCCGCCCGCACCCTGCCGCCAATTTCTGGCATGATCTGTGTTAGACTTGCGGCATGTCCAAGAGCCAGCGGCTATTCGACCTCATGCAAATCCTGCGGCGGCACCGCCATCCGGTGTCGGCCAAGAATCTTGCTGCCGAGGCGGGCGTGTCGTTGCGCACGATTTATCGCGACATCGCCGACTTGCAGGCGTTCGGCGCACAAATCGAGGGCGAGCCGGGCTTCGGTTATGTCCTGCAGCCCGGCTTTCTCCTTCCTCCCCTGATGTTCTCCGAGCAGGAAATCCAGGCTCTGGCGCTCGGTGCCCAATGGGTATCCCGCCAGACTGACGAAGGATTCGCACTGGCCGCACGTGACGCACTCGCAAAAATCGGGGCCGTGCTCCCGTCGGAACTGCAACACAAGATCTACGACAATGCCTTTCACGTTGGGCGAAGACCGAGGCCGCCTGCTGAAGCCGTCGATCTTCGCATCGTGCGCCAGGCCATGCGCGACCAACACAAGCTTTCCATCGTGTATCGCGATCCCAAAGGCACGAAAACCACCCGGACCATCTGGCCGATTGGCGTCGCATTCTTCGATTCCCGGCGCATCCTTGCCGGCTGGTGCGAAATGAGGAAGGATTTTCGCTCGTTCCGAACGGATCGGATCGAGAGAATCAAGCTCAGGATGGAACGCTATCCCGGCCGCCGACGCGACCTCGTCAAGCAATGGCGGGCCCAAGTCGATGCGGATCGCGGCAAGCCTGCGGACTGACGATTAGCGCGCACCTTTCAAATTGCGGATGGGTCGAGCCCTTGCGAAGCCCGTCGACAAAGCGGGCGAAGCGGCTTCTCGCCGTTCTCGCCCGCGCTGCACGCTTGCCTTCTGGTCAATCACGCCTTCTGCTTCGCCTCGACGTAGCGCGCGAAGCTGTCGAGGATCGCCTGCCAACCACCCCTCTGCTGCTCCTCGGAGTGCGTCGTTTCGCCATCGAATCCGACGCGGACAACCACGCCGTTCGGGCCAGGCACGAACTCCACCTCGGCCTTGCGATCGCCGAACGAATATTCGATCCGCTTGTGCTCCACGATCTTCGTGTAGGTGCCGGCGAAGTCAAAACCCATGCTGCCGTCCTTGGCTTCCATCCGTGACGAGAACGCGCCGCCCTCCCGCAAATCGACCGTCGCCCTGGTCGTATGCCAATCGTCGGACGCCGCATTCCACTTCACGATGTCGGCGGGCGTCGTATAGGCCTGCCAGACCTGATCGATCGGGGCTGCGACGCTGGTTTCGACGGTGATTCTCATTGCATTGCTCCAGTTCAATTTTGGCAGTCGAGGCGGCGGCATCACGTCCAGTGTGATCCACGGTCCTTCCGGCACGTCTCCATCCAAGGACGGACGAGACAAATCGCGGCGGGACCGCTATCTTGCCACGGGAATGACGTCATGGCCGACATCACGGTACATCTCGACGACGAGCTTTACGACAAGGCCTCGCGCGTTGCGCGGCTGGACAATGTGAGCGTGAAGGAACTCGTCGAGGACGTCATGCGCCGCCATCTGGACTACGTCGAGGTGGTGCAGGATTTTTCGAAGATGCCGCCGCTCTCGCTCGAGAACTATGAGCTTCACCGCGATGCAGACTAAATACTCCCTAGCACGACGCCTTGCCTTTGGCCCATGAAAAGCTTTCCTGCTGGCATTGACGAAGGAAGGCTTGTTCGTCCGTAACCACATAGCCGAGACGCTGAGCCCCTTTAATAAATCCTCGCAGGGAATCGTCCGAGAGCTCACCCGAATGGACACTTTGCTGATTTACGCAGAGGGCCGTTAGCAGCGGCATCTGCCTGGCATGACAGACATCCAGTAGACTATCGAGGTGCCCGCCTGCTCCGTTCATCGCGTGACGCGCGACGCTCCAAGAGACTCCGCTGGCCTTGGCCAAATCGCCGTAGGTCGTGAACTTGCTATCCGAGCGGATTCCATCAAGAGAGCAAGTGACTTCTCGATCTTGAGACCCTTGGAATTCCGCCTTGCTCTCTCTTCGAGCAGCTCTTTGTAAAAGATCGCTGTTCGTCGCGTTGCGTTTTTCGTAATTGCCTATCCAAGACTCAATTTCACTATCGCTCTTGTCTTTGAGATTCATATCGGCAGCCTCGTCCAACATTCTCAAATGCAATCAAAGTATAGCACTCTGTGCGATCAGGAGATCCAAGTTTCAAAGCTAGATCGCTGACTAGCCTTGCCCTCCGCCGCCTTCTGGGCCACCATCCTACCCGCGCACCATCAACAAAACCAACAGCGCCGAGGAAACGCATGAGCAAGCCATCACGCTTCGACTATGGCTGGGTCGTTGTCGCCGCGGGTGCGCTGATGACGTGTGTCGGGTTCGGCACGATGCTGTCGCTGGCGGTGTTTTTGCAGCCGATCTCGGAGGCGATGGGCTGGTCGCGCGCCGGCGTCTCGGCGGCGGCGACGCTGGATTTCCTCTTCATGGGATTTGCCGCGTTCCTGTGGGGCACGCTGTCGGACCGGTTCGGCACCCGCATCGTGGTGCTCGCGGGAAGTGTTCTGCTGGGGCTTGGTCTCGTCACCGCAAGCCAGGCGACAAGCCTGTGGCAGTTCCAGCTTTGCTTCGGTGTGCTGATCGGCATAGCGGCCGGCAGCTTCTACGCACCGATGATGGCGCTTGCGAGCGCGTGGATCGAGACCAACCGCAGCCTTGCGGTGGCGCTGGTCTCCGCCGGCATGGGCGTGTCGCCGGTGACGATCGCGCCGACCGCGAGCTGGCTGATCACGGCCTATGACTGGCGCACCGCGATGCTGGTGATCGGCATCGCCGCGTGGGCGCTGCTGATCCCCGCCTGCTTCCTGGTGCGCCCGGCGCCGGTGGCGGCGGGCGCCGCCGGTGCAGACTCGGCGCCGGAGGTCGAGCTGACCGCGGCGCAGGCGCTGCGCACGCCGCAATTCGTCGCGCTCGCCGCGGCACATTTCGCCTGCTGCGCAGCGCATTCCGGCCCGATCTTCCACATGGTGTCCTATGCGATGGTCTGCGGCATCGCTCCGCTCACGGCGGTGACGGTCTACAGCGTCGCCGGCGTCTCAGGCCTCGGCGGCCGCCTGCTGCTGGGCGCCCTCGCCGACCGCATCGGCGCAAAGCCCGTGCTGGTCGGCGGCCTGCTCGTGCAGGCGATGTGCATCGCGACCTATCTTGCGGTCGCTCAGCTCGGCGAATTCTACGCGCTCTCGGTGGTGTTCGGCCTCGCCTATGGCGGGGTGATGCCGCTCTATGCGGTGCTGGTCCGCGAATTCTTCGGCGCGCGCATCATGGGCACCGTGTTCGGCGCGGTGTCGGCCTTCGCCAGCCTCGGCATGGCGCTCGGGCCGTGGGCTGGCGGGCTCGTGTTCGACAATTTCCAGCGCTACACATGGCTGCACGTCGGCTCCTTCGCGATCGGCCTCGCCGCCGTCGCGGTAGCGCTGAGCTTCCCGACGAAACGCAGACCATTGCTCGACCCATGCTACGAGCCGGGATCATCCGCGCTCACCAGCCGTTGACGAAGCCGCGCTCCAAACGCTAAATGGCCATGTCGGAAAAGGCAGACTTGGTCTGGTAAGCCCAAGTCCTTTCGGTAACGAAAGCTCTGGTCTTTGGCCTCGCGCCCGGGATCCCCACGACGAACAACGGTCGCCGACCAGGCGATCCATGGTTCGTCCGTGAGGTCCTCAGGTTCGGGAAACGCTCCGGTCGAACATCGACAACGGAGTGGTCTATGCAAAATCCCGACACTGTCCCTTATGACGTCATCATTGCCGGCGCCGGTCCGGTCGGTCTGTTCCTGGCGTGCGAGCTGCGGCTTGCGGGCTGTTCGGTGCTGGTGCTGGAGAAAGCGCAAGATCCGCATTCGCCGCTCAAGCGCCTGCCGTTCGGGCTTCGTGGTCTTTCGGTGCCCACCATCGAAAGCTTCGACCGCCGTGACCTGCTGAATGATCTCAAGCTCCGCGCGGCCAGCCGCGACGTGCCGGCGACCGCGCACTGGATGCAGCAGCAGCGCCGCCCGGGCGGTCATTTCGCCGGCATCCAGTTTTTCCACGATCAGATCGACGGCACGCAATGGCCCTATCGCTTGCCGGGCCAGATCGGCAGCATCGCGGCCGAGATGGCAAGCATCGAGGCGGTCCTCGCGATCCGTGCCGCAACGCTTGGTATCGAGATCCGACGGGGCTGCGGCGTCGAGTCTCTCGCTCAATCAACCGATGGCGTCACCGTTGCAGCGGGCGGCGGAACGGTGCGAGGCCGCTGGCTCATTGGCTGCGACGGCGGGCGCAGCCTCGTGCGAAAGGCGGCCGGCATCGGTTTCACCGGCACCGATGCCGAGTTCACCGGCTATTCCGTGCAAGTCGAGCTGGCCGATCCGGCCGCGCTCAGGACGGGGCGCCATTACACGGCGTCGGGCATGTACACCTATACGACACCCGGCACGATCGCGATGGTCGATTTCGACGGCGGCATGGCTCATCGCAGCGAACCGCAGCGCGACCATATCGAAACGGTGCTGCGTAAGATCTCGGGCCTCGATGTGACAGTGACGCGCCTGCGGCTCGCCACCACCTGGACCGACCGCGCCTGTCAGGCCACCGACTATCGCGTGGGCCGCGTGCTGCTGGCGGGCGATGCCGCACACATCCATTCGCCGCTGGGGGGCCAGGGCCTAAACCTCGGCCTGGGCGATGCCATGAACCTTGGCTGGAAGCTCGCCGCGACCATTCGCAGCGACGCGCCGGCCGGCCTGCTCGACACCTATTCGGCCGAGCGGCGGCCGGTGGGCGCAAAAATCCTCGACTGGTCGCGCGCCCAGGTCGGGCTCATGCGTCCCAGCCGAAGCTCGCGCGCGCTCGAAGCTATTATCCGCGATCTCATCGACACGCGCGACGGCGCGATCTATTTCGCCGAGCGGGTCTGGGGCGTTTCTCTCCGCTATGACCTCGGAGATCTTCATTCGTTGGTGGGGCGCAGCGTGCCCGACTTCGAATTCGTCGATGGAACGCGACCAGGCGAGCTGCTCAGAACGGGACGAGGGCTGCTGCTGGACTTCGACGCCCGGCCATCACTCCAAGCGCTTGCGCGCCGCTGGCGCAAGCGGATCGACTACGTCGCAAGCGAGGCCAGGGATCGATTGGGCCTGACCGCCTTGCTCGTGCGCCCCGACGGCGTCGTGGGCTGGGTCAGCGAGGGGACACCGGACCTCGACGAAGCCGCTCGCGCCGCCGTGCGGTGGTTCGGTGAACCCGATTGAGGCGGGAACATGAAAAAGGCGCGTCCAATCCTCCGCGCCTCGCCATCGGACATGGCGTTCAACTCTTGCGAAACCCGTCGCTTCGTTACGTGAATGCGGCATCTGTTGCCCGATCGTGGGAACGCTCACTATCCGGCTCCGTGAGACCGAGCGCCATCGAGCTCCCGCTCCATGACGATCGTGCGTTCATCACCATAATAGCTGTCGCGCACGGCTCTGAACCCGAGCCGCGCATAGAACCCCTCGGCGGTGACGGACGAAGGGACGGTCAAGGCGGAGACGTTTCGCTCACGCGCTGCGCGCTCGACCTCCGCCATCAGCCGCTTGCCGACGCCTCGGGTCTGAACATCAGGTTCCACGAAGACGGTGCGGACGACGCTTCCATCAAGGCTTGCCGTTCCAATGATGCGGCTGCCGATGGCGGCGACGAAGACTGTACGTTTGCCAATCAGCTGCCTAACGGCATCCGGACTGAAGCTGCGCCCGACCCGTTCGATGATCGCGTCCGTGTGGTCCTTTGCATTCGTTTCGCGCAGCGCATGCAAAATGACCTCGCTGATGCCATCGGCGTCGTCCTCGCGCGCTGGCCGGATCGTGCACTCCATGGATCGCTCAACTGAAGCCGCTGGAAAGATCGAAATCTCACGCCTGCGCCGCGTGACCGGCAATCGGCTTGCCGCGCAACCGAGCTCAATGCTACCATTGGTAGCATAATCATCGCAAGCCGCCCGAGAGGACACGATGGACCAGCCGATCCGCGGCGATGCTCGCCTCGCCCCGATTGTCGCCGGCACGGAGGGGCCGGCCGCGCTGGCGCCGGAGCACGCGCCGTTGAGCGAGATCGTCGACGCCTTGGCCGGCGGGCAGCTCACCGCCAGCGCGCTGGCCGAACTTTATCTCGCGCGCATCGAGGCCTATGACCGCAACGGCCCCGCGCTCAATTCCGTCCGCGCGCTCAATCCCGATGCGCGCGCGATCGCGGCGGAGCTGGACGACATCAAGCCATCGGTCGGGCGGCCGCTGGCCGGCGTGCCGATATTGTTGAAGGATAACATCGCCACCGGTGACAAGCAGCCGACCACGGCCGGCTCGCTGGCGCTGGAATGCGCGCGCGCCAGGGACGACGCGACCCTCGTCAAGCTGCTGCGCGACGCCGGTGCGGTGATCCTCGGCAAGGCGAACCTGACGGAGTTCGCCAACATGCTCGCGGTCGACATGCCCTCGGGCTATTCGTCGCTAGGCGGTCAGGTGAAGAACCCTTACGCGCCGGCGCTGGCGGACGAACACGGCATCCCGGTCGTGCAGCCAGGCGGATCGAGCTCGGGGTCGGCGGTCGCCGTGGCGGCCGGCCTGTGTGCGGCGTCGATCGGCACCGAGACCTCGGGCTCGCTGCTGTTCCCCGCCAGCCAAACCGGTCTCGTCACCGTGAAGCCGACGGTCGGACTGATCAGCCGCGCCGGCATCCTTCCGCTCGCCCACAGCCAGGACACCGCGGGGCCGATGACGCGCACCGTGCGCGACGCGGCGCTGCTGCTGAACGTGCTGGCCGCCAGGGACCCGCTCGATCCGGCGACACGAAAGCAGCGGCGGCCCGTCGACTTCACCGCGGGCCTTGCCGCCGACGCTATCAAGGGCGCGCGCATCGGCGTGCCGAGCGACCCCGCCGATCCCTTGAACGATTGCTATTACGGCAAGCTGCCGCCCGACTGGGTCAAGGTGATGACCGAGACGATCAAGGTGCTGGAGGATCTCGGCGCCGTCATCGTACGCGCCAACATGCCGACGCTGGGCTGGATCGGCGGGCCGGGCACGACCATGGCCGTGCTCAACCGCAATCCACTGAGCGCACACAAGGGCACCATCGCGAGGCCGCCGGTCGTCTTCCTCTACGAGCTGAAGTACGATCTCAACCTCTATTTGAGGGATTGGGCGACCGGCACGGACATCAAGACCATCAGCGACGTCATAGCCTTCAACGAAGCGAACGCGGGGAAGGCGTTGCGCTTCGGTCAGGACCATTTCCTGGCCGCTGACTTGACCAGGGGCGATTTGAGCGAGCGTGAGTACAAGTCGGCACGTGCCATGGACCTGCTCTCGGCCAAGACGCGCGGCATGGATGCTTACATGAACCAGCACAAGCTCGACGTGGTGCTGTTCGCCGGCGCCACGGGCGCCGCGATTGCCGCCAAGGCAGGCTATCCCAGCGTCATGGTGCCGGGCGGCATCGTCTCGGGGACAACGGAGAGCAAGGATACACCCGATTATCCGCTCGGCGTCGCCTTCGCAGGGAGAGCCTGGAGCGAGCACAAGCTGCTGCGGCTGGCCTATGCCTTCGAGCAGGCGACGCACGCACGCAAGCCGGCGCCGGGGCTCAATTCACCGCTCGCAGCGCGGCCGTGAAGGCGGCGAGATCGGTTCGCGCCGTTTCGTCCGGTGCCCATCTGGGAAGGTCGGCAAGCTGCTCGATCACGCGGGCCCGATCCTGCGGCAGCAGGAAGCTCGCCCAGACCTCGCTTGTGTCGCGGATGGCGGCGGCGACCAGGCGGGCGTTGGCGGGCGTGCCGGCGCCCTGGATCGCCGCGCAGACGGTGCCCAGGATGAATTCGGCGGCGCTCCGGCGGAAGCCCGTAAATCCATCCTGGCGGATACGGGTGCGCTGCTCCGGCGCGAGGCTCGCCATGAACAGTTCGCCCGCAACCGCCTCGCGCGCCATGCCGCGGATGGCAAAGTTCATCGCCGCCGCGTACTGGTCGCCATACTCGGTCATGTTGCGCTGGAGCGCCGCAAGATCGGGCTGCGCCCCCGGCTTCGCGCCATAGAGCGCGAACAGCTTGGAGGTCGCGTTGGCGGCGTCCATCCACTCCATCAGCCAGCTCATGTCGCTCGCCTTCGCCGGCGGCAACGCCTCCAGGGCTCCAACATCGAACACGCGGCCGAGCAGCGCGGTGGTCTCCGGCCGGGTCAGGTCGGGACGCTCTCCCTTTTTCGCCACGCCTTCGACATAGGCCCGGAACATCCGCGCGGCCTCGCCCGCGGCGGCGGCATCACGGGGTCCATCCTGCGCCAACGCCGGCGAAGCGAGCGCGAGCAGGACGATGAGGATTCTGACGATCGGCATGGGCAACCTCATCCGGCGACACGTTCGTGGCGATGATGGTTGTTCGTCGCGAGCCGCGTTGCCGAGGTTCACGGCCCCGGCCTTCTTGCGGCGCGTGCGGAGATGGCCGCACCTTGATCCTCCCCGTCAAATAGACCACCATCCTGTCCTCACCGCTCACGACAGAAGGGGCGAGGACACGCGAATGTCGGAGTTTCCCGGATATGATCTCGTCGAACGTGCCCGCGCCATCGCGCCGCTGATCGCGGGCGAAGCAGATGAGATCGAGCGGACGCGGCGGCTGACGCCTTCCGTGGTCGCGGCGCTGATCGAGAACGGCTTTTATCGCGCGCTGCTGCCGCAGAGCCTCGGCGGAGCTGAAGCTCCCATCGAAACCTTCATGCAGATGCTGGAGGAGATCGCGAAGGCGGATGCGTCCACGGCCTGGTGTCTCGGGCAATGCAGCGTCTGCGCGATGATCGCGGCCTCGCTCGATCGCGATACCGCGCAGGAGATCTTCAACACTGCGCCCGGCATCCTCGCCTGGGGCGCGATCGCGCATGAGGCGCGCGCGGTCGGCGGCGGCTATCGCGTCACGGCGCGCTGGGATTTTGCCTCGGGCTCGCGGCAGGCGAGCTGGCTGGGCGCGCATGTGCGCATCGTCGATGCCGACGGGACGCCCCGCAAGAATGCCGATGGTTCGCCGGAAGTGCGCACCATTCTGTTTCCTGCCGCAAGTGCGACGTTGCACGACGTCTGGCAGGCGATCGGGCTTGCCGGCACCGGCACCGATTCCTACGAGGTGAGCGACCTCTTCATCCCCGAGCGCTTCACGGCGTTCCGCGACGTGCCGTCAGGCTTGCGCGAGACCGGCCCGCTCTACAGGATCGGCACCGGCTCTGCCTTCAGCCTCGGCTTCGCCGCGGTGTCGCTCGGCGTGGCACGCGCGACGCTGGATGCAGCGATTGCACTTGCGCGCGAAAAGCGCCCGTCACTGGCGGCCGGCGCGATGCGCGGCAACGCGGCGGTCCAGGGCCTGATCGGCCGCACCGAAGGCGATTTGCGCGCCGCGCGCGCCTTTCTCTATGCGACCGCGACCGCGATGTGGCGCGAGCTGTCCGCGACGGGCGAGTTCAGCGCCGCGCACCGCAGCGCGGTGCGACTGGCCGCAACCTGGACCATCCATCAATCGGCACGTGTGGTCGACACCGCCTATCACATGGCCGGCGCGACCGCGGTGTTTCGCAGCAACCCGTTCGAACGCCGATTTCGCGACATGCACGCGATCGCGCAGCAGATCCAGGCGCGGGATAGCCATTACGAGGATGTGGGGAAGGCAATCCTGTCAACGCCCGAGCCGTGATCCGCTTGTCGGCTCAAGCTCGGTGCGCGCCGAGCGACGGCGGCCGATCGCGGACACGTTGGCTGGATCCATAGGGTTGCTCAACGCATTTTGATCACACCCTTCGGCAGCCTAAGGTAGCGTCTCACAACAGCATAATCTGCAGGACACGCCCAGACAAAAGGGAGGTGATATGCGCCGGATTCCAACCCTGATCGGTACGATCCTCTTCACGTTGGTCATGGCGGCATCCGCTTCTGCGGAAAAGGTCTATTATCTTCACGACCCCGGCGGAAACACCGCCGCGCATATCTACACCTACACACACGTCAACGCAGAATATGATCGCGTGGTGATCGACGGTCGTTGCAAGTCGTCTTGCACAACGGTCCTGGGGGTCGTTCCCCTCGACAAGATCTGCATTGCCCCGAGCGGCTATTTCATGTTTCACGCCGCGCATCACGGCGACCGCAGCATCAACCCCGGCGAGACTCAGTTGATGATGTCGTCCTATGCGCCCGCGGTGCGGGACTGGGTGATGAAGCACCACGCGCTCGAACAGGTGGACCCGTACACGTACCTGTACGCCCGGAATGTGACGTTCATCCGCCACTGTCGCCGGTAGCCCCGAACTTCAACCTGGAAGCGGACGCTCCAAGATCTACGCCACCAGCGCGGCGTCCTCGCCGTCGATGCCGCGCTGCGCGGCGAGCAGGCTGATGATCTCGGCGTTGGGCCGGGCCTTGCTGAACAGGAAGCCCTGGCCTTCGTCGCAGCCCTCGGTGCGCAGGCAGCTGAGCTCGGCTTCGGTCTCGACGCCCTCGGCGGTGATGATGACCCCGAGGCCCTTGCCGAGGCTGACGATGGAGCGGATGATCGCCTGGGCCTCGCGATTGGCTCCTAAATCGCGCACGAACGACTGGTCGATCTTGATCTTGTCGAACGGAAAACTGCGCAAATAGCTGAGGCTGGAATAGCCGGTGCCGAAATCGTCCATCGAGATGCGCACCCCGAGCGCGCGCAGCGCATGCAGCGTCGCCAGCACCTGTGCGCTCTTCTCCAGCAGCAGCGTCTCGGTGATCTCGAGCTCGAGCCGCCGCGGCGGCAGGCCGGAATGCCTCAAGGCGTCCGTCACGATCGAAAGCAGATTGCCGCTTCGGAACTGCAGCGGCGACAGGTTGACCGCGACGCGAACGTCGTCCGGCCAGGTCGCGGCATCGAGGCACGCCCTGCGCAGCATCAGCCCGCCGAGCGGATTGATCAGGCCGGTGTCCTCGGCGACCGGAATGAACTCGGCCGGCGAGACCATGCCGCGCTCGGCATGCGGCCAGCGCACCAGCGCCTCGAAGCCGGTGATGCGGCCGCTCTGCAGGTCGATCAATGGCTGATAGTAAGGGCGCAGCACGTCGTTCTGGATCGCGCCGCGCAGCTCGACCTCGATCTTGCGGCGGCTCTGCGCTTTGGCATCGAGCGCGGCCTCGAAGAAGGCGAAGGTGCCGCGCGCGTCCAGCTTGGCGCGCGACAGCGCCATGTCGGCGCTCTTGAGCAGCTTTTCGGAATCATCGCCGTCGCCCGGCGCCATCGCGATGCCGATCGAGGCGCCGATCACCACGGAATGGCCGTCGAGCAGATAGGGGTCGGCAATCGCCGCGAGCAGACGTTTTGCCAGCATCACCGCGTCCTCGGGACGCGTCAGGCCGCTCTGCACGATCGCGAACTCGTCGGAGTTGAGCCGTGCCAGCGCGTCTTCCTCGCGCAAGGTGGAGCGCAGCCGCTTGGCGACGCCGCGCAGCAGCTTGTCGCCGACCGCGTGTCCCAGCGTGTCGTTGACCGACTTGAAACTATCGAGCCCCAGCATCAGCAGCGCGACCTTGTCGGTGCTGCGCCGCGTGTGCAGCAGCATCTCGTCCACCTGCTGGCGCAGCAGGCTGCGGTTGGGCAGGCCGGTCAGGCCGTCGTGCTGGGCCATGAAGGCGAGCCGCGCCTCGGCGCGCTTGCGCTCGGTGATCTCCATCAGCGCGAGCAGCACCGCCGGCCGCTCGGCATAGGTCAATTCGCGGGAATAGATCGCAAGGTCGATCAGCGCGCCGTCGGCCTTGACGTGCTTCCAGGTGCGGCCGGCCTGCTCCTCGCCGGTCGAGCCGGCGGTCCAGGGCGGCTCGCTGTCGAAAGCCTGCAGCGAGCGGATCTTCAGTCGCTCGAACTCGGCGCGGCTGTAACCGTAATGCGCGACCGCGGCGTCGTTGACGCCGAGGATGCGCTCGTCGTCCAGCGCGCAGACGATCATGGGAACGGGATTGCCGTCGAACAGCAGGCGGAACGAGGCCTCGCGCTGCTTCAACTCGGTGATGTCGACGCGCAGGCCGACGACGCCGCCATCGTCGGTCAGGCGCTCGTCGATCAGGATGACGCGGCCGTCCGACAGCTTCTGCTCGTGGCGCGCGCCGGGCTGATAGAGCCTTTGCAGGCGCTCGGCGATCCACTCGTCCTCGTGGCCGATCGCCTCAGGATAATCGCCGCGGGCAACGCCGATGCGCAGCGTGTCTTCGAGACGCGCGCCCTCTTCGAACAGATCGGCGGTCTTGCTGTAGATCTCGGCGTATTTCTTGTTCCAGAGGACGTAGCGGCCTTCGGCGTCGAGAAACACGATGCCTTGCGGCAGGATGTCGACGGCCTGGCGCAGGCGCTCGTGGGATTTGCGCGCGTCCGCGATCGCAGCTTCCGCCTCGGCGCGGCTGCGCAGGACTTCATCGCGCTCCGAAAGGGCGCGCGGCGCGCGCGCGAAGCGCGGCTTGCGCGGCGATTGGCCGGCCCGGGCAAGCACGCTTTGCTTTCGTTTTCTTGTTTTTCGAGACCCCAAACCCAACTTCACTCGTCCCAGTCGCGCCCAACGGCGCAAGTTTTGGGGCAAGTGTCTGAAAAAAAAGTAATCTTGGGTGGCGGGGCCGCGCCTTGCGGCAACTGTAGACCGGATCGATTTGCCTGTTTGAGAGGCGCAGCAGCGTCACAGGGCGCGGCAAACCTGTTGCCTCGCCGCTATCGCAGAAAGACGCGACGCAAATATGCGCGCTATTCATGATTCAATTCCGAAAATGCATCGGCTTGCGTGCCGGCGGAAAACGGTCCTCGCTCCGCGCATGAATTTTGGTCAATGCAGGATACGGTTATCGCACTGTTAAGAATCCGGCTGGCTCCACGAAAAAACTACGACTTTTGGACGACCTTGTTGGACGTGGGATCGACATGCCGGGCGCGCCTTCGCGCTGGGGCAACGGCCGTCAAGACGCTGTGAGATCGTCCGCCGCAGCACAGCCCGATTCTTAACCCCGACGCCGTGTTGGGTTATAAGGGCTGCGCATGAGTCCCCGCCGCCTCACCCCTCTCCTGGTTTTAGCGACGTTCCTGACCGCCGGCGGCGCGCTGGCCCAGGACAAGGGCAGCGTCACCCCGAAGCCGCTGCCGCCGCTGGCCAATCCCAATGACCCCGATCTCGCCGCCAAGGAGCTGTTCGCGCGCAAGCTGCTGCCGTCGAAGGGGGCGGCCCATGTCATCGGCTCCTACACCAAGGGCTGCATCGGCGGCGCCGAGCAGATGCCGCTCAACGGCGACAATTGGCAGGTGATGCGGCTGTCGCGCAACCGCAGCTACGGTCACCCCGAGATGATCGCGCTGATCAAGCGGCTCGCGGCCAAAGCGCGCAAGGACGCGGGATGGCCGGGCATCCTGGTCGGCGACATCGCTCAGCCGCGCGGCGGCCCGGCGCTGTCGGGCCACGCCAGCCACCAGATCGGCCTCGATGCCGACATCTGGCTGACGCCGATGCCGGACCGCCGCCTCTCGCGCGAGGAACGCGAGGACATGTCGGCGGTGATGATGGTGCGCCACGACCGGCTCGACATCGATCCAAAAGTGTTCACGTCAGGCCATGTGCTGGTGCTGCGCGACGCGGCGCGGGAGCCGGCAGTGCAGCGCATCTTCGTCAACGCCGCGATCAAGAAGGCGCTGTGCCGCGAGGCCAAGGGCGACCGCGCCTGGCTCTCGAAGATCCGCCCCTGGTGGGGCCACGATTACCATTTCCACATTCGCATGCGCTGCCCAGCGGGCGCCGGCGAATGCGAGGGCCAGCCGTCGCAGGCCGAGGACGAAGGCTGCAAGCCCGCCGATCTCGCCTATTGGTTCTCCGACGCGGTGCTGCACCCCAAGCCGCCGCCGGAGCCGCCAAAGCCGAAACCGCCGATGACGCTGGCGCAGATGCCGACAGCATGCAAGGCGGTGCTGCATGGGGCGGATGCAAAGCCGTAGTGTGTGTGGACCGCGCTGCCGCTGTCGTCCCGGAATGACGAACTCGTTGGTTGGTTCGCGTCATAATAATGCGCTAGCATGACCTCGCCGCTCAGCCGTAAGCCCGCGGCATCTCCGGGACGCGCATCCCGTCGAACAAGCCTGACCGCAAGCCTCGCACCGCTCGCGCGGCCAACGATGGGATTTCACATGCGCGTCTTTGCCTTCCTCGCTGCGCTCTCGTTCGGCGCGACCTCCGCTCTCGCCGCTGAAGAACCGAGCGGCTGCGACAAGTTCAAATGGCCGATCGAGCGCGAGCGCGCCGCGCTCACCGCGCCAGACCGCACAACGCTCGCATCGGGCAGCGAGCAGGCGAGCTTGCCCTCCTCGGCCATCACGCTGGGACTGGTTGCCCCAAGCGAGGCAAAACTGCCGACGCCGCCGGAGCGCGCGCCCAAGGACGGCAGCTTCGCCGGCTTCACGAGCGTCAAGTCCGCCACGGCCGGGCTCTACACGATCAGCCTGTCCGCCGGCGCCTGGATCGACGTGGTCCAGGATGGGCATGTTCTCAAGCCCGTGGCCTTCAGCGGTGCGACCGATTGCGGCGGCATCCGCAAGTCCGTGAAATACGAGCTTTCGGCGCAGCCTTTCGTACTTCAGCTCAGCGGCGCCAAGGAGAATTCGGTCGGGATCGCGATCCTGCCGGCGCAATAGGCCCGCCCGGCCGGACAAGCGGCCACCCTTTGACCTCGGGCGCCAGCCTGCTATCTTCGCAATTGCGATATCCCTGCCGGCCGTAAGCCGCAGCCGGGCCCCGTGGAGCAGCGCTTCCACCCGTCGCGACCTGACCCACCAACGCCAGACCTGTGCGTGCATCTTGCGCGCGCGGCCTCGCACGGAGCGCTCCCCATGTTACGCATTTGTCGACTTTTCACCGCCCTCGTGATCCTCGCAAGCGCGAGCCTTTCGCCGGCCGCCGCCGAGGACAAGACCATCACCGTGTTCGCCGCGGCGTCGATGAAGAACGCGCTCGACGAGATCGATGCCGCCTACACCGCCAGGACCGGCGTCAAATTCTCGGTCAGCTATGCCGCGAGCTCGGTGCTGGCGCGGCAGATCGAGCAGGGTGCGCCGGCCGACGTGTTCGTCTCCGCCGACACCGACTGGATGGACTACGCGATCGCCAGGAAGACCATCAACGAGCCTTCCAGAGTCAATCTGCTCGGCAACAGCATCGTGTTGATCGCGCCAAGGGATTCCAAGATCGACAACGTCACCATCACGCAAGGTTTCGACCTCGCCAAGCTTGCCGGCGACGGCAGGATCGCGACCGGCGACGTCAAGTCGGTGCCGGCAGGCAAATATGCCAAGGCCGCGCTTGAGAAGCTCGGCGCATGGCAGGCCGCAGAGCCGAAATTCGCGATGGCCGAGAGCGTGCGCGCCGCGCTGACGCTGGTGGCGCGCGGCGAGGCCAACCTTGGCATCGTCTATGCCACCGACGCCAAGGTCGAGCCCGGTGTCAAGATCGTCGGCACCTTCCCGGCGGAGTCGCATCCCGCGATCATCTATCCGGTCGCCGCGACCACGACGGCGAAGGACGGGACCAGCGACTATCTCGCCTTCCTGCGTTCCTCGGCCGCCAAGACCATTCTGGAAAAATACGGCTTCAAGTTCCTGGTCAGCCCGACAATCTGATATTCACCACTTGATGTCAGACATCTCTCCCGCCGAATGGACCGCGATCCTGCTCTCGCTCAGGGTCGCGATCATCGCAACGCTGGTGGCGACGCCGTTCGGCATTGCGCTGGCGTGGCTGCTGGCGCGGCGCGATTTCTGGGGCAAGTCGATGCTCGACGCCATCGTGCATCTGCCGCTGGTGCTGCCGCCTGTCGTCACCGGTTATCTCCTGCTCCTCACCTTCGGCCGCAAGGGACTCGTCGGCGGCTTCCTGGCCGACACTTTCGGCATCGTCTTCGCCTTCCGCTGGACCGGAGCGGCGCTTGCCTGCGGCCTGATGTCGTTCCCGCTGCTGGTGCGCCCGATGCGGCTGTCGATCGAGGCGATCGACCGCCGGCTCGAGCAGGCCGCCGAGACGCTCGGAGCCGCGCCATGGAAAGTGTTCTTTACGGTGACGCTGCCCTTGGCGCTGCCCGGCGTGCTCGCCGGCATGGTGCTGGGCTTTGCCAAGGCGATCGGCGAGTTCGGCGCCACCATCACCTTCGTCTCCAACATTCCCGGCGAGACCCAGACGATTTCCTCGGCGATCTATTCGCTGATCCAGACGCCGGACGGTGACGCCGCGGCCGGCCGGCTCGTGATCGTCTCGATCGTGCTGGCGCTGGGCGCACTGATCGCCGCCGAATGGTTCGCTCGCCGCGCTACGCAGCGCCTGCACGGGAATTGACCATGCTGCGCGTCGACGTCGAGAAGCAACTCGGTGAATTCTCGCTTCAAGCATCCTTCACCGGCGAGGGCCGCGTCATCGGCCTGTTCGGCGCCTCGGGGGCCGGCAAGACGTCGCTGGTCAACATGATCGCGGGGCTGCTGCGGCCGGACCGCGGCACCATCGTGCTCGACGGCGAAACCGTCGACGACACCGCGGCCGGCATCCATGTCCCGGCCTGGCGCCGCCGCATCGGCTATGTATTCCAGGACGCACGGCTATTCCCGCATCTCAACGTCGCGCAGAATCTCGACTATGGACGGCAGATGAACCGCCTGGCGCCGGATCCGGCGCAGCACAAGCGCGTCATCGACCTGCTCGATATCGGTAACCTGCAGGGCCGCCGTCCCGGGAAGCTCTCCGGCGGCGAGCGCCAGCGCGTCGCGCTCGGACGCGCGCTGCTGGCAAAACCGCGCCTGCTGCTGCTCGACGAACCGCTCGGCGCGCTCGACGAGGGCCGCAAGCTCGAGATCCTGCCCTATCTGGTGCGGCTGCGCGACGAGGCGAACGTGCCGATGGTCTATGTCAGCCACGACGCCGCCGAGCTGCGCCAGCTCGCGACGCAGATCGTGATGCTGAAGCAGGGGCGGGTGACGAGTTTTGGCGGAGTGAAGGTGCTGGCGTGAGGCCGTAGCCCGGATGGAGCGCAGCGCAATCCGGGACTCTTCCGTACCGATACAGCGGCCCCGGATTACGCTGCGCTCCATCCGGGCTACGAACTGTCATTCGAAAAGCGAAGGTCGAGCCCCGCTAAACTCCCGCCACCGAGGTCCACACATCCGCGAGCTTCTTTCGCAGCGCCTGCGCCCGCGTCAGCGGCGGTGGCGTCTCGTCTTCTTCCGGCAGGCGCAGGCCGACGACATTGACGCGGCCGCCGGAGATGCTGCGCGCGACCAGCACGAGCTCGTCGAGCGGGAGCTCGGCGCCCTCTTTCGGGGCGCGGTCGAGATGGACGTCGAAATAATCGGCCAGCGTCAGCTTGCTCTCGTCCTCGCCGACCTTGACGCCGTAGATCCCGGCGAGCTCGGCCAGCGTGTGCTCACCGGAGACCATGAAGTCGCCGAGCAGATGCGGATCGGGCGCCGAGCTCGGCTGCATGTCGACGAAGAAGCGGTCGAGCGATTCGGCCTTTTCCGGCGGCGCCAGCAGGTAGATGTAGTCGCCGGGCGCGATGGGGTCGGCCTCTAGCGGCGTCAGAATGTTCTCGTTGCGAATCACCAGCGTCGGCTTGGACCAGGACGGGATCAGGCCGCGGCGGAAATACAGGCTCTTGGGCCGCACCGGATAGCCGACCAGCTGTTGCTCGAGCTGGCCGGGCAGATCCAGCTCGACACGGCGTGGACCGCGCTCGGCGCGCGGCAGCGCGACATGCAGCTTGCGCGCGGCGGGTGCCAGCGTCCAGCCTTGCAAGAGCAGCGAGATGATGACGACGACGAAGGCGACGTCGAAATAGAGATAGGCCTTGGACAGGCCGACCAGCATCGGGATCGAGGCCAGGAAGATCGCGACGGCGCCGCGCAGGCCGGTCCACGCGATGAAGATCTTTTCGCGCCAGTTGAAGCGGAACGGCGCCAGGCACACGAACACCGCGATCGGCCGCGCCACCAGCATCAGCACGAAGGCAACCCCGACCGCCGGCAGCACGCTGGCCCCTAACCGGCTCGGCGAGACCAGCAGGCCGAGCAGCACGAACATCACGATCTGCGCCAGCCAGGTTGCGGCATCGAGGAATGCCACCACCGAATTGTGCGCGCGGGTCGGCCGGTTGCCGATGATGATGCCGGCCAGATAGACCGCGAGGAAGCCGGAGGCGTGCATGATCTGCGAGCCGCCGAAGATCACGAGCGCCGCGGTCGTCACGAACGGCGCGTGCAGACCCTGCGGCAGCGCGACCTTGTTGAGCGCGATGACGACGAGCCGTCCGCCGAAGACGCCTACGACGGCGCCCAGCACCGCCTCCTGGATGAACTCCATCGCCACATGGCTTGCGGAGCTCGATCCCAGCGAGATGTATTCGACCAGCATCAAAGTGAGGAAGATCGCGAAAGGATCGTTGGTGCCGGATTCGGCCTCCAGCGTCGCGCCGACGCGCGGGCGCAGGCGCAGGCCCTGGGTGTGCACCAGCAGGAAGACGGCGGCGGCGTCGGTCGAGGCGACCACCGCGCCGACCAGCAGCGACTCCGTCCAATTGAGGTCGAGCGCGTATTTGGCGAACGGCGCCGTGATCAGCGCGGTCAAGAGCACGCCGACGGTCGCGAGCACAACGGACGGCGCGAGCACGGTGCGGATGCTGGCAAAGCGCGTTCGCAGGCCACCGTCGAACAGGATCAGGGCCAGCGCCACCGAACCGACCAGATAGGTGGTGCGGACGTCGTCGAACTGGAGCCCGCCGGGGCCGGAATCGCCCGCGAGCATGCCGATCACAAGGAAGACGAGCAGCAAGGGCGCTCCGAAGCGCAGCGCAAGCAGGCTCGACAGGATACCGGCCATCACGAGGACGGAGCCGAGCAATATGGCGATGCTGACGGAGTCGAGAGAGGCCATGCGGTGCTGCGGGTTACTCCGGAATGGACGCAATAAAGGGCTAGGCAGGCACCGGCAGTGCGCCCCCTCGCCCCGCTTGCGGGGAGAGGGTTGGGGTGAGGGGGGCTCTCCGCGGGGGCGGTGACAGATGGACTCGCGGAGAGTCCCCCTCACCCGGATCGCATCTGACGATGCGATCCGGCCTCTCCCCGCAAGCGGGGAGAGGCGAAGAGCGCGCTTGCCGGTACCCTATTCGTCCAACAATCATTCTGCTTCAGCATCTCTATCGTCGCCGCAGCGGCACGCCAACCCATTTCTCCCGCTCGCGGCAATCTGCCCGCATTTTACGGCCTTAACGCACTTCACTTCACGGTGTATCGATGGCCCGGCCGCGCTCTTTGTGGGATTCTGCGGCTCCCTCGAATCAATTCCTCCCCGCTTGCCGACGAGACCGATGGACATGGACCTCAAGGACTTCATGGAGTTCGTGCAGACCACCGCGCGCAGCGTCGGGGCGGAAATCTCCTCGCCCTGGTTCTACCTGCAATTCGGCCTCATCCTGGCCGCGGCCGGCATCGCTTATGCCGCGGAGACCGGCGTGCGCAACCGGGTCGACATGACCGCGCTGACGATGCGCTGGCCGCTGCCGCTTCGGCACTTCGCCCGGGTGATGGTCTCCAGCGCCTCGACGGCGGTGTTCACCTTGCTCGTGATCATCTCGCGCGTGGTGATGTATCACGCGACCTGGCCGAGCCGCTCCTATCTGCTGATGGTCGCCGCCAAGCTGGGCTTCGCCTGGCTCGTGATCCGGCTGGTGACCTCGGTGCTGCGCAATGCCTTCATCGTCCGCCTGGTGTCGATCACGGCGTGGCTTCTCGCCGCGCTCTCGATCCTCGGCCAGCTCGATACGACGGTCGACCTGCTCGATTCCTACGCGATCGTGCTCGGCGGCCTTAGGCTGACCCCGCTGCTGGTCCTCAAGGCCGGCGCGCTCCTGCTGATCGCGCTGTGGCTCACCAACATCGCGAGCAATTTCGCCGAGAGCCGGATCAACGCAACCACCGATCTGACGCCGTCGGTGCAGGTGCTGCTGGTCAAGATCATCCGCATCGGGCTTCTTGCCGTCGCAATCGTCATTGCGCTAGGCGCGGTCGGCATCGACCTGTCGGCGCTTGCGGTGTTCTCCGGCGCGGTCGGCGTCGGCATCGGTATCGGCCTGCAAAAGATCGTCGCCAACTTCATCTCGGGCATCATCCTGCTTGCCGACAAATCGGTGAAGCCCGGCGACCTCGTCACCATCGGCGACAATACCGGCCGCATCAGCGCGATGAAGACGCGTTACATTTCCGTCGCCGCCGGCGACGGCCGCGAGTTCCTGGTGCCCAACGAGGATCTGGTGACGCAAAAGGTCGTCAACTGGACCTATACCGACAAGAACACGCTGGTGAAGATCGCCTTCGGCACCAATTACGACGCCGACCCCCGCCTGGTCACCAAGCTCGCCGCCGAGACCGCAGCGGCCCATCCGCGCGCGACGAAGGGCAAGCCGCCGAACTCCATCCTGACCGAGTTCGCGGAAGCCGGGATGAAGTTCTCGCTGACCTTCTGGATCGCGGACCCCGACGGCATGGACAACGTCAAGAGCGACGTGATGCTGGCACTGTGGGACGCCTTCAAGCGCGAGGGCATCCGGGTTCCCTACCCCGTCCGCGAAATTCGCATCCGCGGCGGCGCGCTGCCGGTGGAAACCACCGTAGAAGTCCCGAATTAGGCCCGCTTTCGGGCGCAAGAGGCGGCAAGATCCTTGTTTTGACGCGTTTTCTTCACACGAACCGGTAGCCACGTCGCTCGAAAACGCGCTGCCTTGGCTTGCGCGAAGGCCCGCAATCATTAAATTGGGGCCTGAAATCAAGACTTTCCGCCGATATCGAGCCCACCTCAGAAGATTGCGCCCGCATGAGCTACGTCGAAGCCTCCGATACCTCCCTGCGCAAGACCGGACAGATCAAGCTGCATGGGCCGAGCGCCTTTGCCGGCATGCGCAAGGCGGGCGCGCTGGTGGCGAAGTGCCTCGACGAGCTCACCGACATCGTCGGGCCCGGCGTGCCGACCGAGCGCATCGACGAATTCGTCCGCGACTTCGCCTTCAGCAACAATGCCTATCCGGCGACGCTGATGTATCGCGGCTATCGCTACTCGACCTGCACCTCGCTCAACCATGTGGTCTGCCACGGCATGCCCGGTGACCGTCCACTGAAGGAAGGCGACATCGTCAACATCGACGTCACCTTCATTGTCGACGGCTGGTATGGCGATTCCAGCCGGATGTATGCGGTCGGCCCGATCGCCCGCAAGGCCGAGCGGCTGATCGAGGTGACCTATGAAGCGATGATGCGCGGCATCGCCGCGGTGAAGCCCGGCGCCACCACCGGCGACATCGGCCACGCCATCCAGAGCTTCGTCGAGCCGCAGGGCATGAGCGTGGTGCGCGATTTCTGCGGCCACGGTCTGGGCCGCATGTTCCACGACGAGCCGAACATCATCCATATCGGCCGGCCCGGCGAAGGCGTGCAGCTCAAGCCTGGCATGTTCTTCACCATCGAGCCGATGATCAATCTCGGCAAGCCGCATGTGAAGATTCTCTCCGACGGCTGGACTGCCGTCACCCGCGACCGATCGCTGTCGGCACAGTTCGAGCACTCCGTCGGCGTCACCGCTGATGGCGTCGAGATTTTCACGCTGTCGGAGCGGCACGGCGAGAAGCAGATCGGGTGATCCTTCAGGGTCACCCTTAGGCATCAACCGAACTCGCCGACGCAATTGACGGTTGCAAAAGCGCTAGCCCCCGGCGATGCTGGCGGCCGATGCCCGCCAAGCCGGACCACGACAAGAGCAAACCTGAGGACGCGCCGCATTATCTCGGCCATCGCGAGCGGCTGCGCGAGCGCTTCTACAATGCCGGCGCGGATGCGCTGAGCGATTACGAACTCCTGGAGATGGCGCTGTTTCCGGCGCTGCCGCGGCGCGACACCAAGCCGCTCGCCAAAACGCTGATCAAGACCTTTGGCTCGTTCGCCGAGGTCGTGCACGCGCCGGTGACGCGCTTGCGCGAGGTTGACGGCATCGGCGAGGCCGCGATCAACCAGCTCAAATTGATCGCGGCTGCCGCGAGCCGCGTGAGCAAGGGCGAGGTCAACAGCCGCAACGCGCTGTCGTCCTGGAACGAGGTGATCGATTATTGCCGCTCCAGCATGGCCTTTGCCGACAAGGAGCAGTTTCGCCTGCTGTTCCTCGACAAGCGCAACCAGCTCATCGCCGACGAGGTGCAGCAGACCGGCACCGTCGACCACACCCCGGTCTATCCGCGCGAAGTGATCAAGCGTGCGCTGGAATTATCGGCGACCGCGCTGATCCTGGTGCACAACCATCCCTCAGGCGATCCCTCGCCCTCGCAGGCGGATATCCAGATGACGAAGGCGATCATCGACATCGCCAAGCCGCTCGGGATTGCCGTGCACGATCACATCATCGTCGGCAAGAGCGGACATGCCAGCCTGCGCGGGATGCGGTTGATCTAGGGCGAGATACCGTCCGTCGCGATGCGCGTTGCGGCCGCTCGCCAAGAACGCGATGATCGCTCAGTAGCAATACCTGTGATCGACCCGGACGTAGTAGCCGTCCGGCCTCTGCATGTAGCAGCCGCGCTGATAGGCGTAGTAGCCCGAGCGGCGGCGCTCGCCTTCGGAGGCGATCGCGGCGCCCGTGCCGGCGCCGACGACGGCACCGATGGCAGCACCGCGGCCTCCGCCGAGCGCGCCACCGAGGATCGCCCCGCCGACGCCGCCGATGATCGCGCCGCCGATGGCATCCTGGGCGGTGGCCTCATGCACCGGCACCGCCATCGCAACCGTCAGACACACCGCCATTCCAACAGCTCGAAGCATCCCGAATCCTCCCGGTTGATGCCGCCAGTCATAGCGCTCGGGACGGCACCGGACCAGACCAATTGTCGCAGCCAGCGCGGGGCCTCAGGCCGAAGGACCCTTGCCCAGGGCAAACGAGAGCACGATCGCGTCCGGTGCCTGCTTGAATTCCCTGGTCACCGTCTCGCGCACGAGGCCGGCGAGGTCGCCCAACGGCTTGGTCTGATAAAGGCCCGGAAACATGACCGTCACCGATGCGAGGCGGCCATTGCGCCAGTTGAAACCGACCTGCGGCCTGACGCCGGTCGATTGCTCGAGATCGCCCTCCACGGCCCGTGCGTGCTGCATTCCGTCTTTCAGCGCGCCAAAGGCATCGCAGCCGGACAGGGCAAAGGCGAGGACAATGACGACGACGGCTCTGAACATCGAAGGGCCCGAACGGAATTTATGCTCTACGCTGGATTGCAGCGACCGTATCATGCACCATGTCATGCAGGCCACAGAAAAGACGTGGCGGCCGCCCAGCCGGCGGCGCACTTGCCTCCAGGCCGAAGATTACGGTTCGACCCAGCGCTGCACGGCCTCGACGGTATCGGCGGGCGTGGTGTTGAAGCAGATCGCAGCGTCAGGCGCGAGGCGGTGGACGAGGTTGAGCACCTTCTCGAACAGCACGAGGCGCTCCTTCGGCTCGCGCAGGCCGGCGCCGATCACGACACAGTCGAAGCGCTCGTCGCGCAGTGCCGCCGTGACGCTGGCTTCCGCGGTGGCGTCGAGATCGATCAGGCAGCTCGTGACCTCGAAGCCGAGATCGCGCAGACGCAACAGCTGCGCCTCGATGTAGGTTCGCACGAGCTCCGGCGTGAGCTGCGGGAATGCGCTGTAGTCGGCACTGCCGGGTTCGATGCCGATCGCGAGGACGCGCTTGGCCATGCCGGATCTCCCAACGAAATCACCTCTTCCGTCAACGAGATGCCCGGTCTGCAGGTTCCGCCTTCGCGTGGCGTCATTCGGCGGCAACGAATGTCGGGCCGCCTATTGACGCAGCATGATCAGGGGATCGGCGGTATCGGGGACGCGCCGCCATTGCGCGTTGTCGTCGGCCTCGAACTGCCAGACGTTGCCCGATTTCGACATCAGGATGATCTGGCCGCGCTCCAGCCGCCATTGCGTCGGGTTGAACTGCGCGATGGCCGCCTCGCATTTCGGCTTGAGGAAGACCTGGAAATTGTCCTGGCCGGCTTCGGTGTTGGTCAGCGTCAGCCCGCAGACCGGCTGGCCGTTGCCGCGCACCATCGACCAGTCGCCGATCATCTGGTCCATCGACTTGGCCATCGAGCGGGCCGCGGCGAGATCCTGCAGGATGTAGACGCCCTCGCCCTGGCGCAGGCCCTCGAAGATGCCGGCCTCGACCTCGGTGAAGTCGATCACGGCTTCACCGGTCGCATCCTGCAGGCGGACGATGTCGAGGCCCCTGACGCTCCAGGCGACGATGTCCTTGGTGAAGGGCAGTGCCGCCTTGCAGGCCGGCTCCAGCTCGAGCTTGAAGCCCTGCCCCGCGACGTCGCCCTTCATCGTGACGACGCAGGTCTTGCTGCGTTCGGTGGTCGAGAGCTCCCACTGCCCGGGCATCGACTTCTTCAGGCTCGTTGCATCCTGCGCATGCGCAGTGCCGATCGCGGCAAGGCAAGCCGCGATCGCAAATGTCCGAACCCGAAGACTTCGCATCAGCGCCCCTTGAACGGCGTTTCGGCAACCGGCGTCAGCGGCGCTTTGCCTGAGAACCATGACTTGAGGTTGTCGACCACGAGCTGGTCCATCGCGTTGCGCGTCACCACCGAGGCCGAGCCGATATGCGGCAGCAGCACGACGTTCTGCATGGTCTTGAGCTCGTCCGGCACAGTCGGCTCCGCCGCGAACACGTCAAGGCCGGCGGCCAGGATGGTGCCCGACTTGAGCGCCTGCACAAGCGCCGGCTCGTCGACCACCGAGCCGCGTGCGACGTTGACCAGCACGCCGCGCGGGCCGAGCGCCTTGAGCACCTCGGCATTGATCATCTTGTTGGTCGAGGCGCCGCCGGGCACGATCACCATCAAGGTGTCCACCGCCTTCGCCATCTCGATCAGATCAGGGTAGTGCTTGTAGGAGACGTCCTTGGACGGGTTTCGCGAGTGATAGACCACCGGCACCAGCGAGGCATCGAGCCGGCGCGCGATGGCCTGCCCGATCCGGCCCATGCCGACGATGCCGACCTTGCGATCGCGCAGCGAACCGACGCTGAGCGGATAGTTCTGCGTCTGCCAGAGCCCGGAGCGCACGTAGCGGTCGGCCTTGATGAATTCGCGCAAGGTGGAGATCAGCAGGCCCATCGCGACGTCGGCGACCTCCTCGGTCAGCACGTCGGGCGTGTTGGTGACGATGATGCCGTGCTCGGCCGCGTATTTGGCATCGACGTGGTCGTAGCCGACGCCGAAGCTTGCCACCATCTCGATCTTGGGCAGCTGCGACAGCGAACCCTTGTCGGCACGGACGGTGTGATAGGTCACGGCGACGCCGCGGATCTTTTCGCGGATCGCCGGCGTCAGCCGTTCGAGGTCGCCGTGCGTCTCGGCCTTGTGCACGACGAAATGGTCGGAAAACCCGTTCTCGAGGATCGGCCGCACCGGCCCATAGATCAGAAGGTCGATCTTTTCGGACGAAATCGAACCGGCAGCCATCAGTTTTCCTTTCCAAGCGCGCTCTCATGCCAGCGCCGTAAAACGAGGTGCGAAACTAGCGCCAGCACCCCATAGATGACAATCCCGGCAAGCGACAACAAAAGCAGCGCTGCGAACATGCGGGGTATATTCAATCGATAGCCTGATTCCGCGATCCTGTAGGCAAGCCCGGAGCCGGCGCCCGCTGTTCCGGCCGCGATCTCGGCCACGACCGCGCCGATCAGCGACAGGCCGCCTGCGATGCGCAGGCCGCCGAGGATGTAGGGCAGCGCCGCGGGCAGCTTGAGAAAGCGCAGCGTCTGCGGCTTTGAGGCGCCATAGAGCTGGAACAGGCCGGCAAGGTTGCGATCGACCGAATTCAGCCCGAGCGTGGTGTTGGACAGCACCGGGAAGAAGGCGACAATGAAGGCGCAGACGACGACTGCGGTTTGCTGCTCCAGGTAGATCAGGAGCAGCGGCGCAATCGCGATCACCGGAGTGACCTGGAGGACGATCGCATAGGGAAATAGCGAGTATTCCACCCATTTCGACTGGTTGAACAACAGCGCCAGCGCGATGCCGCCGATGCTGGCCGCGGCAAAGCCTTCGAGCGTGGTCAGAAGCGTGGTGGCAAGCGATTGTGACAGCACCGCCCAGTCCTTGATGAGCGTCAGGACGATGACGGAGGGCGCCGGCAGCACGTAAGGCGGGATGTCCTTGATGCGGACCATGAGTTCCCAGGCGAGGATGCCGACCGTAAGCACGATGACGGGAAGCCCAAAGCGCATCGCGCGTTGCGCGCCTCGCGGTTTTGCGGTGACGGGGGCCTGCGCGTTCATAGCGTCGACTGCCCCGAATAGGATGGCGCCAGCGCCGCCGACACCTTCCGGCAATAATCGGAATAGGCCGCGGAGGTGCGAAACGCCTCGCCGCGCGGCTCGACCGTCTCGATGCGGATATCGGCCTGGATGCGGCCGGGCCGCGCCGTCATCACCACCACGCGCTGCGACAGATAGACGGATTCGAACACCGAATGGGTGACGAAGATGACGGTCTTGCCGAGGCTGCGCCACAGCGCGAGCAGATCATTGTTGAGGCGGAAGCGCGTGATCTCGTCGAGCGCGGCGAACGGCTCGTCCATCAGCAGGATATCCGGATCGGTGACCAGCGCGCGCGCCAGCGACACCCGCATCTTCATGCCGCCGGAGAGCTCGCGCGGAAAGGCATCGGCGAAATCGGCGAGCCCGACGCTGGCCAGCGCCGCGTCGGCACGCCCGCGCGCCTCGGCCTTCGGCACGCCGGCCAGCCTCAGCGGCAGCCGCACATTCTCGCGCACACTGGTCCAGGGCATCAGGGTCGGCTCCTGAAACACGAAGCCGATGCCGTGGCCCGGCAGCACCTCACCCTCGTGACGCGCCACCCGCACGATGCCTGACGACGGCGCGCTGAGCTCCGCGATCAGCCGCAGCACCGTCGACTTGCCGCAGCCGGACGGACCCAGCAGCGAGATGAACTCGCCCTTGCGGACTGTGAGGTCGAACGGGCCGAGCGCCATGACGCCATTGTCATAGGTCTTCGTCACGCTGCGCAGGCTGACGGCGAGATGCGTCAGGCCGGCGTCGGCCGCGGACGAGGTTTTGCCTGATGACATCGAGCTTGCGCTACGGCTTGCTCGGGCGCAGCTCGACGCCGACGCCCTTGTTGACGAAGCGCAGCGTGTAGGATTTGCGGAAGTCGAGTTCGGGCTTCACGACGCCGGCCTTGACCATCTTGTTGAAGAAGGAGGTGTAGCGCTCGTCGCTCATCGCGCCGATGCCGTTCTTCAGGCTGTCGCCGGAATCGACGATGCCATGCTCCTTCATCTTGGCGACGGAATAAGCGAGCAGGTCGTCGGTCATCTCCGGATTGAGCTTCTTGATCATGGCATTGCCGGCGGAATTGTCGCGGTAGATGTAATTGTACCAGCCGATCATGGAGGCATCGACGAAACGCTGCACCAAATCGGGCTTCTTCTCGACCACGTCGCGGCGCGTCTCGATCAGGGTCGAATAGGTGTTGAAGCCGTAATCGGCGAGCAGCAGCACGTTCGGCTTGAAGCCGGCGGCCTTCTCGACCGCGAAGGGCTCGGAGGTGACATAGCCCTGCATCGCGCTCTTGGGATTGGCGATGAAGGGTTGCGGGTTGAAATTATAGGGCCGCACGTTCTTCTCGTTGAAGCCGTATTCGGACTTCAGCCACTGGAAATAGCTGGTCATGCCCTCCTTGGAGACGAACAGCGTCAGCGGCTTGAGGTCCTCGATCTTGCTGACCTTGGCATCCGGCTGCGTCAGCATCACCTGCGGATCTTTCTGGAAGATCGCGGCGATGGTCACGACGGGGACGTTGTTGGCGACCGCGTCGAACGACATCAGCGTGTTCGCGGCCATGAAGAAATCGATCTTGCCGGCGATCAGCAGCATCCGATTGTTCTCGTTGGGACCGCCGGGAACGATGGTGACGTCTAGCCCGTATTTCTTGTAGGTGCCGTCGGCGACCGCCTGGAAGAAGCCGCCATGCTCGGCCTCGGCGACCCAGTTGGTGCCGAAGGTGACCTTGTCCAGCGTCTCGGCATGCGCCTCGGCGCTGCAGACGAAAGCAGCCATCAAGCCCGCAATGAACGCTCTGCGCAGATGAAAGGGGGTCATAATGGCACTCCGTCGATCGCTCCCAGCATAATCGCGTCTAGCTCGTGGCAGGCCAACGCGATAAAACCGCATGACGTCAGGGGACGCGAGCCGGCCGGGCCCGCATCCCCTGATACCCCAAATTACGTGACAAATTCGGGCAATGAAACCTCCAAAGAAAACTCAATGATGCCATCCCGCGACTGGACCGAAATCCGCTGGGCCGAGACAACCCCTGCGGAATCGTCGCGCTGGATCGCGGTGCTGCCGCTGGCGGCGACCGAGCAGCACGGCCCGCATTTGCCGTTCGAGACCGACGTGCTGATCGCGGACGCCTATCTCGCGCGCGTGCGCGAGCTTCTGCCCGACAACCTTCCGGCCAGTTTTCTTCCCGTCGAACCGGTCGGGATTTCCACCGAGCATATCGACTATCCCGGCACGCAGACGCTGCCGACTGAAACCGCGCTGAAGCGATGGACCGGGATCGGCGAGGACGTCGCGCGTCGCGGCGTGAAGAAGCTCGTCATCATCACAAGCCATGGTGGCAACAGCGCGGCCATGATGCTGATCGCGCAGGATCTGCGCGCGCATCAGAAACTATTCGTGGTGACGACGTCATGGTCGCGGCTGTCAGGCGCCGACACATTGTTCCCGGCCGACGAGGTGCGCCACGGCATTCATGGCGGCGCGGTCGAAACCTCGATCATGCTGGCGCGCTTTCCCGACCAAGTGCGCAAGGAGGCGATCGCGGATTTTCCGGCGAGCAGCATCGCGCTGGAGCAGCAATATCGCTGGCTGTCGACGCAGCGGCCGGCGCCCTTCGCCTGGCAGGCGCAGGATCTCAACGCCAGCGGTGCCGTCGGCAATGCGACATTGGCCGTTGCCGCGAAGGGCGAGGAGCTCATCGATCAGGGCGCCCGTGCTTTTTGCGAGCTCCTCAGCGAGGTCGATAACTTCGACGTGAACAGGCTCGCCAAAGGGCCGCTCGGCTAGCCGACATCCCATTGGAATCATTTACAAAAACTCATTCCTCCGGGAGCGGATTTGCCGCATTCGAACCGGACACGGGGAGCCTCCGTCAAACTGGGCACGCGGGCCACAACGGACCGCCTCAACCCCGGATGGAGTTTTCACATGTCGATCAAGACCAAGATTGCCGCTCTCGCTCTCGCGACCCTCGCCGTCACCGGCAGCATCGTGTCCACCACCTCCTCGGCCGAAGCCAAGCAGCCCGGTTGGGTCTGGGGTGTCGGTGCCGGCATCGCCACCGCCGCCGTCGTCGGCTCCGCGATCGCCGCCAACAACGACCCCTATTACTACGGCTATCACCGCTGCGGCTGGGTCGCCCAGTACAACGCTTTCGGCCAGTACGTCGGCCGCGTTCGTACCTGCTACTGATATGAGTACCTGAGGCCGATCTTACGTGGATCCTGCGTCCGACACGGGCGCCTCATCCACCCCGTGTCGTGCCCCCGACCCGCCCGGTTGTCCCCCCGGGCGGGTCATTCTTTTTTTGCCGGGAGTTTGTTGCCGTCCCGTCACACAGCGGTGCGAACCATCGCGTGCGGCAATCTTCATCAGTTGCTATTGCGAATTAATCGCAATAAGGTTCGCGCAAGTTCAGGAACTTGGGACGAAATCGCGTCGAATCGAGATCATCTCGATGACGCGAGCAACCAAGACTGATGACAGGACCGCTGCGAATCGGCAGGGATGTCGCGGCGGATGGATTCCATTCGCGTTTGGGGGCGTGCGTTTTGACGTTGAGAGGTCACCGTTACAGGTACTTGCGGACGGCCGCGGCGATTGCCTCGGGCGTGCTTTCTTTTCCCGCCGTGGGCCGTGCGGCCGATCTGCCGCTGAAGGCGCCGGCGCTGAGAGCTGTCTATGACTGGACCGGCCTCTATATCGGCGCGCATGCCGGCTACGGCCGCGGCTCATCGCACTTTGCGCTGAACGACGGCACAGGGATCAACGATAACGGCGTCTTCAGCGGCATGATCGGCGGCGTGCAGGCCGGCTACAATTACCGGCTCAATTCCGGCTGGCTGGTCGGCGTCGAAGGCGATTTCACGTTTCCCAACTACATCACGTCGAATTCGATCGTCTCCTTCCTGGCGACGCCCGGCAACACCGTCACCCAGCAATGGGACTACGCCGCCAGCCTGCGCGGCCGCGTCGGCTATACCAGCGGTCCGTGGCTCGTCTATGCCACCGGCGGCTTTGCCTGGATGGGCGAGCGCTATTTCGACGCGCCGGCCTCCGGCGCCGAAGTCCCGAAAATCCTGAACACGCGGCCCGGCTGGATCGCCGGTGCCGGTGTCGAATACGGCTTCGCGCCGCATTGGAGCGCACGGCTCGAATATCTCTACAGCCGCTTCGACGGCGCCAATGTCGCCTTCTCCACGGGGGCCCAATACAGCTCCTCGTCGCTGGACTTCCAGCAGGTCAGGCTCGGCCTCAACCGCAAGGTCGATTGGCCGGGCATGCCCAGCTACAATCCGAAAAGCTCCCTGATCGACACCGAATCGGATCGCTGGGAGATCCACGGCCAGAGCACCTATCTGCCGCAAGGCTATCCCTCGTTCCCCGCGCTCTACACCGGACCGAACTCGCTCACGCCGTCGCCGCAAGCCAAGGCGACCTGGAGCAACAGCCTGTTCCTGAACGCGCGGCTGTGGGACGGCGGCGAGGTCTACTACAATCCCGAACTGCTTCAGGGATTTGGATTGAGCGACACGGTCGGCGCGGCCGGCTTTCCCAACGGCGAGGCGCAGAAGTCGAACTTCCCCTATCCGCACTACAACACCTCGCGCCTGTTCGTGCGCCAGACCTTCGGTTTCGGGGGTGAGCAGGAAGAGCTCGCGAGCGGCCAATTGCAACTCGGCCAGAAGGTCGACGTGTCCCGCCTCACCGTGCAGGCCGGCAAGTTCGCGGTGGTCGACGTGTTCGACGGCAATGCCTACGCCAAGGACACGCGCAAGGATTTCATGAACTGGTCGCTGTGGGCGCCTGGCGCCTTCGACTATTCCGCCGACAAGGTCGGCCTCACCTACGGCGTCACCGCCGAGCTCAATCAGAAGCTATGGGCGCTGCGCGGCGGCTATTTCCTGATGGTCGCGGAGCCCAATGCAAATCATTTCGACACCAAGGTCGGGGAGCGCGGCCAGTACGTGATCGAGCTCGAGACGCGCTTCTCGCTGTTCGGCCAACCCGGCAAGCTCAGGACCATGGGCTGGCTCGACAGTGCCAATATGGGCAGCTTCCGCGAGACGCTGAACAATCCCGCGCTCAATCTCGACATCGCGCAGACCCGGCGCGGCCGCATCAAGGTCGGCTATGTCGTCAACCTCGAGCAGGCGATCACCGAGGATGTCGGACTGTTCAGCCGCTGGAGTTGGAACGACGGCAAGAGCGAAACGCTCGCCTTCACCGACATCAACCGCAGCCTGTCGGCTGGTCTTTCGATCAAGGGCACGAAATGGGGCCGGCCTGACGACGTGATCGGCGTCGGCGGCGCGATCAACGCGATTTCGCAGGACTACCGGGACTTCCTCGCCGCCGGCGGCCTCGGCGTGCTGATCGGCGACGGCGCGCTTAACTACCGCAAGGAGCGCATCCTCGAAACCTACTACGCTTACGCGCTGAACAAGAATCTGACACTCACCGCCGACTACCAACTCATCGTCAACCCCGCCTACAATGCCGACCGCGGACCGGTGTCGGTGTTTTCGGGGAGGCTGCACGGCGAGTTCTGAGCGGCGGCGCGAGTGCGGCGAAATCAGGTGGTGGCCGTTTCACCTCTCCCGCTTGCGGGAGAGGGAGCTGACCTCCGTTATGGCAACTAGCCCTGATCCCACCACGCAGTCTAAGCCACCCGGATCGCATCGAGGAATTTTCCGACCTCGACCTTGAGGCGCGTGCTCTCGCCGGACAGGGATCGCGCAGAGGTGAGCACGTTGGCGGAGGCTGATCCGGTCTGGCTCGCGCCGCGCTGCACGTCGACGATGCTGGCGGAAACCTGCTGGGTGCCGCGCGCGGCCTGCTGCACGTTGCGGGAAATCTCCCGTGTCGCTGCGCCCTGCTCCTCGACCGCCGCGGCGATTGCGGACGCAATCTCGGACATGCGGGAGATGGTGTCACTGATCGACCTGATGGCGCCGACGGAGTCCTCCGTCGCGGTCTGGATTCCCGTGATCTGCTGGCTGATTTCGCCGGTGGCCTTGGCGGTCTGCTCGGCCAGCGCCTTGACCTCGGAGGCGACCACCGCAAAGCCGCGCCCAGCCTCGCCGGCGCGCGCCGCCTCGATGGTGGCGTTGAGAGCCAGAAGATTGGTCTGGCCCGCGATCTGGCTGATGAGCTCGACGACGTCGCCGATCCGCCCCGCGGCCTTGGCGAGCTCGCCGACATAATCGTTGGTCCGCCCCGCCTGCTGCACCGCCTCGCCGGCGATGCGCGCGGAATCCTGCACCTGCCGGCTGATCTCGTCGACCGACGAGGCCATCTCCTCGGCCGCCGCGGCAACGGTTTGCACGTTGGTGGAGGCCTGTTCGGAAGCGGCCGCGACGGTCGCGGTGACCTTTTCCGATTGATCGGCCGTGCTCGTCAGCGTTCCCGCGGACACTTCCAGCTCCGAGGAAGCCGACGACACCGTGTTGATCACGTCGCCGATCATGGCTTCGAAATCGCGCGCGATCTGGTCCATGCGCTGGCTGCGCCGCAGCTTCGCGTCGGCCTCGACCGCGGCCGCCTCGTCGGCGGCCTTCTTGGCGAGCAGTGAATCCTTGAAATGCTGCAGCGAACCCGCCACCTGGCCGATCTCGTCATTGCGGCCCGTCGCGGGGATCTCGACCTCGTGCTGTCCGGCAGCAAGCGTTCCGATCACGTCCGCGAGCCGGCTGAGCGGCGTCACCACGCGTCTGCGCAGCATCATGGTCACGGCACCGAGCGTCCCCAGCAGCGCCAGCACGGCGACACCGCCGAGCGCGAGCATCGCCAGCGCGCCATCGCGCGACGCCGAGGCACGCTCGGAAGCTTCGGCCAATGCGGCATCGCGCACGCCGTAGAACATCTGGATGGCCGGCACGATGACCTTCGCCAGTTCGTCGGCGTTGCTGCTGTACTTGCCGTCACTCCGGGCTGCGGGAATCTCCTTGTCGACGGCAGCCGCAGCTTTTCCAAAATACGATTCCGTTGCCGCCTTCAGCGCGGTCGCGATGCGGGAGGGATTTCCGAGTTGGTCGATGCCTGCCTCGATGCGCTCGCGGTCGGCCTCCACGCGGCCTTGCATGCGATCCATCAGCGACAATTCGCTCGCCGTGAGCGGGCGGCTCGCCGACAGCGCCGGGGACAGCGTGGCGGCTCGGCTGCCGGCCGCAACACGCAGATCCTGGGCCGTCCGTGCCAGGCTCAACAGCGCCGCGAGCGAGGAATCGGCGTTGATGACTTTCGCCTCGAGCCGGTTCATGACCGGTTCGATGTTGCCGATGACGTCGGCAACACCGGGGAGGAAGCCCTTTGTCGCGGCACTGTCGCGCGCCGCCAGGGGAACGCCCATCGCGCGATCGGCAGCGTTGGTGACCTCCTTCAGCCGCCGCGCGGCACGGTCGAGATTCTCCGCAATCGCGCCGCCGTCATCCAGCACCATGACGGCGCGTCTTGCGGCCTCGAAGCCCGCCTCGGCGGCTTTCGCAGCCTTCGTGGCAGCTTCGAGCTGTGCCGGTGTTGCGGCGCCTTCCTGGAAGATCGGACCGATATAGGGAGCGCGAAGGCTGGCGACATGCTGGCTGGCCATCAGCGTCGCACCAAAGGCATCGACGGTCTTGATCGCGTCGGAGCGGTTCGTGAAGATGCGCGTCTGGGGTATCAGCACCTCGGCGCCGAGGATGACTGCAAACACCGTCACCGTCAGCATCGACAGCGCGAAAAGCTTCCCGATCCGCATCCTGGGTCCCCCGAATACATTTCTGCAATGTCGAAAACCTAGCCGGGCGGCCACTAAGAGCCCGTTAAGCAACGGCAGCCCCGTAGTTCCACGGGAACTCGCGCAAAGCATATCGAGGCCCGCGGCCGCGCGGTTCCCTCGGGGCGTCAAACGCGGCAAAATTGCCGGCATTTCTTCGCCGCATACCTATATCAAGCCGTGTGCCGACCTATTCGGCCACACTCATTTACCTCGGAACGTCAATGCTCTCGGTCGAACTCGTCATCGTCGTCGTCCTGATCGTCATCAACGGCCTCTTGTCCATGTCAGAGCTGGCCGTGGTCTCGTCCCGCCCGGCCCGGCTGTCGCTGCTCGCCGCCAAGGGCGTGCGCGGCGCCGAGCGGGCGCTGACACTGGCAGCCGATCCCGGCAAGTTCCTCTCGACGGTGCAGATCGGCATCACGCTGGTCGGCGTGCTCTCCGGCGCGTTCTCCGGCGCGACGCTCGGACAGCGGCTGACGCAATGGCTGCTCGAGCTCGGTCTGTCCACGGGAATTGCCGACATCGTCGGCGTCGGCATCGTCGTGACGCTGATCACCTACGCCACCCTGATCGTCGGTGAGCTGGTGCCGAAACAGGTGGCGCTGCGCGACCCCGAAAGCATCGCGGTCAGGGTCGCGCCCGCCATGCACGTGCTTGCGAAGGTCTCGCTGCCGCTGGTCTTTCTGCTCGATCTCTCGGGCAGGCTGATCCTCACGCTGCTCGGACGCGGCGGCAAGGCCGAGGAGAAGGTCTCGGAGGACGAGATCCACCACCTCGTCAGCGAGGCCGAGAGCGCGGGCGTGCTTGAGCCCGGTGAGAGGGAGATGATCGCCGGCGTGATGCGGCTCGGCGACCGGCCGGTTGGCGCGGTGATGACGCCGCGCACGGAGGTCGACGAGATCGACCTCAACGACGATCCGGCGGCCATTCGGGAGATCATCGCCAAGAGCCCGCATTCGCGCTTTCCCGTCTCCGACGGCGACCGCGACAAACCGATCGGCGTGCTCCAGGCCAAGGACCTGCTGATCGCCTATATGAACGAACGCAACCCGGACCTGCGCGCGCTGGTGCGCGAGGCGCCCGGCATCCCGGCGTCGGCAGACGCGCGCGACGTGCTGACCATCCTGAAAGCCGCGCCGGTCCACGTCGGTTTCGTCTACGACGAATATGGCGGCTTCGAAGGCATGGTGACGGCCGCCGACATCCTCGAATCGATCGTCGGGGCCTTCCATTCGGAGGCCGGACCGCCGGAGCCCGCCTTTGTCAGGCGCGCCGACGATTCGCTGCTGATCTCCGGCTGGATGCCGGTCGACGAATTCGGCGAATTGCTCGGCGTCGAATTGCCGCCGCACCGCTACAACACGGTGGCGGGCCTGGTGCTGCAACAGTTCAACGTGCTGCCTGATACCGGCGATGCCTTCGATTTCGGCGGCTGGCACATCGAGGTGGTCGATCTCGACGGGCGAAGGATCGACAAGATCCTGGCGAGCCGGTTGAGTGAGGTCGAGACGGGGTGAAATTGAGCGATAGCCCGCGCCCGCTCATGGTCACCCGAACCTCACGCCGATCCGCTTCTCCTTGCGCCAGATCACGGTGCACGACAGGTGCGTTCCGTCGGCTTGGACGAACAGGGTGAAATGCTCGGGGATGCCGACCGGGCTGGTGACGTCGAGCGCGGCGCCGGTATCGGACAGGTTGCGGACGGTGCAGTCGATCGCGCCGCCGCCGAACTCGATCGTTCCGGCCTTCAGCACGCGATGTCTTGCCTTGTCGCGCCGTTCGTCCATGGGCACAATATACACCCAAAGTTGAACAAAATCCTAGATGCCAGCTGCGCTCGCGGCGAATGTGCGCGGGCCGGGCAGGTCTCGCCACGGGCCGAACGATGCCTTACAGCGCCGGCTGGAACGTTTCCGCCTGTGCCATCCGCCAGGCGTCGCGGAAACGCGGGTCTTCGGTGCCTTCGAGCAGCTCGCCAAGGCGCAGCGCCGGATAGAGCTGCGCAAAGGATCTCACATCGGTGGTCGAGGTGCGCTGGGTGAAGTGAATCGGGCGCAGCTGCTGCGGATGCTCGAGGCCCGCCGCGGCGATCAGCTCGGTCAGCGAATGCAGCGTGGCGTGGTGATAATTGTGCACGCGGTCGATCTTGAGCGGCACGTAAAGCGCGCGCGCGCGCGTCGGGTCCTGCGTCGCCACCCCGGTCGGGCAGCGGTCGGTGTGGCAGCTCAGCGACTGGATGCAGCCGAGCGAGAACATGAAGCCGCGCGCCGAGTTGCAATAGTCGGCGCCGATCGCCATCGCGCGCGCCATGTCGAAGGCGGTGGCGATCTTGCCGGACGCGCCGATCTTGATGCGGTCGCGCGCATTGATGCCGATCAGCGCGTTGTGGACGAAATTGACGCCCTCGCGCATCGGCATGCCCAGATGATCCATGAATTCCAGCGGCGCCGCGCCGGTGCCGCCTTCATTGCCGTCGACGACGATGAAATCAGGATAAATGCCGGTCTGAATCATCGCCTTGCAGATCGCCAGGAATTCCCAGGGATGGCCGATGCACAGCTTGAAGCCGGCCGGCTTGCCGCCGGACAGGCGGCGCATCTCGGCGATGAACTGCATCATGCCGGCCGGGGTGGAGAAGGCGCGATGCGAGGCCGGCGAGATGCAGTCCTCACCCATCGCGACGCCGCGGATCTTGGATATCTCCTCCGAGACCTTTGCCGCCGGCAGCACGCCGCCGTGGCCGGGCTTGGCGCCCTGGCTGACCTTGAGCTCGACCATCTTGATCTGGTCGTCACCGGCAACGCGCGCGAACGCTTCGGGATCGAAGGTGCCGTCGGGATGTCGGCAGCCGAAATAGCCGGAGCCGATCTCCCAGATGATGTCGCCGCCCATCTCGCGATGATAGGGGCTGACACCACCCTCGCCGGTGTCGTGCGCAAAGCCGCCCTTCCTGGCGCCGGCATTGAGCGCACGCACTGCGTTGGGGCTGAGCGCGCCAAAGCTCATCGCGGAAATGTTGAACACCGAAGCCGAATAGGGCTTCTTGCAGTCGGGACCGCCGATGCTGATGCGGAATTTTTCCGCGGCATGCGCCTTCGGCGAAACCGAGTGATGCATCCACTCGTAGCCCTGGCGGTAGACGTCCTCCTGGGTGCCGAACGGACGCTTGTCGAGCTCCATCTTGGCGCGCTGATAGACCACCGCGCGGGTGTCGCGCGAGAACGGCATGCCGTCCTTCTCGCTCTCGAAGAAATATTGCCGCATCTCCGGGCGGATCTCTTCGAGCAGGAAGCGGATATGCGCCGAAATCGGATAGTTGCGCAGCACCGCGTGGCTCTTTTGCAGGAGATCGCGGACGCCGAGCAGCGTCAGTGCGCCGAAGATCAGGATCGGCACCAGCAGGATGTCGAAGATCTTGCGGTCGGCGATGCCGATGCCGATCAGGAGCGCGGTGACGACCGCGCAGATCGTCAGCACGATGTAGCGCGGCGAGAATGGCAGCAGCAGGGTCTCCATGATCCCCTCCTCCGCCAGCGGCAGGCGTTTGTGGGATGAGTGTCGGGAGGAGTCCTGCGTCTTGGTGTCGTCGGCCACGATTCCCATCCTCTCGCCAGCATGAGGCGGTACGATACGCCCTCGCCTGTCATACGGATATGACGCGGCCCTTGTTTCAGGCTAGCGAATTCGGCCGAGATAAATCAATCAGCCGAGAGGATAGGCTTTTGCGGTGCAGCAGGGGGGATGGAAACGGGGACTGGTGGAGGCAACAGTCGCCACCACAACTGAGCTGTCGTCCCGGGCAAGCGTCAGCGCAGACCCGGGATCCATAACCACAGGGGTCCATGGTGAAAAAGCCGTCACTCCGAGTCTTCGCATAACCGCGGCTGTTGGGTATGGGTCCCGGATCGGCGCGCGCTTAGGCGCGCTTGTCCGGGACGACACCGGAGTGGATCGCTAAGTGTTCGGCAACACGGCGACCAGAGCTTACCGCTCGACGAACGCCTTCTCGATCACGAAATGGCCGGGCTTGTTGCCGCTGCCTTCGATGAAGTCGCGGCCTTCGAACATCACCTTCAGCTCTTCGAGCATCCCCGGGCTGCCGCACATCATGATGCGGTCGGTGGCGATGTCGAGGGGCGATTGCCCGATATCGTTGAAGATCTGCTCGGAGTTGATGAGGTCGGTGATACGGCCGCGATTCCTGAACGGCTCGCGGGTCACGGTCGGGTAGTAGATCAGCTTTTCCGCGAGCAGCTCGCCGAACAGCTCGTCCTCGCGCAAGGAAGCGACCAGCTTCTCGCCATAGGCGAGCTCGGAGACCTGGCGGCAGCCGTGCACCAGCACGATGGACTCGAACTGGTCATAGACCTCGGGGTCCTTGATCAGGCTCGCGAACGGCGCGAGGCCCGTTCCGGTCGAGAGCAGCATCAGTCGCTTGCCGGGAAGGAGGTTATCGGTGATCAGCGTGCCGGTCGCCTTGCGGCCGACCAGGATGGTGTCGCCTTCCTTGATCTTCTGCAGACGCGAGGTCAGCGGGCCGTCCTGAACCTTGATCGAGAAGAACTCGAGCTCTTCCTCGTGGTTGGCGCTCGCCATGCTGTAGGCGCGCAGCAGCGGACGGCCGTCGATCTCGAGGCCGATCATCGCGAACTGGCCGTTCTGGAAGCGGAAGCCGGTATCGCGCGTGGCGCGGAAGCTGAACAACGTGTCGGTCCAGTGCTGGACGGAAAGAACCTTCTCTCGGTAAAACGCGCTCATGATTTTCGATATTCCGAATAATTGCGGTTTTAGGGCAAAAGCGTTGCCCGGCCCTGAAACGGGGCGGACACCATTGCCATGGCGGAGGATTTCGCGTGTGTGATCTACGCCATTGAGACCAATAATCAACCTCGTTCCGGCTGCAATTGATGCCGGTCAAACCGGCATTTGCGGCGGAATTGGCCATATTGTTAATGAATCTGCTGCCGGGCGCGCGCCGCGGGCAATTTCTTTTCCCTGCAGCGTTCGAATGCAGCACTTAATTTCCATCGCGCTCGCGAGAATTTCATTAAGAATAGCTCTGACTTTCACCCCGGTTCGGCGCCGTTTCCCGCATTTTTGCGGCTTTTGGCGCCAGGAACGTCTGAAACGCGACAGAAACACATGGCGGCAAGCGACGAGCGAATCTTCGTCCAGGCGATCAGGCGCTATTGCGCGGACCATGGCATCGCGGTCGATGTCCGTGCCGATGGCTGGCTGATCGCGATGCGCCGGGGCGATGAGCGGCGCTTTGCCTTCGGCTACGACATCGGTCTCAACAGCGCCATCGCCCATCGCCTCGCCAACGACAAATCGGCGACATCAGAGGCGCTGGCGTTGGCGGGCGTTCCCTGCATTTCCCATCACCTCTTCCTCAACCCAAAGCTGGGCGTGCACGTCGCCGGTGCCGATTGGCGCCAGCAGATGCTCGTGCTGCTGGCTCAGAATCCGCAAGGCGTGGTGGTGAAGCCGAACGAGGGGACATCGGGACGCTCGGTGTTCAAGGTGGCGACGGCGGCCGAACTCGACCACGCGGCTGGCGAGGTTTTCTCAATGAGCGCCGGGCTCGTGATCTCGCCCTATGTCGCGATCGAGGACGAGGTCCGTGTGGTGCTGCTCGGAGATGAACCCCTCGTCGTCTACAGCAAGCAGCGCGGCACGGATTGGCGGCACAATCTCGATGCCGGCGCAAAGCCGGTGCTGCTGGAGGATGGCGACGTTCGCACCGCCTGCGTGAAGCTGGCGAGCGATGCCGCGCGTGCCATCGGCATTGTCTTTGCGTCGATCGACGTGGTTCGCGTGAATGGCGAGTGGAGCGTGCTCGAGATCAATTCCGGCGTGATGATGGAAGCGCTGGCCAAGCTGCATCCGCAACTCGTGCAAGCGGCGTATGACGCGGCGCTGGACCGGGTGTTTGGGCAGAGATAGCAGCCGCGAGCTCGCTGCACCCTCTCCCCTTGTGGGAGAGGGTGGCTCACCGCGTAGCGGTGAGACGGGTGAGGGGTCTCTCTCCGCGAGTGAAACTTCTGCGTCTGAATTTGCGGAGCTAACCCCTCATCCGGCGCTTCGCGCCACCTTCTCCCACAAGGGGAGAAGGGAAGGCATCGAGCCTGCGGCACGAACGAACGCTAATTATTTGCGCTCGCCGAATCGTCCATCGCCCTGAACGCCTCTTCCAGCTGCAGCGAGATCGGCACGTTCAGACGTTCGCCGGTGGGAAGCCTCGCGGTGAACCATTTGTTGTAGAGCGGGACCAGATCGCGGTTGGAGCCGAGCTTGCGGAAGGCACGTTCGACCACGGCGGAGAGCTGCGGCTCGCCCTTCCTGAACATGATGCCGTAGGGGTCATAGGACAAATAGTCCCCGACTACCCGAAAATATTCCTGCGCCTTGTGGCGCGCGATCAGGCCGTAGAGCAGGATGTCGTCGGTCGCGAATGCATCAGCCTTGCCGTCGTTCACCATCTGAAACGACTGCTCGTGATCCGGCGCGGTCACGATGTTGAGGCCGAGCGAGAGCTTCTTGTCGACGGCGTGTATCGCCTGCTCGTTCGTCGTACCCTTGGTCACCACGACGGTCCTGCCCTTCAGGTCCGCAACACCGGAAATTGCCGCTCCCTTCGGCACCATCAGCTTGGTGCCGGCGACGAACATCAGGGGCGAGAAGGCGACGCGCTTGCCGCGCTCGGCATTGGCGGTGGTCGAGCCGCATTCCAGGTCGATCTTGTTCTGCAGCACGGCGTCGATGCGGTCGTCCGAGGTGACCTTGACGTAATCGATCTTCAGATTGGGATCGTCGACCTCGATGCCGATCTCCTCGACGATGGCCTCGCAGAGCTCGAGGCTGTAGCCGATCGGACGGCCCGACTGGTCGAGGAAGGAGAACGGCGGCGAGCTCTCGCGATAGCCGAGCCGCACCGTGTGCGCTTTCTTGACGGCCGCCAGCGTCGGGCTGAGCCCCTCGCCGCCGATCTGCGCGCGAGCCGAGGTCGCGAACAAGGAGGTCGCGAGCAACGATGCCGCGAGCAACAACCCGCCTGAGGTCAGTGACCTCGCCAGTGTCTGGCGCATGGTTCGCTCCTACCCATGGCTGGCCATCGCGGGCACTTCGCCCGGCACCATATCCTCGGGCACGACGTCGCCGGGTCCGAGCTCGTGCTCGGGCCCGAGCTCGCCTTCCCATTTGGCTACGACCGAGGTCGCGAGCGTATTGCCGATCACGTTGGTGGCGCTGCGGCCCATGTCGAGGAAGGTATCGATGCCCATGATCATCAACAGGCCCGCCTCGGGAATGTTGAACTGCGCCAGCGTCGAGGCGATCACCACGAGCGAGGCGCGCGGCACGCCGGCGACGCCTTTCGAGGTGATCATCAGCGTCGCCAGCATCGCGAGCTGGGTGCCGAGCGGCATGTCGATGTGGTAGCTCTGCGCGATGAAGACGGCCGCGAAGGTGCAGTACATCATCGTGCCGTCGAGATTGAAGGAATAGCCGAGCGGCAGCACGAAGCTCGAGATCCGCGACGAGGCGCCGAAGCGGTTGAGCGCCTCGAGCGTCTTCGGATAGGCCGCCTCCGAGCTCGCGGTCGAGAACGCGATCATCAGCGGCTCGCGGACCAGCTTCAAGAGATGGCTGTAGCGCGGGCCGATCACGATGAAGCCGACGATGACCAGAATGGTCCACAGGATCGCCAGCGAGAGATAGAAGCCGCCCATGAACACGACGAGCTTCCAGAGCACCAGCAGGCCGTTCTTGGCGACCGTCGCCGTGATGGCGGCCCACACCGCGAGCGGCGCGAACAGCATCACGTAGCTCGTCACCTTCAGCATGATGTGGCCGATGTCGTCGATCAGCGCCAGGATCGGTTTGGAGCGCTCGGGCATTGCGCCCATCGCCACCGAGAAGAACACCGCGAAGATCACGATCTGCAGGATCTCGTTCTGCGCCATCGCGTCCGCGATCGAGGTCGGGATCAGATGGGTCAGGAATTTCTCGATCGAGAAGGCCGAGACCGGCAGGCCGGTCGATTGGCCCGCCGCAGGCAGCGTGCCGGGGAAGTTGGCGCCGGGCTGCAGCAGGTTGACCATGATCAGGCCCAGCAGCAGCGAGACGAAGGAGGCGCTGACGAACCATCCCATGGTCTTGGCGAAGATGCGGCCGAGCTTGGAGCCCGAGCCCATATGCGCGATGCCGCCGACCAGGGTCGCGAACACCAGCGGCGCGATGATCATCTTGATCAGGCGCAGGAACATCATGGCGATCAGGTTGATCGAGGACGCCCAGTCGGCGCGCGTGTCGGGCAGGAAGTTGTAGATTGCCGATCCCATGATGATGCCGAGCACCATCGCGGCCAGAATGTATTGCGTGAACCTGTTCGACATCGCTTACCCCCCACGTACACCGGCGCTTCATGATGTCGCAGTTATCACAACGACGCAACACGCTTTGCGTGTGATCGCGTTTTCAGGATGTTCCCGTTGTGAAATGGAACGCCGCGATCTAGCCTTCATGCAGCGCACAACACATGCGGCCTGCACGTTTTGTTTGCTGCGGCTGCATCAATAATCGTCAAGACAATCAAAGAGGGAAACGCCATGAGCGGCAACATCAATCACCAGATTCTGCTGGTCGAAAAACCCAGCGGCAAGCTCGGCCCCGAACATTTCAAGATGGTGGAGAGCACAGTGCCGGAGCCGAAGGACGGCGAAGCCTTGCTGCGTGTGCGATACATTTCGCTCGACGCCGCCAACCGCGCCTGGATGCACGGCGCGACCTATCGCTCCGCGGTCGAGGCCAACAGCGTGATGGCTGGCGGCGCCATTGCCGAGGTCGTCAGCTCGAAGGCCGAGGGGCTTGCGGCGGGCGACATCGTGTTCGGTGACACCGGCTGGCAGGAATTTGCCGCGGTGCCGGCAAAGCATCTCACCAAGATGCCGAAGCTCGAGCCGATGACGCACCTGCTCAGCGTGTTCGGCATCGCCGGCCTCACCGCCTATTTCGGCCTGCTCGAGATCGGCAAGCCCAAAGAGGGTGAGACCGTCGTGGTCTCCGCGGCCGCGGGCTCGGTCGGCTCAATCGTCGGGCAGATCGCCAAGATCAAAGGATGCCGCGTGATCGGCATTGCCGGCGGCGCGGACAAGTGCAGCTGGCTGACCTCCGAGCTCGGCTTCGATGCCGCCGTCGACTACAAGGACGGCGCGGTCTTCAAGGCGCTGCGCGCAGCTGCACCCAAGGGCATCGACGTCTATTTCGACAATGTCGGCGGCGACATTCTCGAAGCCTGCCTGCCGCAGATGAACAATTATGGCCGCATCGCCTGTTGCGGCGCGATCTCGCAATATGACGGCGCGCCCTCCGCGCACGGCCCGCGCGGCGTGCCCGGGCTGATCGTGGTGAAGCGGCTGGTCATGCAGGGCTTCATCGTGATGGATTACATGAAGGAGAGCCAGCGCGCGCTCGCCGAGCTCCAGGGCTGGGTCAAATCCGGCAAGCTGAAGGTGCAGGAGGACATCATCGATGGCCTCAAGAACACGCCGAAGGCGCTGATCGGATTGCTCGCGGGCGAGAACCGCGGCAAGCGCATGGTCAGGCTCTGACGGCGCAATTGCACCGGCATAATTGACTTGCGGGTGACGTCAAAGCGGCGAATGATGCTGCTTGCGAGGCGTCACTCGCGAAGATTGCGATTACATCACATTTTGAAGTCGTCGGCGTGACCGACGGGGCAGGAAATCACCAGATGTTCAACACGTTGAAACAGGCATCGACGCGCAAGGCGTTGCTGGCGGCCGCGCTCTTCGCAACTGCAACAGGCGCGTTCGCGCAAGCACCGACCGAGGCCCAGAAGAGCGCCATCCGCTCCGCATGCCGTTCGGATTTCATGGCGCATTGCTCGAGCGTGACGCCCGGCGGCGTGGAAGCGTATCAATGCCTGGCGAAGAACATGTCCAGCCTGTCGGCGGGATGCCAGACCGCGGTTCGCGCCGTCGAACCGGCGAAAACCGAAGCTGCCCCCGCCGCGCCGAAGACCGAGGCCGCGCCCAAGGCGGAAACGGCGCCAGCCGCACCGAAAGCAGATGCCGTCCCCGCGGCAAAGCCGGCTGCCGCACCCGCGCAGAAGGCCGCGGCCACCAAGCAGCCGAGCAGCGCGCAGGTTGCGGCGGTCAAGAGCGCGTGCCGCGCCGACTATCCCAAGGTGTGCGCCAGCGTGCCGCCGGGCGGCGCGGCGGCACTCGAATGCCTTGAAAAGAACAAGGCCAGAGTTTCACCGGCCTGCGAGAAGGCCGTGAGCGCCGCAGCCGGCGGTGGCGCTGCCGCAACGGCGGCGCCCGCGGGTGCGGCTCCCGCAGCAGCAGCCCCGGCGGCGGGAGCCGCGCCGGCGGCAGCGCCAGCCGTGATCGTGTTGCGTCCGTTGCTGCCGCGCGAAGAGCTGTTCATCCTGAGGTCGGCCTGCGGCGCCGACATCCGCACGCTCTGCGCCGGCGTCGCGCCCGGAGGCGGCCGCATCATTCAATGCATTTCCAACAGGGCTGCCTCGCTGTCGCCGGCGTGCAAGGACGTGCTCGCCCCATTCGCGGCGAGATAACGCGGCGCACGCGTCAAGCGCGACAATGACGAACGGCGTGCGCATGAATTTTCGCACGCCTGCAACGACAAATCTTTTGCAGATATCCGATTTCGATCACGACAAGCCCGGGAGGACCACATGCGTTCATTGCTGCTCGTCGCTTCTGCACTGCTTGCCTTCGCTGCAACCATGACCTTCGAGGCCACCGACGCCAATGCGGTGGTGTGCGCACGGGGCGTCTATCGCGCCGGCTGCGCCGGGCCGAACGCGGCCGTCGTGGTCCGCAAGCCGGTTCCCGCCGCGCGCTGTACCAGGGTGCTGGTGAACGGGGTCTACGTGAAGCGCTGCGTCTGACGGTGCGGATGGCCAAGCCGGCGCGGTTTGGCTATGATTCGGACCTGACGGTTTCGGACACGCGTAAAAATTGTGTCCGAAGATGCGCTTTGGCGCGCCTGCGTTGGCCGATAATTCCGCTGGCGCGGGACGCCGGAGCACATTAGTCTACCCCTAGATAGTAAGTATACTGTCAATTAGGGAGGCAGACGTTGCGGATCGCCGTGATTGGCGGAGGGCCCGGTGGGCTCTACTTCGCCTATCTCTGGAAGAAGCGTCACCCCGAGGATCAAGTCGACCTGTTCGAACAGAACCCGGCCGACGCGACCTGGGGCTTTGGCGTCGTGTTCTCCGACCAGGCGCTGGAATTCCTGCGTGCCGACGACCCCGAGACGGTCGACGCGATCGCGCCGCACATGGAGAGCTGGGAGAACATCACGCTGAACCTCGGCGGCGACAGCGTCGCCATCGACGGGGTCGGCTTCTCCTCGATCGGGCGGCTCGAGCTGCTGCGGTTCCTGCAGCAGCGCGCGCTCGACGTCGGCGTCACCCCGCGCTTCGACACGCAGATTCATGCCATCGACCAGCTCAACGGCCATGATTTGATCGTCGCTGCCGACGGCTTGAACTCGCAGGTGCGCCGCGCCTTCGAGGGAGATTTCGGCACCTCGCTGTCCTACTCCTCCAACAAGTTCGTCTGGTACGGCACCTCGAAGCGCTTCGACACGCTGTCGCAGACCTTCGTGAAAACCGACCGCGGTGCCTTCAACGCCCATCACTACCGCTACTCGCCGGCCATGAGCACCTTCCTGGTCGAATGCGACCACGCGACCTGGCAGGCCTATGGCTTCGCCTACAAGGACGTCGAGCAGTCCAAGGGCGTCTGCGAAGAGGTGTTCGCGGACACGCTTGGCGGCCATTGCCTCGTCTCCAACAAATCGGTCTGGCGCAACTTCCCCTGGGTCTGGAACGAGCATTGGTCGTTCAAGAACATGGTGCTGATCGGCGATGCCCTGCACTCAGCGCACTTCTCGATCGGCTCGGGCACGCGGCTCGCGATCGAGGACGCCATCGCGCTGGTCAAGGCGCTGGAATCGGATGCGCATCTTGCGACCGCCCTGCATCGCTACCAGGCCGCGCGCAAGCCCATCGTTCAGAAGCTCGTCAACGCGGCCCGCACGAGCGCCTTCTGGTACGAGCACTTCGCCCAGCACATGCACCTCGACCTGATGGATTTCGCCTACAGCTACATCACCCGCTCCGGCCGCATCGACGATTCCCGACTACGCGCGATGTCGCCGGCCTTCATGGCGCGCTACGAGGCGGCCAAGAACGGCGGAGACGAGGCATGAGCAACGAGATCTTCGACCAGGTGCCTACCGACAGCGAGGGCGCGCGTGAGATCGGCTTTGCCGTTCCGGCACTCTACAACGCCAGCCGCGTCCTGTTCGACAATCTCGCCAAGGGCCGTGGCGACAAGCCCGCGCTGATCGGTCCGGCAGGCGCGCGCACCTATGCCCAGCTCTGCGCGGAAGCCTGCCGCTGGGGCAATGGCCTGGCTTCGCTCGGCCTGAAGCGCGGCGACCGCGTGCTGCTGTTCCTCGACGACACCCCGGCCTACCCGGCCGCGTTCTTCGGCGCGGTGCGGGCCGGCTTCGTGCCGCTCCTGATCAACACGCTGACGCCGTCGGACCTCTTGCAATTCTATCTCGCCGATTCCGGCGCTGAAGTCGCGGTCGCCGACGCCGAATTTGCGACGCGCTTCAACGCGGAGGCGTGCCAGGACACAAAGCTGCGCACGCTGATCGTCGTCAATGGCGAGGCACTCGACCACGCCGCGCCGAAGGCGGTCATGGCGACAAGCTGGCTCGCGCAATTCCCGGCCGAGCTGGCGGAAGCGGAGACGCATCGCAACGAGATGGCGTTCTGGATGTACTCGTCCGGCTCGACCGGCCGGCCCAAGGGCATCGTGCATCTCCAGCACGACATGGCCTATAGCGAGCTCGCCTTTGCGCAGAACGTGCTGAAGCTGACGCCTGATGACATCTGCTTCTCGGTGCCAAAGATCTTCTTCGCCTACGGCTTCGGCAACTCCGTCACCTTCCCGTTTTCGGCAGGCGCGGCAACGCTGCTGCTGCCGGGGCAACCGAAACCCGCCGCGATCTTCGCAGCGATCGAGCAGTACAGCCCGACATTGTTCTTCGGCCTGCCGACGCTCTACACGTCCCTGACCAAGGCCGAGGGCGCGCAACAGACCAACTTCTCGTCGCTGCGCATGTCGCTCTCCGCCGCCGAAGTGCTGTCGGCGGAGGTCTTCAACGGCTGGAAGACGCTCACGGGCCTGGAGATCGTCGAAGGCCTCGGCTCGACCGAGGTGCTGCACATCTACCTCTCCAACAGGCCCGAGCAGAAGAAGTTAGGGGCCGCAGGCCTGCGCGTGCCCGGCTACGAGGTCGCGCTGCGCGACAAGGACGGACGCGATGTCGCCGACAACGAGGAAGGCATCTTGTGGGTGCGTGGCGATTCCAACACGCCGCTGTACTGGAACCGGCCGGACAAATCCGCCGAAACCATCCGCGCGGCGGGGTGGATCTACACCGGCGACCGCTTCATCCGCGACGCCGACGGCTTCCACTTCTTCCGCGGCCGCGCCGACGATCTGATCAAGATCTCGGGCCAATGGGTTTACCCGCTCGAGGTCGAGCTGTGCCTCGCCGACCATCCCGATATTCGCGAATGCGCCGTGTTCGCCACCGAGCTGCCGGACCGTCGCATGACGCTGAAGGCGGTGGTGGTGATGAACAACCGCGCGGCCAACCCGGGCGAGACGACACGGCGGCTGCAGGACTATGTGAAGGGCAAGCTGCTTCCTTACAAATATCCGCGAGAGGTGATCTTCACCGACGAGCTGCCGAAGACGGGCACGGGCAAGATCGATCGGCAGGCGCTGCTGCGGATGTGAGGCGAGGACGGTGACACACGCACAGCAATCGTAGGGTGGGCAAAGCGGAGCGTGCCCACGTCTTCTGATCGTTGGAGAGAGATCGTGGGCACGGCGCAAGGGCGCCTTTGCCCACCCTACGAGATCTGAGTGTCGGGCGCGAACATCGCCTCACACCCCTCCTCACCCCGCCTTCCCGAGATGCTCCAGCGCGTCCTCGGCCCGCAGCGGCACCCGTGAGGCCTCGTTGTTGAGATCGACGAGCTGCACCAAAAGCGCCATCAGCGTCTTGCGATCGGCTGGCTTCAGCGGCTCCAGCATCCGTGCCTGGGCGCGCTCGACCGCCGGGATGATCTCGCGCAGGATCGCGGCGCCCGATTTGGTCAGATAGAGCAGCTTGATCCGCTTGTCCTCGGGGGCCGGCTTGCGCTCGACATAGTCCTTGGCCTGGAGACGCTCGATCACGTTGCCAAGCGTGGAGCGGTCGAAGGCGATCACCGCCGATAGCCGCGTCGCGTCGATGCCGGGATGGGTGTGGATCGCGATCAGCGCCGCATATTGCACCGGGGTCAGATCGAACGCCTTGCACTCCTCCATGAAGATCGAGACCGCGATCTGCTGCATGCGCCGGAACAGATAGCCCGGCGCGGCATAGACCGCGTCGATCGTGATCGACGGAGGCGGCTTACTCGGCATCGGGCTGCTTCTCCGGTGCGGCATTGGCAAACGCGGCGAGCGCCTTCGCGGCCGCCTCTGCCGCGAGCAGGCGCGGATAGGCCGACACGTCGACGCCGAAACGGCGGGCATTGGCGAGCTGCGGCACCAGGCAGAGATCGGCGAGCGTCGGCACATCGCCGAAGCAGAACGGGCCGGGCTCGTCCTTGATCAGCGTCTCGCAAGCCGACAGCCCTTCGCGGTTGACCCAGGCGGCCCAGTCCTGGACCTTTTCTTCGGGCAAGCCAAGCTCGCGCAGCCGCGCCAGCACTTTCAGGTTCTGCACCGGATGGGTGTCGCAGGCGATCGCCAGCGCGAACGCCCTCACCTTGGCACGCCGCAGCGGATCCTTCGGCAGCAGCGGCGGATTGGGATGGGTCTCGTCGAGCCATTCGATGATCGCGACCGATTGCGTCAGCACCGCGCCGCCGTCGTTCTCCAGCGCCGGCACGAGACCTTGCGGGTTGATGGCGAGATAAGCGGGCGCGCATTGCTCGCCCTTGCGCAAATGATGCGGCAGGTGCTCGGCTCCAAGGCCCTTGAGGTTCAGCGCGATCCGCACCCGATAGGCGGCGCTGGAGCGGAAATAGCCGTGCAGCTTCATTGGGACCCTCCCTGCTTTTTGTCATTCCGGGGCGATGCGCCGGCATCGAACCCGGAATCTCGAGGTCCTGGGTTCACGCTTCGCGTGCCCCGGAACGACAGCCTTATCACTATCCGTCACATTGACGCTACCTAGATCGTCAGTATACTGTCAATCAACAAACGAACGGGAGCGCCGCCATGGAAGCCGTGACCAAGACGCCGGAACGCGAGGCGTTCTACAAGAAGATCGACGGCGAGAATCTCACCGCGCTGTGGACGGTGATGAGCGATCTGATCACGCCGGAGCCGAAGAGCGCCTGCCGGCCGCACCTCTGGAAATTCGACGTCATCCGCGACTACATGACGGAGGCCGGCAAGCTGATCACCGCCAAGGAAGCCGAGCGGCGCGTGCTGGTGCTGGAGAATCCCGGCCTGCGCGGCCAGTCCAAGATCACGACCTCGCTCTATGCAGGCGTGCAGATGGTGGTGCCCGGCGACGTCGCGCCGGCGCACCGGCACAGCCAGTCGGCGCTGCGCTTCGTGCTCGAAGGCAAGGGTGCGCATACCGCGGTTGACGGCGAGCGCACCGCGATGGAGCCCGGCGACTTCATCATCACGCCGTCGATGACCTGGCACGACCATTCCAACGAGACCGATCAGCCGATGTTCTGGCTGGATGGCCTCGACATTCCGCTGGTGCAGTTCTTCGACTGCTCCTTTGCCGAAGGCTCCAAGGAAGACCAGCAGAAGATTACGAGACCGGCCGGCGACAGCTTTGCCCGCTACGGCCACAACCTGCTGCCGGTCGACGTCAAGCGGAGCTCGAAGACCTCGCCGATCTTCAGCTATCCCTATGCCTACACGCGCGAGGCGCTGGAGAAAGCCAGGACGAGCCAGGAGTGGGACGCCTGCCACGGGTTGAAGCTGAAGTTCAGCAACCCCGAGACCGGCGATTTCGCCATGCCGACCATCGGCACGTTCATCCAGCTGCTGCCGAAGGGTTTTAACACCGCGCGCTATCGTTCGACCGATGCCACCGTGTTCTGTCCGATCGAAGGCCGTGGCCGCAGCCGCATCGGCGATGCCGTGTTCGAATGGGGCCCGCGCGATCTGTTCGTGGTGCCGAGCTGGCAATGGGTCACGCACGAAGCGGATGAGGATGCCGTGCTGTTCAGCTTCTCGGATCGTCCGGTGCAGCAGAAGCTGGATTTGTTCAGGGAGGATCGCGGGAACGCGTGAGGCACGCCGGTCTCGTAGGGTGGATTAGCCGAAGGCGTAATCCACCAACGGTATCTCCGCGCGGAAACGAGGACTTGTAGGGTGGGCAAAGGCGCACTTGCGCCGTGCCCACGCACCTTCGCGACTCATCAAGAGATCGTGGGCACGCTTACGCTTTGCCCACCCTACGGGTGCCGTGAATGTGGCTACCGCCAGTGCAACAGCCTAAGCTCCAGCCAGCCGATCACCTTCCCGACCGCCAACCCGAACACCGACAGGATGACCACGCCCGCGAGCAGCTGATCTGTCTGCATCAGATTGCCGGCCTGGAGCACGAAGGCGCCGATGCCGTATTGGGCGCCGATCATCTCGGCGCTGACGACGAGGAGCAGCGCCACTGATGCGGTGATGCGGAAGCCGGCGAGGATCGCGGGCAGCGCCCCCGGCCAGACCACCTTGCGCACGATGGTGGCGAAGGGAACGTTGAAACTCTGCGCCATGCGGATGAGGTTGCGCGGCACCGCATCGACGCCGCTATAGACCGAGATCGCGGTCGAGAAGAACACGCCGAGCGCGATGGTCGCGATCTTCGGCTCTTCGCCGATGCCGAGCCACAGGATCAACAGCGGCAGCAGCGCGATCTTCGGGATCGGGAACAGCGCCGAGATGAAGGTGATGCCGACGCTGCGCGCCAGCCGCGACAGGCCGATGGCAAAGCCGACGGCGACGCCGGCCGCCGTCCCCAACAGCCAGCCGACGCCGATGCGCAGCAGCGAGGCCGACAGATGCTGCCAGAGCGCGCCTGAGATCGCGAGCTGATAGATCGCCCGTGCGATCGCCGACGGCGCAGGCAGAAACAGGGGATTGACGAGGCCGGTGCTGCCCGCCGCCTGCCAGATCGCGATGACGAGGGCGAGCGCGATCCAGCCGCCGAAACGGCTCGACGCGGGCACGAAGCCTGCGCCACGAAAGCGAACGCGCCGCGTCGCGCTATCCTTCGCAGTGTCAGCCGCCGCGCGATCAAGCATGCTGGACCTCGCGCTCGGCATCGATGGCTTCGTTGCGGATGAGCGACCAGATCTGGTTCTGCAGCGCCAGCAGTTTTTCGCGCGCCGCAGCTTCGCCGCGCTCGCTGCGCGTCATCGGCACGGTCACGACCTCGCGGATGCGCCCCGGTCGTCGCGACAGCACCACGATGCGATCGGCCAGCCGCGCGGCCTCTTCGAGATTATGGGTGACATAGACCGCGCCCATGCCGCCATCGGCGAGCAGGCGGACGAAATCCTCCATCAGGAGTTCGCGGGTCTGCGAATCCAGCGCCGACAGCGGCTCGTCCATCAAGAGGATCGCGGGCTTCACCGCCAGCGCGCGCGAGATGCCGACACGCTGGCGCATGCCGCCGGAGAGCTGCTTTGGATAGGTTTTGCGGAAATCGGTCAGGCCCGTCCGGCGCAAGGCATCGTCGACCAGCGCGCGGCGCTGCGTGGCCGAGAGCTGGGTGTGCAGCAAAGGGAATTCGACGTTCTCCTCCACGCTCGCCCAGGGCAGCAGCGCAAAATCCTGGAACACGAAGGTGAGCGGATTGAGGCTGTCCGCTGGCGGCGCGCCGCGCAGCTCGGGCGCGCCGGAGGTCGGCTGCAGCAGGCCACCTAGTATGGACAGCAGCGTGCTCTTGCCGCAGCCGGAGGGCCCGACGATCGCCACCACCTCGCCGGCGCTCACCGTGAAGGAGACGTCGTCGAGCACGGCGAGGTCGCCGAAGCGGTGGGAGATGTGGTTGGCGATCAGGTCCATGGGGAACCTTCAACTCTCAACCCGTCATCCTGAGGTGCGAGCATTGCGATGCGTATGCATCGCGATGAGAGCCTCGAAGGATGAACGGCCGAGGCGCATCCGGGCCGTACGCCCTTCGAGGCCCACCTTGCGGCACGCCGCAAGGTGGGCACCTCAGGGTGACGGGGATAGTTGGGAGTACGGGGCATCAATCCGCCTTCACATAGTCCTTCGCGATGATCGCATTCGCGTCAAAACCCTTGTCGGCAAAGCCCTGCTCCTGGAGCCATTTGATCTGGTTGTCGACGTTCTTCACGTCGAGCTTGCCGTCGGGATCGATATAGGCGCAATTGCCGACCACCTGCTCGACCGGCAGATTGGTGTACTTCGCGATGATCTCCAGCAGCGGCTTGGTCTTGTCGTTGATCGGGGCGACGCCGTCCTTCATCGCGGCGAGGATGACGTCGTGATATTCGCGGTCGGCCTTGGCGAGTGCGCCGAGCAGCTTTGTCACCAGTGCCTTGTTGGTCAGCGTCTTCGGCGAGGCGAACACCGCACCCAGCTGCCACGGCGTCTCGTCGCCGACCCACCCCAGGAATTTCGCGCCGCCTTCATCCGTGAGCTTGCGCGCGGTCGAGATCGGCAGCAGCGCCGCATCGACGGTCTCGCCTTTCAGCGCGGCCGCCGCATTCGACAGCGATTGCAGCGGCACGATCTTCACGTCCGCAAGCTTGAAGCCGTATTTGTCGGCGAGCAGGCCAAGCGAATAGTGGAAGGAGGAGCCGACCTGCGTCATCGCCACGCGTTTACCCGCGAGGTCCTTCGGCGTCTTCAATCCGGCTGCGTAAGCGTTGTTGCTGGCGAAATAGCCGATCAGGGGATAGCCGGCTTTCTCGCGGCTCATGCCGCCGATGACCTTCAGCACGCCCTTGCCGGCGAGATTGTAGAGACCGGCGGTGAAGGCGGTGATGCCGAAATCGACGTCGCCCGAGGTCGTCGCGACCGCGATCGGCTGCGCCGCGTCGAAGAATTTCAGCTCCACCTCGAGGCCGGCCTCGCGGAAATAGCCCTTGTCCTGCGCGATGAAGACAGGCGCGGAGGACGACAGACGGAGCACGCCGATCCTGGCCTTCAGCGCATCCTCGGCATGGGCTGTGCCCATTGCCATGATCGCCAAAAGACTGGCTGCCGCGAGCCGCGCAATTCCGATCATCCCGTTTCCTCCGCCGTCGTTTATCTTGCAGTCCGTTACAGGCCCTCGGGCACCGGCTGGTCCCGTCCGATGAAGGCGCCCTGTTGTTTCAACGTTTCCTGCAACTTTTCAATGGGGATTTCGCGCGGGATCCGGTTTCCGGAGAGCGCCAGCGCGGCGGCGGAACCGGCTGCCTCGCCCATCACGAAACAGGCACCGGAGACCCGCGCCGCGGACTGGCCCTCATGGGTCATGGAGGCGCAGCGGCCGGCGACCAGGAGGTTGTCGACGCCTTCAGGCACCAGCATGCGGTAGGGCAGCTCGTTGTAGCCGCGCGATTCCGGGATCGGCGGGAAGGTGAAGACGACATCGCCGGGCACGTGAGCCTCGATCGGCCAGCCATTGACGCCGATGGAATCCTCGAACGAGGCGCAGCCGAGCACGTCCTCGCCGCTGAGCTGGTAGCCGCCCTTGATGCGACGGGTCTCGCGGATGCCGAGCTGCGGCGGCAAATCGACGATGTAGGATTTTTCAAAGCCCGGCACGGTGCTACGCAGGAACTCGTACGCGGCAAGCGCCTGCTTGCGGCCCTCGATCTCACCGCGGGTGAGATCGTCAGGCTCGACGCCGTTGATGGCATGGCCGTCCTCGCGCGCCACCTGCGTGAAGTTCACCCGCCATTCGATGCCGGATTTCTGCGGCCGCACGATCGCGCTTTTCCGCGGGAATGTGTGCGTGCCGGCCGCGATGGCCTCTTCCATCAATTGCGGGATGGTGCGCCAGGCATCGCCGGCCTTGTCGGGGTCGATGCCGTTGAGACGGAGCATCATCGAGGGGTACATGGGATGGCCGTGCGCGTCGCCGATCTCGAACGGCGCGCCGCCCCAGACCGCGAGGTCACCATCGCCGGAGCAGTCGATGAAAATCTCCGATCGCACCGCCTGCCGGCCGGCCTTGGTCTCGACCATCAGCGCGTCGATGCGGCTGTTGTCGCCCATCACGACGCCGGCGCCGAGCGCGTGGAAGAGGATGTGCACCCTGTGGCTTGCGAGAAGTTGATCGGCCGCGATCTTGTAGGCCGCGGTGTCGTAGGCCTGCGCAAAAACCTTGCCGAGGATCAGATGCGGGGTGTTGAGGCCGTTCAGCCGATCGATCCGCGCCAGCAGCTCGGAAGCCATGCCCTGCACGAGGCGATGGGCCTGGCCGTAGACATTGCCATGCAGACCGCAAAAATTTGTGACACCGGCCGCAGTGCCCATGCCGCCGAGAAAGCCGTAGCGTTCGACCAGCAGCGTCTTTCGCCCGGCGCGCGCCGCTGAGGCCGCGGCGACGATGCCGGCGGGGCCGCCGCCGAGCACGACGACTTCATATTCGCCATAGAGCGGCACCTGGCGTGCCGGTTCTTCGATCATTGTGGCCCGCATGGCGCGTCCCTTCCCAAATTCCTTTGCTTGGGAGCGACTATGAATTAGCTCGTACCGAGGTACAATCCACCAAAATACGCGATCAGCTTTCGCAAATCGAGAAAGGTCGACATGGACATCCTCGTGAACCTGCAGGCCTTTCTCGCCACCGCCGATGCCGCCGGCTTCTCGGCCGCCGCGCGAAAGCTCGGCGTCTCGACCTCCGTCGTCGCCAAACGCGTCACGCAGCTCGAGGCGCGGATCGGCACGGCACTGTTTCACCGCTCGACCCGGCAGTTGCGACTGACCGAGGCCGGACAGCGCTATGTGCATCGCGCCCGCGGCGTGGTGACCGATGCGACCGACCTGCTCTCACGCATGGGCGAGAAGGGTCACGATCTCGTCGATCACCTGCGCATCAAGGCACCGACCTCGCTGACCGTCGTCCGGCTCGCCGACGCCTTCAGCGCGTTCCAGACCCAGAACCCGAAGCTGAAGCTCGATATCGTGCTGATCGATCGCCCCGTCGATCCCGTCACCGAAGGCTTCGACATCGCCATCGGCGCCTTCCCGCACTCGTTCGGCGGCGTGGTCGACGAGCCGCTCTGCGCGCTGAAGCGGCTGCTCTGCGCCTCGCCCGCTTATTTGAAAAAGCACGGCACGCCAAAGCATCCGCGCGATCTCGTCGAGCATCGCTGCCTCAGCTTTCTGCCCACCGGCCCGGAATGGATCTTCGACGGACCGCGCGGCCGCATCAGCATCCAGGTCAGTCCGCTGCTGTCCTCCAACGAGGGCCATGTGCTGGCGCGCAGCGCGATCGCCGGCAACGGCATTGCGTTGATGTCGCATTACCTCGTCGCGGATGCCTTGCGCGACGGCACGCTCAAGCCGGTGCTGCGCGACTTCCCGATTCCGGAATTGTGGGTGAAGGCCGCGATCCCCGAGCGGCGCCGCAACGCAGCGGCGGTGCAGGCGCTGCTGACGCTGCTGAAAACGTCACTGGCGCCATCGCTGTAGGCCGGATCATTTGTGAGAGGGCCGTAGCCCGCATGGAGCGCAGCGGAATGCGGGGACACCGGCCCCGGATTACGCTTCGCTTCATCCGGGCTACACGCCCGCCAAAAGACGGTTGCCCGGGAATGACGGACCTGACAGAAGTGCCCGCATGGATTCGCTACTCTTGAAATTCGCCTTGCCCGCCCTGACCGCTCTCGCGATCTCAACCACCGCTGCCTCGGCCCTGGAGCAGAACTGCCGCTTCATTCAAACCAAACCCGAGCGTGAAGCCTGCTACAAGCGGCAGGAGGACGAGCTCGCCGCAAAGCGCAAGCCCGTTGCGCCTGCCAATGACGGTCAGACACTCGAAACGCTGCGCCAGATGCGGCAGGACGACGACGCCGTCTATCGCAGCATCAACAACATCTGCCGCGGCTGCTGAGCGGACCGCATTTCCTTCATATTGGCGATTGCTGAGACCACAAAATGAAGCTGGTGAAGGTGTTGGACCCGATAGAGATCGTCTCTCCCTCTACGGGGAAACCGGAGCAACGGCGTATCGCAATACTACAGCGCGACGATGGGCATTTCACCTTCGCTGAAGAATACTCGTATAGATCGGAACATGAAGATGAAGTCATTGCCGAAGGTTGGCAACAGCTTCCTCCCGAGGGTATCTTTGAGAGTGCAGAGGTAGCAGAGGTCGGAGGTCGGTCCGCGCTCCTCGACAGACATAAGCGATAGTCAAGGAAGGCCGGAGGCCTGCAGGCTTCATGAGCCACCACTCCAATTCCCCGCCCGCTTCTCGGCGAACGAGGCCAGCCCTTCTGCAGCCTCCGCGCTCTGGCGCTTGAGTGAATGCAGCTGCACGAGTCGCGTGTAGGCGGCATCGTCCACCGCCATGCCGCCGAACGAGCTCTCCAGTGCGAGCTTCTTGGTCTCGGCCATCGCCTCCGGCCCGTTGGCGAGCAACTGCTCGACGACCTTCGCGCCTGCGGCTTCGAGATCGGCGAGCGGCACCACCTCGTGGACGAGGCCGATGCGGCGGGCGTCCTCAGCGCCGAAACGCTCGCCGGTCAGCGCGTAACGCCGCACTTGCCGGACGCCGATGGCGTCGCAAAGCTGCGGGATGATGATCGCGGCGGTCAGGCCCCAGCGCACCTCGGTGATCGAGAACAGGGCATTGTCCGCGGCGATCACGACGTCGCAGGCCGCGATCACGCCGGTGCCGCCGCCGAAGCAGCCGCCTTGCACCAAAGCGACCGTCGGGATCGGCAGCGTGTTCAGCCGCTGCACGGCTTCGAAGGTCGCGCGCGAGGCCGCCTCGTTCGCCTCTGCCGATTGCGGCCGCACGCCGTTGATCCATTTCAGGTCGGCGCCGGCCTGGAAATGCTTGCCGTTGCCCCTCAGCACGACGACGCGAAGATTCGGCTTTTTGCCGAGATCGTCCATCGCCGCGAGCACGCCCGCCATCAACGCGCCGTCATAGGCGTTGTTGACCTCCGGCCGGTTCAACGTGACGGTCGCAACCCCACGCTCATCAAGGGTCCACAGCACGGGGCTGGCAGTCATCGGCGATCCCTCCGGTCATTGTTTGCCCTGCACTATGGCCGAGGCAACGCATGCCGATCCATATCTTTCCAGCGTGGGGCGGCCGCGTCCATCGCATGGCGGCTTGTGTCATGCTGCCGCCCGGTGGCACCAAGGGACAGGACGGAATCATCATGCGCATCTGCATTTTCGGCGCGGGCGCCGTCGGCAGCCACATCGCGGTCCGGCTGGCGCGCGCCGGTCATGACGTTTCGTGCGTGATGCGGGGGGCGCATCTGGAGGCGGTCCGGGCAGGTGGCCTCAAACTGCGCGTCGGTGATTCCGAGGTCTCCGCCAAGGTGAACGCCTCGGGCGATCCGGCCCAGCTCGGGCCGCAGGACGTCGTGATCTCGACCTTGAAGGCCACTGCGCTCCCGGGACTGGTCGCCAGCATCAAGCCGCTGCTTCAGGACGACACCGCCATCGTCTTTGCCCAGAACGGTATCCCCTGGTGGTACGGGATCGGCCTGCCGCCGCGGCATCCGGCGCCGCCGGACATTTCCTTCCTCGATCCCGGCGGGCGCTTGCGCAGCTGCATCCCGAAGGAGCGGATCATCGGCGGCGTCGTCTTCTCCTCCAACGAGGTGACGGCGCCAGGCGTGGTGCACAACCTCACCCCGGACCGAAACCGCCTCTTGATCGGCGAATGCGACGACCGCAATTGCGAGCGCATCACCAGGCTTCGCGGCGTCTTCAACGACGCGCGGCTGGAATCACCGCCGGTCGCCGAAATCCGCGAGGCGATCTGGTCAAAGCTGCTGACCAACATGTCGCTGTCGGTGCTGTGCCTGCTCACAGGCCAGACCGCACGCGGCGTGCGCGACGATGCCGCCTTTGCGGAGGTCATCCCGCGCATGCTGAACGAGGCCAACGACATCGCCCAGCACTTCATCCCCGAGGTCAAGCGCGTGACGCGCAGCGGGCCCGCCCCCAATCACAAGCCCTCGCTGCTGCAGGACTACGAGCTTGGCCGCGCCATGGAGATCGACGTGCTGGTGAGGGCGCCCGCCGCCTTCGCGCGCACCGCCGGCCTGTCCACACCGACGCTCGACCTGATCGCCGCGCTGGCAATCCAGAAGGCGCGCGACAAGGGGCTTTATGCGGCGTGAAGCTCAGGCGAGTTCGTCAATCCAGGCCGCGAGCGTGTCGAGCACTTCTGTGAGCGCCTCTTCATTCGTCCGGCCGGACTTCTTCAGCACCGCGAAGGAATGATCGCCGCCTTCGACCGCGTGCAGAGTCGCCTTCGCGCCGAGCGCCGTGACGACGGGCCTGAGATGGCCGAGATCGGCAAGCCCGTCCCGCGTGCCCTGCAGGAACAGCATGGGGATCGTGACCCCCGCGAGGTGCTCGGCACGCTCGGACGACGGCTTCTTGGCGGCATGCAGGGGGAAGCCGAGGAAGGCGAGCCCTTTGACGCCTTGCAGCGGCGCCTTCGACTGCGCCTGCGAGGTCATGCGCCCGCCGAACGATTTTCCGCCGGCGACAAGCGGCACCCCGGGACACTGCCGTGCCGCCTCCTCCACCGCCGCGCGGATGGCGGAGTGCGCGACCGCCGGCTGGTCGGGGCGCCCCTTCTTCTCTTCCATGTAGAGGAAATTGAAGCGGAGCGCCGCGATGCCGCGATCCGCGAGTCCTTCTGCGGTCTTCGCCATGAAGGCATGCCGCATGTCGGCGCCCGCACCATGTGCCAGCACGTAACAGGCCCTCGCGCCGTCAGGCTGCGTCAGGATCGCTGACACCGTGCCGATGTTTTCGATGTCGAGCTTGAGCTCTTGAGTTTTGACAGCCACAATCGATCATCCCGACAGACGCGTTTCCGGCCGCCTTGGTAGCGTCACCGGCGCAGCCTGAAAACACAATAATTGCCGCGCCCGGCTGGCCTACCAAGCCGGAACTGCGCATCAACCGAGGTAACCATGTCCTACCGCTCCTCCTGGATGACCGAAGAGCTCGACGTCTTTCGCGACCAGTTCCGGAAATACCTCGCCAAGGACCTGGCGCCACATGCCGAAAAATGGCGCGAGCAGAAGATGGTCGACCGCTTCGCCTGGCGCGGCCTCGGCGAGATGGGCGCGCTGCTGGCGAGCGTCCCGGAGGAATATGGCGGCCTGGGCGCCACCTTCGCCTATGACGCGGCGGTGCTGGACGATCTCGAAAGCACGGTGCCGGAGATGACGACCGGCGTCTCCGTGCACAGCGCCATCGTCGCGCATTACATCCTCAATTACGGCTCGGAGGAGCAGAAGAAGCGCTGGCTGCCGAAGATGGCCTCGGGCGAGATGGTCGGCGCCATCGCCATGACCGAGCCCGGCACCGGCTCGGACCTGCAGGCCGTCAAGACCACGGCGAAGAAGCAGGGCAATTCCTACGTCATCAACGGCCAGAAGACGTTCATCACCAACGGCCAGGCCGCCGATCTCGTCATCGTGGTCGCGCGCACCGGCGACGCCGGCGCCAAGGGCATCTCGCTGATCGTGGTCGAGACCGCGGGCGCGGACGGCTATAAGCGCGGGCGCAACCTCGACAAGATCGGCCTGCATGCCTCCGACACCTCGGAACTGTTCTTCGACAACGTCACCGTGCCGCCCGAGAATTTGCTCGGCAAGGAGGAAGGCCAGGGTTTTGTCCAGCTGATGCAGCAATTGCCGCAGGAGCGCCTTGCGCTCGCGGTCGGCGCCGTCGCCTCGATGGAGCGCGCGGTCAAGCTCACCACCGACTACACCAAGGAGCGGAAAGCGTTCGGCAAGCCGTTGATGGATTTCCAGAACACCGCCTTCAAGCTCGCCGAGCGCAAGACCGAAGCCATGATAGCGCGCGTCTTCGTCGACTGGTGCATCGAGCGCCTGGTCGCCGGGGATCTCGACACCGTCACGGCGTCGATGGCGAAATACTGGTGCTCGGAGAAGCAGGTCGAGACCGCCGACGAATGCCTCCAGCTGTTCGGCGGCTACGGCTACATGCAGGAATACCCGATCTCGCGCATCTTCATCGATTCCCGCATCCAGAAGATCTATGGCGGCACCAACGAGATCATGAAGCTGCTGATCGCTAGGTCGCTGTAGCTCGATTCATTGCGCACGCCAGTCACGCGGCCGGCAGCCGAAGCGTTGCTTGAAGCGTCGCGTGAAGTGCGACAGGTCCGAGAAGCCCCAGTCGAACGCGATGGCGCCGATCGCACGATCCGCCATCGCAGCATCCCTGAGATCCCTGGCCGCGCCGTCGAGCCGATGGTCGATGACGTATTCGGTGAAGCTGGAGCCCGATCGCGCCAGCAGCTTGTGCACGTAGCGCTCGCTGATGCCCACGGCATCGGCGACATCGGCAACTGCAAGCCCGGGCTCGCGGAGCCGCCGGTGAATGGCACGTTTCAAGGCCAGCGTGGTGGTATCGGCGAGATTTTCCGACTCGGCAGCACCTGCCCGGCTGCGACGTGACAGGCTCACGGCAACCAGCTCGATCAACGCCCGGAACAGAAGCACGCCCTCATCCTCGGTCATGCGCAGCGCCCCGTCGCTGAGCGTGCGCGCCGTCTCGACGATGAGATGGCCGACGAAGGGATCGTCGGACACGCGCACCGCAGCGACATCGAACGAAGCGGGCAGCCGTTCGCGCAACGCCTCAGCCGGCACCCAGAACGAGGCGACACGCAATTGCGGACCACGATCGTGCAAAAGCGCGAACTGCTGGTCGCTGTCGAAGATGCCGACCTGTCCGGGCGACAGGCTGATCTCGCGATTTCCTTGCAGGATGCGACAGCGGCCGGCCAGCTTCAGATTGAGATAGAAGCAGCTGCGGTCGGACGCCGCGATGTCGGCTGCGGAACGGCGCACCACGTGTTCGGGAAAGCTGACGCGGTTGATTGCGGCGTCGCCGAGACGGACGTGCTCGACGCTGGCGGGAAAGCCGGCTGCCGCCGTCGGCTCCGGCGTCAGATTCATGAAAGCCTGGCAGATCGCCTCGCGATAATAGGCGAATTGCTCCGCTGGCCGGACGCCCGCGGTGTCCCAGGCCGATTGGCGTGACGGAACGGCGCGCTCGATCTGCTGCATCGGTTCACTCCGAGACCAATCCGGTTCACTCCCAGCCAAGCAACGAATTCGTTACCGGTTCAGGTTTGCCGCGCGGCCACACTGCCCCGCCAAGACCATCATGCGCCGATCTAACCACACCCTCGGGAGGAGCCACAACATGTCCACCTACGTTCTCGTCCACGGCGCCTGGCACACCGGCACCGAGTTCGAGCCTGTCGCCGCCCCCATCCGCGCGGCAGGCCATCAGGTCCATACCCCCACCATCAAAGGCAACCGTCCGGGCGATGCCAAGACGACCGGGCTGAAGGAAGCGATCCAGTCGATCGCTGATTATCTTGCCGAGAACAATCTAAAGGACGTCTTCCTGCTCGGCCATTCCTATGGCGGCATGGTCATCACCGGCGTTGCCGACCTGGCTCCCGAGCGGATCCGCCGCCTGATCTATTGGAATGCCTTCGTGCCCAACGACGGCGAATGTCTCAACGACATGGTGCCGCCGCATTATATCGGGCTGTTTGACGCGATCGCGGCCGAGCGCGGCGACGGCTCGGTGGTCTTGCCTTTCCCGGTCTGGCGCGAGGCCTTTATCAATGATGCGGATATCGCGCTGGCGCAGAAGGCCTACGACGTGCTCAATCCGCATCCCCTGGCGACCTTCACCGACAAGATCGCGCTCAAGACCAATCCAGCCGAAATGCCGCTGGCCAAATCCTACATCAACTGCACCGAGGACACCGCGATGCCGCACAGCCATCCCTGGCATCCGCGGCTGTCAGAGAAGCTCGGCCTGTTCCGCCTGGTGCAAGTGCCGGGAAGCCATGAGCTGTGCTTCTCCGATCCGGCACGGCTCGCCAAAGCGATCATGGAGGCGGGACGCGACTGACAGGTGAATCCCGTGGCGACGCTCACGACCGGTGAGCGCCGCCTCAGTTCGGATGCCACCAGCGGCCGCCGATGACGACGCCTTCGGAGACGATCTTGCGGTCGCCGATCAAATGCTCGCCGACGACGTCCTCGTAGTCGAACTGGCCCTGCCTGACCGTAACAAGCGTGGCGTCGCCGACGCAGCCGGGCTTGAGGCTGCCGAGCTCGGGGCGGCGCAGCGCCATCGCCGCATTCACCGTCGAGGCCGCGATCACGTCGGATAGCTCCATGCCCATGCAGAGGAATTTCGACATGGTCGTGACCTGGTCATAGGCCGGGCCGTCGATGCAGAGCTGGTGGATGTCGGAGGAGATGGTATCCGGATAGAAGCCGTTCGCGAGCATCGCGCGCGCGGTCTTGAACGCGAACGAGCCCTTGCCGTGGCCGATGTCGAACAGCACGCCGCGCTCGCGCGCGTCCAGCACCGCCTTCTTCACCGTACCCTGCGCGGTTGCCGGCGTGTTCGGGAACGGACGAAACGCGTGGGTCAGCACGTCGCCGGGCCGCAGGCGTGCCAGCACCTCCTCATAGCTCGGCGGCGGATGGTCGATATGCGCCATCAAGGGCATGCCGACCTCGTTGGCGACCTCGAGCGCGATGTCGAGCGGTACCGCCCCCGACGTGCCCGAGGAGTGCAGGCCGACACGGACCTTGATGCCGACGATGAGGTCGCGGTTGGCATCGGCCACCTTGGCCGCCTCGATCGGGTTCATCAGCCGCAGCTCCTCGCTCTCGCCGACCATGATCCGGTGCGAGAAGCCGAAGATGCCGGCATGGGAAACGTGCAAATAAGCGAGGATGCGGACCTGGCTCGGCTCGATCACATGCTTGCGGAAGCCGGCGAAATTGCCGGGCCCGGCGCTGCCGGTGTCGACCGCGGTAGTGACGCCGGAGAGGCGGCAGAATTCCTCGGCATCGATGCCGAGCGAGGTGCCGCCCCAATAGACATGGGTGTGGAGATCGATCAGCCCCGGCGTCACGATGTATTTCGAAGCGTCGCGCACATTCGTGCCCGGATCCGCCTTGAGCCCGGTCCCGACCGCCGCCACCTTGCCACCGGCAAAGGCGACATCCATCACAGCATCGAGCTTCTGGGAGGGGTCGATCACTCGGCCCCCGCGCAGGATCAAGTCGAAAGTCATTTTTGTCTCCGGACGTGGCATGGCGGGCGCGGGCCAAGCCGCTTCCTGCCTCTCAAATGGCCTATAGCAAATCTTGCACCAATCGAGCAAAGCACAGGGACAATCGAGAACGGGGCCGGCGCTCGCCGGTCAACCGTGCCTGCGCCACGCCCTGAAATCGTCCTCGACGAATGCGGCGGCGGCCTTTGCAGCGGCATGGAGCCAATCATTGTCGCGCTTGCTCAGATCTGCGGCGATCCTCTCCGATGCACCCTTGGCGGCATGAATGGCGCCGATGTCGAAGCCCATGACGTTGAGCAGATCGAGCTCCAGGCTCATGTTCGCGTGATCCCCGAGATTGATCTTGCGGGAGTCGGGCGCAAGGCGCCGGATCACGAAGCCACTCCGACGTTCGAGCGCGAGGTGTGGATCGGGAGCTCGATACGGAGCTTTGGCGAGATCAAGGAAGCGCAGCCTGCCCTGCTGGTCATGCGCCCAATCCCAGGCCGACGGCACCAGCGCCTTGGCTTCCCTGACGATCTGGCCGCCGCACCAGTCGGCGATGACGAGAAAACGCGGCCGGCCCAGGCTGCCGACACCTGCCACGCGCGTCGCGAAGCGACCGGATGAGGCGCCGGGTGGTAGTTTCTTGCGGAGGGCTGCGGCAACAGGGGACGGTGGCTTCGCCCGCGGGTAGTTCTTCACGTCGTCCCAAAACTCCTGACGTTCGTCGTCGGTGCATGCCACATAAGCGCGCATCCAGCTCGCCTGCTCATCCAGTAGCGAGGGCAGCGGCTTCTTGAGACCCTTCTTGTAACCATCGAGAATCGCCATGGCGGCGTCGCCATTGCCGACATGGGTCATGGCTCTCGCCTTCTTTTTCCTGGCCTTTGGCGCCAGCCGCGCGCTCGTCGCCAGGCGTACGAGATCGAAGGGATAGGCGATGCTCGCGGCCTCGTCGAAATCGTTGACGCCCCAGACGAGACGTCCCTCCGCGTCGCGCCAGGTGCCGAAATTCTCGATATGAGTGTCGCCCACGGACGGCACCCGCGGCGCGTCCTTCAACTCCGGGCAGAGCGCTTCGATACACCTGGCCCAGCGGAAGAAAGTTGCACGAAGGAAGACGAACGGGTCATCTTTCATCTTCTTGTGCTTTTCGTCGAGGTCGGGCTCGACGACAGTGCATTGGGAACGCAGCCAGCGCTCGAACGCCTTGTTGTCGTCCAGAAATGAACGCGGCTCGATCCCGCCGCTTCTGTTTGACGTTTGCTTGATCACGGCCAGAGCTTCCTGAAGCGAGTGATGATGAGCGAGCCCTGTGGAAATGATTGCTGCGAGCTGCTGCGCAGGGCGTCCAGATCTTCAATTACAAAGCGAGCAGGATACCCCCGCCGCTACCCTTCCGCTAGCCGGGACGACATGACCTTGCCATCGTCAGCGGCGGGATGACGGGCGAACACGAGGGCGAAGCCAAAGGATTGGGGAAGGCGCACGCAAGCCCCCTGGGGGCGGCCCGCAATCACGTCAAGTATCTGAGATATTGGCGATCCCGGGAAGACTCGAACTTCCGACCTACGGTTTAGGAAACCGTCGCTCTATCCGGCTGAGCTACGGGACCGCGGAACCCGTGGGTACGGGTTCGATCCCGTCATAGCAGAGCAAAATGCGGTTCGCCAGCCGTCAGGCGGGCCAGACCATCGTCAACCTGAACGGGGCGGCTATACAATCGCTGCCAGGCCCCCCTCAGCGGAGCAGCTCACATGATCGAAAGCATCAGCGCCATCACGCTCGGCACGCATGACATGGAGCTCGCCGTGCACTTCTACCGATCGCTGGGGTTCGAGCTCCTGTATGGTGGCGAAGCCGCCGCATTCACGAGCTTCCGCGCCGGCAGTGGCTATCTCAATCTGACTGCGCAACCGGAAGACAAGCGCTGGTCCTGGTGGGGCCGCGTCATCTTCTACGTGGCCGATGTCGACGAGACCTACGCACAGGCGCGCGCTGTCGGGTGGCAGCCGTCGACCACGCCGCGCGATGCGGAATGGGGTGAGCGCTACTTCCATCTCACCGACCCCGACGGCCATGAGCTCAGTTTCGCACGGCCGTTGTCCTGACCGAATAAGTCGCATCTGCTGACGTTCCAACGCGCAAGTAGCGCTGTCTCAGCCGCCGTGGCAAGCTCAGCGCGGTTTCCTCAAGTTCTAACCAGGGAGGACGACCATGGTAACCTATGTTGTGCTGTCGAACTTCACGGATCAGGGAGTCCGCAACGTCAAGGACTCGCCGAAGCGGGCAGACGCCTTCAAGGAGATGGCCAAAACGTTCGGCGTGACTGTGAAAGAGATCGTCTGGACGCAGGGACGATATGACGTTGTGACCGTTATCGAGGCTCCAGATGAGGCTGCCGCGATGTCGCTCAGCCTGAGTCTCAGCGCACTCGGCAACGTCCGCACCGAAACGCTGCGCGCGTTTTCGGCAGCGGATATGACAAAGATCGTCGGCAAGATGCTCTGACGCTCAGGCCCGCGCGAGCGCACCGGACCCGGGATGGCAATCCCGGGCAGAGGCCTCTCACGCCCTGATATTGTTGTCCTTCACGACCTTGCCCCAAGTGGCGACCTGCTTGTCGAAGAAGGTCTTGAAGGCGGCGCCGTCCTGGAGCAGCAGCGTCATGTGCTGGGTGTCCTTGAGCTGGGCGGCGGTCGCGGGCTCGCTCAGTATCTCCTTGGACGCCGCCGCGAAGGCTGCGACGATATCGGGCGGCGTGCCTGCGGGCGCGAAGATGCCCCACCAGGCCAGCGTCTCGAAATCGGGAAAGCCCGCCTCGATCGCGGTCTGCGTATCCCCCAAGGCCGGCAGCCGCTCGCGGCCGAGCTGCAGGATCGGACGCAGCATGTTGGTGCCAAGCTGGGCGGCGACCAGCGCGGCCGATCCCGCGATGAGATCGACATGGCCGCCGAGCACGTCGTTCATGGCCGGCCCGCCGCCGCGATAAGGCACGTGCATGATCTCGACCCCGGCCTTGCTGCCGAGCACGGTCATGGCGAGATGGCCGAGGGTGCCGATGCCGACGGAGGCATATTTCACCGCGCCCGGGGTCGCCTTGCAGGCCGCCACCACATCGGCAAAGCTCTTGTAGGGGCGGCCGGCGCCGGCGGCGATCACATAGGGCGCAGTGCCGATCAGCAGCACCGGCATCAGCTCGCGCTCGACGTCGACCGGCGGCTTGTTGAGGATCGACGGAATCACAGCATGGGAATCGAACGTCACCAGGAACGAGGTGCCGTCCGCCGGGCTCTTGGCGACCTGCGCCGCGCCGAGCGCGCCCGCGGCGCCCGACTTGTTCTCGACCACGACGATGCGACCGAGCTTGGTTTGCAGGCTGGCCTGCAGCAGCCGCGCCATCGCATCGGTCGAGCCGCCCGGCGGAAACGGCACCACCAGCGTGATCTTGCCGGCCTGTGCCATCGCCGGCGTCAATGCGAGAATGGCCGGTGCAGCCAGCAGCGTGCGTCGTGTGATCGTCATGGTCCCCTCCCTTTTTGGTTTCGGCGCCCGGCTTTTGCTCTTTGGCGCTACAGCATGATCCGGAAAAATGTGCAGCGGTTTTCCGATAAGATCATGCTCAAGAAAATACCCTAAGCGCGAAGCGCTTAAGTCGTCCCGAAGCCCGACCCCGCTTTCTTGTATTCTGGCCGAGGCGGACTGAAGATGTCCAGCACCCGGGCCCCATTGGGGCCGGCGCGCATGGTGTGCGGCACATTGCCCGGGGTGCGCCAGAAATCGCCCTTCGTCACGGCAATTTCCTCATCGCCCTGGACGCGGATGGCGGAGCCATCGAGCAGCACGCCCCATTGCTCCTCGGGATGATGGTGCAGCGTGCCCTGCGCATGCGGCGCCAATGTCACCACCGACAGCATCGCCTGCTCGCCGGAGAAGATGCGCGTGGTCACCCCCGCGGCAAGCTCGCGGAACAGCCCGTCGCTGGGATCATCGATATTGTGGAATTCTTCCTTCTGACTCACGTCATTCTCCCTTCGTTTCATCTTGCTGCCGACTGACGTACGGCGGCCACGAGCCGGTCTTTGAACTCGCCCCTTAAGGTCACAAACAAGCTCGACCATCTCCGGCTCTTGAACTCGCAGCCGCCTCGTGGACAATACTCTTCGTCGTGATAGTCCCCGAAAACGACGCCAAGCAAAGTCATTCGACGGCCCCACTGGCGAAAGAGGGCGCTTCCTGATGCCCCGAACTCGAACTCGCAGTTCGTTTCAAATGTCTGCCAATCCCTCACGTCGCGGATTTGGCACTCCTGGATCGTCTTGTTGAACGGCCCGTCCTTGTCCCTCCTTCCTGTGGCTTCGATATCATAACCGACAACTGCCAGAACACGCTCCAGCTCCACGAGAGTTTCGGGCTGCTCATATATTTCGTACGGCGTCACATCTGCGGGAAATCTAAGTCTTGCGACGGCCCAATCGACGCTGCCCTGCCTCGGTGCAGCATCGACGCAGGTGCCCATCCATAGAGCTGCCGACAAGGGAATGATCCGCTTCTCCGCTCCCAAATAGTATTCGAATATGCACTTCTCTGGTGACGTATGAGGCTTGCAAGCGTCCCGAAACGCGTGAGCCACCGTCGTGATCACGTCGCGCGCTCCGGTGACTTGAGCGCTGCTGGCTCCGCCGGGACATCGTAGGACTCCACTTGCCGCGAAGCGCTTTCCCACCTCACCTCGGGACAGCCCCGTTACCTTTGCATAAGTCTCCTCCGTCATCCGCCGTTCTGCATCCGTCAAAGCGACAGTGCCGATCGCCGGCGTGGGATGAGTGTTGGTGGCCTCGCGCATTTTCGCCGAGCTGACCTCGTCGCTTCCGGACATCCACAGAAGGAGGAAGCTGGGCAGGACGATCGCGTAATTCCTCATCATGTAAAGTAGCCTCAGCATCAAAAAGCATGAGAGAACTTTGGCCGAAACAAAGGTCGTGAATCACTTTCGAAAATAGCAAATGGCTGACGTCGGCTCTCGATCAGTTCAGCCATTGCCTTGACTTAAGCCCGCCTGATCAAGTCTTGCCATAGGAGCCCTGATAGCGGCCCTCGCGGATCGCCTTCATGGTCTCCTCCTCGCGCGCGACCTGGGCGCGGACCGCTTCGAGCAGCGCCGCGGCGCCGGCGGCGGGAAACGACACCACGCCGTCCTCGTCGCCAACCACGATGTCGCCAGGCGCAATCACGCTGCCGCCGATCGTGACAGGCACGTTGATCTCGCCGGGACCGTTCTTGTAAGGACCGCGGTGGATCACCGCACGGGCGTAGCAGGGGAAGTCGTCGGCCGCGAAGGCCGCGACATCGCGGATCGCACCGTCGATCACATAGCCTTCCGCTTTGCGCCATTGCGCGATGTTCTTCATGATCTCGCCCACCAGCGCGCGCGTCTCGTCACCACCGCCATCGACCACGATGACGTCGCCGGGACCGACCAGCTCGAGCGCGCGGTGGATGGCGAGATTGTCGCCGGGGCGCGTGCGCACCGTGAAGGCGGTGCCCACCAGCTTAGCCCCGCGATGATAGGGCTTTAGCCCGACCGCGCCGGGCAGCCGGGCGAGATTGTCTGAGATGACCGAGGTCGGCGCACCGCGAAAACCCTCGATGATCCCGGCCGGCGGTTTCGGCACGCTGTTGGCTGCGATCGTGATGGTCATGTCCAAAAATCCTTCCTTCTTAATCGGCGTGCGCCCGCGCCTTCGCCGGCATGATCCGGAAGGCGCGCCCTTCCTTCATCCACGCCGCGCGCTCGTCGCGCAACAGTGTTCTGCGAACCTTGCCTGAATCATCGCGCGGCGGGGCGCCGACGATCTCGAAGCTTTCCGGATGCTTGTAGCGGCTGAGCCTGTCCTTCAAGAACTCCGCCATGCCGTCGGCGATCGCCTGGCCGTCGGCATCGCCCTCCGGCTCGATGATGGCGTGCACGCGCTGGCCCAATTCCGGATCGGGCAGTCCCACCACGACGCAGGATCGCACGCCGGGAGACTCGGAGACGGCAGCCTCGACCTCGGCCGGATAGATGTTGGCGCCGCCGCGCAGCACCATGTCGGCGAGGCGGTCGCCGAGATAGAGATAGCCTTCCGCATCCAGCCTGCCGATATCACCGAGTGATTCCCAACCATCGCTGCGGCGCTTCGGCTCGGCGCCGAGATAATGATAGGTGGCGTCCCTGCCGTCATTGTTGAGGAAATAGATCTCGCCGGTCTCGCCGGGCGCGACGTCGTTGCCGTCCTCGCCGATAATGCGTAAGCGCGCCATCTCGCCGATCTTGCCCACCGAGCCCTTGTGCGTCAGCCATTCCGTGCCGGAGATGATGCATGAGCCTTGCCGCTCGGTGCCGCCATAGAGCTCCCAGATCCGCTCGGGGCCGAGCCAGGCGATCCAGTTCTCCTTCAGCCAGGGCGGCATCGGCGCCGCCATGTGGAAGACGGTCTGAAGGCTCGACAGATCGTAGGCGTTGCGCACCTGCTCCGGCAGCGCCCAGATCCGGTGCATCATGGTCGGCACGAAATTGACCCATTGCACGCGCTCGCGTTCGATCTGCCGCAATGTCTCCTCGGCGTCGAACTTGACGAGACCGGTGAGCTGGCCGCCGGTGAACAGGGCGTAGTGCGACACGATGAACGGCGCATTGTGGTAGAGCGGCCCCGGATTGAGCAGCGAGACCCCGAAGGGGATGTTGAGCGGCGGCGCGGCGACCGTGTCGGTCACGGCCGGCTGATGATCGAGGATCACTTTCGGCCGGCCGGTCGAGCCGCCCGAGGTCATGGCTTTCCAGTAGCGCGCCACCGGCAGCGTCAGCGCCTGGTCCGAAAATCCTTCCGGCACGAAATCCGCAGGCAGGCGGTTCGGCGCGTTCCAGTCAGCCTCGCCGCCGACCACCAGCGCCGGCTTGAGGATGTCGAGCACCGCGGCGGCCTCGCCGCGCGGCAGCCGCCATGACAGCGAGGTCGGCGTCGCACCGCACTTCCACACCGCAAAGGAGGTCTCGAAAAACGCATTGCCGTTGGGCAATCCGATCGCGACGAAGTCGCCGGGCTTGACGCCTTTGGCCATGAACGCCCGCGCGCGCCGGTTGGCGCCGCGCTCGAGCTCGTCCCATGTCAGCGTGTCCTGCCCGTGACGGATTGCAATCGTGCCATGTGGTTTGCGTTCAGCGTACCAGCGCGGCACGTCAGACAGGGGCAGCAGCATCGGGCGTTTCCATTTCGTTTCTTGGGGTCTTTCTTGGCGCCGCCTCAGGTGAGGCGCTCGCAAGGCGAAGTGTAGCAGCCCGCCGGGGCGGCGCTGTGACTCACGCGCCACGTCAAGCACAAAATGTCAGCATCCCGGCCATGAAATTCCCGGGTTCCATGGGTGACAAGCCGGCGATAAAGAGGCAAAAATCTGGCTCGACTCAGTTCGGGTTGAGTTTTGCAAGGAATGCTCTCGTAGAATGTCGTCCGTGATAGCATTGCGTCGTGCGGCGCTGGTTCTTGTTGCCGCGGCAGGATTTTTCCTGCTGACGCACGCGCATGCCCAGGCGCAATGGTGGAAACGCGCGCCGGTCGATTTCGAGGAATGCGCCGACGCGGCCGAGAAGGCTGCGACCAAGTCCGAGAAGACATCCGCGCTTGCCGATTGCAACGCCAAGTTCGCCGGCCGCCGCAAGGCAGGCGGGGGCTATTCCTATTACGACTTCCTGCAGGATCGCACCTTCGACATCGCCGGCCCCAATCCGACGCCGGAGGAGCAGAAGAAGATCGACGCAGCTTACACGGCCTATCTCGCCAAAGAGCGCCGCAGCAACGAAGCGGCCGAGGCCGCCGCCCGTCAACAGCGCGAGCAGCAGGAACTGCAGGCGCGGCAACTCCAGCAGGTCGCGCTGCGAACCGACGTCGCGCGCGTGCCCGTCCCGGTCGAGCGGCCAAAGGTGCAGCAGACCGTCGGTCAGCGCCCGAAGGGCGCGTGCACCAAAGGCTCATTCTCCTGCGAATGGCCGCGGCTGTCGGAGAGCTTGAACGATTTGAAAAAGCTGTTCAATCCGACCCCGAGCAAGCCGGCGAAGAAGGGGTAAGCTCCTCGCACTGACTTGTAGGATGGGCAAAGGCGCGCAAGCGCCGTGCCCACCACCCTGGCAAGACAAAGAAGTTGGTGGGCACGCTCCGCTTTGCCCACCCTACGACAGCGGGGTGTGGAACGTCAGTTCGGTTGCTTCTTCTTGCCGCGCTTCGATTTGACCGTTGGCACATCCACCGGCGCAGTCGTCGGCGAACTGCCCAACTGCGACCTGCTCTCCTGCAACCGCCTATCATAGCCGGGCGAGTTCACGACTGTCGGCGGTCTCGCAAGAGCGAGCGTCGACGCGCCGCAAAGCGCGGCAAGCGCGAGCCCGATCATCAAGCTACGTTTCATCGGTCCCTCCTTGCACTCAAACCACTGCGCGAATCTGCTGCGGCGTCAGCCGCGGCGGACCGTTGCCGGCAGCTTCGGCCTCCTTGATCAGCGCAACAATGCGGCGCATCAGCGGCACCTCGACATGGTTTTGCTCGGCGAGCGCGATGACGGCGCCCTGGAGATAGTCGATCTCGGTCTTGCGTCCCTGTTTCAAATCCTGCCACATCGAGGAGCGCGCCTCGGGATCGATCTTCATGGTCCGTCCCAGGATCGCATTGAAGATCATGTCGGGCAGCCGCAGCAAGGCCGGCGTCCAGTTCATCGGGATCGGCGTCGCCGAGAGCGGCGCGATGCCGGCGGCCTTCAGCGCGGCCAGCCCTTCGGCCATCTGGTCGGCGAACAGCCTGCGCCAGTCGCGGTTTGCCAGTTGCGCGGCGAGCGGCATGTCGGACAATGCGCTGAGCGCGTTGTTCAGATTGATGATCAGCTTGCCCCATTGCACGCCGGTAATGTCGCGGCTCGCGCGCATGGCGAGGCCGGATACCGACAATGCCGCGGCCGTGTTCTCAGGGTTCTCTCCGACATGGATGTCGCCGGAGGTCGAGCGGTGGAAACGGCCCTCGCCCATCGCGATCACGTTGAACGGCACCATGCCCGCGAGCACGCGGCGGCCACCGAGACGCTCGCGCAGCACCGCGATATTGCCGATGCCGTTCTGCAGCGAAACGATGACGGCATCCTCAGGCGCATGCTGCGCGATCTGGTCCGCGACGTCGGCGGTGTCGGCGCTCTTCACCGTGACCAGCACGATGCCGGCGCTGTGGAAGATCGCGGGGTCCTCGGACAGCGCGAGCTGCCCTGCGCCGAGCTTCGTCTCCGAGCCGTCGAAATCCGTCAATCGCAGGCCGAACCGCTCGATCTCGGTCTTCACCCGCGGCCGCACCAGCAGCGCGACACGGCGGCCACTGGCGGCCAGCATGCCGCCGACGAAACAGCCGATGGCGCCCGCGCCGGCCACCACGATCGGTCGATCCGTCATCACCTCGCCTTGCTCCCTGAACGATCGCCCCTCGATAGCAGAGGCGAGGCCGGCTGCCCATCGCTGCGCAGCCGCCTTGTAACCGTCATGAGAGCCCCATATGTTTTCGGCCCGGGGGCAGTCAGCGGCGAGCGCTCGCCGAACGACACGCCAAAGGAGAGCACCATGGGTCTACTCGACGTCCTCAACGGCATGCAGAACGGCCCGCGCGGCCCCTCTACACCCAGCTCCGAGAAATCCTCCGGCGGCATGTCGCCGATGACCATGGCGCTGCTCGGCCTGCTTGCCTGGAAGGCGTTCAAGCACATGACGGCAAACCAGTCCGGTTCGGCGCCGCAGCCGTCGCCGACTCCGGCCCCTCCGCCGGTGAACGCGAACACCGCCGACAGCGGCGGTCTTGGTGGTCTCGGAGGCCTGCTCAAAGGCGGCCTCGGCGGCCTGCTTGCAGGCGGCGCGGCCGGCACCGTGCTCAGCGGCGGCCTCGGCGATCTCCTCAACCAGCTTCAGCAGGGCGGCCACGGCGACGCTGCGAATTCCTGGGTCGGCAAGGGTCAGAACAAGCCGATCGCGCCGGGCGATCTTGCGAGCGCACTCGGCGCCGACCAGATCGACAGCCTGTCCGCCCAAAGCGGCCTGTCGCGCGACGAGTTGCTCAACGGCCTCAGCCAGTATCTGCCACAGGTGGTCGACCATTTGACCCCCGACGGACGGCTGCCGACCGAGAACGAGATCTCGGGCAGACTTTAATCGGACGTTGATCGACGCGCTTTCGGGAAGGGGAGCACACTCATGAGCATGGGCGGCCTGTTGTGGATCATCGTCGTCGGCTTCGTCGCCGGCCTCATCGCGCGCTGGCTGGCGCCGGGACCGAACAACCCGAGCGGCTTCATCCTCACCACCATCCTCGGCATCGCCGGCGCGTTTCTCGCGACCTTCGTCGGCCAGGCGATCGGCCATTACAGCCCAGACCAGGGCGCCGGCTTTATCATGGCCACACTCGGCGCGGTGGTGGTGCTGTTCATCTGGCACCGGCTGGTCGCGAGCGGTGTGATCAAGGGGTAGTCACTGTGGCGAAGCGCGAATCTAGCGCTACAAACTCCGCTGTCGTCCCGGACAAGCGCGCCCTAAGCGCGCGCCGATCCGGGACCCAACCACAGGGAGTGGTTTGGCCAAGACACGGAGTGACCGGAGTCACGCCAAACTTCTCCCTGTGGTTATGGATCCCCGCGCCCCGTGCGCAATTGCGCACTAGGCGGGGATGACAGCGGAGATTGGAACGCGATCTCACGTAATCAGATGCATCCCCGCATCCATGCGCACGACCTCGCCGGTCATGTTGCTGGAGGCCGGCATCGCGAGGAAGCAGACGAGCTGCGCGATGTCCTCGGCTGATGATGCGACCTTGAGCGGCACCTTCGCCACCACGCTGTCGCGCACCTGCTTGGCGCCGGCTTCGCCGCGGCCCTTGGTGAACCAGGGCGTGTCGATATAGCCGGGGCAGACGGTGTTGACGCGGATCAGCGGCGCCAGCGCGCGCGACAGCGACAGCGTCATGGTGTTGAGCGCGCCCTTGCTCGCGGCGTAGGCGATCGACGAGCCGACGCCGCTGATGCCGGCGACCGAGGACACGTTGACCACGGCGGAGGGCCGCTCCGAGGCCTTTGCACCGGCTTCGAGCAGGCTGCGCGCGGCACGCACCATCTGGAACGGGCCGATGGTGTTGACACCATACACGCGCTGGAAATCCTCAGCCGACAATCCGTCGAGATCGGCATGGGCGACATGCTTGGTGGTGCCGGCATTGTTGACGAGGATGTCGAGCCGGCCCCAGGCGCTGGCCGCCGCAACGATCTTGCGGCAATCGTCGTCCTTTGAAACGTCGCCCTGCGCAACCAGGACTTCCGGAGAGCCCGCCTTGCGGCAGACGTCCGCGGTGGCCTCGGCTTCTTTCTGGCTAGAGGAATAGTTGATGACGAGCCGCGCCCCGCTTCGCGCGAGGATTTCCGCGGTTGCTGCGCCAAGTCCGGATGCGGACCCCGTCACGATTGCGCACAGACTGTCTTTGGCCATCCGGATTTCCTTCCCCTGGTTCTGATGCGAGCCTTAAGTCGCTGGCCTTGTTTAGCGAGTTTGCGGCGCCCTGCAAATCAAGCAAACTCCGCTAAGCGGAATTAGCCTCCTATTGGTCCTTGCCCCATGCCCGCGCCGCAGGTTGACCTGCGATCAACGCTTGTCAGGGCCATGGCTTTTTCGGATCATCGGGCGCAAGAAGACCTGCGCGGTTCGCTCCACGAGGCGGGCCGCGCCAACGGCAAAACACGGGGAACGCTGTGGCGGAGAGTGACAACATCGTCGTCGAGACTGCGGAGAAGATCTTCGCCGATCTCGCCGATCCGCAAACCATCAACAACGACAAGAAGGATGCCTGGCAGGCGCCGCTGTGGCGGGCGCTGAGCGAAGCCGGCCTGCCATTGTCCTGGGTGCCCGACGATCTCGGCGGCTCCGGCGCGAGCCTTGCCGACGGCTTTGCGCTTCTGAACGCCGCCGGCCGTTTCGCCGTCGCGGTTCCGCTGGCCGAGACCATGCTGGCGGGCTGGCTGCTGGCGCAAGCGAAGATCGCATCGCCCGAGGGCGAGATGACGGTGCTGCCGGCATCGCCGAAGGATCGCATCACCCTCGATGCCGACGGTTCGCTCTCCGGCCGCGCCCGCGGCGTGCCCTTTGCGAAAGTGGCAAAGCATTTTGCGGTGCTGGCGCACGGCAAGGATGGCGTCTCGATCGCGCTGGTCGATGCCGGCAAGGTCCGGATCGAGTCCGGCCTCAATGTCGGCTACGACCACAGCGACACCGTGACGCTCGACAAGGTCCAGCCCGTCACGCGCAAGGCCGCGCCGAAGGGCTTTGACCAGACCACGATGATGCTGATGGGCGGCGTTGCGCGCAGCCTGCAGATCGCCGGCGCGCTGGAATCGATGCTCGACATCTCCGTGCGCTATTCCAACGAGCGCGTCGCCTTCGAGAAGAAGATCTCGAAATTCCAGGCCGTGCAGCACAATCTCGCCCGCCTCGCCGGCGAATCCGCCGCCGCCCTTGCGGCTGCGACCTCGGCCGCCGACGCCATCGCGAATGCGTCGCGTTTCGACGACGAGGTCTATCTCGAAGCCGCCTCGGCAAAGATCCGCTGCGCGGAAGCCGCGGAAAAGGGCGGCGCCATCGCACATCAGGTGCACGGCGCGATCGGCTTCACCCTCGAGCACATCCTGCACCGCTATTCGCTGCGAGCGCTGGCCTGGCGCGACGATTTCGGCTCGGAGAGCCACTGGGCCGTCGAGCTCGGCAAGCTGGTCGCAAACCGCGGCGCCGACGAATTGTGGCCGCTCGTGGCGTCGCGCTGATCAGGGAGAGAAACACATGACCGCTGCCCTCCGTTTCGATCCGATCCGCCTGCCCGAGAAGTGCGAGCAGTTGCGCAAGGAAGTGCGCGCTTTCCTCGCCGAAGAAATCGCCGCCGGCACCTTCGATCCGCACAAGCCCAATCGCGAAGACACCGACGCGCCGGAATTTTCCCGCCGGGTCGGCGCCAAGGGCTGGCTGGGGATGACCTGGCCGAAAAAATATGGCGGCCAGGAGCGCTCCTTCCTCGAACGCTACGTGGTGACCGAGGAGATGCGCGTCGCGAATGCGCCCACGCGGCGCTTCTTCGTCGCCGACCGCCAGAGCGGACCGGTGCTGCTGAAATACGCACCCGAGCACATCAAGATGGACATCCTGCCGCGGATCTGCCGCGGCGAGATCTGCTTTGCGATCGGCATGAGCGAGCCGAATTCCGGCTCCGACCTGTTCGCGGCAAAGACGCGCGCGACCAAGACCGACGGCGGCTATCTCATCAACGGCACCAAGATCTGGACCTCGTCGGCCCACATCGCCGACTACATGATCGCGATCTTCCGGACCTCACAGCCGACCAAGGAAAACCGCCGTCACGGCCTGACGCAATTCCTGGTCAAGATGAAGCAGCCGGGCATCAAGGTGAACCCGATCGGCCAGATCACCGGCCAGTACGAGTTCAACGAGGTCGTCTTCACCGACTTCTTCGTCCCTGACGATCACGTGCTCGGCGAGGTCGACGGCGCCTGGAAGCAGGCGACATCGGAGCTCGCCTATGAGCGTTCGGGCCCCGAGCGTTTCCTCGAAACCTATTACGTGCTGACCGAGCTGGTCCGCGCAGTCGGTCCGAACCCCGACACGCGCAGCGCCGAAGGCATCGGGCGCCTGGTGGCGCAGCTCCATACCATGCGGCGCATGTCGGTCTCGGTCGCCGGCATGCTGCAGGCCGGCAAGGAGCCTGTGGTCGAGGCGTCCATCGTCAAGGACATCGGCACGGTGTGGGAGCAGCAGCTCCCGCATCGCGTCCGCGACCTTGCTGCTTTCGTCGAGGAGACCGCGACCAACCGCGAGACCTTGGAGCGACAGCTCGACTTCGCCATCAAGACCGCACCGAAACTCACCATCCAGGGCGGCACCACCGAGGTGCTGCGCGGCATCATCGCCCGCGGATTGGGCCTGCGCTAATCATTCGAGGATCATCATGACCACCTATAAAGACATCGGCGTCGAGAAAGTCGGACACGTCGGCACCATCGAGATCCGCCGCCCGCCGCTGAACTTCTTCGACATCTCGCTGATCAACCAGATCGCCGATGCGCTCGACGAATTCGACCGCGACATCGAGATCCGCAGCTCGGTGCTCTCGGCGCAGGGCAAGGCGTTCTGCGCCGGCGCCAATTTCCAGGATCCGGCACGGCAGGCGCAGGAGGCGCGCGAGGCCGAGAAGAAGGGCGACCCCGCCGACAATCTCGGCCCGATCAACCATCTCTACATCCAGGCCGTGCGCATCTTCCGCGCCAAGAAGCCGATCGTCGCCGCCGTGCAGGGCGCCGCCATCGGCGGCGGATTGGGTCTCGCGGTGTCGGCGGACTTCCGCGTCACCTGCCCCGAAGCGCGCTTCTCAGCCAACTTCACCAAGCTTGGCTTCCATCCCGGCTTCGGCCTGACGACGACTCTTCCTGAGCTGATCGGCAAGAACAACGCCGAGCTGATGTTCTACACCAGCCGCCGCGTCACCGGCGAAGAAGCCGTGAAGTGGGGCCTCGCCAACGAGCTGGTGCCGCAGGATCAGGTCAAGGCGGCCGCGATGAAGCTCGCCGGCGAGATCGCCGAATGCTCGCCGCTCGGCCTGCTCTCCACCCGCGCGACGATGCGCAATGGCCTCGCCGACCGCGTCATGGCCGCGACCAACCACGAGCTCGCCGAGCAGACCCGGCTGCGCGCGACGGAGGATTTCAAGGAAGGCGTGAAGGCCACGGAAGAACGCCGCGCGGCGAATTTCAAGGGGCGATAGTCGACGTATCGCGCCGGCGCTTCGGCAATTTCTCCTGTCGTCCCCGCGAAAGCGGGGACCCATAACCACAGGAAGAAGCTATGGGGCGCATACCGTCACCACGAGTCTTCGCCAAACTCCTCCCTGTGGTTATGGGTCCCGGGTTCGCTTCGCGCCCCGGGACGACAGTGTTGTTTGTGGCCTCGCTACTTCCTCCCCACCACCAGCGCATCGACGATCGTCACGCCCTGCCCCTCGGTGTGCACCAGCACCGGATTGAGCTCGATCTCGGCGATCTCCTTTGCATGCCGCGCGGCGAGCACTGAAACGTCGGCGATCAACCGCGACAAAGCCGCAACATCCGCCTTCACCGCTCCACGAAACCCATTGAGGAGCGGCGCAGCCTTCAAGCCCGCCAGCATCGCACCCGCCTCCTCCGCACTCACCGGCGCCGGGCGATAGACGACGTCGCGGAACAGCTCGGTGGTGATGCCGCCGAGACCCACCATCACCATGGGACCGAACGTCTCGTCGGTCATCGTGCCGACGATGATCTCGACGCCCTTCTTCGCCATCGGGCCAACCAGCACGCCTTGGATATCCGCCTCCGGCCGGTGCCGGCGCGCATTGTCCAACAGCGCCTCGAATGCCAGAAACACCTCGCCCTTGGTGGTGATGTTGACGCGCACGCCGCCAACTTCGCTCTTATGGGCGATATCAGGCGACTGAATCTTCATGGCCAGCGGAAAGCCGACGCGGGTGACGGCTTCGTCGAGCTCGCTCTTGTCTCTCACCAGCACCTCATCCGGCAACGCAATGCCGGCGGTGCGGAGCAACGACTTGCTGTCGGCCTCGGACAGAACCGGCGATTTCAGATGCGCAGAAAGATCGCGCGCCGGCAGCCGCGCTGTGTCCGCAGGTAGCGGCAGCTTGAAACTGGCGTAGTCGACCAGCCGACGCATCGCGACGCCGACATGGGTGAGGCCCGAGAGCACGACGACGCCGGATTTGGCGAGCTCGCGGCGGGCGAAGTCGGACGGCACCGTATAGGAATAGAACACCACCGGCTTGCGTTGCGCCGACAGCACCGGCGTCAGCTCCTCCTCCTTGAAGGGCTTGCGCACCTCGCTCGACAGCGACAGCACCACCAGGATCGCATCGACCTCGTCGGAGGCAGTGAGCACATCGACGCTCTTCTGCAAGCCGCCAGAGGTGACGCCTTGCGCGGTGACGTCGATCGGGTTGCGCGCCGTGCCATAGGACGGCATCAGCGACTTGATCCCCGCCTGGACCTTTTCGGACAGCTCCGGCACCTGCAAGCCTTGCAGCGCCACCGCATCGGCGCCCCAGATGCCGGCACCGCCCGAAACGGTGACGACGGCAACGCGATCGCCCTTCGGCAGCGGATTGCTGGCAAGCACCGCCGCGATCGTCAGCGCTTCGTCCAGATCGTTGGAGACGATGAAGCCGTATTTCGCGAACGCCGCGTCATAGGCCGCCGACCAGCCGGCCATGCTCGCGGTATGCGAGGCCGCCGCGCGCTGGCCTGCGCCGGAGCGGCCGACTTTTGTCACGATCACCGGCTTTTTCATCTCCGCAGCGCGCCGGGCGGCGACGAGAAATTTGTCGACGTCGCGGATGCCCTCGATGAACAGCAGGATCACGTCGGTCGAGGAATCCTGCACCATGTAATCCAGGAACTCGCCGGCGCCGAGATCGGATTCATTGCCGGTGCTGACGACATAGCTGATGGCAATTCCGAGTGCCCGCGCGCGATGATAATAGGCGAAGCCGATGCCGCCGCTTTGCGCGACGATGCCGATCCGTTTTTTGCTGGCAACAAGCGGCACCACGCCTGGCTTGACATCGACGGCCGGACTGAATGTCGCCGCCACGCGCTGCACCTGGCTGAAGAAGCCCTCGGCGTTCGGCCCGGATATCCGCATGCCGGCGCGCTTTGCCAGCGCGGCGATCGCGTCCTGCATCGCCGCGCTGTCGCCGCCCTCCTCGGCAAAGCCGGAGGAGATGATCACGGCGTTCCTGACGCCGGCGGCAGCGCATTGCTCGAGCGCGGGAAACACGGTGCGGGCCGGGATGATGATGACGGCAAGGTCGATCGGCGCGCCGATCTCGCCAATCGATTTGTAGCAGGCGAGCCCGTCGATATCGGCGTAGTTCGGGTTCACCGGGTAGATCTTCCCGGGATATTCGTTCTTGCGCAGCATCGACAACAGCCGCCCCGGGATCTTCTCGTGGTCGCGCGAGGCGCCGATCAGCGCGATGCTGGCGGGCGCGAAGAAGCTGTCGAGCGGATGCGGCATAGGACGAGTCCTTCTTATTGTTGGCTGCACCGCATCTCTCACCGTCATCCTGAGGCGCCGGAGCGCAGCGGAGGCCTCGAAGGATGAACGGCCCCACCGTGGCCGTCGCCCTTCGAGGCTCGCCGAAGAGGCGAGCACCTCAGGGTGACGGATAACGGTCGAGGGATCAACTGATGCGGAACGTCACCCCGCCCAGCAAGAACTCATTGTCCGCCACCGCAAGCCCCCTCGCCTTCGCGGCATGCAGCACGCTCGCCCGATCCGCCACCCGAAACTCCAGCGCGCTCATGATCTCGCTGGCGCCTTTCACGAAGCGAAAGGTCGCGTTGGGGAGCGTCAACTCGGCACCTTCAGCCGCAACGCCGATGATCTTCCCCCAATGCTCCGCCAGCCCCTTCGGATCCGGGCTCTGCATCTCCACGCCGGTCAGCACCTGCGTCACGTCCTTGCGGATGAATTTCTGCCAGTCCGGTCCGGCCGGCGGATATGGCCCCAAAACATCATCGCTGCCTTCGGTGTGATTGAACTCGATGAAGGCAGCACGGCAGTCGCGGGGATGGAGCTGGACGCCATGATAGGGCGCGTGGTCGATCACGTTGGCGGTGCGCACGCCAAGCGCATTGGCGTTGCGACCGCGCTCGTCGGGATCATTGCAGCAGAAGATCGCCATATAGCCGCCGCGGCCGCCGGTCTTCTCGATGAAGCGGCCGGCCGTGGTACCGCCCTTGAAGGGTGCCACCACCTCCAACATGATCGTGTCGACCGGAAGCAGCGCATTCTCCAGGCCGTATTTTGCGACATTGCCGTCGCGGTAGCACACGGCGAGGCCCATGATCTCCGCGATGTCGGAGATCACGGGCGCGAGCTGCGGCGCGACCAGGCAGATCTGCCGCAACCGCATATAGGGCGCCATGGTCATGCGCCCCTGAAGGTCGGCTTGCGCTTCTCGACGAAGGCCTTTGCGGCCTCCTTGTGATCCTCGGTGTCGCCGCAGCGGGTGTGATGGATCGCCTCGCCGTCGAAGCAGTCCTCCAGCGGCAGATGCTCGGCATTGTTGATGTTGCGCTTGATGAAGCCGAGCGCGATCGACGGCCCTTGCGCCAGCGACAGCGCGACCTCGTGCGCGGCGGCATCGATCTCGGCGTCGGGCACGACCTTGGTCACCATGCCGATTGCATGCGCTTCCTTGGCCGTGAGCACCGGCGACATCAGATAGAGCTCGCGCGCCCGCGCGCTGCCGAGCAGCTGGGTGAGAAAATAGGTGCCGCCGTAATCGCCGGAGAAGCCGACCTTGGCGAAGGCTGTCGTGATCTTGCAGGATTCCGAGGCGATGCGCAGGTCGCAGGACAGCGCCATCGACAGGCCCGCGCCGGCCGCGGCGCCGTCGAGCTGCGCCACCACGGGCTTCGGCATCTGGTGCAGGATGCGCGAGACCTCCATGCCGCGGCGCAGATTCGCAAGCTTCTGCTCGAACGGCAGCGGCGCGCGGCCAGCCGCCATCGACTTGACGTCGCCGCCGACGCAGAACGAGCCGCCGGCCCCCTTGAACAGCACCGCGCGCACCTCGGGATCATCAGCCGCACGGCGTGCCGCTTCGACCAGCCCGGCCACCATCTCAGGGTTGAGCGCGTTCTTCCGCTCCGGACGGTTCATGGTGATGGTGAGCAGCCCGCCTTCGAGCTTTTGCAGGACCATGTCGTTGCTCATAGGGCGTCTCCCTTGTTGTTTTGCTCCGTCGTTCCGGGGGCGCGCGAAGCGCGAACCCGGAATCCATTTGTCGACAATCACTGCGGCCCGATGGATCCCGGGTTCGCGGTTACGCGCGCCCCGGGATGACGCTTCGCGTCACTTCTTCACCAGCGGGCAGCGTGACTGCTCCAGCGACTGGAACGCTTCGCTGCCGGGCACGGTGGCGAGCAGCTTGTAGTCGTCCCAGCGGCCCTTCGACTCCGACGGCTTCTTCACCTCGAACAGGTACATGTCGTGGATCATGCGGCCGTCCTCGCGGATCTTGCCACCCTTGGCGAAGAAGTCGTTGATCGGCGTCTCCTTCATCACCTTCATGACAGTCGCTGCATCGGTCGTGCCGGCCGCCTTCACTGCCTTCAGGTAGTGCGTGACGGAGGAGTAGACGCCGGCCTGCGCCGAGGTCGGCGGCCGCTTCACGCGCTCCTGAAAGCGCTTCGAGAAGGCGCGCGTCTCGTCGTTCATGTCCCAATAGAAGGCTTCCGCCAACAGCAACCCCTGCGCGGTCTCCAGGCCGATCGAGTCGATATCGGTGACGAAGACGAGCAGCGGCGAGACTTTCTGACCGCCCTTCATGATCCCGAACTCCGCCGCCTGCTTGATGGCGTTGACGGTGTCGCCGCCGGCGTTCGCAAGCCCGATCACCTTGGCTTTCGAAGCCTGCGCCTGAAGCAGGAACGACGAGAAATCCGACGTGTTGAGCGGATGGCGCACGCTGCCGAGCACCTTGCCGCCGGTCTTGGTGACGACGGCACTGGTGTCCTTCTCCAGATCCTGGCCGAAGGCGTAATCGGCGGTGAGGAAGTACCAGCTGTCGAGGCCGGACTTCACGGCCGCAAGGCCGGTCACGTTGGCCTGGCCGTAGGTGTCGAACACGTAGTGGATGGTATAGGGACCGCAGGCCTCGTTGGTGAGACGGATTGAACCCGGACCGTTGAAGATGATGATCTTGTTGCGCGCTTTCGCGATCTCGCCTGCCGCAAGCGCGGTGGCGGAGGCCGCGACGTCGTAGATCATCTCGACGCCCTGGTTGTCGAGCATGTCGCGGGCGATGTTGGCGGAGAGATCGGCCTTGTTTTGATGGTCGGCCGCCAGCACCTGGATCTTGCGCCCCAGCACCTCGCCGCCGAAATCCTCCACCGCCATCTTGGCCGCGGTCTCGCTGCCGGGTCCGGTGATGTCGGCATAGAGGCTCGACATGTCGAGGATGCCGCCGATCTTGAGAGGTGGCTTGTCCTGGGCCTGCGCGGCGGCGCTCGCACTGAGGGCAAACGCGGCGGCAAAAATGCCCGACAAAATTGTCTTCATGGAAAACGATCTCCCTTATCGCGCCGTACTCTGATGGCGGCTTGGTTATTGCTCTTGGCGAAAGCTGTTGCCGCAATCATGCCGCATGCGCAAGAGCGCAGCAAGCGCGAGAGCGCCATGCGAGTCTTGCGGTGGCGGCATGTTTTCCGCAAAGCGGAATGGTGAGATGCGGAAACATGTTTCCACGTCATTGCGAGCGTGTGAGATGACATCAAAGCCCCGCACTCGCTGTCGTAGGGTGGGCAAAGGCGCGCTCTTCGCGCCGTGCCCACGGCCTGCGCGATCGGCAAAGACGTGGGCATGCTTCGCTTTGCCCACCCTACGAGAGTCCCTTCGTCATTGGCATCGTTTGAGTTAGGATCGACCCATAACGCAACCTCTCCGGGTCACGTGACGCGACTGTTTCACCTCATCGTCGCATTCCTTCTCCTCGCGAGTCGCACCGCGCTCGCGACGCCGTGCCGGTTCGAGTCGCGAGGCGAAGGCCGCGTCGCCGCGATCGTCGATGCGCGCAGCGTTCGTCTCGACGATGGCCGCGAGATCCGCCTCGCAGGCATCGAGACGACGGCGACGACGAAGCAGGCGCTGGCCTCGCTGCTCGCGAGCCGCGACGTGACACTCCGCGGCAACGACGACACGCCCGACCGCTATGGCCGCCAGGGCGCGCTGGTCTTTATCGGCGAGAGCGACACCTCCGTGCAGGCCATGCTGCTCGCCCAGGGCGACGCCCTGGTCTCGGCCGAAATCACGGACAAGGACTGCGCGGCGGCCCTGATGGCGTCGGAAGCAGCGGCACGGCGCCAAAAAAAGGGCAGTTGGGCTGACCCGTCGGCCATAAAAAACGCGGAAAGTCCGGACGATATTTTGGCGGGGATCGGGCGCTTTATGGTGGTCGAGGGCAAAGTTCTGTCGGTCCGGCAAGCTGGGGCAATGACCTACCTCAACTTCGGACGGAACTGGACACGTGGCTTTGCCGTGACTATTTCAAAGCGCACGCTACCGGCGTTCGAAAATGCCGGGATCACCCTTAAGTCATTGGAAAGTAAGCGTATTCGAGTCCGAGGCTGGGTCGAGGGAAGTACGGGGCCGCGCATCGATGTGCGTCTCTTGGGACAGGTTGAATTGCTGGGCGCAAACGAGCCTACTGGGGTAAGGCCTTAACGGCCGGGCACGGGTTAATCGAAGTGAATGGGGTGCTAGAACGGCACGGACTGGGCGATTGCCGCCGCCTGCGGGCGGCGCCGGCCGCGCTTTGCCTTGCGCTGGGCGGGCTTCTCGCCGGCTGCGGCGACATGGGCCGGTTCCAGGCTGCCGCGACCCCACCGACCGTTGCGATGCCCAAGCCGAAGCCGGCCGTCGCGCAGACCCCCGCCACCGAGAAGGAGCACGAGCGCATCCTGGCGAGCTACGGCGGCACCTATGACGATCCCAGGCTCGAATCGCTCGTCAGCAAGACCGTCGACCGGCTGGTCGCAGCGTCCGACCGTCCCGACCAGGGCTACAAGGTCACCATCCTCAATTCCGGCGCGGTGAACGCCTTCGCGCTGCCGAACGGCCAGCTCTATGTCACCCGCGGACTTCTCGCGCTCGCCAGCGACACCTCGGAATTGTCCTCCGTGCTCAGCCACGAGATGGCGCACGTGCTGTCCAAGCATGCCGCGATGCGCGAGGACCAGGCGCGCCAGGCCGCGATCGTCACCCGCGTCGTCACCGACATGAGCAACGACCCCGATCTCACCGCGCTCGCGCTGGCCAAGACCAAGCTCACCATGGCGAGCTTTTCGCGCAAGCAGGAGTTCGAGGCCGACGGCATCGGCGTCGGCATTTCCGCCAAGGCGCATTTCGATCCCTACGGTGCTGCGCGCTTCCTCTCCGCGATGGAGCGCAATGCCGAGCTGAAGGCCGGCAAGAGCTCGCTCGATCCGCGCGCGCAGGATTTCACCTCCTCGCATCCGGCGACCCCGGAGCGCGTGCAGAACGCGCAGACCATCGCGCGGCAATACACGGCGCCTGAAGGCGCCGAGCGCGACCGCGAGAGCTATCTCGCTGCGATCGACAACCTCGTCTACGGCGAAGACCCCAGCGAAGGTTTCGTCCGCGGCCGCCGCTTCCTGCATCCGAAGCTGGGCTTCACCTTCCAGGCGCCGGACAATTTCACGCTCGACAACACCGCGCAGGCGGTGATCGGCGTGCGCGAGGGCGGCGCACAGGCGATGCGTTTCGACGTGGTGCGCGTGCCGGCCGAGCAGTCGCTCGGCGACTACCTCAATTCCGGCTGGATGGAGGGCGTCGAGAAGGCGTCCACCGAGGACATCACCATCAACGGTTTCCCGGCTGCGTCGGCCACCGCCAAAGGCGACCAGTGGCAGTTCAAGGTCTACGCGCTTCGCTTCGGCAGCGACGTCTATCGCTTCATCTTCGCGGCACGGCAGAAGTCGACCGAGAGCGAACGCAATGCGCGCGAGACCGTCAATTCGTTCCGCCGCCTGACGCTCGACGAGATTCAGGCCGCGCGCCCGCTCCGTATCAAGGTCATCACCGTGCAGCCCGGCGACACCGTGGAATCGCTCTCCCACCGCATGGCCGGCGTCGACCATCCCGCCGAACGCTTCCGCGTGCTGAACGGCCTCGATCGCACCGCGCAGGTGAAGGTGCGTGATCGCGTGAAGATCGTGGCGGATTAGCGAAACGGGTGGTGCCGTAGGGTGGGCAAAGCGCAAGCGTGCCCACGCATCTTTGGCGATCGAGAGAGATGGTGGGCACGGCGCAAGGGCGCCTTTGCCCACCCTACCGCACCTGTGATGTGGCTACAGCTCGAGCTTAGCGCCCCGTATCCATATCGCCCTTCTCGCGCTGGCCGCTGAGCCAGAGCGCCAGCAGGGTCCAGAACGCGCCGGACAGCAGATACGCACCCGAGGCGATGACGCCGAGATTGGTCGCGAGCAGCAAGGCGACCAGCGGCGCGAAGCCGGCACCGAACAGCCAGGCCATGTCCGAGGTCAGCGCGGACGCCGTGTAGCGGTACGCCTGCTTGAAGTTCGAGGCGATCGCGCCCGAGGACTGGCCGAACGACAGGCCGAGCAGGATGAAGCCGATCACCATATAGATGGTCTCGCCGAACGCGCCGGCATCGAGCAACTGCGGGGCAAAGCCGCTATAGATCGCGATCGCGATCGCCGATCCCATCAGCAGCGACTTGCGGCCGACGCGGTCGGCGATGATGCCGGACATCACGATCGCGCCAACGCCGAACACGGCGGCGACGATCTCGATGATCAGGAAGCGTACCGGGCTTTCGCGGGTGAACAGGAACACCCAGGACAGCGGAAACACCGTGACCATGTGGAACAGCGCAAAGCTCGCCAGCGGCGCGAACGCTCCCAGCATGATGTTCTGGCCTTCGCTCGCGACGGTGTCGGAGATGCGCGCGGGCTGCAACTCGCGGGTCTCGAACAGCGAGGCATATTCCTCCGTCGTCACCATGCGCAGGCGCGCGAACAGCGCCACGACGTTGATGGCGAAGGCGACGAAGAACGGATAGCGCCAGCCCCAGTCGAAGAAATCGTCGGCCGAGAGATTGCCGGCGAAATAGGCGAACAGCGCGCTCGCCACGATCAGCCCGAGCGGAGCCCCGAGCTGCGGCACCATCGCGTACCAGCCGCGCTTGGAGGGCGGCGCGTTCAGCGCCAGCAGCGAGGCCATGCCGTCCCAGGCACCGCCCCAGGCCAGACCCTGCGCGATGCGCGCCAGCGCCAGCAGCCAGATCGCGGCAACGCCGATGTCGTGATAGCCGGGCAGGAACGCCAGCGCGACCGTGGCGGTGCCGAGCAGGAACAGCGCCGAGATCAGCTTGGCGGTCTTGCCGTAGGCACGGTCCACCGTCATGAAAATGACGGTGCCGATCGGCCGCGCCATGAAGGCCAGCGCGAAGATCATGAAGGAATAGAGCGTGCCGGTCAGCTCGCTCGCGAACGGGAACACCAGGCGCGGGAACACGATCACCGAGGCGATCGCGAAGACGAAGAAGTCGAAGAATTCCGAGGTGCGGCCGATGATGACGCCGATGGCGATCTCGCCGGGACTGGCCTGGTCGTGGCCGTGCTCGCCCGTGTGGAGGTCTGCCATTACGGGGGTCTGTGCCGTCGCCATTCGTGCGCCCTTAACGTCCTGAAAACCAAAGCCGACCGCCCGGCGGGCGCCGGGCAATCTTTCCCTCTCTGACCCAACATTCCGCACTGCAACATTGGACAAATTGTCCAATGTCCGGATTGTTGCGCCGCAGCTACCCGTTGGCCCCGCAAAAGAAACTCATTCTCAAAGGCTCGGCCCGTGTCTCGTCTCAAGATCCTGGCGCTACTACCTCTGGCTGCTGCGCTCAGCGGCTGCGACTACGTCGTGCTGGCGCCAGCCGGCGATATCGCTGCCCAGCAGCGCGACCTCGTCATCATCTCCACCGTCCTGATGCTCCTGATCGTCGTCCCCGTGATGGCGCTGACGGTGCTGTTCGCCTGGCGCTATCGCCAGTCCAACACGGCCGCTCGCTATGAGCCGGAATGGGACCACTCGACCAAGCTCGAGCTGGTGATCTGGTCGGCGCCGCTGCTGATCATCGTCTGCCTGGGCGCACTGACCTGGATGGGCACGCATCTGCTCGACCCCTATCGCACGCTCGGCCGCATCCATGCCGACCGCGCCGTGGACCAGTCCCGGGCCCCGCTCGAGGTCGACGTCGTCGCGCTCGACTGGAAGTGGCTCTTTATCTATCCGGATTACGGCATCGCCACCGTCAACGAGCTCGCAGCACCGGTCGACCGTCCGATCAACTTCCGCATCACCGCATCCTCGGTGATGAACTCGTTCTACATCCCCGCGCTTGCCGGCCAGATCTACGCGATGCCGGGCATGGAGACGAAGCTCCACGCGGTGGTGAACCACGCCGGCACCTACAAGGGCTTCTCGGCGAACTACAGCGGTGCCGGCTTCTCCGGCATGCACTTCAACTTTAGGGGACTCGACGACAAGGGCTTTGACGCCTGGATCGCCAGCGCCAAGTCCGCCGGCGGCTCGCTCGGCCGCGCCGAATATCTCCAGCTCGAAAAGCCCAGCCAGAACGAGCCGGTGCGCCGCTACGGCACGATCGACTCCGATCTCTACCGCCTGATCCTCAACATGTGCGTCGAGACCGGCAAGATGTGCCAGAGCGAAATGATGGCGATCGACGCCAAGGGCGGCAACGGTCATCAGGGCCTGAACAACACCCTGCCGCTCACTTACGACAAATACGCTCGCCGCGGCACCCCGCTCGGGCCGGAGCCGAGCTTCGTCGCCGGCACCTGCACGCCCGATGCGCCGCAGGGCAAGACCACGGCGTCGATCACGGCTCCCGTCGACACCGCGCCGCTGCTCGGCGCCGGCCTGAAGCGGCCGAGCTTCGCGCCGCTCAAGTCCTCGTCCTTCTTCCTCGGACTGCGTCCGAAGTCAGACTCCTAAAGAGATCCCCGCATGTCTCCTGATCTTCTCAAGCTCATCTTCGGCCGGCTCGGCTTCGAATCGCTGCCGCTGCACGAGCCGATCGTCGTCGGCACCTTCGCGGTGGTCGCGCTCGGCGGCGCCGCACTGCTCGGCGGCCTCACCTATTTCCGCCTCTGGGGTTATCTCTGGCGCGAATGGTTCACCACCGTGGACCACAAGCGCATCGGCATCATGTACATGATCCTCGGCATCGTGATGCTGCTGCGCGGCTTTGCCGATGCGCTGATGATGCGCGGCCAGCAGATGCTGGCCTTTGGCGGCTCCGAAGGCTATCTCAACGCCCATCACTACGACCAGGTCTTCACCGCCCACGGCGTGATCATGATCTTCTTCGTGGCGATGCCGCTCGTCACGGGCCTGATGAACTATGTCGTGCCGCTCCAGATCGGCGCGCGCGACGTGTCGTTCCCGTTCCTGAACAATTTCAGCTTCTGGATGACGGTCGGCGGCGCCGTGCTGGTGATGGCTTCGCTGTTCATCGGCGAATTCGCCCGCACCGGCTGGCTGGCTTATCCGCCGCTGTCGAACATCGGCTACAGTCCCGATGTCGGCGTCGACTATTACATCTGGGCGCTGCAGGTCGCCGGCGTCGGCACGACGTTGTCAGGCATCAACCTGATCTGCACCATCGTCAAGCTGCGTTGCCCCGGCATGACCATGATGAAGATGCCCGTCTTCACCTGGACCTCGCTCTGCACCAACGTCCTGATCGTCGCCTCCTTCCCCGTCCTGACCGTCGTGCTCGCGCTGCTCTCGCTCGACCGCTACGTCGGCACCAATTTCTTCACGAACGATTTCGGCGGCAGCCCGATGATGTACGTGAACCTGATCTGGATCTGGGGTCATCCCGAAGTCTACATCCTGGTTCTCCCGGCGTTCGGCATCTTCTCGGAGGTGACCTCGACGTTCTCCGGCAAGCGGCTGTTCGGCTACACCTCGATGGTCTACGCCACGGTCGTCATCACCATCCTGTCGTACCTGGTCTGGCTGCACCACTTCTTCACGATGGGCTCGGGCGCCAGCGTCAACTCGTTCTTCGGCATCACCACGATGATCATCTCGATCCCGACGGGCGCGAAGATGTTCAACTGGCTGTTCACGATGTATCGCGGCCGTATCCGCTACGAGCTGCCGATGATGTGGACGATCGCCTTCATGCTGACCTTCGTGATCGGCGGCATGACCGGCGTGCTGCTGGCGGTGCCGCCGGCCGACTTCGTGCTGCACAACAGCCTGTTCCTGATCGCGCACTTCCACAACGTGATCATCGGCGGCGTGGTGTTCGGCGCCTTCGCCGGCATCTCCTACTGGTTCCCGAAAGCATTCGGCTTCAAGCTCGATCCATTCTGGGGCAAGATGTCGTTCTGGTTCTGGGTCACCGGCTTCTACCTCGCCTTCATGCCGCTCTACGTGCTCGGCCTGATGGGCGTGACCCGCCGCCTGCGCGTGTTCGACGATCCGTCCTTGCAGATCTGGTTCGTGATCGCCGCGGTCGGGGCGTTCCTCGTCCTGCTCGGCATCCTCTCGATGCTGATGCAGTTCGCGGTCAGCTTCCTCAGGCGCGAGCAGCTCAAGGACGTCACCGGCGATCCCTGGGACGCGCGCACGCTGGAATGGGCGACCTCCTCGCCCCCGCCGGACTACAACTTCGCCTTCACCCCCGTCGTTCACGACAATGACGCGTGGTGGGACATGAAGAAGCGCGGCTACCAGCGTCCGCTCACCGGGTTCAGGCCGATCCACATGCCCAGCAGCACCGGCACCGGCATCATCCTCGCCGGCCTCGCCACCGCGATGGGATTCGGCCTGATCTGGTACATCTGGTGGCTCGCCGCCGTGAGCTTCGCCGCGCTGCTCGTCGTCGGCATCGGCCACACCTTCAACTATCACCGCGACTTCGACATTCCGGCTGAAGACGTCATCCGGACCGAGGACGCGCGCACCAAACTGCTCGCCGGAGCCAAGTAAATGACTGTCGCTGTCAATCCCGCCCAGACCGGCGAGCCGGTCTTCTATCTCGCCGACGAACACCCGCATCCGGAAGGCTGGAGCACCTCGCTCGGCTTCTGGATCTACCTGATGAGCGACTGTCTCATCTTCGCGATCCTGTTCGCCACCTTTGGCGTGCTCGGTGGCAACTACGCCGCAGGCCCCGCACCGAAGGACCTGTTCGACCTGAACCTGGTCGCGGTGAACACCTCGATGCTGCTGCTGTCGTCGATCACGTATGGCTTTGCCATGCTGACGATGCAGCAGAACAAGGTCGCACAGACGCAAATCTGGCTGGCGATCACCGGCCTGTTCGGTCTCGCCTTCATCGGCATCGAGCTCACCGAGTTCGCTCACATGATCCATGAAGGCGCCACGCCCCAGCGCAGCGCCTTCCTGTCGGCGTTCTTCACCCTGGTCGGCACCCACGGCCTGCACGTTTCCTGCGGCCTGATCTGGCTGGTGACGCTGATGGTGCAGGTCCAGAAGTTCGGCCTGATCGAAGCCAACCGCCGCCGCCTGATGTGCCTGTCGATGTTCTGGCATTTCCTCGACGTGGTCTGGATCGGCGTCTTCACCTTCGTCTATCTCCTGGGAGTTCTGCGATGAGCACCGATACCCACGCAGCCGGCGCGCACGACCATCACCACGCCGACGGCCACGCCCACGGCTCGTTCTCGACCTATATGCTCGGCTTCGTGCTCTCGGTCGTGCTCACCGCGATCCCGTTCTGGCTGGTGATGAGCGGCGTGCTGCCGAGCAAGCAGATCACCGCGCTCGTGATCATGGCCTTCGCGGTCGTGCAGATCGTCGTGCACATGATCTACTTCCTGCACATGAACACGACGTCCGAGAACGGCTGGAGCATGATGGCGCTGATCTTCACCATTGTGATGGTGGTGATCGCGCTGTCCGGTTCGCTGTGGGTGATGAGCCACCTCAACAGCAACATGATGCCGATCCACCAGATGAGCGGAATGAAGTGAGCGAAGTCAGGACCGTGACCAGCAAGACGAGCGGGGCGCGCAGCGAGGCTGTGCGGTCCCCGTCCCTGTGGCTCACGGTCCTCTCGCTGACGGCCTTTGTTGTTCTGATCGCACTCGGCATCTGGCAGATCGAGCGCCGCGCCTGGAAGCTGGCGCTGATCGACCGTGTCGAGCAGCGCGTCCATGCCCCGGCCCAGCCGATCCCCTCGCCCGATTCATGGCCTGCGGTTTCCAGGGCAAATGACGAATACAGGCATGTCAGCCTCACCGGCCGCTTCCTGCATGACCGCGAGACGCTGGTCCAGGCGGTCACCGAGGAAGGCCCGGGCTATTGGGTGCTGACACCGCTCCAGCGCAACGACGGCACACAGGTCCTGGTCAACCGCGGCTTCGTGCCGTCCGAGCGGCGCGACGCATCGACGCGCCGGGACGGCAATCCGGACGGCCAGGTGGAGATCACCGGCTTGCTCCGCATGACAGAGCCGAAAGGCGGATTTCTCCGGAACAACGTGCCCCAGCACAACCGCTGGTATTCGCGGGATGTCGCCGCGATTGCGACGGCCCGCGGTCTGTACGATGTCGCGCCGTTCTTCGTCGATGCCGATACCGGATCACAATCCGGCAGCGGTCCAATCGGCGGATTGACCGTGGTCAGCTTTCCCAATAACCACCTGATCTACGCGCTGACGTGGTTCGCCCTGGCTTTCATGCTGGCGGGTAAACTCTTCGTCACATTCGGCGGCGGGCTGTTCCGCCGCAAACGCTTCGTCCACGAAAAGGCAGGCGGCTCCGATGCCGTCGCCCGCAGGACGGGATCAGATGCTGGAACGATCGTCGAGCCGACCTGACGACGGGAAGACGCTTTCCCACACACTTGCGCATGGCGGGCTCGCCGTCACGCTGCAATCGCAGGCGGACGCGCGCAGCGAGCTGATCGGCACGAGTCCGACCGACGACGAGACCAACCGCAAGAACATGGCGCTGCTGATCCAGCTGCGCTGGACCGCGGTGGTCGGCCAGATCGTGACGATCGGCGGCGTGCATCTTGGGCTCGGCATTCCCCTGCCGCTGGAGCGGATGAGCGCGGTGATCGGCGCGCTGGTGCTGCTCAACGTCTCCAGCCTGGTCTGGGTGCGCCATCGCGCCGCGATCACCAACAACGAGCTGTTGGTCGCCTTGATGCTGGACGTCGCCGCGCTGACCGCGCAGCTCTACCTCTCTGGCGGCGCGACCAATCCCTTCACCTCGCTGTTCCTGCTCCAGGTGACGCTCGGCGCGGTGCTGCTCGATGCCCGCTCGACCTGGTCGCTGGTCGCGCTGACCTGCGCGAGTTTTGTCTGGCTGACGCTGGCATACCGCCCGCTGGACTTGCCGCCGAATCCGCTGAGCGAGACCTATACGCTCACGGTCGCCGGCATGCTGCTGGGCTTCGTTCTCAACGCCGTGCTGCTGGTCGTGTTCGTCACCCGCATCAACAGGAATTTGCGCGAGCGCGACGCGAATCTGGCCGCGCTGCGTCAGCATGCCGCCGAGCAGGATCACATCGTCCGCATGGGCCTGCTCGCCTCCGGCGCGGCCCATGAGCTCGGCACGCCGCTCGCCTCGCTCTCGGTGATCCTCAGCGATTGGCGCCGCATGCCGGATCTTGCCGCCGATCAGGAACTCGCCGAGGACCTCGCGGAGATGGAAACCTCGCTGCAGCGCTGCAAGTCGATCGTGACAGGCATCCTGGTCTCGGCCGGCGAAGCGCGCGGCGAAGGCTCATCGCCGACGACGGTGACGGCCTTCGTCACCGCCCTGGTCGACGAGTGGCGCGACGCGCGCTCGGCGCGGACGCTCTACTTCGTCAATACGTTCGGAGCGGACGTCGCCATCGTCTCCGACATCGCGCTGAAGCAGGTCATCTTCAACGTGCTCGACAACGCCTATGAAGTCTCGCGGGAATGGGTCGAGCTCGTCGCCGAGCGCGAGGGCGACAACCTCGTGCTGTCGATCAGCGATCGCGGCCCGGGCTTTGCCCCGGAGATGCTGGCGCAGCTCGGAAAACCCTATCACTCGAGCAAGGGCCGCGCCGGCGGCGGGCTCGGGCTGTTCCTGGTGGTGAACGTCGTGCGCAAGCTCGGAGGCACCGTGACCGCCGAGAACCACAGGAAGCGCGGCGCCACCGTCCGCCTCACGCTGCCGCTCGCAACGCTGGCGATCGGAGGGAATTTTGACGCCTGACCGTTCGCTCATCGTCGTCGAGGACGATGCCGGCTTTGCACGCACGCTGAAGCGCTCGTTCGAGCGCCGCGGCTATGATGTCGTGCTCGCCGCCTCGATCGAGGACGTGCGGAACGTGCTGGAGGAACGCTCTTTCGGCCACGCCGTCGTCGACCTCAAGCTCGGCGGCGCCTCCGGCCTTGCCTGCGTCGAGCTGCTGCACACGCACGACCCTGACATGCTGATCGTGGTGCTGACCGGCTTTGCCAGCATCTCGACCGCCGTGGAGGCGATCAAGCTGGGCGCCTGCCACTATCTCGCAAAGCCCTCGAACACCGACGACATCGAAGCCGCCTTCAACAAGGCCGAAGGCAACGCCGAGGTCGCGCTCGATGCACGGCCGACCTCGATCAAGACGCTGGAATGGGAGCGCATCCACCAGACCCTGATCGAGACGGATTTCAATATCTCGGAGGCGGCGCGAAGGCTCGGCATGCACCGGCGCACGCTGGCAAGGAAGCTCGAGAAGCGGCCGGTGAAGTAGGCCGCCACGCGTCGTTTGACGAAGACTCTCTCCTCTCGTGGTCCCGGCGAACGCCGAGACCCCTACCGCGGAATCTATCGTTGCGATCGGTAGGCGTACCGAACGACTAGTCTTCGTCAAACTTCTCCCTGGGGGTATGGGTCCCGGCGTTCGCCGGGACGACACCGAGTTTGTCGAGAGAGCTCTTGCACAAAGCTTCAGTCATCGTCTTGGAAAACATTCCCCAAACAAAAAGCCCGGCTGGACAGCCGGGCTTTTGATCTCTTGCGAACGACGCGACGCTTACGCGGCCTCGTCGGCGACGGTGGTGTCGTCGCCATCGGTGTCGTCGGTATCGCCCTCGGCATCCGTATCGCCCTCGCCGTCGGCGGCTTCCGCCTTGGCGTTGGTGCGGCGCGGGCTCTTGGCGAGCTGGGCTTCGATCTCCTTGACCGCTTCGGTCTCGGTCGAGTGCTGCACCACCGCGATCTCGCGGGAGAGACGATCGAGCGCCGCTTCATAGAGCTGGCGTTCGCTGTAGGACTGCTCTGGCTGCGACTCCGAACGGTAGAGGTCGCGCACGACTTCCGCGATCGCGACGATGTCGCCCGAATTGATCTTCGCTTCGTATTCCTGGGCGCGGCGCGACCACATGGTGCGCTTGACGCGGGCGCGGCCCTTGAGCGTCTCCAGCGCCTTCTTCACCAGCGCCGGCTCGGACAGCTTGCGCATGCCGACATTGGCGACCTTGGCGGTCGGCACGCGCAGCGTCATCTTGTCCTTGATGAAGTTGATGACGAACAGCTCGAGCTTCGCGCCGGCGATCTCCTGCTCCTCGATGGCCAGGATCTGGCCGACGCCGTGAGCGGGATAGACGACGAATTCATTGGCCTTGAAGCCCTGACGCTGGGTCACGACCTTCTTTTCCTCGACCTTCGGCGCAGCAGCCGCCGGCTTCACAGCGGGCTTGGCGGCAGCAACGGGAGCCTTGGCAGGAGCAGCAACGGCAGCCTTCGACGCGGCGGGCTTGGCAGCGGGAGCCTTGGCAGCAACGGGCTTGACAGCAGGCTTGGCAACGGTCGCTTTCGCGGCCGGTTTGGCAGTCTTGTTAGGCATTGCGCTTCTTTTGTTCTTCGAGGACTTTGCAGCCGGCGCCTTCGTCGCGGTCCGACCTTTGGATGCGCTACGGCTGGCCGCGGCGACTTTTTTGGCCTCCTTATGGGAAGCCCTCGCTGAAGTACTCTTTTTACGCGTTTTCTGTGACACAGCCTGCGCGCGGAAACTGCCACGCCCCTGTTCGACATTTGGTTTCACGGGAACCCAGCGGGGCCAACGGGGCTGACGGGTTCGGCTTAATGTGCCCAATATAGCACATTTCCCGCAAAAATCAATGATTTAGGGGTCTTGAGGGCTGGTTTTCGGAGGAAGCGCCGCTATTAGGGTTAAGTTTGAGCCCGATTCAGTCGCCGGAGCCGGGGTTCGGAGAAAAATATTTCTCGAACTTGCCTTCCATGCCGTCGAATTCCTTGGCGTCGGCAGGTGATTCTTTCTTCTGGGTGATGTTCGGCCAGCTCTTGGCGTAGTCGGCGTTGACCGAAAGCCACTTTTCCAGGCCCGGTTCCGTGTCCGGCTTGATGGCGTCGGCGGGGCATTCCGGCTCGCACACGCCGCAATCGATGCACTCGTCCGGATGGATGACGAGCATGTTGTCACCCTCGTAGAAGCAGTCGACCGGGCAGACCTCGACGCAGTCGGTGTACTTGCACTTGATGCAGTTTTCAGTGACGACGTAAGTCATCCAACGCTCCGAAAAGCTCTTTTAAAAGTCGCGGCTTGCGTAGCGCGTATGGCCCTGCGCTGCAAGGTCGGGAAGGCCCGATCATGACGGCTTTGTGTGTTTGATCGACCAAGAACTGAATTCGAAACGCAATTAATTGCGTTTCGCTTCGCTTAGCTCCTCAAAGAGCACCCGCGCCGCGGCAGCATCGCCACGGCGCTCGCTGAAGCCGGTGACCTTCAACACCCGCACGGTGCGATCGAGCGCGACGGTGATGACGTCGCCGATCTTGATCGCATGCCCCGGCGACTTTTCGCGCTCGCCGTTGACGCGAACGTGGCCCGACCCGACGAGCTCGGCCGCGGAGGTGCGCGCCTTCACCACCCGCGCGTGCCACAGCCATTTGTCGAGGCGCTGCCGCTCGGTCGTCGTGGCTCTATTCCTTCTGACGCGTTTTCTTCACGCGAACCGCTCCGCACTTCGCTTGAAAACGCTATGCTACTCCTTGCGGCCGGACAGCTGCTCTTTCAGAGCCGCGAGCTTGGCGAAGGGCGAATTCGGATCGGCCGGGCGATCGCGCTCGCGCGGATTTGCGCTCGAGGCGTAGGGACGCAGCGAGGGTCCACCCTGGCGGTCGCGGCCCTTGTCGCGGTCACGGCCGCGGTTGTCACGGCCCTTGTCGCGGTCTCCGCCGAATTTGCCCTTGTCGCGATCGCGTCCCTTGTTGTCGCGATCCTTGCCCTCGAAGCGGCGGTTCCTGTCGTCGCGCCCCTCGGGACGCGGCGCGCCTTCGCTACCTTCGCGCGGCTTACGGAAGTCTCTGCCGCCGTCCCTGCGATGGCCGCCATGACGCTGGCCCGGCTTGGCGCCGTCGGCTGCTTCGCCGGGCGCGGCGCTCGCTGCAGCGCCAGCTTCAGCGCCGGCCTGCGGACGCTGATGGTGATGACGCTGGTGGCGATGGCGCTCGTGGCGCGGCTTGCGGTCCTCGTGACGGCCGCCGGGGCGCCAGACTTCAATCAGCTCGGGCTCAGCCGGCGTCGCCGCAGCTTCGACAGGCGCGGCGGCGTCGGGTGACGCGGCGGCTTCGGTTGCGGCCGTCTCGGCCGGAGCGGCTTCGAGGCCGGCAGCCTCGGTGGGCGCAGCGGGCTCTTCCGCCGGCGGCGCAATGCCGGGGGCGTCTTCGGGCGTGACGGGGGCCTCGGGAGAGGCTTCGAGCGCGGGCTCGGCCTCCTGAGCCGGCTCGTCCTGCAGCTCCATGCCGGGCGCATCTTCGACCGTGACCGGCTCGGCGACAGCCTCGGTGGAGGCCTCCGCCGGCAGGCCGGCAACGGCCTCTGCCGCGGTCTCGGTCTCGGTCGAGGTCTCTGTCGCGGATTCGGCGCTGCCTTCAGCCGGCGGCGTCTCGGCCGCGACCGTTTCCACCACGGCCGGCTTTTGCGGCAGCGGCGGACGCTTCTCCATGCGATAGCCGAGGGCACGCAGGACCGACGCAAAATCTTCGCCGGCAGATCCCGTGAGCGACGTCATCGCCTGCGTCACTACGAAGCCGCGGCCATCGAAGGCGCCGGCCGGCTTTTCGCCGGACGCGTTCTCGCGCCAGGCCAGCGCCGGGCGGATCAGATCGGCAAGGCGCTCCAGAATGTCGACGCGCACGGCGCGCTCGCCGGCCTGCTTGTAGCCGAGCACGCGATAGGCATCGCGCGGCAGGGCCTTGTCGACCGGGAACGAGGTGCGGCCCGAGGATGCCAGATGCTGCGCGCCCGACAGCGAGGACAGATCGACATTGTCCTGCTTCAGCGCCCAGAGCAGCGCGGCGAGCGCGCGCGCGGCGGGCTTCAAAAGACCGGGGAAATAGATGTGATAGGCGCCGAAACGGACGCCGTATTTGCGCAACACCGCGCGCGAGGGCTGGTCGAGATCCTTCAGCTCGTTGGCGATCTTCGGACGCTCGAGCACGCCGAGGGCCTCGACGAGCTGATAGGCGATGCCGCGGGCGATGCCGGTGACGTCCTCGGCCTTGGAGAGCTCGAACATCGGCCCGAGCAGCTTCTCGACATGAGTCTTGAGCCAGAGCTCGAGCCGGGCCTGCACCTTCTCGCGGGGGCCGCCGGTCAGGCGCTCGTCGGAGATGATGCGGATGCGCGGATGCAGCGCGTCCTCTGCGGCGGACAGCCGCGCCACGGCATCACCGGTCCAGCGGATGATGCCTTCGGAGGTCAGCACGAACTGATCGTCCGGCGCGTTGCCGAGCTTTTCGGCGCGCGTGTTGATCTCGCCGGCGAGCACTGCTTGCGCTGCAGCCTGCAAGGCTTTCGCATCGGAGCCGGCTTCCGCCGCATCCGGTGCAAAGGTGAAGCCGTCGAGGCGGCCGATGACATGGCCTTCGACGATGACTTCGCCGGTCTTGCCGATTTCAGTATTCAAGCTCGTGTTCTCCCGCAGGCGGCGCATCAATACACTGGTCCGGCGATCAACGAAACGCTCAGTCAAGCGTTCATGGAGCGCATCCGATAATTTATTTTCGACCTCCCGCGCGATCCCCTGCCAGCGTTCGGGGTCTTTCAGCCAGTCCGGGCGGTTGGCGACGAAGGTCCAGGTGCGGATCTGCGCGATCCGGGCCGACAACGTGTCGATATCGCCGTCGATGCGGTCGGCTTGGGTGATCTGGGCTTCGAACCAGGCGTCGGGGATGCATCCCTTCCGCATCAGGAAGCCGTACAGCGTCGTCACCAGCTCGGCATGGGCGGCCGGCGACAGTTTTCGGTAGTCCGGGACCTGGCAGGCCTCCCACAGCCGCTCCACCGCCGCCTTGCCATGCGCGATATCGCGCACCTCGACGTCGCGGGCGGCGTGATCGAGCACACGCATGTCCTCGGCGACCGGGGCGCGCGTCAGCGCCTCATGGCCGGGGGCGAGGTTCAGGGACACCTGGAGCGCGCCGAGCGAGGAGAAATCCAGCCTGGCGTTGCGCCATTGCAGCATCTTCACGGGATCGAAAGTGTGGTTCTGCAGCGCGTTGACGAGCTCGGGCTCGAACGGCGCGCAGCGGCCGGTGGTGCCGAAAGTGCCGTTGCGCGTGGCGCGGCCGGCGCGCCCCGCAATCTGCGCGAATTCGGACGGCGTCAGCCTACGGAACTGGTAGCCGTCGAACTTGCGGTCGGAGGCAAACGCAACGTGGTCGACGTCGAGATTGAGGCCCATGCCAACGGCATCGGTGGCAACGAGATAATCGACATCGCCGTTCTGGAACATCGCCACCTGCGCGTTCCGCGTGCGGGGCGAGAGCGAGCCCAGCACCACGGCGGCGCCGCCGTGCTGGCGGCGGATCAGCTCGGCGATGGCGTAGACTTCGTCGGCCGAGAACGCGACGATGGCAGTGCGGCGCGGCTGGCGCGTGATCTTGCGGTCGCCGGCGAATTCGAGCTGCGACAGGCGCGGCCGCGTGATCATGGAGACGCCAGGCAGCAGCCGCTCGATGATCGGGCGCATCGTGGCGGCGCCCAGCAGCAGCGTCTCGTCGCGGCCGCGGCGGTTGAGGATGCGATCGGTGAAGACATGGCCGCGTTCGAGATCGGAAGCGATCTGGACCTCGTCGACGGCGAGGAAGGAAAGGTCGAGGTCCCGCGGCATCGCCTCGACGGTCGAGACCCAATAGCGCGGATTCCTGGGCTTGATCTTCTCCTCGCCGGTGACGAGCGCGACCGCTTCGGCGCCGACCCGGCCAGCGATCTTGTTGTAGACCTCGCGCGCGAGCAGGCGCAGCGGCAGGCCGATCATCCCGGACGGGTGCGCCAGCATCCGCTCGATGGCGAGATGGGTCTTGCCGGTGTTGGTCGGCCCGAGCACCGCAGTGACGCCGGCGCCAGGCACCCGATCGGACGGCGCGCGCTCGGAAGCGAAGGGGGAGGAGGAAAAGGGCATCTGGGGGATTAGGTAGTGGCGATTTGGGCGAATGTCAGTGCTGTCTGGGGCGGGGGCGGGGCTTGGGGGCTGATCCGCCCACCATCAGCCCGTCATCCTGAGGCGCGAGCCATGCGGCGCATCGCGCCGCATGGGAAGCCTCGAAGGATGAACGGCCCGGGTGCCAACCCAGCGAATGTCCGCGGCGCCAGCCGGGCCCGTCGCCCTTCGAGGGCCGCTGAAGAAGCGGCCACCTCAGGGTGACGGGATGTGGCAGCGGAGAATCCGGCGCCTCCCCAAACCTCGCGCAACTGTCTCACTTTGCGACGCTTTTCCCGTTGGCTTTAAGCTTCGGAACGACTCTAGAACGAATCGCGGCCGAATCGCTGACTCCCTCTGGAGTCATGTTCCGTTCACGCAACATGTCGCGGGAGTCTTGTTGGCTGCAACTAGATGGAGTTTTGGGCCGCCGTACAAGTGACGTTTCGATGGCGCAAACCCTTAAGTTGGGGACGACGCGGAGTCGAATCAGAATCGGGGAGGAGTCAAATGGATTCCAAGATCGAGGCCGCCCAAACTCGTTTTCGCGAAAACAACCCCATGCACAGTAGGGGTGTGCTTGAAATCACGACACTTCTTCCGTCATCCTGAGGTGCGAGTGGCGCGGTGCCCCGCACCGCGCCGGGAGCCTCGAAGGATGGACGGCCCGGTTGCGACGGCTGGCGCTGGTTTCCTCGCGGTGAGAGCCGGGCTGTCGCCCTTCGAGGGCCGCCAAAGAGGCGGCCACCTCAGGGTGACGAGTTAACAAAGGACAGGCGCGGAAACAGCCGCTTACTGCGTCTTCGCCACCCTTGGCGGCTGGGCCGTGGTGATGAAGCTGGTGGCTTCCAGCATGGCCGGCCCCAGCGGCGTCGGCACTTTCAGCCAGAACGGGACCAGGATGCGGGTGCCGGCGACGGGGGCAAACGCGATCTCGATGTTGCGCTGGGCGGCGAGGTATTTGATCACGGGGCGGTCGGGGATGTAGCCGGCGACGGGAACGAAATAGAGCGAACAGACCACCACCGGGCCATGATAGCCCTTCTCCGCCTTCACGCTCTCCATGCGCTTGAAATCGAGCTTCAGATCGTAGCGCATGCGGCCATCGAACACGGGCGCCGAGTTGTGGCAGGCGTCCGGCGAGACGGGGTCGCCATTGCCGGGCACGCGCAGCAGCGAGGCCGTCATGGGGTCCCAGACGCCGCGGCGATGTGCGTCGGTGACGACGATACGGTCCGGATCGACCGGCGGCTCCGGCAGAATGGCAAAATCCTTCACATTGCCCTTGTCGAGCGTGATGCGGATCTCTTCGGTCTTCTTCGAGGTGGTGGTGGAGGCCTGGTAGCCGGTCGCAACCAGCGCGCCGCCAACGATGCGCCCTTGGCTAGCGCCGGTGCCGGACCCGCCGGTGAACGACTTCAGCAGCCCCGAGGTGCCGCCCGCGGCCGCCGCCGAGAACACGTCGTCCTGGATGTCGATGTTCCATGCGCCCTTGCCGACGGGAATGCCGGCCAGCGAGGCCTCATACTGCGCCTCGAGCTTGCCCTGCGCCGCCGCCGGCACCGCGCCCCACGCCACCACCACGCCGCAAAGCGCCGCCAGCCAGCCGGCAATGCGCGGGCGGACTGAGCGCTGTTCAGGCGCAAGAGGGGACGGTGTGAGCACGAAACAATCCAATCGGGGCGCGACGGTTGTTACTTAAGCCAAAAACCGCGGCAAACAATGTGTCCGGGCGGGTCGAGCCGGGAACTCCACCGGAGTCTTCAGGCGCGAATACGCCCTTTATGTGATGGTAAGGCGCGACAAACATTGCCGTTTTGGTGATCGGCGGTAGCCGCGGGCTCCCAGCCTCTCCCGCTTGCGGGAGAGCACAGGCCGCCTTCGGCGGCCGTCCTCTTGAGAACGCCGAGGCGGAGCCTCGGCTATGGCGAAGCGCGGGTGAGGGCTTTCTCCTCTGGGGGGCACTAGCTAGTGTCCCCCAGAGGAAAGAGCCCTCTCCCCCACCCTCTCCCGCAGGCGGGAGAGGGAGCGCACCACCCCGGCGGCCCCAAAAGACCGCCCAAAACCTTGACTGCCCGCCCCTTCCCCCCTATACGTCCGCCCGCTCCCTGCAAGGACAAAAGAATTAGCCCCCGTGGCGCCCAGAATGGCGGCCGCAATCGTTGGGGGATCGAACTCAAGGATTTATGCCATGTCTCGCCGCTGCGAACTGACGGCCAAGGGCCCCCTCGTCGGCCACAAGGTCAGCCACTCCAACATCAAGACCAAGCGCCGCTTCCTGCCGAACCTGGTCAACGTGACCTTCATCAGCGAAGCCCTGGAGCGCAACGTGCGCCTGCGCGTCTCGACCAACGCGGTCAAGAGCGTCGACCACAATGGCGGCCTCGATGCCTTCCTGCTCAAGGCCAACGCCGACGTGCTGTCGCCGCGCGCCCTCGAGCTGAAGCGCGCCATCCAGAAGAAGGTCGGCCCGACGGCCGCGCCAGCCAAGAAGGCCAGCTAAGTTTTTTAGGTTAGGGCGGGGGCTAAGTTGCGTCGCGTGGCGTAGGCTTAGCCAGTAGAGTTTTGAGTCGCGGCCGGATCGAAAGATCCGGCCGTTTTTGTTTTTTGGGGGGGGCGACTTATCGCGGCTTAGCGCGCCTTCTTGGTTTTCTTAGTCTTCGCGTTCTTTGCGTTCTTGACCTTCTTAATTTTCTTTTTCGTCCTTGTAACCATCGGCACCGGTCCCCGTTTAGGGGGCGAACGTTCAGCGCGGTCGTTAAGTGCGGCCTCAAGATCCTCTATTGTCTCGTTCAATTTGATTATCGAGGCAATTAATCGCCTGATCGCCCTTTTGTTTGGTTTCGCGTCTTCCTGACCATAATGATTTACTTCTTCTTGAATCTCATTTCGGAGCTTTATCTTTCCATTCTTCAGTTCATCTAAAGCGCGCGCTGTGCCTAGACTCACTGCCAACTCTCGCTCTAGATCACCAAGATCTATTTGCTGCAATGCAGCCCTTACCTCCCATTGGCTATCGTTAAAATCGCCGAGCACCCGCCGAAGGCGGGCCGGTTGGATCTTCTTGTTTTCCAAAACGTCCGCGAGAAGGCTAATAACGCCGTCCGGCATGAACTAGATAGTGCGCAGAGCGGAGCACACACGCTCTCTTGCTCTTTTGTCTTTCGCGCTTTTCTCAGGAAGCAAACGCTTGAATGCATCAACCAGCACCAATCCTGTTTTAACAATCGTCAATGCTTCCATGGATTGTCCTCCGCCAATATCCTCCAAAGTGACCAGCCGTTCCTTGAGTCTCGTGATTCCAACTCCTCGTCCTCGAGCTAAAGCGCGTTACGTAGAAGAAGGTTGAGATACCGCGCCGGCGAAGAAGGAGAACAACGCTTTTCAAAAAGACAAGATCCGGCGCGTAACGCAGGCTAAGCTAGTAAGGTTTTGCATTGCGGTCGGATCGTAATATCCGGCTGTCCTTGTTCTTGCGGCTTGCGGGAGCCTCTGGTTCAGCCTTGAGATCGTGCAATTAATCCACTTTGACCTTGGACGCGAAACGCTTGTAGACCGACTTGTTCGCCCCGCTCACAGACGCCGCCACGTTCCGAAACGCCGGGATCGCGCTTCTCACCAATTCAGCGGTGATGCGGTTGTTAGAAAAAGCTGAGTTCAGCACGGTAACTAGCGCGAGCAGCGGGTCTAAGACTTCCATCCATAACTCTTCAGCATCCTTTGGGGACATTTTATCGCCGAAGGAAAGCCGGAATTTGTTGGGGATTGCTCTCCCGACTACGGTCTCCAAGCAGTCGGCCATCGCCGCACAGATCAGTAGCAGTGCTCCCTTCTTATCCATGAAGCCAAGCTGATCCTGCTCGATTCCTGTGAGAGACTCGCCCGACCGCGATTTCTCTACCAAGGCCATCTTCTTTTTCCCGATCGCTTTGAAAAGCGAATATACAAACACAATATGCTTCGCTGTGGTCTCCTGATTGAAGTATCGGGAGTAAGTTTGATCATCGACCCAAATTTCAGATTTTCTATTGTATGCCGTCGCGGGATCGCCGTGAAATGCCGCCAGTGCTTGTCCCACGGTGTAAGACGGAAGTGCGTTAGGGCGTCTCTTAATGGTGTCGCTTGCTCCGCCCCGTCTTCCACCTTCGTACTCTGCGTCTGGAATTGCCTGAAATTGATCCTTCAGCCGTTTCTGGATTGCGTCATTGCTTCTGAAATCAGATGCAGAAATCTTGTTTTGGCTGTTGTTGTACTTGATTATGTTTTCGACGAGCTCTTCATCTTTTGTCCAAATGAATCGAATGGGTACTGTCAACTTTGATGCGGGCCTGTGGTCGAGAGACCCAATTGCTCCTGTCGTCTGGGCTCCGTTCACAATAGAGAGCCCCTTTGCTTTTAGCCTATAGCCCTTCTTGAGCTTTCTCGGCGTCAAGCTGTTCACAAGGGCAGTGACACCGTTGTTGAAAACCCAGAAGTTATCGGGCTCGCTCTCTGCTGTAGCTTTTATGCCGTTGTTGATATTGGAATCGCTTAGTCGAGAGCCGAGGTAGTCGCGAATGTTCGCACTGAATAGCTCAGTCCCGTGTTTTTGATACAGATCGAACAGAGTGCGACCTGGTAAAGAAGTTTGGAATGCGGACCAGTTTTTGCCGGAAATTTTGAAGCCATCGGGTACAGAGAAATCGAAGTCGCCGGTCACCAGGATTGGTGACTCGCTAGAGCGATACAAAGCTCGCAAAGTCTCTGCGCCGATCTCTCGGCCCATAATTCTAACCGTAGAAGCGGAATTCAGCTTCTTTACTGCTGCGTCGGCAGCATGCTCCACAGCAAGCAGTTCGTTCTTCACGTTCACGCTTTCCGGCAAGTTGTGAACGTACCATATGTAGATCTCGCGAAGCGTTCCACTGTGCACCGCCTCGCGCAGTTCCTCCGCGGTAGGCTTCAGTCTGGCAGGAAGCTTGTTAAAGGGACTCGATAAAAGCCAAGCGATCGCGGTGTTAAGATCGGACGCCTTGTTTGCCGGAGCAGATGGCTTCTTATTCCTCGCCACAAGACATTGCGCCACGATGCAGCGGTTCTCCTCCTTGTCGAAGTAGAGGAGATCACATTTTTTGTCGTCGTTGCCCCCTGTAACGATTTCGTTGCCAAGGGTGTCAAGATCATCGAACGCGAATTGAAGTCCTAAGGCAAAAAGCCCGATTGCATCGTCACCAAACTTCGATTGGCCGAAACGAGCATTGTACGCTTCCTCCCATGCCTCGGTCATCATCCGCCCCTAGGTTGACGCTTCGCCAAGCTAGTTCCAAGCGCCGCCGTCACGCAAGGGATGGGTTTAAGTTTTCTGGGCACAACGCATGATTGAGAATGACTTCAGCTTAATTCCTCATTTCCGCTATACTCGCCCCGGTAGCATCACCGGAGGTACATCCCGTGGAGCGCGACCGCAAAGTCGAGCCGAAAAACCTCGTCATCTTCTGTGACGGCACCGGCAACGAGATCTCCGACAACATCTCCAACGTCCTGAAGCTCTATCGCGGCCTGCGCAAGACGGACAGGACGCAGCCGCGGCAGATGGTGCTCTGCGATCCCGGGGGTCGGCTCGGTGGCGGGCACTCGTAAACACCCTCCGCGCGCGTTAACCGTTCATTAACCAACGCATCCTAGCCTGCTGTAATCGTCCAGCCATCATTAGCTCGAAATGCCTTCCCGGTTCGCTCCAGGAGAAGCGCCGATGTGCGTTGCGTTGTTGACGTATGCCGATCTCAGTGCCCGCCTCAATATCTCGCGCGAGGCCGCGCGGTCGCTGGCAAGGCGACGCCGGCTGCCGCGCTCGCGTTCGGATGACGGCAAGGCCCTGGTGAGCGTTGATCTCGACGAGCTCCGGTACACGCCCCGCCCGCGACGTGCCCGCCGGGCAGACCCCATCGCCGCCTCCATGGCAAGGATCGAGGCCGTCAAGTCCGAAGCCTTCAAGGCGGAGATCGCGCGGCTCGAAGACGTCGCAACCGCCTACAGGGCGGTGTTCGAACGCGAGCGGGAGCGCGCCGATCGCCTCGCCGTCGAGCTGCAGCAGGCGACCGCCGAGACCATGGCAGCCAATTCGTGGGCGTCGCGACTGGAAGACGAAGTGACGGCGCTGCGGAGCGATCGCCGGGGCGGCTCGATCGCGGGACACGCCGCGCGTCGATTGGGACATCTGGCCGCCGCCATCGTCAAAGCAGATCGCGCGGCTTGCAGGTAGCACTCGAAGACTTCTCCATCCCCGGCTTGCCGGACCAATCGCGAGGGAAAAATGGCTGGCAATATCGATATTCATGAAATGAAGGCCCGCATCGTCGTGTTCGGTGTCGGCGGCGCAGGCGGCAATGCCGTCAACAACATGATCACGGCCGGGCTGCAAGGGGTCGAGTTCGTGGTCGCCAACACCGACGCGCAGGCGCTGGCCATGTCGAAGGCGAAGCACCTCATCCAGCTCGGCACACATGTCACCGCAGGCCTCGGCGCCGGCTCGCAGCCGGAACTGGGCCGCGCCGCAGCCGAGGAGGCCATCGATGCGATCCGCAATCAGTTGACCGGCGCGCACATGGTGTTCGTAACCGCCGGCATGGGCGGCGGCACCGGCACCGGGGCTGCGCCGGTCGTCGCCAGGACCGCGCGTGAGCTCGGCATTCTCACGATCGGCGTGGTCACCAAGCCGTTCTACTTCGAGGGCCAGCGCCGCATGCGCTTTGCCGAGGCCGGCATCGAGGAGCTGCTGAAGACGGTCGACACCCTCCTGATCATCCCGAACCAGAACCTGTTCCGGGTGGCCAGCGACAAGACCACATTCGCCGATGCCTTCGCCCTTGCCGACCAGGTGCTTTATTCGGGCGTGGCCTGCATCAGCGACCTCATCGTCAAGGAAGGCCTGATCAATCTCGATTTTGCCGACGTCCTCTCCGTCATGAAGGAGAAGGGCAAGGCCATGATGGGACGAGGCGAGGCCTCCGGCGAGAAGCGCGTGCTCGCCGCCGCCGTCGCCGCGATCTCCAATCCGTTGATCGAGAACCCCTCGATCAAGCGCGCCAGTGGCCTCATCATCTCCATCACCGGCGGCAAGGATCTCATGCTGTACGAGGTCGACGAAGCGGCCAGCCGCATTCGCGACGAGGCCGACCCGGACGCCAATATCATCGTCGGCGCGTCCTTTGACGAAAGCCTAGAGGGCATCGTCCGCGTCTCGGTGGTGGCGACCGGTATCGACAATCTCGACCCGGCGCAGGCGCTGCCGGTGGAAACCGCCCTCACGCAGCTCGCCGGCAGGCTGCGCAACGACAGCCGGCGCATCGCCGATCGCATCGAGCGCAGCGCACCGGTTCCGCAAGCGGGCAGCCCGCCGCTCCGCCCGCAGCCGCACCACCCGGTGGGGCCACCGGCACGGCCGGGTCTGGACCATGCGCGGCAGCCGGCGCTTCAGCCGCTCGATCCTTACGGCCGCGCGCCTGCGCGCAATGCGCCCGACGAGGCCGTTCTCGATATCCCGGCCTTCCTGCGCCGCGCCGCCAACTGAGGGGGTGGCGAGAGCCGCGGTTGCCAATTCCGGAACTCAATCGCCGCTACGCGACAACGCGCTGAGATTAGCCTTGTTCTAGCCAGGCACGTGGTGGCTCCCTCTCCCGCTTGCGGGAGAGGGTTGGGGAGAGGGTGCTTCCGCAATGGGACACTCCCGATGTGGAAAGAGCCCCCACCCGGCGCTTCGCGCCGACCTCCCCCGCAAGCGGGGCTATCGCATATGAATTTCACGAGGACCGTGGGCTTGCTCCGCCTCTCCCGCTTGCGGGAGAGGCCGACGCGCCCCGGGCGATGCGAAGCATCGTCCCGAGCGCGGCGGGTGAGGGTTCTCACCACTCGGGGACATTCGCCGCGATTCTCAACAATCCCAATGCGGAGACAGCCCCCACCCCAGCCCTCCCCCGCAAGCGGGAGAGGGAGCCGACTGCCAATGCCGCCGCTTCGTGCACGCCATCAGCGATAGCCCTGCCCGCAAGCGGGAGAGGGTGAGCGAGCCCGCGGCCCGCTCGATCCAACCAAAAGCCATCCTGCTCCAGATCCGCGCGCTTAGAGCGCGCAGATCATTCACGCTGCCGTGCTGCGCGGGCTCTCCGCGGTTTCCTTCTTGTCCGGTTCCTTGTCGCGCGACAGCCAGGCCGGAAAGCGAAGCAGGCGTTCGTTGGTGTCTTTCGGCAGCTCGATCGGCGGCGCTTCAACGGCCGAACTCGGCAAGTCCAGCGCGGCCTGTCCGGATCGCACTGCATCCGCACGCTGATCCAGTTCGCGCAAGAGGGGATCGAGCACGCTGTCGATCTCGGTCGCCACCGACACGAGGAAACTATTGAGCTCGCGCGCCTCGGGCACGACAGCCGCAGCCGATTCGATCGCGCTGGAGAGACCGTCGACGACGGGCGCAAACGCGCCGGCGGCTTGCTTCACTCGCGTCTTGATCATTTCGATCTCGCTCAGGACGCGCTCACGCTCCCGCCTTTTCTTCTCTTCGATGAGGCGCGCTTCGATTTCGGCGATCTGGGCCGTCAGGGTCGTGGCTTCGGATGCGAGCGCATCGCGTCGTCCGCGCGCGCGATCGAGATCGCGGCTGAGATTGTCCACTAAGTCGTCCTTTCCGAACATGGCTTTGCTCCGTAGGACAGGCGCTTTGCCCTGTAGGACGGCCTTGGCGCGAACCGCCAGCCTCGCCACCGACCGGATGGCCGGATCGGGCGAAACAGGCATCAACCTTGGTCGCGTCACATGGGCCGACATGGTGATCCCCCCATCGTCAACATTAGGCAACCGCATGGTTAACAAGAGGTTAATATCAACAGATGATGGGCAATGGGGCTCGGTGCCCGCGAGGCCGCCTTCGTCTCCTCGCTGCCACCTCTTTCCGCTATACTCGCCCCGGTAGCATCCCCCCGAGGCGCATCCCATGGACCACGCGCGCGACCCCGCCCCCAACCCCTCCCCGAAAAACCTCGTCATCTGCTGTGACGGCACCGGCAATGAGATCAGCGAGAACATCTCCAACGTCCTGAAGCTCTATCGCTGCCTGCGCAAGACCGAGAAGACGCAGCCGCGGCAGATGGTGTTTTACGATCCCGGCGTCGGCACGGTGACGGAGCCGACGACGTGGCACCGGCTCAAGGCCAATATCAATCTGGTGCTGGGGCTCGCCACCGGCTACGGGCTCGATGACAACGTGCTGTCAGCCTATTGCTTCCTGGTCGAGCATTACGCGCCGGGCGACAAGATCTATCTGTTCGGCTTTTCGCGCGGGGCCTACACGGTGCGCGTGCTGGCGGGGCTGATCCACAAGGTCGGGCTGATCAGGCCGGAGCAGGCGAACCTCGCCGGCTCGGGCCTCGTCGCCTACAAGCAATATTCCGGCACCGGGCGCGGCAACGACATCGAAGACCTCAGGAACGTCGCCTTCGACGACCAGGGGCCGCTGCCGAAGGACGAGTTCGATCTCGCGGCGCAGTTCGCGCGCATCACCTCGACGCGCTGGCCGACCATCCACTTCATCGGCGTGTGGGACACCGTGGCGAGCGTGATCGTGCCGCGCGCCGACCGGCTGTTCTGGCCGAGCCTGGAGGAGCTCGCCTTCACGCTGCGCAACCCCAGCGTCAAGATCTTCCGGCAGGCGATCGCGATCGACGAGCGGCGCTGCATGTTCCGCCTGAAAAAATACGAAGAGCCGCAGGAGTTCTGGAGCAACCGCTACGTTCCTGATGAAAAGAAGGTGCCGCAGGACATTCTGCAGGTGTGGTTCGCCGGCGTGCACAGCGACGTCGGCGGCGGCTATCCGGAAGCCGAGAGCGGGGACTCCAAATATCCGTTGCTGTGGATGATCGACGAGGCGGAGAAGGCGGGGCTGAACTTCAACCCCGCGACCATCAAGCAGCTCGCCTGGGGCATCCAGCGCAAGAACTCGCCGTTCCAATATGTCGAGCCGGCCTACACCGGGAAGACGGGCATGCTGCACAATTCGATGACGGCGGGCTGGCGGCTGCTGGAGTTCTTGCCGAAGAGCGCGAAGTACAAGGAGTGGCCGGAGCGAAAGGTCTATTTCGGCTTCTACATCCCCGATTGCGAGCCGCGCCCCATCCCCGAAGGCGCGCATGTGCATGAGAGCGTGTTGAAGCGGATGGCGGTGGAGCCGGATTACCGGCCGGTGAATCTGCCGAAGGATTATGTGACGGTGCCGATGCCGGTGGGGCCGCAGCATGCGGAGGCGGAGACGGTGGGGGTGTGAGGAGGGCGGCGCTCTCATTGACGGGTGCAGGTGCGCGCCAACATCACCGCTGTCGTCCCTGCGAAAGCAGGGACCCATAACCACAGGGAGGGGTCTGGCGACGATCAGTCGTTCGGGATTGCTACCGCGCGCAATCGATGAATCACGCGGTATGGGTCCCTGCTTTCGCAGGGACGACAGGGGAGTCTGAGGCGAACCCCCACCCCGCTACCGCCGCTTTCTTCCTTCGCCGCTACTTTTCATTAAAATTCTTCCGCCCGCCTTAGCTGGATCGCATCATCTGCGTTCCATCATTGGCTCCGAACCCGCCGCGAGAACCTGCGGAATTGGAGGAGAGTGCCAATGTATCCGCGTAAATATGCCCGCGTGAAGCCTGCCGGGCTGGTGTCGCGCCAAGCCAAGATCATCACCGACCCGCGCGCGCCTGTCATCAACTGCACGCTGATCGACTATTCGCCCGGCGGCGCCTGCGTCGATCTCGGCGGCCAGGTGAACATCCCCGACCGCTTCGAGCTGCTGCACGTCAACACCAAGAAGCGCTGCCGCATCGCCTGGAAGCGCGGCACGCGCGTGGGCGTGGTGTTTTGAGGGACGCTGGAGTCACAAGCGCCGCTGCGCTGTAGGTGCGCTCCCTCCCCCGCTTGCGGGGGAGGGCTGGGGAGAGGGTGTCTCCGCAGAGGGATTCCCCCAGCGGAGAGAGCCCCCACCCGGCGCGCGGGACGATGCTTCGCATCGCCCGGAACGCGCCGACCTTCCCCCGCAAGCGGGAGAGGTTGTAGCGAGCCCGGAGCACGATTGTTCTCCAACAATTCCCCCGTTACTTCCGCATCCTCGCTTTGGCGCCGCCGACGATCTGCATGGCGACGCCGGCGATCCAGCCGAGCAGAGCGAGCCAGGTCCAGACCAGATGCGGATCGAGGCGGAGCACGATGACGGCGACGGAGGCGAGCGCGGTGAGCGTGGCGCAGAGCGTGCCGGCGGCGCTGAGGAATTCGGCGGCGTCGATCTCGCTATGCGCTTCGTCGAACGGCAATTGCGGCGTGTCGATGCCGAGATAGAAGCCGACGAAGCCCAGCACCATCATCACCAGCAGAAAGCCCTGCGTGGTGAGCGCTGATATCGCCGATCCCACATAGGCGCCGACGAACAGCCCGCACGCCGCGCCGGCCATCGCAAGCCCGACACGCTCGAACACATGAGCCGTATTGCGAACACGAAACCGCATGGCAGGCCTCCGCGAGGAGTTGGGTCGCGCAAGGTTAGGCCAGTTTTGCGGGGGGTGGAAGCTGGGGGGATTTACGGATGCGGAAGGTGAGGGGCGTGCGGAGGATGCCGTTGCGTGAGAGACGCGAAAGGCACGCCACATTCTCCGCTGTCGTCCCTGCGAACGCAGGGACCCATAACCACAGGACGTGGTTTGACGAAGACTCTTAGTTAAGTTGTCAACGCACACCGCGGATCATCGATGGATCACGCGGTATGGGTCCCTGCGTGCGCAGGGACGACGGTGGTGCGCCGCTCTCGCACCACACGCGCCTCAACCACACACACCTACCGCGCCCCGAACGTGGTCTTGCCGAACAGCGCCTTCTGCGTCGAGGGCTGCGAGCGCCAGTATTGCGGCGGGGCTTCGACCTCGCCGCCGACATCGGCGGCGGCGTGCCAGGCCCAGCGCGGGTCGTAGAGCATGCCGCGGGCGAGCGCGATCATGTCGGCCTTGCCGGATGCGACGATCTCCTCGGCCTGCTTGCCCTCGGTGATCAGGCCGACGGCGATGGTCGGCAATCCGGTCTCGCGCTTGATGGCCTCCGCAAACTGCACCTGGTAGCCGGGGCCGAGCGGGATCTTCTGCAGCGGCGAGACGCCGCCGGAGGAGGCGTCGATCCAGTCGACGCCGCGCGCCTTCAGCGCGTTGGCGAACTCGATCGTCTGCGCCAGATCCCAGCCGCCCTCGACCCAGTCGGTCGACGACACCCGCATGCCCACGGGCTTGTCGTGCGGGAAGGCCGCGCGCACGGCGTCGTAAATTTCGAGCGGGAAGCGCATGCGGTTCTGCAAAGACCCGCCATATTCGTCGGTGCGCTTGTTGGAGATCGGCGATAGGAACTGATGCAGGAGATAGCCGTGCGCGCCGTGCAGCTCGATGGCGTCGATGCCGATGCGCTCCGCGCGCTTGGCGCTGTCGACGAAGGCCTCGCGGATGCGCTTGAGGCCCGCTGCATCCAGCGCCAGCGGCGCCGCCTCGCCCTCCTTGTGCGGCAGCGCCGATGGCGCCACCGTCTGCCAGCCGCCCTGCTCCACCGGGATCAGCTGGCCGCCGTCCCAGGGCCGCGCGCTACTGGCCTTGCGGCCCGCATGGGCGAGCTGCATCGCGATCGCGGTGGAGGAATGCTTGCGCACCGAAGTGAGCACCTGTTTCAGCGCGGCTTCGGCGGCATCGCTGTAGAGTCCGAGACAGCCCAGCGTGATGCGGCCGATCGCCTCGACATGGGTCGCCTCGATGCAGAACATCGCCGCGCCCGACAGGCTGAGATTGTTGATGTGGGTGAAGTGCCAGTCATTGGCGACGCCGTCGTCGGCCGAATATTGGCACATCGGCGACACCACGATGCGGTTCTTCAACGTCAGGCCGCGCAGCTTGATCGGGGAAAACAGGACGCTCATGCGGGGGAGTTCCGGGGATGAGAGGGGCAGTTGAGAGAGTGTAGTGGGCGGGCGGCGGATTGCCAGTTGCGCGAGGGGAATGGCGGGTAGTGGCGGCACGCATTGCGACCGCGGCTTGACGCGAGACCGCGCCACACATTCTGCCGTCGTCCGGACAAGCGTCAGCGCAGATCCGGGACGACAGTGGAGATTGGGGGCGCCCCGGGACGACGGCGGAGAACTACTCCGCCAGCGTGAACTGCAGCAGCAAGGTCCGCTGCAGCATCGAGAAATTGTCGTCGGAGATCAGCGTCAGCACGGTCTCGCCGTCGGCCGTGACGTGGGCGTCGATGCCTTCCATGTTGTCGATCTCGTGGCCGAGATCGGCGGCGAACAGCGCGGGGCCGTCGACCAGCGCGCCGGGGTTGATGGATTTCAGGGGGATCGAGCGGATGCGGATGTTGACGCCGGTGAACCAGGAGAATTTGCGTTCGAGGATCAGAAGCTCGCCGCTCGCCAGCAGCACGGCGTCGCTGATGTCGTATTTCTCGGTACAGCGCACGCTGAACTGGCCGGGCGAGGGCCCGCCGATCAGGAAGGCTGTGAGGTTGCCGTCATGGTCCAGCCCGCGCTCCGAGAAGGCGATCAGGGTGCCCGCCAGCGGCATGTTCTGGTCTTTGCCTTTGGGCACGACGACCAGCGCCTCCAGCCCCTTGTTGGAGGGCAGCTTGCGGATTCCCGCCGGCACCGGCACCACCTCGCCGCGCGCGCGCGTGCCGCCCTTGGAGAAATCGTAGCGCAGGATCTGGTTGACGCGCTCGAGCCCGACATAGACGAAATTGCCGTCGCGCGCGATCGATTCCGAATCCCACCACAGCCGCTTTTCCGTGATCGGCCGCCCCTCGGCGCCGAGCAGCGGCGCGGCCTCGACGTCGTCGAGGCCGGTCATCTTGCCACCGGAATAGCGGATGCGACCCGTGAACCAGCCGCCCTGGTCGGACACCGCGAGGAAGCCCTCGCCCTTGGCGTCGAGCCGGATGCCGGACAGGCCGCCAAAGCCGCGATAGCGCGAGGTCAGCACCAGGCCGCTGCGATATTCCAGCGAGCCGAAGCGCGTCCGCGTGCGGTCACGCGGCTCGAAATTGGGAATGACGCGCGCGTTGACCTCGACGCTGACGGGCTCGACGACAGCGTTCTCGACCTGAAGCGGACGCGGCGGCGGCTCGGCCACCCCTTGCGCCAGCGCGAAGCGAGAGGCCGCGAGAGTGGAGAATCCCGCCGCAGCGTGCCTGAGGAAGCTGCGGCGGGATGGATGCGTGCTCACGAATGCAATTTGCGTCGCGGGCGACCGGCCGGCTGGGTGGGTGCGGTGTTGGTCTCGCTGAAGAGTTCGGCGAGCTTCTCGGTGATGGCGCCGCCGAGCTCTTCGGCATCCACGATCGTCACCGCGCGGCGGTAATAGCGCGTCACGTCGTGGCCGATGCCGATCGCGATCAGCTCGACCGGCGAGCGGGTCTCGATCTCCTCGATGATGTGGCGCAGGTGCCGCTCGAGATAGTTGCCGGGATTGACCGACAGCGTGGAATCGTCGACCGGCGCGCCGTCCGAGATCATCATCAGGATCTTGCGCTGCTCGGGCCGGCCGAGGAGGCGCTTGTGCGCCCAGTCCAGCGCCTCGCCGTCGATGTTCTCTTTCAGCAGGCCCTCGCGCATCATCAGGCCGAGGTTCTTTCGCGCACGACGCCAGGGGGCGTCGGCGGACTTGTAGATGATGTGGCGGAGATCGTTGAGGCGGCCGGGATTGGCCGGCTTGCCGGCGGCCAGCCACGCTTCGCGTGATTGCCCACCCTTCCAGGCGCGCGTGGTGAAGCCCAAAATCTCGACCTTGACGCCGCAGCGCTCCAGCGTGCGCGCGAGGATGTCGGCGCAGGTCGCGGCGACCGTAATGGGTCGTCCGCGCATCGAGCCGGAATTGTCGAGCAGCAGCGTCACCACGGTGTCGCGGAACGTCGCCTCCTTCTCGTGCATGAAGGACAGCGGATGATAGGGATCGGTGACGACGCGCGACAGGCGTGCGGGGTCCAGAATGCCCTCTTCGAGATCGAACTCCCAGGCGCGGTTCTGCTGCGCCATCAGGCGGCGCTGCAGGCGGTTGGCGAGGCGGGCGACGATGCCCTGCAGATGCGCGAGCTGCTTGTCGAGATAGGCGCGCAGGCGCTCCAGCTCGTCATGGTCGCAGAGATCCTCGGCCGCGATGATCTCGTCGAACTTGGGCGCGAAGGCGTGGTATTCCGGCCCGCGCGGCTCGTTCTTGCCGTGCTGGTTCGGACGCGTCGCCTCGCCCGGGGTCTCGTCGTCGCCGAGCTCGCCGTCGTCGAAGGTGTCGGAGGTCGAGGCCTGCGCGCTTTCCATCGCGCTCTCGCTCATCTCCTCGCTCGACGCCTGCGCCTGGTCGGCACTCATCTCCTGCGCAGCGTCGGAATCGGGCGAGCCCTCGGCGCCGGACTGGTCGTTGTCGCCGTCCTGGTTCTCGTCGTTCTCGTCATCGTCCTCGCTGTCGGCGTTGCGCTCGTCGCCGATATCGAGCGCCGTCAGGAGATCGTGCACGGCGTCGCCGAACCGGGTCTGGTCCTCGACCAGGGTGTCGAGCCGGTCGAGCCGCTTGCCGATCTTGTCTTCGAGGATGGGACGCCAGAGATCGACCATCTTCTTCGCCGCGGTCGGCGGCGCCATGCCGGTCAGGCGCTCGCGCACCAGCATCGCCAGTGCGTCCGCCAGCGGCGCGTCGGCGCGGTCGGTGATCTCGTCGAACTTGCCGCGGTGGAAATGGTCGTCGAGCATCGCGGTGAGATTCTTCGCAACGCCCGCCATGCGGCGCGCGCCGATCGCCTCCACCCGCGCCTGCTCCACCGCCTCGAACACGCCGCGCGCCTGCGGATTGCCGGGCATCAGCTTGCGATGCAGTTTTGCATCGTGACAGGCGATCTTGAGCGCGATGGAATCGGCGTGACCGCGCACGATCGCCGCATCACGCTTGGTCATTTTGCGCGCGGGCTCGGGCAGCCGCGCCTTGCCGGGCGCAAGGCCCGGCCGCTCGGCCGCGAAGGAGACGTCGAGCTCCGGCGTCTTGGCGATCGCCTTGAGACAGGACGCCACCGAGCGCTTGAACGGCTCGGTCGGCGCTTCCTTGGTGTTACGGAATTTGGAGTTGGAGGTGGTGCTCATCTCGATCTCACCGTCGTCCCCGCGAAAGCGGGACCCATAGCCACCGGCGGTAGTCAGTCAGGGAAACTATCAGCGCGCTTCAATCGAGACATCACGCGGTATGGGTCCCGGCGTTCGCCGGGACGACACACCGAGAGAAATCAGCTCAGTGCCACGTTGACCGCCGATTCCGGCAGCTCCGCGTTGAAGCAGCGCTGGTAGAACTCGGCGACCAGGGGACGCTCGAGCTCGTCGCACTTGTTGAGGAAGGTGACGCGGAACGCAAAGCCGATATCGCCGAAGATGTCGGCATTCTCAGCCCAGGTGATCACCGTACGCGGGCTCATCACCGTCGACAGATCGCCGTTGGCGAAAGCGTTGCGGGTGAGATCGGCAAGGCGCACCATCTTGTTGACGATGTCGCGGCCTTCCTGGGTGCGATAGTGCTTGGCCTTCGCCAGCACGATCTCCACTTCCTCGTCATGGCTGAGATAGTTCAGCGTGGTGACGATCGACCAGCGGTCCATCTGGCCCTGGTTGATCTGCTGGGTGCCGTGATAGAGGCCCGAGGTGTCGCCGAGGCCGACGGTGTTGGCGGTCGCGAACAGCCGGAAGGCCGGATGCGGCTTGATCACCTTGTTCTGGTCGAGCAGCGTCAGGCGTCCGGAGACTTCGAGCACGCGCTGGATCACGAACATCACGTCCGGGCGGCCGGCGTCGTATTCGTCGAACACCAGCGCGACGTTGTTCTGCAGCGCCCAGGGCAGGATGCCGTCGCGGAATTCGGTGACCTGCTTGCCGTCGCGGACCACGATCGAGTCCTTGCCGACGAGGTCGATACGGCTGATGTGGCTGTCGAGGTTGACGCGGACGCAGGGCCAGTTCAGGCGGGCGGCGACCTGCTCGATATGGGTGGATTTGCCGGTGCCGTGATAGCCGGTCACCATCACGCGGCGGTTGCGCGCGAAGCCGGCGAGAATGGCGAGCGTGGTGGCGCGGTCGAAGCGGTAGTCGGAATCGACTTCGGGCACGTGAGGATCGACTTCGGAATAGGCGGGGACTTCGAGATCGCTGTCGATCCCGAACACCTGCCGCACCGACACCTTCATGTCGGGCTGACCGGAAACTTCCTCAACTTTGGACAGAGCGGCGGTCGTCATCAATCCTCCGAGGTCCCGGGCGGTCCCGAAACCGGTTATTCGCACGTTGGCTGCGGCTGGGTGCTGAAAATCAACCTATCAGAGACAACGTGCCGGCAGAAGCCCGGCCACCAATCAAAGTTCCGTTGTCTTTTCATTTAGATAGGCAAGGAACGCAGATTTTGGAGGGCTGCCTTGCGAATCACGCCCAAATTCGGGCGCGTCACGCCCGTTCCGTGCGAATGGCACTTTGGCCGTATGCGGTTACTTATGTAGGGTCCAAAGCTCCGAGCTCCAGCCCCTCAAGAGACGACGTGACGTCCTTCCTTGATCCCCTCATATCCTTCGTTTCCGCCCATCCGTGGCTGGCCTATCTGACCCTATTCCTGGCGGCCCTGCTCGAAGCGGTCCCGGTGGTGGGATCGGTCATCCCCGGCTCGACTATCATCCTGGCGCTGAGCGCCCTGGTTCCGGGCGGTGAGCTGAAGCTGCCATGGGTGCTGCTGGCGGCCGCCGCGGGCGCCGTGCTGGGCGACGGCTCGGCCTACTGGATCGGGCACCGGCAGCAGCGCGAGATCCTCAACACCTGGCCGCTGACCAACTATCCGCGCGTGGTCGCGGAGAGCGAAAGCTTCTTCCACCGCTTCGGCACCTGGGCGGTGTTCTTCGCCCGTTTCGTGCCGCCGATCCGCGCCTTCGTGCCTGTGACCGCCGGCGCGCTCGGCATGGCGCCGGCAAGATTCTACGCCGTGGCCATCCCGGCGATCCTGGTCTGGGCTCCCGCCCACGTGCTGCCGGGCGTGCTGGCGGTATCGGCCCTGCACGAATACGCCGGGCTGCATCACCACGGCCATGTCGGCAAGCATATCTGGATGCTGACGGTGGTTGGGGTTGCGATCGTTGGCGGCGTTGGCGTGTGGATCTACCGGCGGCGGAATGGCAGCGGTGTCGCGGCGGCGAAGCGGCAGGGGTAGGCTGCCGCCACACCAAAGGTGTCGTCCCTGCGAAAGCAGGGACCCATAACCCCAGGGAATAATTTGGCGAGACTGGGCCGTTCGGTACGCCTGCCGATCGCGCCGATAAATCACGCGGTATGGGTCCCTGCTTTCGCAGGGACGACAGCAGAGAGATATTCTAACTAACCCCCACCCTTCTCCCCGGCGCAGGCCCCACATACCTCGCCCTTGGCCTGATCAATTTCCCGAACTGCAACTGCTCGCTGGCGTGCGCGATCCAGCCGACGCTGCGGGCCATCGCGAACAGAGCGAGCTCGCTGCCGGCGGGGAGGCGCAGCGCGTGCACCAGCACCGCGAGGGCATAGTCGATGTTGACGAATTCGCCGGTCGCCTCTGCGATCCGCTCCGGCACCTCGCGCGTGAACTTTCGCGGCGCGCCTGCACGAGACAGCGCATTCAGCAGCGATTGCGCGCGGGGATCGCCGCGCTTGTAGACGCCATGCCCAAAGCCGGCAAAACGTTCGCCGAGCGCGACGCGCTCACGCACCATCGGGGCGACGTCGCGATCGATCAGGGTCTTGACGAGCTGCGAGGCCAGCACGCTCGCGCCGCCATGTTTGGGCCCCTTCAATGCGGCGAGACCGGCGATCACGGCATCGTAGAGATTGAGGCCGGTCGAGGCGGCGCAGCGCGCGGTGAAGGTCGAGGCGTTCAGCTCGTGATCGGCGAGCAAAACGAGGGCGCGGCGGATCAGATCGGGCGCGTGCTTGTTATCCGCCGCCCAGGCTGTTGCGATCTGCTGATGCAGCGGCTCGGCCGAGGGTTCGGCATTGAGCATGGTCGCGACCAGCAGCCGGACGATGCGACCACCGACCATGGCGCGGCCGTCGGGCGCGCGGGTGAAGGCACGGGGATCGACGCTCGCGGCCAGCGCGAGCACGGCGATGGCGCGGTCGATCGGCGCGGCCCGGCGTGCGGCTTGCCCGATCGTGCGCATTTCTTCGGAGAGCGCGGGCTGATTGTCCGGGGCGAATGGATCGACCTCGGAGACATCCCAGAGCAGCGTCGCCGTGTGCTCCAGCGTGTCGTTCTCGGCGAGATCGACGCAATTGACGCCGCGATAGATCGCCCCCTCTTCGGTGATGGTGGAGATCTCCGTGTCCATCACCGGCAGGTCGGCGTCGAAGCTGCGCAGGCCGCGCGGCTCCGGCGACGGCACCCGGCGCTCCTTCAGCGCGCGGACGTCCTCGGCACGGTAGCGGTTTTTGCGCGAATCCGGCGTCGGCTCGGAGCGGATCAGGCCGCGGCTGACATAGGCGTAGAGCGTGGCCGGCGAGATCGCGAGCTCGGCGGCGGCTTCCCGGGCGGAGAGGTAAAGCCCCTCGGAATTATTCATATTGATTTATGTAATCAAGATTGATCAATCTGTCGAGAGGGCCGAATTTTCCCTGGTGCAACGCAAAGGGAGATTTGGGTCATGAACATCCACCTCACCAAAAGCCAGATCGGGCTGGACGGCGTTCCCGCGGCCGAGACCGTGCTGAGCCATGTCGACGGCGAGCGCGGCGAACTGATCATCGCCGGCGAGCATGTCGGTCGCCTCGCCGCTCTCTCGAGCTTTGAGGGCGTCACCGCCCGGCTCTGGAACGGCGCCAGCAAGACCACCCTCACCGAGGCCAATGTGCGGGCGAGCCTCGGCCTTGCGCGCGAACGCGCCTTCGCGCGGCTGCCGGACCTGCTGCCGGCAACGCGCGGCATGGGCGTCATCGACGGGTTTCGCGCGGCGGTCGCGGGGCTGCGCGCGGAGAACGGGCTGGAGCACGAGGCGACGATCGTCGGCGCGTTTCCGGTGATCGCAGGCGCGCTGGTGCGGCGCGCCAAGGGGCTCGAGCCGGTCGCGCCGGATCCCAATGTCAGCCATGCTGCCGATACGCTTCGGATGTTGCATGGGCGCGCACCGGCCGCACGCGAAGTCACCGCGCTCGATGCCTATCTCGTCACCGCCAGCGACCACGGCATGAACGCCTCGACCTTCACCGCGCGCGTGGTGGCTTCGACGCAGGCCGATCTGTTTGCCGCGGTGACCGCGGGCTATTGCGCCCTCACCGGTCCGCTGCATGGCGGCGCGCCGGAGCCGGTGCTGGAAATGCTGGACGCGATCGGCTCGCGCGAGCGCATCCAGCCCTGGGTGGATGCGGCGCTGGCCCGCGGCGAGCGGATGATGGGCTTCGGCCATCGCGTCTACCGCGTGCGCGATCCGCGCGCCGATGTGCTCAAGACCGCAGTCGAGGCGCTGGCGTCCAACGGCACCGATTTGCCCTTCGCCGGCGAGGTCGAGGCCTACATCCGCGCCGCCTTGCGCAAGAAGAATCCGGAGCGGCCGCTGGAGACCAATGTCGAATTCTTCACCGCGATCCTGCTCGATGCGCTGGCGATCCCGCGGCAGGCGTTCACGCCGATCTTCGCAGTCGCGCGCGCCGCAGGCTGGACCGCGCATGCGCGCGAGCAGCAGCGGACCGGGCGATTGATCAGGCCGAGCTCGTCGTATGTGGGGGCGATGCCGGAAGCTTAAGAGCGGATGTTTCCGCGAGCCCGGAAATCGTAGGGTGGGCAAAGGCGCACTTGCGCCGTGCCCACCATCAATCCGAAATCGCAACAGGCGCGTGGGCACGCTTCCGCCGTCGCTCTTCGAGCTATGGCGGACAAGTCGCTTTGCCCACCCTACGATACTAGCGCAAGAGGAGACGGCGTAGCCAATCACTCCGCCGTCGTCCCTGCGAAAGCAGGGACCCATACCGCGTGATTTATCGATAAGAGGCAGGTGAGAGTACCGCCGCGAGACTCTTCAGCTACGAATCTTCGCCAAACGTCTCCCTGGGGTGGGTCCCGGATCTACGTTCCGCTTCCCTGCGTTCGCAGGGACGACACCGAGGGTGTGGCGCCGGGGTGCCTGGCACCTACACAGCGCGCGCAAAGGCCCTACGCCTCGCGCACCACCGTCTTCAGATAATTATAGGCCTTGATGATCTCGATCAGGCGATCTTCCGTCGAGCGGTCGCCGCCATTGGCGTCGGGGTGGTGCTGCTTGACCAGCGCCTTGTACTTGGTCTTGACGTCGGCGAGCGTGGAATCGGGGCCGAGGCCCATGACCTGGAGCGCCTTGCGCTCGGCGTTCATCACCTTGCGCGTCTCGGCCTTGGGCTGAGCATCCGGGCCCTTCCGCCAGCCCGCGCGGCCGTTGATCTCGCTGAACATGCTGAACGGGTCGGCCGCCATGTCGATCTCGGCTTCCGCACCCTTCTTGCCGCCATTGGCGCCCATCTTCCAGGTCGGGCGGTGACCGGTCAGCGCATCCTTCTGATAGCGCGCGACGGCATCGGCGTTCATGCCGGAGAAGAAATTGTAGTTCTGGTTGTACTCGCGCACGTGGTTCAGACAGAAGTGCCAGTACTCACGCTGGTTCTCACGGCCCTTCGGCGCGCGATGCGCGCCCTTGTTCTGGCATCCGGCCCATTCGCAACCGACCGCGGTGTCGCGCGGCTTCACTTCCGGCTGCTTGCCCCGCGGCTTGACGCGGATGGAGTCGAAGAACTTTGATGAATCGATCGGCATGGCTGACTTTGACTACGCAATGCAAAAACCTTCAAGTCTTGACATTGCAATTCGCTGCAAACCCGGCAAATAACGGGTGTGATCTCTGCACCCGAATGGCACAACATGGCTATGCGCGACACTATCAGCAACAAGTTGCAGGAAGCTTTCACGCCGGAAAGCCTGCAAGTCGTCGACGAGTCACATTTGCACGAAGGCCATGCCGGCCATCGGCCCGGCGGTGAGACGCACTTCCGTGTTTATATTGTATCTGATGGCTTCAAAGGGAAGAGCCGGGTCGAGCGCCACCGCATGATAAATTCGGCGCTGGCCGCGGAACTCTCCGGCAGCGTGCACGCGCTGGCGATCCAGGCAAAGGCGCCGGGGGAAGGCTGACTTCGCTTACCCTCCCCTGGAGGGGGAGGTAAGAGAAATCAAAACGACGTCCCCGCCCGTCTCGGCTTGGCTTCTTCCAGCTCCGCCTCGCGAGCTACCGGTGAAATACGGAGCGCGGTGATGCGGTTGCGCTCGCGGCGCAGGACGCGGAAGCGGAAGCCGTGGAAGGTGAAGCTCTGGCCGCGGTCGGGGATGGAGCGCGCCTCGTGAATGACGAGGCCCGCAACCGTCGTTGCCTCTTCGTCGGGCAGGTGCCAGTCCAGCGCACGGTTGAGATCGCGGATCGGCACCGAGCCGTCGACCACGACGGAGCCGTCGGGCTGGCGCCTTACGCCGGCGACCACCACGTCGTGCTCGTCGGAGATGTCGCCGACGATCTCCTCCAGAATGTCTTCCAGCGTCACGAGGCCTTCAACCTCGCCATACTCGTCGACGACGAGCGCGAAATGGGTCTTGCGGCGACGGAACGCCTTGAGCTGCTGGGATATTGGCCGCATTTCCGGCACGAACCAGGGCGGCAGCATGATGGTGGTGACGTCGATGCGCGAGGTATCACCTTCCGAGACGCGGATGGCCCGCAACAGATCCTTCGCGTGCAGGATGCCGATGATGTTCTCCGACTTGTCGCGCCACAGCGGAATGCGGGTGTATTCGGTGGCCAGCACCTCCCGCACCAGTTCTTCCGGCGGAAGGTCGGCATTGATCATCACCATGGCGGTGCGGTGAACCATCACGTCGGACACGGTGAGCTCGCCGAGGCGGAAGACGTTGTGAATGTATTCGGCCTCGCCGCTCTCGATCTTGCCGTGCACCGCGGATTCCTCGACCAGGCCCTCGATCTCGGAATCCGTCAGGATCTCGTGCTGCGAAAACTCCTGGACGCCGATCAGACGCAGGATCGCGCCTGACGCCGTGTTGAGACACCAGCTCAGCGGATAGAACACGAGGTAGGAGGCATAAAGCGGATAGGCGATCCACTGCGACACCGGCATCGGCTCCCTGATTGCAAGCGTCTTCGGCACCTGCTCGCCGATGATGATGTGCAGGGAGGAGAAAACCAGGAACCCCGCCACGAACGAGGTGAAGTGCAGCGTGGCCTCCGATAGTCCGAGCGGCTGGAGGATCGGGCTCAGCAGCGCAGACACGGTCGGCTCGCCGATCCAGCCAAGACCGAGCGAGGCCATGGTGATGCCGAGCTGGCAGCAGGCCAGATAGGATTCGATGTTTCCCATCATGGTCTGCAACAGGCGCGCGCCGAAGCGGTTCTGCTCCACCATGGCCTTGACGCGGAAGCCGCGGCTCTTCACGAGCGCAAATTCGGCTGCCACGTAAAACGCGTTGGCGGCGAGCAGGAGGACCGCAAGCAGCAGATTGATCGAGATCGAACTCATGTTTGCCTCGCGACCGCCTTGATCATCCGCGCCTCATTGCGGGCGGCCGATCCAGACGATGCCGCCATCACTGCGATAATTTCGACTTCAGGAAGTCCCGCACCGGGGCCGGCTCGACATCCTTCGCGATCACCGCGCGCCCGACGGCCTCCAGCAGGATGAAGGTGAGCTTGCCGCGCGTGACCTTCTTGTCCTGAGCCATCAGCGCCATCAGCGCGTCGGCATCGGCAAGCCCCTCCTGGGCGAAGCCGGCGATGTCCTGCAGGCGCGTCGGCAGGCCGGCTTCGATCAGATGCCGCTCGACGCGCGACGCATCGGCTTCGCCGATCATGCCGAGCTTGGCCGAGAACTGCGCCGCCAGCGTCATGCCGATGGCAACGCCTTCGCCGTGGAACAGGCGGTCGGAGAACCCGGTCGCAGCTTCCAGCGCGTGGCCGAAGGTATGGCCGAGATTGAGCAGCGCGCGCTCGCCGGTCTCGCGCTCGTCGCGCGAGACGACGCCCGCCTTGGCGCGGCAGGAGGTCGCGATCGCGTGCTCGCGGGCGGAGCCGCCCTTGAAGATGTCGGAATGGTTCTTCTCCAGCCAGGTGAAGAAGGCCTCGTCACCGAGCACGCCGTATTTGGCGACCTCGGCATAGCCGGCGCGGAACTGCCGCGGCGACAGCGTATCGAGCACGGCGGTGTCGGCGACCACCAGCACCGGCTGGTGGAACGCGCCGAGCAAATTCTTGCCCTGCGGCGAGTTGATGCCGGTCTTGCCGCCGACGCTGGAATCGACCTGCGCCAGCAGCGAGGTCGGCACCTGCACGAAATCGACACCGCGGCGCAGGATCGCCGCGGCAAAGCCGGCGAGATCGCCGACCACGCCGCCGCCGAGCGCGATGACGAGATCGTTGCGCTCGATCTTCGCGGCGATCAGGGCTTCGCTGACCTTTTCGAGGCCGGCATAGGTCTTGGAGATCTCGCCTTCCTCGACAACGATGCGCGAGGTTGGGATGCCGCTGGCGGCGAGCGAGGCCTCGGTGGGCTCGAGCCAGTGCTTGGCCACCGTGCGATCCGTCACGATCGCGGTACGCACGCCGGGACGCAAGGCGGCGACCCGTTCGCCGAGCGAGGACAGCACCCCGCGGCCGATGACGATGTCATAGGCGCGATTCCCCAGCGCGACCTCGACGTTGACAGGGTCGGAATGTTTCAACGGCGCAGTCATCGTATGGCACTCGCAACGTCGGCAGGTGGTTGGGCGGCTTGCTCACCACAGAGATGCGCGCGCAGCGCCTCGATGGTCTCCTCGACGATCTTGTCGTGCGGCACGTCGCGCGAGGCGATGGTGAGATCGGCATGGCTGTAGACCGGCTCGCGCTCGGTGAGGAGGCGCGTCACGGTTCCCTCGGGGTCGGCGGTCCGGAGCAGCGGGCGGTCGGCACGGCGCCGCACCCGGCGCATGATGACGTCGTGGTCCGCCTTGAGCCAGATCGAAACCGCCTTCGCCGCGATGCGCGCACGCGTCTCTTCGCGCATGAAGGCGCCTCCGCCGGTCGCCAGCACCACCGGCCCGCTGTCGAGCAGCCGCGCGATCACCCGCGCCTCGCCGTCGCGGAAATACGGCTCGCCGTGGCGCTCGAAGATTTCCGGGATGGTCATCTGGGCCGAGGTCTCGATCTCGGTGTCGGCATCGACGAAGGGCAGCTTGAGCCTGCTCGCCATGCGGCGGCCGATGGTGGATTTGCCCACCCCCATCATACCGACGAGCACGATCGAGCGCGCCCCGAGCGCCGACAGGATGTCGGCTTCGGGCGAAGCTGGTATCGGCAACGCGGCGTCGGACATGGATATTGCTCTGGATATTGCTCTGGATCTCGCTCTGGATCTCGCTCGATCTGCCGCCAAAGGCGGCATGCTTTGGCCACCTATACGACCCCGCAGGGGGCCTCGCCAGTGGACTCTTGCCACGAAACGGCGAACATGTTGGATGATTTCATTGGTTAATTTGCCCGCCGAGACCCTAACCAAGTCCCTGAACGCCAAAGTCCCTGCAGAGACCCCAGAACGATGCCCAGCCTGTTCCGCTTCCTGACGGTCGTCGCCGTGATCGCCGGCATCGTCTATGGCGTGGTCTTCGCACTGGCCAATTTCGTCAGTCCCAAGTCGCGGGAAATGACGGTGACGATCCCGCCGGACAAGTTTCTCAAGAAATAGGAGCTAGCCTCCCGGGCATGCGCAACCCGCCCTCAGATGCCAAGCTCACCGGCCTGTTCCTCGACATGCTCGCGGCGGAACAGGGCGCCGGGCCCAATACGCTCGACGCCTATCGCCGCGACCTCACCGATTTCTCGGAATTTTTGGGCCGCGTCGGCCACAGCTTTGCCGACGCCGAGACGCAAAATTTGCGCGACTACCTCGCCGATCTCGATGCCCGCGGCTTCAAATCCACCAGCGTCGCGCGCCGGCTGTCGGCGATGCGGCATCTCTATCGCTTCCTGCTGAACGAACGCATCCGAGCTGAGGATCCCGCCGCGATCCTGTCCGGTCCCAAGCGCGGCCGCGGCCTGCCGAAGGTGCTGTCGATCTCCGATGTCGACCGCATGCTCCGCCGCGCCAAGGAATTGAGCGAGGCGCAGGATGCCTCGCCGTCGAAGCGGCTGCGCTCTTTAAGGCTCTATTGCCTGCTCGAGGTGCTCTACGCCACCGGCCTGCGCGTCTCCGAGCTGGTGGCGCTGCCGCGCTCGGCGGCCAAGCGCGATGCCCGCATGATCGTGGTGCGCGGCAAGGGCAACAAGGAGCGCCTGGTGCCGCTCAACGAGGCCTCCCGCCAGGCGATGGCGGATTATCTCGCCGCGACGGAAGCTGCGAAGACGGAGAAGAAGAAAGACAGCCTCGCCGCCTCCAAGTGGCTGTTCCCCTCGTTTGGCGAGAGCGGACATCTGACGCGCCAGCATTTTGCCCGCGACCTCAAGGAGCTCGCGGTCGCCTCGGGCCTTCAGGCGCGGCTGGTCTCCCCGCACGTGCTGCGCCATGCCTTTGCCAGCCACCTCCTGCACAATGGTGCCGATCTGCGCATCGTGCAGACCCTGCTCGGCCACACCGACATCTCGACGACGCAGATCTACACCCATGTGGTGGAGGAGCGGCTGAAGAGCCTGGTGCGCGACCTGCACCCGCTGGCGGAGAAGTAGTTGTCGCCGTAGCCCGGATGGAGCGCAGCGAAATCCGGGGTTCTCGCCCCGCGGACAGACCTTCCCGGATTGCGCTTCGCTCCATCCGGGCTACGGGCACCCCATGAAACCGCCTTGACTTCGGCCACATCTCCGCAGAAAGAGCCGGTGCCTTCGCATGATTTGACGGGCCCGCTCGCAACGCACAGGTCAACTCATTGAAGAAGCTACACTTCTTATCCTTGGTCTAAATCCGCTTCGCCGCCTCGCCCCGTCCTCCCTATATTGAGTTGATGCAAGACCAGATGCGCAGCTATCTCGACTTCGAAAAGCCGGTCGCCGAGCTCGACTCCAAGGTCGACGAGCTCAGGACGCTGGCGGCCTCCGGTACCGACATCTCCGATGAGATCGGGCGGATCGAGGACAAGGCGGCGCAGGCGCTGGCCGACCTCTATCAGAACCTGACGCCGTGGCAGAAGACGCTGGTCGCGCGGCATCCGCAGCGGCCGCATTTCAACGATTTCATCAAGGGTCTGATCACCGAATTCACCCCGCTCGCCGGTGACCGCAAGTTCGGCGAGGACGAGGCGCTGGTCGCCGGCTTCGGCCGTTTCCGCGGCGAAGCGATTTGCGTGATGGGCCAGGAAAAGGGCGATTCCACCGAGAGCCGCATCAAGCACAATTTCGGCATGGCGCGACCGGAAGGCTATCGCAAATGCGTGCGGCTGATGGAGATGGCCGAGCGGTTCGGCCTGCCGGTGCTGTCGCTCGCCGATTCCGCCGGCGCCTATCCCGGCATCGGCGCCGAGGAGCGGGGACAAGCCGAAGCGATCGCGCGCTCGACCGATGCCTGCATGGCGCTGACGGTACCGAACGTCGCCATCATCACCGGCGAGGGCATGTCGGGCGGCGCGATTGCGATTACCACCGCCAACAAGGTGCTGATGCTGGAGCACGCGATCTACAGCGTGATCTCGCCGGAAGCGGCGTCCTCGATCCTCTGGCGCGACGGCACCAAGGCCCAGGAAGCCGCCAACAACATGAAGATCACCGCCCAGGACATGCTCCGCTTCGGGGTGATCGACAGCATCCTGAAGGAGCCGGTCGGCGGCGCCCACCGCGACCCCGCCGCCATGATCGCCACCACCGGCGATGCCATCGCCAAGGCCTTCGACGAGCTGCGCGGCCTGGATGGGGACGCCATCCGCAAGCAGCGCCGGCAGAAATTCCTCGATATCGGCCGGAAACTGGGCTGATTCGGCGGGATTCGGTGCCGTAGGGGCGGTGCGCTCCCTCTCCCGCTTGCGGGGGAGGGTTGGGGTGGGGGTATCTCCACGGGCGACACTCCCAATGCGGCGCGAGCCCCCTCCCGGCCTCCCCCGCAAGCGGGGGAGGTGAAGACCCCCCGGTAACCGCCCGTTAACCCTTTTTTTGCCCAAATCAGCGATCTGAGTCCCAGTCGGGCCGAAAGGCCCAAGTTCCGTCCCAACTCGCGTCCATTCAGTCTTCGTTGACCATGCCGATGGGCCAACGGGCTCGTGATCCCCGCTCGGGTTGCGACCACATGACCCAGAGGTTAGAATTTTAATCAATGGCTTCAGGGCATAAGCGCTGGGGCGTGAGCTGAAAAAGCCCGTCACGACGGGTCCGGTTCTCCGGTCGGATCATGCCCCATCAGAATTGGGGTTCGCGCTCTCTGCCCGGCACGGTGTGGGGTCCATCTTGATTTCTCGTTCGCTTGCTCGCGCGCTCTTGGCTTCGGTTGCGCTGATGACGGCCAGTGTTCTGCTGGCCGGCTGCGATACCGACCAGGTCTCGCTCGCGACCAATGCCAAGGCCAATCAGCCGGTGCCACCGAAGCTGCTCGCCGCGATGGTCGAGAAGGACATGGACCTGCAATCGCCGATCCTGGTCCGCCTGTTCAAGCAGGAGGCCGAGCTCGAGGTCTGGAAGCAGGCCCGCAACGGCCAGTTCGCGCTGCTCAAGACCTATCCGATCTGCCGCTGGTCGGGCGACTTAGGTCCGAAGGTGCGCGAAGGCGACCGCCAGGCGCCCGAGGGATTCTACTCGATCAACCCGAGCCAGATGAATCCGCAATCGGCCTATTACCTCTCGTTCAACACCGGCTATCCGAACGCGTTCGACAAGGCGCTGGGCCGCACCGGCTCGCAGCTGATGGTGCATGGCGACTGTTCTTCGCGCGGCTGTTACGCGATGACTGACGAGCAGATCGCAGAGATCTATTCGCTCGGCCGCGAATCCTTCTTCGGCGGCCAGAAGGCGTTCCAGCTGCAGGCCTATCCGTTCAAGATGACGCCGGTGAACATGGCCAAGCACCGGAACAATCCGAACATGCCGTTCTGGAAGATGATCAAGGAAGGCTATGATCATTTCGAGGTGACGCGGCAGGAGCCGAAGGTCGATTTCTGCGAGAAGAAGTACGTCTTCGACGCGGCGAAGCCCGCGGACGCAAAGCGCGATCCGGTGTTCGACGCCTCGGCAAAGTGCCCGGCCTATGTGATTCCCGAGGACGTCGTCGCCGCCGTGCGGGGCAAGCAAGCCAAGGACGAGGCGGAATACGCGAGGCTGGTCGCCAAGGGCACGCCGGTGGCGCGCATGAACACCGGCATCGACGGCGGCATGAACAAGATCTTTGCCGCGAAGATTCCGGAAGGCTCGACCGGCCTGTCCGAAGGCGCCGAAGGCACCACGCTGCAGATGCTGGCCATGGCCAAGGCGCCGGGCACGATCCCTGGCCACGTCAATCCGCCCAAGCCGAACCTCGACAGCGTGGCGTCCGCGCCTGCGCCGCAGGAAGAGCCGGTCGTCGCCGTCAGCGCACCCGCGACCAGTGCCCGCGTCGCCACGGCCGCGCCGGCTGAAAAGTCCGGCGGCTTCTTCTCCAATCTCGGCCGCAAGATGGGCATGGGCTCATCCGACACCACCGCCACCACCCCGCCGCCGCAAGCCACCGCATCCGTGGCCCCGGCCACCACGACCACGACGCCGCCGACCGCCGCGTCGCGGCTCAAGGCCGCCGTGACCCGCTTCGTGCCGGGGCATGACAAGTCCAAGGATGCCGCGAAGGATGCGCCGAAGCCGGCTGCGACCGTGGCCGCCAAGCCCGCCGAGCCGGCAAAGCAGCCCGACACCCGCCTCGCCGCAACGCGCCCGGCGCTGAAGCCGTCGGTGGCGGATGGTGCGACTGAAGCGACGCAGATCATGGGCGCCGCGCCGGTGATCTCGTCGAACTCGTTCGACAGCCGCTTCGGGGCGATGAAGTAGGCGGCGACGCCGCGCTCCTGTCTTTCACGATCGACAACATCTCACCGTCACCCGCGCAACGGCAAAGCCGTTGTCGCTGGAGGTGGCCGCTTCTTCAGCGGCCCTCGAAGGGCGACGGCCCGGCTGGCAGCTCGGCCGTTCCTTCGAGGCTCGCTACGCGGTGCTCATGCACCGCGCTGCTCGCACCTCAGCGATTCCGAGACTTATGACGGCATCAGCAGGGTGCGCAGTCCGAATGACGATCTATTCAATCGCTACTTCGGATAATAATAATTTCTCTTTACCCGAACCGCGACACACCCTATACTCCCTCGCCATCTCATCCTGCCGGAAGGGGCGGGTCGCGATCGTCACGGTTCGTGGGGTGAGTTGCGGTGGACGCGAGCGGTGTTGGCGCCAGATGCGGTCGCAGGGCGGGGTCTCCCCGTGAGCGATCAGCGGGCGCGGTACGACAGGCCGGCCGCGTACGGCAAAATCGTGTGGTCCTGGCGCCCGCAGGCTGGCGTCAAGTCTCCGCGGTGGTGTGCGGGCCCGACCGGGTTGCGCACATCAGCGATCTGCGAGGCGACGTGGGCAAGAGTGCATCGCTCCCCGGGGAGAGCGCGACATAAGCCGTCAACCCACTGCGCAGGGAAGGCCGGTTATCGGGCTGCACCTGTGTCTCCCCTGTGAGCGTCTATCCACGCATCATTGCACAGGGGCTCTCGGGTGCCAGCCGGTACCCGGCCTTCCCTGCGCCCTTCCGATTCGAAGGGCGCCAGAAGCGAAGCAAAACCCGGGCGCCAGAGCGCTGCGGGATCGCGATGTCATGTGGGCTGTTTGACAGTTGAAGATGATAAGACCGTGACCAGGCTTCTGGCTGACGTCGGCGAATTGCGGTGAAGTCGAGCCCACGCGACCATATCTCACCGTCACCCTGAGGTGGCCGCTTCTTCAGCGGCCCTCGAAGGGCGACGGCCCGGCTGGCCGGGCGGCCGTTCATCCTTCGAGGCTCGCTACGCGGTGCTCGTGCACCGCGCTGCTCGCACCTCAGGATGACGGGGCAGCCAGAGTGCTCGCTGCAGAACGGGCGGTGTCAAGCAGCGTCGCCTACGGCGCCAGATACCGCATCAGCTCCGGATTGCCCCGCACCGCGCCCGCCTCTCCCTGCAGCGCGACGCGGCCGCGGTCGAGCACGTAGGCGTAGTCGGCGACGCGCAAGGCGAGGTCGAGGTGCTGCTCGACGATGATGACGGCGATGCTCTTGGCGAGCTCGATCAGGCGCTCGGTGATCTCCTCAATGACGCCGATCCAGACGCCTTCGGTCGGCTCGTCCAGCAGCAGCAGCTTTGGATCGCCCAGCATGGCGCGGCCGATCGCCAGCATCTTGCGTTCGCCGCCGGACAGCGTGCCGGCGGGCTGGTCGAGACGCTGGCCGAGCTTCGGGAAGATGGTCAGCACCTGGTCGACGGCGTCAGCCTTCTTGCTGGCGAGCGAGCCGACGGCGAGATTGTCGCGCACCGACAGGCGCGCGAACACCGAATGCTCCTGCGGCACGTAGCCGATGCCGGCGCGCACTCGCTCCTGCGTGGCGCGGCGACTGATGTCGCGGCCGTCGAAGGCGACCTCGCCCTTCCACGCCGGCAATTCGCCGACGATGGTCTTCATCAGGGTGGTCTTGCCGGCGCCGTTGCGCCCGAGCACGGCGACGCCGCCGCGCCAGGGAATGCCGAGGGTGACGTCGAACAGCACCTGGCTGCGGCCATAGCCGGCATCGAGATGTCTAATGTCCAAAAATTCAGGCACGGCGCAGATAAATCTCCTGGACGGCGTTGTTGGCCTGGATCTCGGACACCGTGCCTGACGCCAGCACCTTGCCCTGGTCGAGCACGGTGAGGCGATCGCAGATGTCGCGGATGAAATCGAGGTCGTGCTCGACGATGACGAGCGAGCAATGCTGCTTGATCGGCTGCAGCAGCTCGCCGGTGACGCGGCGCTCCTCCAGGCTCATGCCGCCGGTCGGCTCGTCGAGCAGCAGCAGTTTCGGCCTGCCGGCGAGCGCCATCGCGATCTCCAGCCATTGCTGCTGGCCGTGCGACAGCGCCGCTGCGGCCTCGAAGGCGCGATTCGCGAGGCGGAACTGCGTCAGCATGGTCATGACCTGATCGTGCAGCGCGCCTCTCGTGCGCGAGAACACGAGGTCGACCAGCGAGGACTGCGCCTGCAGCGCAAGCAGGATGTTATCATACAGCGTCAGCGACGGCAGCACGGATGTGATCTGGAATTTCAGGCTCATGCCGGCGCGGGCGCGCTCGGTCGGCGTGAAGGCGGTGATGTCGGTGTTGACGAACGAGACCTTGCCTTGCGTCGGCACCTCGGCGCCGGCGATGCACTTCATCAGCGTGCTCTTGCCGGAGCCGTTCGGGCCGATCAGGCCGTGGAACTCGTTGGCACCGACGGTGAGCGCGGCGCCGTCGAGCGCGGTGAGCTTGCCGAAGATTTTCGTGATGCCGGCGGCTTCAAGGAGCATCGCGATTCTCCTTGACGTTCTCCTTGAGGTTTTCTTTGGCCCTGGCGCCGAAGCTGCCGACCCGCTCACGCTCGCCGAGCACGAAGCTGATCAGGCCGAGCGGGCGGAACAGGATGACGAGCAGCAGCAGCAAGCCCAGAATGATCGGCCAGATATCGCGATAATTGTCCGAGAGCCAGAAGCTGACGCCCTCGACGATGACGGCGCCGATGACGGCGCCGATCAGCGTGCCGGAGCCGCCGAACAGCACGTAGAGCACGACTTGCGTCGAGACGACGACGCCGACCATGTTGGGCCAGACGAAGCCTTCGTGGAAGGCGTAGAGGCTGCCGGCGAGCCCGGCAACGCCGCCACCGATGGTGAAGATGATCGCCTTCAGGTGCTGCGCCTTGTAGCCGAAGAAGGCGATGCGCTGCTCGTTCTCGCGCAGGCCGGCGAGCGCGAGGCCGAATTGCGAGCGCACCAGGAAGCGGCAGAGCAGGTAGACCACGACGAGGATGCCGAGGACGAGATAATAGAACGCGGGCCCCTCCGTGAACTCGTAAGTCCCGAGCGACATCGGCGCGATCGAGGGGATGCCATTCTGGCCGCCGAGATAATACCAGCCGCGCGCGAGGCGATCGGCGGCGTAGGAGCCGGTCAGCGTGCCGAGCGAAACGAAGATCACGCTGGAGGGATGCCGCCCGAGCAGCAGGAAGCCGCCGAGCAGCAGCGCGAAGGTAAGGCCGATCAACGTGCCCGCGGGCAGCACCAGGAAGATGTTGGTAATGTCCAAGTCGCGCGCGAGCAGCGCCACGCCGTAACCGGCCGAGCCGAAGAACAGGGCCTGGCCGAAGCTCATGATGCCGGCGTAGCCCCAGACCAGATCGAACGACAGCGCGAACAGCGCGAGGATGATCACGCGCGTTGCGAACACCGTGAGATAGTCCTGCAGCACCAGCGGCGCGAGCAACGCCGCGACCAGCACGACGCCCTCGACGATCGGCAGCACTTTTCGCGCCGACGCTCGTTCCGTCGTCCCGCCGCTATCCATGGCGACGTCCGCCTCCCCGCCGATCTCGGCGGGGATCGCCTGTTTCACTGCGCCCATCGACTTCAGCATTCCAAATCAGCATTCCTTGGGATCGACGAGGCCGTTGCTGCGCCCGACGATCTCGTAGTTTCCGCCCTTGGCGACCGCGGTGTACATCTTCATCTTGCAGTGCCGCTTGCCCGGCACCATCTCGGCAGGTCCGCCGGGGCCTTCGGCGATCTTGGCATGGTCGAGCGCGGCGGCGACCGACTCACGATCGATCTTGCCGGCCTCCTTGACCGCGGCCTCCCACAGCTTCAGGCCGCGATAGGTGCCGGTGGCGGCGCTGCCGGCGGCGAACAGGAAGTTGCCGGGGAAATCCTTCTCGTAGGCCGCCTGGATTTTGGCGTCGAACGGGTTCTCCTTGGTCAGCACCTTGAAGTAATCGAGGCAGCTGGCGAGTCCCTCGATCTCCGCGGCCTGATTGATGTTGAGCGTGTTCTCGTCATAGTAGACGCAGGCGAGCCGCCCGCCGTTCTTGAGGAAGCCCGCTTCATAGAGCTGCTTGAAGAACGGGCCGACGCCCGGCGGGATGACGGTGTTGAAGACCACGTCGACCTTGTTGGAGATGATGCGATTGACGGTCGCGGAGAAGTCGACCTGGTCGAGCGGGTAGTATTCCTCGAACACGACCTCGCCGCCGTTCGCTTCGATCACCTTGCGGGCATAGACGTTGAGCGTGTGCGGCCAGACATAATTGGCGCTCGGCAGCGCGAACTTCTTGCCGCCGTTCTTGATCAGCCAGGGGATGAATTCGTCGCATTGCTGCGCCGGCGTCGGCCCGGTGCAGAACAGATAGGGCGTGCACTCCTTGCCCTCGTAGAGCTGCGGATAGATGTAGAGCGTCTTGCCGCGCGCCACGATCGGGTCCTTGATCGCGTTGCGCATCGAGGAGGTGATGCCGCCAAGGACCATGTCGACCTTGTCGCGCTGGATCAGCTTGCGGACGTTGCCGACGGCGACGGATTCGTTGGAGGCGGTGTCCTCGATATAGAGCTCGAGCGGACGGCCGAGCAGGCCGCCGCCGGCGTTGATCTCCTTGATCACCATCTTGGCGACGTTGGCGTCGGCGTTGCCGGCATAGGCGATCGGGCCGGTGAGGTCGGTCGCGATGCCGACCTTGATCGGTGCTTCGGCGGCATTGGCCCAAGGCGCCGGGATCACCCAGCTTCCGACCCCGGTTGCGACCGCGCCGGAGGCAAAGGCGAGATTGGAGAGGAAGCGGCGACGTGAGAGCTGAGTGCGATCGAACATGACTAAACCCCTTTTCCAGCGATGAGGCCCTGCGGGCGGAATTTGATGAAGACAATGGCGAGCACGAAGACGAGCACGTCGGCGACGACGGGCGCCATCACCCAGGGCAGCGCAGCGCTGAGCGTGCCGATGACACCCGCGCCCGCGACCGGTCCGATGAAGGAGCCGACGCCGCCGACCATGACCGCGACGAAACCCTGGATCAGGAAACGCAGGCCGAGATCGGCGTAGAGGCTGAACACCGGCACGATCAGCGCACCGGCAAGGCCGGCGAGCGCGGAGCCGAACGCGAAGGTGGCGCCGTACATCAGGGGCGTGGAGATGCCCGAGGCGCGCGCCAGCGATGGATTCTCCAGCGTGGCGCGCATCCGCAGACCAAAGTTGGTGCGGGACAGCAGCAGATAGCAGCCGGCCATCACCAGGAGCGTGATGACGATGATGGTGAAGCGCCAGGCCGAGATGTGCATGGCGCCGATGTCGATCGAGCCGCCGATCGGCTCGGGCACGGTGAGATAAAAGCCGCCGATCAGCCCGCGCACGGATTCGCGGATGATCAGGCCGAGCGCGTAGGTGCCGAGCATCGCCACGATCGGCGCGGCGTAGAATCTGCGGATGATCAGCGCCTCCAACACGAAGCCGAGCGCGCCGACGACGAAGGGCGCCGCGATCATGCCGGCCCAGATCGGCAGGCCCTTGGCGTAGGCGAGATAGGTGATGTAGGCCCCGAGCAGGACGAACTCGCCCTGCGCGAAGTTGAAGATGCCCATCATGCTGGCGATGATCCCGAGCCCCAGCACGATCAGAACGATGATCGCGCCGAAGCTCAGGATCTCGAACGCCGCGACGAACGCGTTAGCCATAGGGTGGTCTTCCGTCCGCCTGCATCAGAGCCCCGCTCACATCTTCTTCCAGTCGCCGATCTGCTCGAAGGCGTGGGCGGCGCGGTAGATGGTGGATTCCTCGAACATCCGGCCGACCAGCATCAGGCCGACCGGCAGGCCGTCGACCATGCCGCATGGCAGCGACATCGCGGGATGATGGGTGATGTCGAACGGCGCGGTGTTGGAGATCATCTCGAGCGCGCGGGCAACGTATTCCTCGCGGCTGGCATTGGGCTCCGGCAGCTTGGTCGCCTTCATCGGCGTGGTCGGCATCAGCAGCAGATCGTAATCGCCGAACGCCTTGTCGTAGGCCGCGGTCAGCCGGCGCGAGATGTTGAGCGCCTTGCCGTAGAAGCGTGGACCGAAATTGTTGTTGATGTAGGTGCCGAGCATCATGAACAATTTCGTGGTCTCGGACAGCGAATCGGCCTGCCGGCGCCAGCCGCGATGGAAATCCATCAGCGAGGTCGAATAGAGATCGCCGCGGGACAGGCCATAGCCGTCGCCGAACATCATGGTCTGGGTCAGGCCTTCGGTGCCGATCGGCGTCCAGATCGCGCCGCCCAGCAGATGCATCGGGATCGACACCGTCTCGACGGTGGCGCCCAAATCCTTGAAGCGTTTCGCCGCCTCGCGCACGCTTTCATTCACCGCGGCCTCGGCCGTCGGCTGCTCAAAGCCTTCCTTGACGATGCCGATCTTCATGCCCTTGACGCCCTGGCCGAGCGCCTTGGTGTACTCCTCGACCTTCGGCGACTTGATGCGCGGATCGTAGCCGTCGTCGCCGGCGAGCACTTCGAGCAGCAGCGCATTGTCGGCGACCGTCGCCGTCATCGGCCCGGTATGGTCGACATAGATCTCGATCGGCATGATGCCGGTGTAGGGGACGAGGCCCCATGTCGGCTTCATGCCGTAGATGCCGCAGAACGAGGACGGCATGCGGATCGAGCCGCCCTGATCGCCGCCGATCGCCATGTCGACCTCGCCGAGCGCGACCACGACGCCCGAGCCCGACGACGAGCCGCCGGCCGAGTAGCCCATCTTGTGCGGATTGTGCACCGGCCCGTAGGACCCGGTGTGGCTGCCGCCGGACAGGCAGAAGTGCTCGCAATGCACCTTGCCGGCGATCTCGGCGCCGGCATCCAGCATGCGCGTGACGATGGTGGCGTCGAAATCGGGCACATAGCCTTCCAGCGTCGACGAGCCGTTCGTCATGGGAACGCCGGCCAGCATGATGTTGTCTTTCAGCGCGACGGTCTTGCCCTTGAGCTTGCCGCTGGCGGCGCCCTTCACGGTCGACTTGCGATACCAGGCATTGCGCGGGTTCTCTTCAGCCGAGGGCCGATAGCCCGGGGTGCGCGGATATTTCACCTCGGGCAGTTCGTCCGGCATCGCGGCGACGAGATTGTAGGCCTCGATCGAGCCCTGCATCAGGCCACGGAACGAGGTGACGTCGTCATCGGTGAGCGAAAGGCCGCATTGCTCGGCGACACTGCGAAGTTGGGCGGGGGTGGGAAGGACAACTGTCACGGCGCTCTCCTCTGAGGCTTCTTGATCCCTGGCTTTTGGACGGACGCCTCGCGGTCGCGCCTGCACAAGCGCGGGCCGTTCGGCTACCGTGTCGATATTACAGACGGAAATATTTTCCTTTTCAAGTATTATTTCGCAAAGCCGCTGCGACGTATCAACAGCCGCCCTTCAAAGCGTCTTGATGATCTTGAAGTCGAGACCGTCGGCTTCAGCGAGGTACATCGGCATCTCGGCGCGCCCGTCGCGAAGAACCACGGGACCGCGGCCCGCCGAGTAAGCGGTGTTGCGTGCGGCCTTAAGCAGCGGACGAAAGGCCAGCGAGCCGGCACGGTTGGCCACCGACTCCAGGAACCGCAGCCCTTCATAGTTCGACTGGCCGACCGAGCCGACCGGCGGCGCGTGCGGGCCGAACATGGCCTGGTAGCCGCTGAGAAACTCGTCATTGGCGCGCGAGGCCATGCAGTTGAAATAGCCGGAGGCGCAGAACAAATTCTCGGTGTTGTCGGCGCCGATGCCGAGCAGCACCGTCTCGTCCATCGCGCCGGCAAGCCGCAGCGTCGAGGTCGCAAGGCCGGCTTCCGCGAAAGCGCGGTTGAAGGTGATGCTGTCGGTGCCGATCAGCGAGATCAGCACGACATCGGGCTTGGCTGCGCGGATGCGCGCCAGATGCGGCTCGTGATTGTCCTCGCCGACCGGGACGAACTCCTCGCCGACGACCTGACCGCCGGCCTCCTTGATGTAGCGCTTCACCGCGCGATGCGACTGCCAGGGCCAGACATAGTCGCTGCCGATCAGGTACCAGCGCGCCGCCTTCTTGACGTCGGCGAGCCAGTGGATCGAGGGGCGGCTCTGCCAGCGCGGCGTCTCGCCGATCGCCATCACGCCCGGCGTGCGCTCGCCGCCTTCATAGACGGGAGTGTAGATGTAGGGGATGCGGTTGCCGGTGACCTTGCGCAGGGCAACACGGACGGCGCTGATATGCGAGCCCATGATCAGGTCGACCTCGTCGAAGGCGATGGCCTGCTCGGCGCGCCGCACGACGTCTTCGATCGGGCCGCCGGAATCGTAGATCGAGAGCTCGAGCTCGCGCCCCAATATGCCGCCGCGCTTGTTGATCTCGGCGACCGCCAGCATGGCGCTGTTGGTGGAGGTCGGGCCCCAGATTCCGGGCGAGCCGGTGAAAGTGAGGAAATTGCCGATGCGCAGCTTGTTGCGGGCGCCGCGGCGTTTCATGACGTGGATGTCAAATGGCGATAGGTCGAAATCCGCTGCCGCGGACGACAGATTCCTGAACAGCAAAGACGGTGGCAACGCCGGACCGCCATGAGCCGGGAAGTTTACCGTCGCGCGCACGCCAACTCCTGTCTGGCACCAGACCTGAAAGCACATTGAGCAGGCGGCCGCGGCTTCCGCCCTTTTGTTGTGCAATGATCCTATTTTGAAAATATTGAATATTCAAGAATTGAAGTGCATATAGATGCAGCATTGATTGCAAGACATTCACTCAATTGGGTCAAGACGAAGTCTTAGCCGTGGCAAAACCGTCGAAAGAAAACACCCCGATCACCGAACACCTCGCTTACCTGCTCGCGCAAGCCAACCGGGAGATCAACCGGCAGCTCGAACTGAGGTTGAGCAAGGAAGGCGTGCCGGTCGAGCAGTGGCGCATCCTCAAGGTGCTGTCGGATGGCAACGGCCATTCGATGGGCGAGCTTGCAGGCGCCGTGCTGCTCAACCATCCGACGCTGACCAAGATGATCGACCGCATGGTCTCCGACACGCTGGTCTATCGCGTGCAGGACCCGGGCGACCGCCGCAAGGTGCTGATGTTCATCTCCGACCGCGGCAAGGTGCTGTGCAAGAAGCTCAACTCGCTCGCGGTCGACCAGGAGGAGCATATCCTGGAGAGCTACGGCGACAAATCGACGAGCGAATTGAAGCGGCTGCTGGAGAGCTTGATCGATAGTTCGAATTAGACCTCGTGAATTGGAGCGTGGGCGCCTTGCGGAGCCGACACACTCGTCTGCCATTCAATGCATGGAGAGGACCTCCATGAAAAGCACGCGCGCTGGTCACGCCGGCTTGGTGGCGCTCACAGAGCGCATCCGGGCCTTATTCAATTCTCAAGGCTCGCCCTTGAGTCCAGGCGGAATGAGCAGGCGCCGCATGATTGCATCATCGCCAGCACGAGAGGCGATAGCGTTGGCCGTTCCATGTCGTCCAGCCCACGGACTTGTTGCTGACCGGTTTGGCTAGATACCATTTATTGCCATCGGCATGGTTGAAGTATACGCCGCCCTGCGTTCCGCTGCGTGGATTTGTTAACTTCACCCATCGCGAGCCATTATCTGAGAAGTTGCCTGCCCAGCGTGCTCCCGAGCTGCTGGTGCAAGTGCCGCCGCTGCAGCTTGTCTGACTGTCATCAACGGCGGCCCATTTCATCCGGGCCGGCCGGCCGTCTATGTTGCACGACCATGTTCCGCCCCACCATCCGCCCACTTGGCTCGCAGGGGCGGAACCGCAAGCGTAGAAACTCAGGGCAAGAACGCAAAAGGTGGTTGGCAGCGCGCGTTTGGACATTGTCTGGCTCCCAATTTTCGGGCCGCGTATTGTGATTCAATCAAAACACGGATCGAGCTCGGTAGAGGTGATCCAGATCACAATGAGCAGTGGCAAAAGATTGGATGATCTACCCGCAGGTGTTCTCCGAGACACGATGCCGCGCTTTGACCATCGGCTTTCGGGCTTCAGCTGCGCGGCCGGGGGAGCGAGTGGCCGCCGACAATCTGCAGCAACAGCACTCGGAAGTGATCACAGGAACAGGCGCCGCAGGCCACGCGCATGCAACAGAGCTATGCTTCTCGCCTGTTCGCTCAGCATCGGGGCCGGTTGCCAGGTGGCCAAAGCGTGCTCAGCCGCGCGTGAATGTAAGCCAGCCATCCTCGATGACGTGGGCCTACCATTCGTGAAGCGCCCTAAAGATCAGCAGGCACCATATGGATCGGAAGCATTTCAACCCCTCGCGAACTCGTAGGCCAATACAGCACCGCGAGTTCGCTGGGTATTGATCATCGATCAAGCATACCGCCCGTGACAGTGCTTGTACTTCTTGCCTGAGCCGCAGGGGCAGTCCTCGTTGCGGCCGACCTTGCCCCAGCTTGCCGGGTTCTTCGGATCGCGCAGCGCGGCGTCGGAGGTCTGGGCGCCGAGCGTGACGCTAGCGAGCGCCATTTCGTCCTCGCCGGTGTTCGGGTCGAACTTGTGCGCCTCCATCGGCGGCAGCACCGGCGCTTCCTGCTCGGGCGGGACGATCTCGACCCGCATCAGCTGCGCCGTGACCGCCTCGCGCAAGTGAGCGCTCATCTCCTGGAAGAGATTGAAGGCTTCGGTCTTGTACTCCTGCAGGGGATCGCGCTGACCATAACCGCGCAGGCCGATGACCTGGCGCAGATGGTCGAGCATGATCAGATGCTCGCGCCAGAGATGGTCGAGCGTCTGGAGCAGGATGGTCTTCTCGACGTAACGCATCACGTCGGGACCCCATTGCGCCACCTTGGCCGCCATGTGCTCGTCGGCCTTGGTCTCGATGCGCGTCAGCAGCTCCTCGTCGGCGATGCCCTCTTCCTTGGCCCAGTCGTCGACCGGCAGGTCGAGATCGAGCACGCGCTTCAATTCGTCCTTCAGGCCGGCGACGTCCCACTGCTCGGCATAGGCATGCTCGGGCACGTGCTTGGCGACGAGGTCGTCGATGAAGGCGTGACGCATGTCGGTGACGGTCTCGGCGACGCTCTCGTCCTTCATCAGGTCGACGCGCTGGTCGAAGATCACCTTGCGCTGGTCGTTCTGGACGTTGTCGAACTTCAAGAGGTTCTTGCGGATGTCGAAGTTGCGCGCCTCGACCTTCTGCTGCGCCTTCTCGAGCGCCTTGTTGATCCAGGGATGGATGATGGCCTCGCCCTCTTGGAGGCCGAGACGCTGGAGCATGCTGTCGAGGCGATCCGAGCCGAAGATGCGCATCAGATCGTCTTCCAGCGACAGGAAGAATTTCGAGCGGCCGGGATCGCCCTGACGGCCGGAACGGCCGCGCAGCTGATTGTCGATACGGCGGGATTCGTGGCGCTCGGAGCCCATGATGTAGAGGCCGCCGGGCTTGGTCACGGTCTTGGCGGGCTTGTTGCCCTTCGCCGGTTCGACCTCGACGATCTCTTCCGCCTTCAGCACGATGTCGCGGAAGCGCTCGACGTCGGCCTTGATCTGCTCGATCTTCCTGGCCTTCTCGGCCTCGTCCTCGATGCCCGCGGTCTCCTTCGGGATGCGCATCTCGAGCGAGCCACCGAGCTTGATGTCGGTACCGCGGCCGGCCATGTTGGTCGCGATCGTGATCGCGCCGGGTACGCCGGCTTCCGCGACGATATAGGCTTCCTGCTCGTGGAAGCGCGCATTCAGCACCGCGAACAGTTTCGCCGGCTTGCCGGCGCGGGCGGCAGCGTAAAGCTTGTCGAGCGCGTTCTCCTTGCCGAAATCGATCTGCTTGTAGCCGTTCTGCTTCAGAAACTCGGCCAGCACTTCCGACTTCTCGATCGACGCCGTGCCGACCAGCACCGGCTGGAGCCGCGAATTAGCCCGCTCGATCTCGGCGAGGATGGCCGCGTATTTTTCCTTATGGGTGCGATAAACCTCGTCGTCCTCGTCGAGGCGGCCGATCGGCACGTTGGTCGGGATCTCAACGACTTCGAGCTTGTAGATGTCGAACAGCTCGTCGGCTTCGGTCAACGCCGTGCCGGTCATGCCGGCGAGCTTCTCGTACATCCGGAAATAGTTCTGGAAGGTGATCGAGGCCAGGGTCTGGTTTTCCGGCTGAACCTGTACGTGCTCCTTGGCTTCCAGCGCCTGGTGCAGACCCTCGGAATAGCGGCGGCCCTGCATCATGCGTCCGGTGAATTCGTCGATGATGACGACCTCGTCGTCGCGGACGATGTAATCCTTGTCGCGCGTGAACAGCGTGTGCGCGCGCAGCGCCTGGTTGATGTGGTGCACGACGGAGACGTTCTCGACGTCGTAGAGCGACTCGCCCTTGAGCTGGCCGGCATCGCGCAGCAGGGTCTCGATCTTCTCCATGCCGGCTTCGGTCAGCGTCACCGTGCGCTGCTTCTCGTCGACCTCGTAGTCGGTCTTGTCGAGCTTGGGCAGGAAGCCGTCGATGGTGTTGTAGAAATCGGAGCGGTCGTCGAGCGGACCGGAGATGATCAGAGGCGTGCGCGCTTCGTCGATCAGGATGGAATCGACCTCGTCGACGATGGCGAAGAAGTGCGGGCGCTGGACCATGTCCTCGAGCCGGTACTTCATGTTGTCGCGCAGATAGTCGAAGCCGTATTCGTTGTTGGTGCCGTAGGTGATGTCGCAGGCATAGGCCGCCTTGCGCTCGGCATCGTCGAGGCCGTGCACGATCACGCCGGTGGTCATGCCCAGGAAGCCGTAGATCTGGCCCATCCAGCCGGAGTCGCGGCGGGCGAGGTAGTCGTTGACGGTGACGACGTGGACGCCCTTGCCGGCGAGCGCGTTGAGGTAGACCGCGAGGGTCGCCACCAGCGTCTTGCCTTCGCCGGTCTTCATCTCGGCGATGTCGCCCTCGTGCAGCACCATGCCGCCGATCAGCTGGACGTCGAAATGGCGCTGGCCGAGCGTGCGCTTGGCGGCCTCGCGCACGGTGGCGAAGGCGGGGACCAGCAGGTCGTCCAGCGTCTTGCCCTCGGCAAGCTGTTTCTTGAAGTCGGCGGTGCGGGCCTTGAGCGCCTCGTCGGAGAGCTTCGAGACCTCTCCTTCCAGCGCGTTGATCGCGTTGACGCGGGACTGATATCCCTTCACCCGCCGGTCGTTGGCGGAGCCGAAAAACTTGCGGGCGAGCGCGCCGATCATGCCTGGTTCCTGTGTTCGCGATTCAACCGCGTTGGCCTAAGAAGTTGTCACCCGCCTGCCTATCAACTCACCGTGACGCTTCGCGGCGTCAGAGCCCGGACTGCGGGGGTCATCCGCCATATGGGTGGGAATTGGGCAAGTCTGGGTTCAACGGCCAAAAACGCAGCAAAATAAACGCCATCGCCATGGTCGCGACCGGGCAGAGATATGGCCCGGTCAGGGCCTTGTCAACGGCGGGCGCATTGCGGCTAATTCATCATTTTGACAGACTTTTCGCGTTGCCAAGCCCCCCTGTATTGGGCGAGTGTCCGCCCCGCTCGAGCAGCCCCCTGCTTCAACATAAGGATTTTCCATGACCACCTCGTTCCCGGTAACCACCGGCCAGCGTTTCCGCAGTGCGTCCGCCCTGGCTGGCAGCCTCGCTCTGGCGCTGTCCCTGGCGTTCGCAGGCCCGCTCCGGGCCGCCGACGATCCGGTGCTGGCGAAGGTCAATGGCGCGGAAATCAAGAAGAGCGACGTCGCCATGGCCGAGGAGGAGCTCGGGCCGAGCCTCGCCCAGATGGACCCGGCGACCAAGGACGAGAACGTCCTGTCCTTCCTGATCGACATGAAAATCGTCAGCAAGGCTGCCGAGGACAAGAAGGTTGCCGATAGCGAGGAATTCAAGAAGCGCCTGGCATTCGCCCGCAACCGGCTTCTGATGGACAGCCTGCTCGCGGGCGAGGGCAAGGCCGCCACCACCCCCGACGCCATGAAGAAGGTCTATGAAGAGGCTTCCAAGCAGATCACCGGCGAGCAGGAAGTGCGCGCCCGCCACATCCTGGTCGAGACCGAGGACGAGGCCAAGGCGGTGAAGGCCGAGCTCGACAAGGGCGCCGATTTCGCCGAGCTGGCCAAGAAGAAGTCCAAGGATCCGGGCTCGGCCGACGGCGGCGATCTCGGCTTCTTCACCAAGGAGCAGATGGTGCCGGAATTCTCGGCGATCGCCTTCGCGCTCGAGCCCGGCAAGATCTCCGACCCCGTCAAGTCGCAGTTCGGCTGGCACGTCATCAAGGTCGAGGAAAAGCGCAACCGCAAGGCGCCGGACTTCGAGCAGGTCAAGGCCCAGATCGAGCAGTACGTCACCCGCAAGGCCCAGGCCGACTACGTCGCCAAGCTGCGCGCCGAAGCCAAGGTCGAGCGGCTGGACCAGCCGGCGGCGGACGCCAAGCCGGCGGATGCGGCGAAGCCCTCCGACAGCAAGATGGCGCCCCCTGCGAAGAAGTAAGAATTCGCTGTCACTCCGGTGACGTGAAGAGTATCTAAGCCTTTGTGATGCCCGGCCCCCAACGCGAAGCGCGTCTTCGCACAGAGGGGCCGGGCATCTGCATATTCAGATCCCACCAAGGCGCCCCGCGATGTCCTCCTCCGTCTCCCCGCTCGCCCCGAAAACAGTTCCCGACATGCCCACCATTGCGGGCATCCGTCTCGCGACGGCCGAAGCCGGCATCCGCTACAAGAACCGGACCGACGTGTTGCTGGCGGTGATGGACAAGGGCACCGCGGTCGCCGGCGTCTTCACCAAGTCGAAATGCCCCTCCGCGCCGGTGGAATGGTGCCGCGCCAAGCTGAAGGGCGGCAAGGCACGGGCGCTGGTCGTCAATTCCGGCAATGCCAATGCCTTCACCGGCAAGACCGGCCGGGCCTCCACGGCGCTGACCGCCAAGATCGCGGCCAAGGCGGTCGGATGCAGCGAGGGCGAAATCTTCCTGGCCTCGACCGGCGTGATCGGCGAGCCGCTGGACGCGACCAAGTTCGACGGCGTGCTGGGCCGACTGGCTGAAGCCGCCGAGCCCGGCGACTACCTCGCCGCGGCCAAGGCGATCATGACCACCGACACCTTCCCGAAGGTCGCGACCGCGACCGTCAAGCTCGGCAAGGCCAAGGTCACCATCAACGGCATGGCCAAGGGCGCCGGCATGATCGCTCCCGACATGGCGACGATGCTGTCCTTCATCTTCACCGACGCACCGATCGCGCCTGCGGCCTTGCAGGCGCTGCTCAAGAGCGGCGTCGAGGACACCTTCAACGCGGTGACGATCGACGGCGACACCTCGACCTCGGACACGCTGCTGGCCTTCGCCACCGGCGCTGCCGCCGAGCACGGCGCACCGAAGATCAGCCGCGCCAGCGATCCGCGCCTGAAGGCCTTCGTCAAGGCGTTCAACCAGGTGCTCGCCAACCTCGCCGAGCAGGTCGCCCGCGACGGCGAAGGCGCGCGCAAGCTGGTCGAGATCACCGTCGAGGGCGCCAAGACCAAGGCCTCCGCGCGCAAGATCGCGATGTCGATCGCCAACTCGCCGCTGGTCAAGACCGCGATCGCCGGCGAGGACGCCAATTGGGGCCGCGTCGTGATGGCAGTCGGCAAGGCCGGCGAGCCGGCCGATCGCGACAAGCTCTCGATTTCCTTCAACGGCATCCGCGTCGCCAAGAGCGGCGCGCGCGATCCTGACTATGACGAGGCGCAGGTCTCGGAAGCGATGAAGGCGCCGGAGATCGCGATCAAGGTCTCGCTCGGCCTCGGCAAGGGCCGCGACCGGGTGCTGACCTGCGATCTCACGAAGGAATATGTCGCGATCAACGGCGATTACAGGTCGTAGGGCTCACGACACCTTCTTCGTCATCCTGAGGTGCGAGGGATGGGGCGCGGAGCGCCCCATCGGGAGCCTCGAAGGATGCAGGGCCACCGCTACAGCCGCGTGGAGAGAGCCGGGCCGTCGCCCTTCGAGGGCCGCTGAAGGAGCGGCCACCTCAGGGTGACGGTAAGAGAGCGCGAGAGCCGTGCTTCAAATCACCCTGAAATCCGCGCGTCCGCGACCGCTTTCTTGAACAGCGCGTTCATGGCGTCCGAGATGCCTTGCGTCGGGCTCACCTCGAAATAGAGCCCGGACGACGCGCAGCTCTGCATGTTCTGCGCGATCTCGCTGTTCGGCGACGGCCCGTAGGGGCCGGTATTGAACGGAGCGATCCATTTCATGTACCAGCTGTTGGTGGGCAGCGCGAGGTACGTTGTGTACAGCACGGCAATCTTGACGCCCCGGTCCTTCATCGTCTTGCAGAGCGCAGCATTGAGCGGCGATTGGCACCGCGTGGTGCCGGAGAGCGGTTTCAGACATCCGGTGTTGCTCTCGTCAGCGACCCCGTCGGAGACGAAGAACAGATATTTGAGCGGGCTGGACGGCGTGCCGGTTCCGGGGGAGCTGATCTCGCCGTTGATCGCAGGGAATATCGCGGTGAATGCCGTGTCCTGGTCGTTATTCTCGTTCTGACCGTTCACCGACATCAGGTCGATATTGCCCGCCGCCGTCTTGGCGCTGGAGAGAGAGGCCGACAACGAAAACAGATTGCGCAGGCCGAGCGTGCTTGCGGAGCCGCCGAAATCATAGATCGCCATTCTGAACTGGTTTGAATAGGTCTGGGTCACACTCGCCGTATCCATCAACGACTGCGTTGCGGTCCGAAGCACGTCGATCCGGGTAGTCACGCCAAGCTTCTTGGCAAGGTCGTAGTAATTGTTCTTGTCCTTGAGGTCGTGGCAGGCGAAAGCGCACTTGTCCGATGTGTTGTTGACCATCGTCTGCACGTCGGTCGGCGTCGCGCCGACACCCATCGACGGCGAATTGTCCAGCAGCAGGTAGAAATCGATATAGAGCGGCATGCTGGCCGTCGCTTTCGACGTACCGGACAGCGTCAGCGCGGACTTACCGATCAGGCCGAGAAACATGGTGTTCATGGTGGCGTTGAACGCAACGGTCGAGGTGACGGTCGATCCGGTTTTGACCACGGTCGGCGTGACGCTGTTGAGAGTGTAGCCGGTCTGATTGGCGCGATTGGCGTCGAAGATGTTCTGGGCGTCGGTGACGCCGACGGAAATCGACCCATCCGACGTCATGGTACCGGCGGCCTTGAAGGCCGGTGAGGCCTTGGCGATCGAGCCGACGCTGGCGGCATCGGCCGCGGCCTGAAGCTTGGCCCGGGTCTGCGTCGCGCGCGAGTAGTCGACCGCGCAGCCGACCGCAGTGATCAGGGGGACGCAGGCGAGCGCGAAGATCACCGCGATATTGCCGCGCCGGTCGTTGACGAACCGGCGGATGATGGTGGAAAGCGCAGCGCGCATGATTGGGGCCCGGAGTGGTTTAAGCGTTCCCACTCTAGGAACCGTCGATTAAATATGGCTTATGGGAACCTCGGAAACACGGGCCGCAACAGGGTTAATAAACCGTTGCGGATGATCTTCAGCGAGCGACATCACGTATGGCCGATCTGAAACTGACCCTGGTTGTGGCTTGCGCGCTGATCGACGCCGACAAGCGCGTCCTGATCGCGCAGCGCCCCGCGGGCAAGACGCTGGCCGGACTCTGGGAGTTTCCCGGCGGCAAGCTCGAGGTGGGCGAGCGGCCGGAGCAGAGCCTGATCCGCGAGCTGCACGAGGAGCTCGGCATCACCGTCGCCGAGCCGTGCCTGGCCCCGCTGACCTTCGCGAGCTACGGCTACGAGACCTTCCACCTCCTGATGCCGCTCTATATCTGCCGGCGCTGGGAGGGACAGGTGACGCCGCGCGAAGGCCAGACCCTGGCCTGGGTCCGTGCCAACAAGCTGCGCGACTACCCGATGCCCCCGGCGGACATTCCGCTGATCCCGCATTTGATTGATCTGCTGATGTGAGACCCCTGTCATTCCGGGGCGGTCCGCAGGACCGAACCCGGAATCTCGAGATTCCGGGTTCTCGCTGCGCGAGCCCCGGAATGACGGTGCTAGTAGCCTAAGTCTTCCCCGCCTTCTTCACCGCCTCCGCCAGGCTCGCTTTCGCCGATCCCGGCTTCAGCGGCTGCTGCTGGCTCGCATGCGGGGCCCAGCCGGAGAGCCAGATGATGTCGAAGGTGGCACGGATGCGGCCGTCGGCATCGGCAAAGCGCTCAGTGTAGATCTCGGCCATCCGCAGCAGCGTCGCGCGCCGGCTCGGTGTTCGCCGCCGCTCGATCAGCACATTGGCGGCGCCCATGCGCCGGAGATCCTGCATCAGCGCGAATGCGTTGGAATAGCGCACCACGACGCGGTCGACATCAGTCACCGGCAGCGCAAAGCCCGCCCGCTGCAGCAGCGCGCCGATGTCGCGCAGATCCGCGAACGGCGCGACGCGCGGCGACACGCCGCCCTCGCATTCGGCTTCCGCGGCGGCAAAGGCCTGGCGCAGCTCGGTCAGGCTGTCGCCGCCGATCATCGCGGCGAGCAGCAGGCCATCCGGCTTGAGCGCGCGGCGGATTTGCGCGAACACGCCCGGCAGATCGTTGACGAATTGCAGCGCCAGCGCGGAGACGACGAGATCAAGGCTTTCGGGCGCGAAGGGCAGCGTCTCTGAACCCGCAGCATCGAGCGCGATCCGCTGGAGGGAAGACAGCCGCGCACGCAATTCCGCCAGCCCCTCACCGGGCGTCCAGAGATCGGCCGGGGCGTGAAACTCCCGCATCACCGCAGCCAACCGGTCGGACATGTCCTCGGCAACACGATCGAGCAGGAAGGTGACCTCGCCCTGCGGCTGCACACGCCGCTGCCGCGCGTGCAGCAAGGCGCGATCGAACAACGCGGGCGGGGTTTGCGGGGTCTGGGCCATGCCGCTGGTTACGCCGATCATGCAGGTCATTGCAATCTCCCCTCTCGTGTCCCGGACGCGCCGCAGCGCCCCTGGCGATGCTTCGCATCGCCGGCGTGGCGCTGCAGATTCGGGGCACGAGAATGAGTCGCTTGAGCGCCGCCAAGCAGAACGCTAGCCTTCCCGCATGGACGCCAACGCCGCCCCCACCCGTTCCCTCGCCGCCCCCTTCCGGGCGGCATGGACGGCCGGCCGCCACGCGCTGTCGCGCGCGGCACGGCTCGCGCTCGACATCGCGCTGCCGACGCAGTGCGTATCCTGCCGCGAACCGGTCGAGGGCGAGGGCGTTTGCGCTTCGTGCTGGGCGCGGCTGTCATTCATCGAGCGGCCCTATTGCCCGCGGCTCGGCATTCCCTTCGTCTATGATCCCGGCCCCGACATGCTGTCGATGGAGGCGATCGCGAGCCCGCCGGCCTACCAGCGCGCCCGCGCAGCGGTGCGCTATGACGACGTCGCGCGCACGCTGGTGCATGCGCTGAAATACCAGGACCGCACCGATCTGGCGCCCGCCATGGGCCGTTGGATGGCGCGCGCAGGCGGCGAGCTGCTGGCGGGGGCCGACATGCTGGTGCCGGTGCCCCTGCATTGGCGGCGGGCCTGGCGCCGCCGCTACAACCAGTCCGGGGCCTTGGCGCAGATCATCGAGCGGCAGAGCGGGGTCAAGGCGAGGGCTGAGGTGCTGCGCCGGGTGCGCGCCACCGAGCAGCAGATCGGCCTGTCGCGGGCCCAGCGCGCCACCAATGTGCAGGGCGCGTTCCAGGTATCCCCCGACCGTCAGGCCGAAATCCAGGGCCGCCGCATTGTCCTGATCGACGACGTCCTGACGTCGGGGGCGACGCTGGATGCCTGCGCGCGGGTCCTGCTCCGGGCCAAGGCCGCCCAGGTCGACGTGCTGGTCTTCGCCCGGGTTGTCGAGAGCGGCCCCCGTCCCATATAATTCAATGACTTCATGACATGAGAGCGTCGGACGCCATGACTTCTGCTGTCGAGATCTACACCAGGCCGGGCTGCGGCTATTGTTCCGCGGCGAGGTCCCTGCTGACCCGCAAGAAGGCAATCTTTACCGAATTTGACGTCGCCAAGAACCCCTCTTGGCGGGAGGAGATGTACGACCGCGCCGGCGAGGGCTCGACCTTCCCGCAGATCTGGATCGGTGGAACTCATGTCGGCGGCTGCGACGATCTCTACGCACTCGACCGCGAAGGCAAGCTTGACGGCATGCTGGAAGGTGTGAAGGCCAACTCATGAGCGAGAACCGCACATTTACGGCCGCCATGGTGCAGATGCGCACGGGTCTGATGCCCGGGCCGAGCCTCGAACAGGCCACGAAGCTGATCCGGCAGGCGGCGGCCAATGGCGCCGACTACGTGCAAACGCCTGAAGTCAGCAACATGATGCAGCTGAACCGCAAGGCCCTGTTCGAGCATCTGCAGAGCGAAGAGGACGACACTTCGCTGAAGGCCTACCGGGCGCTCGCGGCGGAACTGAAGATCCATCTCCATGTCGGCTCGCTGGCGCTGCGCTTCTCGGCCGAAAAGGCGGTCAACCGCTCCTTCCTGATCGGGCCCGAGGGCAATGTGCTCGCGAGCTACGACAAGATCCACATGTTCGACATCGAGCTGCCGGACGGCGAGAGCTATCGCGAATCCGCCAACTACCAGCCGGGCGAAACCGCGGTGATCTCCGATCTGCCCTGGGGCCGCGTGGGCTTGACGATCTGCTACGACGTGCGCTTCCCCGCGCTCTACCGCGCGCTCGCCGAGAGCGGCGCTTACTTCATCACCGTCCCGTCCGCCTTCACCCGCAAGACCGGCGAAGCGCACTGGCATGTGCTGCTGCGCTCGCGCGCGATCGAGACCGGCTGCTTCATCTTCGCAGCTGCCCAGGCAGGCACCCACGAGAACAAGCGCGAGACCTATGGCCATTCGCTGATCATCGATCCCTGGGGCGAGATCCTCGCCGAAGGCGACGTCGAGCCCGGCATCATCATGGCCAGGATCGACCCCGCCAAGGTCGAGACCGCACGCCGCGCGATCCCCTCGCTCCAGCACGGCCGCCGCTTCGGCGTGTCCGATCCCAAGGCCGGGCCGGATCATTTGCACCTCGTGCGGGGATCAGCATGATCCGCTACGCGCTCCATTGCGATCGAAACCACGCGTTCGAGAGCTGGTTCCAGAGCTCGTCGGCCTATGATTCGCAAGTGAAGCGCAAGCTCGTGACCTGCCCGATCTGCGGATCCGCCAAGGTCGACAAGGCGATCATGGCCCCGCGCATCGTCGGCAAGAAGGGCCGCGGGCGCGCGACGCCGCCGCCGGAAGCGACCACTACTCCCACGCCCGAGGCCGCGCCATCAGGTCCGACCTCGCTGTTGATGGCGCAGGAGAAAGAGCTGCGCACCAAGTTGAAGGAGCTGCGCGATCACATTGTGAAGAACGCCGACAATGTCGGCGAGCGCTTCGCCAACGAAGCTCGCGCGATGCATTACGGCGACAAGGAGCACCGTCCGATCTACGGCGAGGCCTCGCCGGAGGAGGCGAAGTCGCTGATCGACGAGGGCATCGAGGTGTCGCCGCTGCCGACATTGCCGGAAGACCGGAACTAGGCCCCCACCAGCATCGCCACACCGATGATGATCAGCGCGATACCTGCAAGCTCGCGTGGTGCGATCGGCTGCTTGAACGAATAATACGCCACCGCTTGCGCGAACAGCACCTCGATCAGAGCGAGCGTGCGGACATTGGCGGCGGCCGTCAGCGCGAACGCCAGGAACCAGAATTGTGAGGCGAAGGCGCCCATGAAGCCGGCCAGCATCGACGGCTTCCACAGGCCGAGGATCGCCTGCAGCACCTTTGGCGCGCGCCAGAGCAGATAGATCGTCAGCACCAGCGTCTGCACGAACAGGCCGAGCACCAGCGTGAACGAGGCCGAGGTCACGAAGGAGACGCCGGGCACGTTGATGATCGCGCCGCGAAAGCCAACCGCAGACAGCGCGAACGCGGCAGCCGCAACGAGGCCGGTGATGGTCGGCTTCAATTCGGCAAAACTCTTCTCGCCGCCGGGCCTCAGCGCGGTGATGACGACGCCGACGGTCGCGATCACGATCGCCAGCACCTTCAGCCAGGTCAGGTGATCGCCAAGGAAGACGAAACCGAAGATCGCGGTCTGGATCGCCTCGGTCTTCAGATACGCCGTCGTCACCACGAAGGAGCGGTCGTTCATGGCAAGCAGCATCAGTCCGGTGGCGACGATCTGGCTGAGCGCGCCGAGCAGGAGCCACGGCCAGAATACGGTCGGCGGCATGCCCAGACGATCGCCGGTGGCGACCAGCACCACGCCGAGGAACAGCACCGAAAACGGGAAGCCGAACAGGAAGCGGATATTGGTCGCGCCCCAGGTCCCCAGCGGCTTCGTCAACGACCGCTGCATCGCATTGCGCGCGACTTGGCCGAGCGCAGCAACGAGGGTGAAGGGAATCCAGAGGCTGGCGATGGTGAGCATGGGGTGGGGCGGGCATTAGCGGGAAATAACTGCGGCCAACCTGCAAGTTGAGGCCAGCGCGGTCAACCGCACGGACGTCATGGGAGCGATGCTCTCGCCACAAACTCGGTGTCGTCCCTGCGCACGCAGGGACCCATAACCCCAGGGAGAAGTTTTGTGAGAGCTGCTAACCCGCCCACCCAACACCGCTCGCTACCGATAGATCACGCGGTATGGGTCCCTGCGTTCGCAGGGACGACAGCATTTTCTAGGCCGCGTCACACCGTCAAACCAACAGATCACTTAGATCCCGCCACTCGGGGTTCTCCCGCTCGATCAGCTCGATCTTCCAGTCGCGCTTCCAGCGCTTGAGCTGTTTTTCGCGGGCAATCGCTTCTTCCGCTCGCTCGTAAGCCTCGGTGTAGACGAGGCGGTGCACGCCGTAGCGCTTGACGAACTCCGAGCCCTTGCCGGCGCTGGTGCTGCTCCAGGCGTTTCTGGAGAGAGTTGGTTACGCCGATGTAGAGCGTCCCATGATGGCGGCTGGCGAGGATGTAGACGTAGTACATGCTCGGGGCGCCTGATTGGGCTAACTAGACGGGCCTGTGGCTATGGGTCCCTGCGTTCGCAGGGACGACACCGGCAGAGGAGTCGCAACTCGCATCTCACTCACACCATCCCTTCCGCCACCACCATGTAGTTCACGTCCATGTCCGACGAGAGCGTCCATTTGTCGGCGAAGGGTGAGTAGACCACGCCGGTCTGCTCGGTGATGACGAGGCGGTTGTCGAGCAGGTATTTTGTCAGCTCGTCGGGGGTGACGAACTTATTCCATTCGTGGGTGCCGCGCGGCAGCCAGCGCAGGACGTATTCGGCGCCGACAATGGCGAGCGCGAAGCTCTTCCAGTTGCGGTTCAGCGTCGAGACCACCATGAGGCCGTTCGGCTTCAGCATCGCGGCGCAACGCTTCAGGAAGACGCCGACATCGACGACGTGCTCGACCACTTCCATCGCCAGCACGATGTCGAAGCGCTCGCGCGGGTCGATCTCCTCCACCGTGGTGCAGCGGTAGTCGATCGCAAGATGGCCCTTGTCGGCGTGCAGCTTGGCCGCGGCGATGTTGCTCTGGGAAGGATCGACGCCGATGACCTGCGCTCCGAGCCGCGACAGCGGCTCGCACAACAGGCCGGCGCCGCAGCCGATGTCGAGCACGCGAAGCCCGCCGAGGCAGTTGAGGCTGCGCACGTTGCGCTCGAATTTGCGGCAGGCGGCGTCGCGGATGTAGCCGAGCCGCAGCGGGTTGATCCGGTGCAGCGGCGCCATCTTGCCGTTGGGGTCCCACCACTCCGCCGAGAGTTTCGAGAACTTTGCGATCTCGGCGGCGTCGACGGTCGAGCCCGGCTGCGGGCTGACGGAGAGGGAAGTATTTTGCTGCATGCTCATGGTTACGCGCGGTCCTACCGCGTGGTGATCGAACTACGGAAGGCGAGCGGCGAGGCGATGGTCCGGATGGTTTCGCGACCTTCGCCGACGCCGTTGATGGTCACGTCGCCGTAGTTGAGAATACGTCCAAGAATCGTCTGATTGACATCGACGCTCTCGACCTTGTCCAGCGCCATCTCGAAGGTGCGGCGCTTGATGAAGCCGGTCTTGTGCACAATCCTGAGATTGGTGACGTCGGTCTCGGTGGTGAAGCGATGGAACCAGCCCTTCACGGTCCAGAACAGGGCCGCCAGAGCCACCACGCCCGAGGCGATGAGACAGAGAATCAGGAGCCCATTGACCGTGGTCTGCCCTGACAGGACGAACAGGGCGAAAGCCGCGATCCAGGCCAGGATGGCCGGAAAATAGAAAATCCAGTGCGCATTGGTCGAATACAGCACCCGCTCGCCGGGCTGCAGGATTTCGTCAATATAGCGCGCCATAACCTCTGATAACCCATTGCCCGGATTGGCCGCAGCAGGAACCCGCTTGCCCCCGGCCCCGCCCCTCTGTATACGCGCGGTCGGGTGCCCGCAGCATCGTCTCGCGCGGGCCACCATACTGATCCCTTTGAAGGAATGCACGCGTCGTCATGAGCCGCCTCGTGATGAAATTCGGCGGCACATCCGTCGCCAACATCGAACGTATCCGCAACGTCGCACGCCACGTGAAGCGTGAGGTCGACGCCGGCCACGAAGTGGCCGTGGTCGTCTCGGCGATGTCCGGGAAAACCAACGAGCTGGTGGCCTGGTGCACCGAGGCCTCGCCGATGCACGACGCGCGCGAATACGACGCCGTCGTCGCCTCCGGCGAACAGGTCACATCCGGCCTGCTTGCCATCGCGCTCCAGGGCATGGGCATCCAGGCCCGCTCCTGGCAGGGGTGGCAGATCCCGATCAAGACCAGCGACGCCCACGCCTCGGCCCGGATCGAGGACATCGACGGCAGCGAGATCATCAGCCGTTTCAAGGATCGCAAGGAAGTCGCGGTCATCGCCGGCTTCCAGGGCATCAATCCGGAGACGGGTCGCATCACCACGCTCGGCCGCGGCGGCTCGGACACCTCGGCTGTGGCGATCGCCGCCGCCGTCAAGGCCGACCGCTGCGACATCTACACCGATGTCGACGGCGTCTACACAACCGACCCGCGAATCGTGCCGAAGGCCAAGAGGCTCGACAAGATCGCATTCGAAGACATGCTGGAACTGGCCTCCCAGGGCGCAAAAGTGCTCCAGGTCCGCTCGGTGGAACTCGGCATGGTCCACAACATGCCGATCTTCGTCCGCTCGAGCTTCGACAAGCCCGAGGATATCGACCCGCATGCCAACCAGCCGCCCGGCACGCTGATCTGCAGCGAGGAGGAGATCATGGAAAGCCACGTCGTCACTGGTATCGCCTTCTCCAAGGACGAGGCCCAGATCTCGGTGCGCCAGATCGAGGACAAGCCGGGCGTTGCGGCGTCGATCTTCGGCCCGCTGGCGGATGCCAACATCAATGTCGACATGATCGTGCAGAACGTCTCCGAGGACGGCAAGACCACCGACCTCACCTTCACGGTGCCGGCGGCCGACTATACCCGCGCCAAGGACACGATTGCCGCCGCCAAGGGCAAGATCGGCTATGCGCGGCTCGATACCGCCACCGATGTCGCCAAGATCTCGGTGATCGGCAGCGGCATGCGCAGCCATGCCGGCGTCGCTGCCCAGGCGTTCTCAGCCCTCGCCGGACGGAATATCAACATCCGGGCCATTACAACCTCCGAGATCAAATTCTCGGTTTTGATCGACACCGCCTATACCGAGCTTGCGGTGCGCACCCTGCACACGCTCTACGGTCTCGATCAGGCCTGAAACGCGACCATCGTCGCGCTTCAGGCTGTTGTTTGAGCATGGTCTTTCCGGAAAACAGCTTCGCCCTTTCCGGACCATGCCTGGACTAATTTTCTCTTAGCGGTCGCAGCAAACGCGAAGGTGTACACACCTTCGCGTTTGGCAGGCGTTTTGCTTGGCAAAACAAGCCTCAATTCGCTATACGGCGAACAGGGTGGGCTGCCGCAGACTGTGTCCCAGTTCGGGGCGGCGCTGATTCGGTGCAGGCGCTAAATCTCAAGGGGATTTTGGGCTTGTGCCGGCGCCGGACAAACAATTTGGTTGTTTTTCTGGAATTTTAGGCCAGCCGCCGGCCGATACCGCCGGGTCGGGCAGACGGAGGAGATTGACGAGACATGCGGAGCGCGTCGGGAGGTCCCCGCGTCTTGTTGAGACGGCTCCGCGAAACCATGGCGGAGCAGGTCTCTGCCCAGGAGCGGCTGGACAAGATCGTGGTGCTGATCGCCGCCAACATGGTGGCCGAGGTGTGCTCGGTCTATGTGCTGCGCATCGACAACACGCTGGAGCTCTACGCCACCGAAGGCCTCAACCGCGAGGCGGTGCACCACACCGTGCTGAGCGCCCATGAGGGCCTGGTCGGCCTCGTCGCCAGCGAGGCGACGCCGCTCAATTTGAGCGATGCGCAGAGCCACCCGGCCTTCTCGTTCCGCCCGGAGACCGGCGAGGAAATCTACCACTCCTTCCTCGGCGTGCCGATCCTGCGGGCCGGCAACACGCTCGGCGTGCTGGTGGTGCAGAACCGCGCCAAGCGCAATTATGTCGAGGAAGAGCTCGAGGCGCTGCAGACCACCGCCATGGTGCTGGCCGAGCTGATCGCCTCCGGCGAGCTCTCCGCGCTGGCCCAGCCGGGCCAGGAGCCCGCGGCGCGCCATTCCGCGCAGAAGGTCGGCGCCATCCTGTCGGAGGGCATCGCGCTCGGCCATGTCGTGCTGCATGAGCCGCGCGTCGTCATCAAGGACTACATCGCCGAGGACCTGCCCAAGGAAATCAAGCGGCTCGACACCGCGCTGGCCAAGCTCCGCGCCGATCTCGACCGCATGCTGGAGCGCGGCGACGTCGCCGAGGGCGGCGAGCATCGCGAGGTGCTGGAAGCCTATCGCATGTTCGCCAACGACCAGGGCTGGTCGCACAAGCTGCATGAGGCGGTCGCCACCGGCCTTACCGCGGAAGCCGCCGTCGAGCGCGTGCAGTCCGACACCCGCGCGCGCATGCTGCGCTCGACCGACCCCTACTTGCGCGACCGGCTGCACGACCTCGAGGATCTCGGCTACCGCCTGATGCGGCAGCTGGTCGGCCAGGACCACGCGCCCTCGCGCGAGCAGCTGCCCGACAACGCGATCGTCATCGCGCGCGCGATGGGCCCGGCGGCGCTGCTCGACTATGACCGCAAGCGCCTGCGCGGCATCGTGCTGGAGGAAGGCACCGCCAACTCCCACGTCTCGATCGTGGCGCGCGCGCTCGGCATTCCTGCCGTTGGCGAGGTGCCGAACGCGCCCGGCATCGCCGATCCCGGCGACGCCATCATCGTCGACGGCACCTCCGGTTCGATCTATGTGCGTCCCTCGCAGGAAGTCGAGGCGGCCTTCGCCGAGCGCGTGCGCTTCCGCGCCCGCCGCCAGGCGCAATATCTGGCGCTGCGCGACCTGCCCTGCGTCACCAGGGACGGCCAGAAGGTCGAGCTGATGATCAACGCAGGTCTTGCCATCGACCTGCCGCATATCGAGGACACCGGCAGCGCCGGCATCGGCCTGTTCCGCACCGAGCTGCAATTCATGGTCGGCCAGAGCCTGCCGCGCACCAGCGACCAGCTGGCGCTGTATCGTACCGTGCTCGATGCGGCCGGCACCAAGCCCGTCACCTTCCGCACCCTCGACATCGGTGGCGACAAGGCGTTGCCCTATATGGAAGCGGTGATCGAGGAAAATCCCGCGCTCGGCTGGCGCGCGATCCGGCTCGGGCTCGATCGTCCCGGCCTGCTGCGCGGCCAGATCCGTGCGCTGCTGCGCGCCGGTGGCGGCCGCGCGCTGCGCATCATGTTCCCGATGATCTCGGAGGTCGCCGAATTCGATTCGGCGAAGGCGCTGGTCGAACGCGAGCTCACCTATCTGCGCCAGCACGGCCATACGCTGCCGGAGCGTATCGACATCGGCACCATGGTCGAGGTGCCCGCTTTGCTCTACCAGCTCGACGAGCTCCTGAAGAAGGTCGACTTCATCTCGGTCGGCTCCAACGATCTGTTCCAGTTCCTGTTCGCGGTCGACCGCGGCAATGCAAAAGTCTCCGAGCGCTTCGACACCATGTCGGCGCCGATCCTGCGCGCGCTGCGCGAGATCGCACGCAAGTCACAGGCGGCGAAGAAGTCGCTCTCGCTCTGCGGCGAGATGGCGTCCAAGCCGCTTGGCGCACTGGCACTGATTGCGCTGGGCTACCGCTCGCTGTCGCTGTCGGCAACCGCACTCGGCCCCGTCAAGGCCATGGTCATCGACCTCGATGCCAAGAAGGCCGAAGCCGTGCTCGGCCCGCTCCTGGACGCGCCGGCGGGCAGCGTCTCGATCCGGCAGAAACTGACGGAATTTGCCGAGGCCGAAGGCCTGGCATTGTAGCGGGCCTGTCGCCGCTCCCTGCCGCCTCGCCTCCTTCCGCCATTTGAGACTGAACCGATGTCGTCACTCCCCGAAGCCAAACTGGACGTCCTCCTTGCACATCATGCCTCTCTTGAGGCCGAATCGCTGGGGCAGCTCGCCTCCGAGCGCTATGTGCAGATCACGCGCGAGCTCGCCGAGATCACCCCGCTGATCGAGGCGGTGAAGGCCTATCGTGCCGCGGTCAAGGAGCTCGCCGACACCGAGGCGCTGATCGCCGATCCCGCGACCGATGCCGAGATGCGCAGCATGGCGGAAGCCGAACGCGACGAGCTGACGCCGAAAATCGAGGAGCTGGTCCAGAAGATCCGGGTCGCTCTGCTGCCCAAGGACGCCATGGACGACCGCAACGTGGTGCTGGAAATCCGCGCCGGCACCGGCGGCGACGAGGCCTCGCTGTTTGCTGGCGACCTGTTCCGGATGTACGAGCGCTTCGCTGCCTTGCAGGGCTGGAAGGTCGAGGTGATCTCGGCCAGCGAAGGCACCGTCGGCGGCTACAAGGAAATCATCGCGGAGGTGCAGGGCCGCGGCGCGTTCTCGAAGCTGAAGTTCGAATCCGGCGTGCATCGCGTGCAGCGCGTGCCGGACACCGAGACGCAGGGGCGCATCCACACTTCGGCCGCGACGGTGGCCGTGCTGCCGGAGGTCGAGGACGTCGACGTCGACATCAAGAACGACGATTTGCGCATCGAGACCATGCGCGCGCAAGGAGCCGGCGGTCAGCACGTCAACAAGACCGAATCGGCGATCCGCATCACCCACATTCCGACCGGCATCGTGGTGATGATGCAGGACAGCCGCTCGCAGCACAAGAATCGTGCCTCGGCCATGAACATCCTGCGCTCGCGCATCTACGACGCCGAACGCCAGCGCGTCGATGCGGCACGGTCGGCCGAGCGCAAGGAGAAGGTCGGCTCAGGCGACCGCTCCGAGCGCATCCGCACCTACAATTTTCCGCAAGGGCGCGTCACCGACCATCGCATCAACCTGACGCTCTACAAGCTGCCGCAGGTGATCGCAGGCGAAGCGCTCGGCGAGTTGACCGACGCGCTGACCACCGAGCACCAGGCCGCGCAGCTCGCCGCACAGGGCGCGGCGGCCTGATCCCTGCCTCAGCGCACCTTTGCCAGAAACGATCGCAGGATCTTGCCCAACGCGGGTGCAGCGGCGCTCAGCTCGTCCAGGTGAATGCGCGAAAGCGAGCGCAGCTTCTGCTCGCCCTTGGCCGTCAGCTTGACCAGGACGCGCCTTGCATCCTCGGGATCGGCCTCCCGAGCGATCAGCTTCAGCTTCGCCATGCGGTCCACCAGCTCCACCGCCGTATGGTGCCGGATCAGGAGGAAGCCGGCGATGTCGCCGACGCTGGCGCCGTTGGGGTCGGCCAGCCCCTTGATCGCCAGCAGTGCCTGGTGCTGCTGCGGCGTCAACCCGGCGCTCTGGGCCGCCGCTTCGCTGAAGGCGAGGAAGGTGCGCAGCTGGTAGCGGAATTGGGCGAGCGCCGCATAGTCAGCCTCGCGCATCGCGCCGCCCCTCGAGGGCGCAGCGCGCGCCGTGCGTCCAGTCTTCCGCTTCGCGTCAGCCATTCCGTGCCTTTCGAACTCCGCCCGCCGGCGGAGCGGGCGCTGCCGAGACTAGCAAGGAAGGCCGGGCGGAACCACCGACGGGCCTTGCAGATGCACAAGTATAGGAGGGGCTTGCAGCCCTTCTATTCGAAGTGGGAGAGCAGGATCTTCACCAGGATGACCTGAAATGCGATCGGAATACGAACGCTCTTCCGCCTGATCGAGCGCTGGAGCGCACTGACGATCTCGGCGCTGGTCAAGGCGCCTTCGGATGCATTCGTGATCAACTCGCCCCACATCTGCGACAGCGAGCCGCCGGGCGGGATCACCGGCTTGATGGTCACGCCGCAACCCTGCGCCCAGTCGACAATCTCCCGCATGGTGTGAGGACCGCAATTGCGCGTCGTCGCAAGCCGCTCCGCCGTCAGCGCGAGCAGCAGCTCGCGCGAGGGCGACCAGGTCCCCTTCGGCGGCTGCTCGCCGGTGAGCTCGACCGCGAGCTCCTTCAGGACATTCTGGGCCCGCACGCTCAGTCTCTGCATCGGCACCGGCGTGCGCTTGGCCTGAACGGACCCGACGGCCGGCCCTCGCTGACCGGCGGACCGGCCACGCGGCTCCGGCATGCGCGAGGCATCGCCGGGCTGCGGCGATGCGCGCTGGTCGCTCCCCTCCCCGGCAGGCCACGCCGCCTCCTGCCGCTCCGCTTCTTGCGGCCAGGACCGTCGCTTCCGGGTACCCGCTACTGTCGTCTGCCGCGGCATCTCTCTCGCCGAACCCGCCAATCTCGTACTCACAAAGACTAATATATATCGTGATCCGATATGTTTTCACGCGATAATTTTCATCGTTCGACCAAAGGCGAAATTGACAGAAGGTGTTCACGAGCAATGTTTACGTCCAGGAGCTACACGCGGATGTGACGTGCCCGGTGCAGGCAGGCCCTTCGAGGCCGGTTGCCGCCGGACAGGTCGTCCTTTGCCTGCAAACAAGAACGATATCCGGAGGAAACGCTCATGACGGACCATCTCATTCGCCGTGGCCTCTCGCGCCGCGGCCTGCTCCAGACCACGGCAGGCCTCATCGGCGGCTCGGTGCTGCCTGCGATGCCGGCCTTCGCCGAGGACAAGCCGGCGATCGGCTCCTATCCCGCGGGCGTTTCGGGTTCCACCGCCTTCATCGGCATCTCGGTGCCGCGCACCGGCACCTATGCCGTGCAGGGCGAGGACGAGCTCAAGGGCTATCAACTCGCGATCGAGCACATCAACGGCGGTCACGACCTGATCAAGAAGATCTCGCCGAAGACCAGCAAGGGCGTGCTCGGCAAGGAGCTGAAATTCGGCGTCGCGGATTCCGCGGCCAAGCCCAACGAGGCGGTGCAGGCGCAGCAGCGCTTCATCAGCGAGAACAAGGCGATCATGATCACCGGCGGCACCTCGAGCGCCGTTGCGGTCGCGCTGAACAAGCTCGCCCAGCGCGAGAAGGTGATCTTCGTCTGCGGCATCTCCGGCTCGAACGACACCACCGGCAAGGACTGCGTCCGCTACGGCTTCCGCCAGAACTTCTTCGGCCAGACCGCCGCGGCGGCGATCGGCCCCGTCATGGTCAAGGAGTTCGGCAAGGGCAAGAAGGCTGCGTATCTCACGCCTGATTACACCTACGGTCACACCGTCACCAAGTCGATGCAGGACTTTCTTGCGACCGCCGGCTGGACCACCGTCACCAACCAGGTCGCGCCGCTCGGCGCGCCCGATTATTCCTCCTATCTGCTGAACGTCGCGAATTCCGGCGCCGACGTGCTGATCAACGTCAACTGGGGCCACGACGCGGTGCTGTCGACGCAGCAGGCCAAGCAGTTCGGCGTGCTCGACAAGATGAAGCTGGTCGTCCCCTACCAGGTACCCTTCATCGCGCGCGAGACCGGCGGGTTGATGCAGGGCGTCTACGCCGCCACCGACTATTGGTGGACGCTCGAGGACAAATTCCCGCTCGCCAAGATGTTCAACGAGGCCTTCGAGAAGAAGTACGGCTACAAGCCGGAATGGGGCGCGGAGAACGCCTATGTCAGCTTCGCGCACTGGGCCCGCATGTGCGAGCAGGCCGGCAGCTTCAGCCCGCCCGACGTGATCAAGGCCTATGAGAAGGGCGAGACGCTGCCGTCCCTGGTCGGCGACGTGCATTACCGCCCCGAGGACCATCAGTGCGTCCGCCCGGTGATCATCGTCAAGGGCAAGCAGCAGAAGGACATGAAGACGAAGGAAGATTGGTACGATGTGGTCGAGGTCGTCCCGGGCGAAGCCTTGATGCAGAAGCCGGACGCCTTCGGCTGCCATCCCGGCGACTACAGCTGAGCTCGCGCTAACCCCCTGTGACGCCGTAGGTCGCTTCCGGCTCCTGCGGCGTCACCCATTTTTTGCGCATCGCCGGAACGCGCCGCCACAACCGTGATCCCTGCATGATTAGTTGGCCCAACCTCGTCTCGCAGCTCTTCAACGGGCTCGCGCTTGGCGCGCTGCTCGCGCTGATCAGCTCCGGCCTGACCATTATCTACGGCACGCTCGGCGTGCTCAACCTCGCGCATGGCGCGATGTTCATGATCGGCGGCTATGCCGGATTCGTCGCCTACCAGTACACGGAATCGTTCATCCTCGCCGTAATCGCCGGCTCGCTGTTCGTGATGCTGCTCGGCGTTGCGATGGAACGCGTCATCATCCGCCATTTCTATCATCGGCCGCACGAGGATCAGTTGCTCGTGACTTTCGGGCTCGGCATCTGCTTCGTCGAGATCATCCGGCTGATCTTCTCCAGCCAGTCGCAGCTGGTCCCGCCGCCGGCGATATTCCAGGGCATCACCAATCTCGGCTTCATGTTCTATCCGACCTACCGCCTCGCGGTGGTCGGCATCGTCGCGATCGCGCTCGGCGCGCTGTTCATCATCCTCTACCGGACAAGGCTCGGCATGATCGTGCGGGCCGGCATCGAGGACTCCGTGATGGTGGATTCGCTCGGCATCGATGTCTACCGGGTCTTCATGGTGGTGTTCGGCATCGGCGCGATGGCCGCCGGCTTTGCCGGCATCGTCAACGCGCCGGTAGTGTCGCTGACACCGGGCATCGGTGACGACATCCTGGTCCAGACCTTCGTGGTGGTGGTGATCGGCGGCGTCGGCTCGTTCCCAGGCGCGATCCTGGGCGGCCTGATCGCCGGCGAGATCATCAGCGTCACCTCCATGTTCAACCCCGGCTACGCCTATGTGATGCTGTTTGCGGCAATGACGCTCGTGCTCGTGGTGCGACCGCATGGCCTGCTCGGCGTCCAGGGCCGCGAGTAAGTGATCTCCTGATGCTCAAGCAACGCCCCTTCCTGATCGAGACACTGACGGCGATCGGCCTGATCGTGGCCCCCTTCGTGCTGCCCCATCTCGGCTTCGCGCCCAACACCGTGAACCGGATCCTGGTCTGGGGCCTGTTCGGTCTCGGCTTCGACATCCTGTTCGGCTTCACCGGCCTGCTGTCGTTCGGCCAGTCCGCTTTCTACGGTACCGGCGGCTTCGTCGCGGCGTACCTCCTGACCCGCGCCGGCTTCGGCAACGTGCTGGGCGCGCTGATCATCGGCATGATCGCGGCGGCCGCGACCGGCTATCTGATCGGCCTGATCGCGCTCCGCCGCACCGGCATCTACTTCGCCATGATCACGGTCGCGATCGCGGAAGTGTTTTTCTTCGTCGAGTTCAATCCGCTCTCCGACTTCACCGGCGGCGAGAACGGCCTGCCGGGCGTGCCAACGCCGAGCTTCAATCTCGGCTTCACCACCCTCCACTTCACCAATGGCTGGTCGCTCTATCAATTCATCGCGCTGTGCTACTTCGTCGGCGTCATCATTGCGCTGAGGATCGTGCGCTCGCCGGTCGGCGCCATTTTCAGCGCGATCCGCGACAATCCGCTGCGCGCCACCGCGGTCGGCCACAACATCCATGGCTACAAGCTGACTGCTTTCGTGATCGCAGCGGCCTATGCGGGGTTTGCCGGCGGCCTGCTCGGCGTGCTCCAGGCCTTCATGCCACCCGACGCGTTCACCTTCGACACGTCCGGCCAGCTTGTGATGCAGACCGCCATTGGCGGTCGAGGCACGCTGTTCGGGCCTCTGGTCGGCGCGACCGTCTGGCTGTTCCTCCAGGATTTCCTGCAATCCGCGCTGGGCTTGGGTGCCGCCTGGAAGCTGGTGCTTGGCGTCGTGTTCGTGCTGCTGGTCTGCTTCCTGCGCGGCGGCATCATCGGCGGTCTTGCGGACCTTTATCGCCTCCTCTCCGGCAGGCGTAAGCGGAGCGATACGGAGGCCGAGCCGGACACTGACACGACACTGCACCTAGCGCCCGCGCCGATGCAGGCCAAGGAGGTCGCGCACCCCGCTTATTCCGGGCCGATCCTGAGAGCCACCGGCTTGACCAAGCGCTATGGCGGCCTCGTCGCCAACAGCGACATCGATTTCAGCGTCAATCAAGGCGAGCTGCGCGGCATCATCGGCCCCAACGGCGCCGGCAAATCGACCTTCTTCAAGATGCTGACCTGCGAGATCGCGCCGACCTCCGGCCAGATCGTATTCGAGGGACGCGACATCACGGGATTGAAGGTCACCGAGGTTTGCCAGCTCGGGCTCACCAAGAGCTATCAGGTCAATCAGCTCTTCACCGGGCTGACGGTGCGGCAGAACCTGACGATCGCCGCGCTCGCCGAGCTGCGCGGCAAGTTCCGACTCGATCTCTTCCGCAAGCTCTCCGGCGTCAAGGGCCTGACCGAGCAGGTGGAGCATACGCTGGCGCTGGTCAACCTGACCCGCCGCGCCGACACGCCGGTCGCCGAACTCGCCTATGGCGAGAAGCGCCGGCTCGAGATCGGGCTCGCGCTCGCGACCTCGCCGCGCCTGCTGCTGCTCGACGAGCCGCTCGCGGGCATGAGCCCGCGCGAGCGGGTCGAGACCGTCAAGCTGCTCAAATCGATCGCGCGCGGCCGCACCATGATCATCATCGACCACGACATGGATTCGCTGTTCGAGCTGGTCGAGCGCGTCACGGTGCTTCAGGAGGGCAAGGTGCTGCTCGACGGCACGCCGGAGGAAATCCGGACCAACGCCGCGGTGCAGGAAGCCTATCTCGGCGGCGTGAATGGGGAGATCGCCGCATGAGCCTGATCGAGGTCAACGGCCTGAACAGCTATTACGGGGATTCCCACATCCTGTTCGACGTCGCCATGCACGTCGAACGTCACGAGGTGGTGGCGCTGCTCGGCCGCAACGGCGCCGGCAAGAGCACGACTCTGAAGAGCCTGATGGGCGTCGTGACGCCGCACAGCGGCAGCGTGAAATTCGACGGCGTCGATATCGCCGGACGCAGGAGCCACAGAATCGCGCAGGCGGGCATGCAGCTCGTGCACGAGGAGCGGCGCATCTTCGGCAGCCTGTCGGTGGAGGAAAACATCGTCCTTGCCGGGTTCACCGCGCCGAAACGCTGGCCGCTCGACCGCATCTACGAGATGTTTCCGCGGCTGAAGGAGCGACGCAACAACCGCGGCACCGAGCTCTCCGGCGGCGAGCAGCAGATGCTCGCGATTGCGCGGGCGCTGGTGCGCGATCCCAAGATCGTGCTGCTGGACGAGCCGTTCGAGGGGCTCGCGCCCGTCATCGTCCACGATCTCGTCAAGGCCTGCCGGGAGCTGGCGGCGGCCGGCCAGACCATCGTGCTGGTCGAGCAGAATTTGGCGGCGACGCTGGCGCTGGCGAACCGGATCTACATCATCAACAACGGCCACATCGTGCACGAGGGTCCGGCGCAGGAGCTCAAGGCCCAGCCGGAGCTGCTGCAGCGCTACCTCGGCGTTTAGTCGGCCGCCGAGTTCGGCTGTCAGGTTCAGCCGCCGAGGGCTGCGATCATCCGTTTGGCATGATCGGCGAGCACAGCCATATCTTCCTTGCGCGTCTGCGCCGGCAAGAGGTCGACGCCGGCCCTGACAGGCATGACGTGCATGTGCAGGTGAAGCACCACCTGCCCGCTGGCCGGCTCGCTGAACTGCTGGAGGATGATACCCTCCGCGTCAAACGCCTTCATCGCCGCAATCGCGATTCGCTTGGCCGTCCGGGCGACGGCGGCAAGATCGTCCTCCGCAATATCCAGGATGCCGCGCGCCGGCGCCCGCGGAATCACCAGCGTGTGCCCGGGCGCGCGCGGCATGATGTCGAGGAAGGCCAGGCTGCGCTCGTCCCTGAAAACCTCGAAGCAGGGAATCTCGCCGCGCAGGACCTTTGCGAAGACGTTCTGATCGTCATAGGCCGTCATGGACCCCTCCACGCTTGCGAGGCGCGATCAAACGCGCTCCTTTCCGTTGACGCAAGCGAGCCGGCCGATCTATCCACGATGGCAGGCAGGATGGCTCCATTGGCGACAAATATCTATCCCGGACATAATGTCGAGAGTGCGCGGCGCGCGCTCGCGGCACGGCTGCAAGCGGCCGGCATCGAGGAGGCGGCCCTCGATGCGCGCCTGCTCGTCGGGGCCGCGCTGGAGCTCGATCTGACCGGCATGGTGACGCAGGCATCGCGACAACTCACGCCTGAGGAGACCACGCAGCTCGAACGATACGCGCAACGCCGGCTCGCGCATGAGCCGGTCGCCCGCATTCTCGGCGTGCGAGACTTCTGGGGCATGCCGTTGCGGTTGTCCGAGGCGACGCTGGTACCGCGGCCGGATACCGAGACCGTCGTCGAACTGGCGCTCGAGATCTTCCGCGAGCTGGCGATATCGGGCCGGCGCCCGCGAATCGCCGATATCGGCGTCGGATCGGGCGCCATCCTGCTCGCATTGCTGTGGGAGATTCCCGACGCGTTCGGCGTCGGTACCGATGTCAGCCCGACGGCGCTCGATACGGCGCGCGACAATGCGGCCGCCCTCGGCCTCGCCGGCCGCGCCGGCTTCGTCGCCTGCTCCTATCTGACGGCGCTGCGCGGCCCGTTTGACCTCATCGTTTCGAACCCGCCCTACATTCCCTCCGCCGAAATTCCGAGACTGAGCATCGAGGTGCGCGACCACGATCCGCATCTGGCGCTCGACGGCGGCAATGACGGATATGACGCCTATCGCGCCCTCGTCCCGCAGGCCGCCGAGCGTCTCGCCCCCGGCGGAGCGCTGATCGTCGAGGCCGGACAGGGGCAGGCCAGAAATATTGAAACCTTGATGATAGCTGGCGCGTTAACGGTGGACAGGCCACCCAAGGCCGACCTGGCGGGCATTCCGCGGGCCGTTTCGGCCCGAAAAATGCCCCCATAAAAGCCGGATTGGCTTGCAAAAAGCTCTTGGAATATCCCTTGGGAACGACTACGTTCCGATCAACACATCGGTGCCGGCCCCGTAGACCTACGGGCGAAAGCCGGGCTCTCGGGCGAGAGCTTTACTGATAAAGGTTCCAAGCCGCAGGTCCTGTGAAGCGCGATAGCCAGTGGAGCTGCGCTGCTCTCCGACCGCAAAAGTGAACGAAAGCCTGATATTGCGCTTGAAGACTTACGCAACACAGCTGGGCTTGTTTCGGCAGGCAAAATGAATGGGTTCGCTGGCGATCAGTGCTGGCGGGTGGGGAACGCGTCCTTGTTGAACGCGACGGTCGACGAACATCGGCAGGGTTCGATCCGCTCTTGCGCGCGGTGCGCGCGAGCGATGTGAACCGCTGTCACCAGGTCACTCCTGGCAATCAGTAATGCGTGCAACGTTTAGGGCTGGAATTAAAGGCAGGACATGAGAAACGGTCAGAACAAGCAGCGGATGCGCAACCGCAACAATAACAATAACAACAACAACCGGCGCAGCCAGAACCCGATGACCCGGGTCTACGAGTCCAACGGACCCGACATCAAGATCCGCGGCACCGCCTCGCACATCGCTGAAAAGTATCTCCAGCTCGCACGCGACGCGCGCTCCTCCGGCGACCCCGTTGCAGCCGAGAACTACTACCAGCACGCCGAGCATTATTTCCGCCTGATCGCCGCGGCCCAGGAACAGTTCCGCCAGAACCAGCAGCCGCGCGGTGACGAGCCGATCAGCAGCAATAGCGACGACGGCGACGACGACGGCGAGAATTTCTCGAATTTCGGCCAGGAGCCGGGCTTCGTCCCGCAGCCGCAACAGCAGCAGCCCTTCGCGCGCGACCGCGACGGCCAGCGCGATCATCATCAGCGTGATCATCAGCAGCGCGACAACCAGCCCTATCAGCGCGATCAGCAGCAGCCGCGCGAGCATCGCGAGCGCGACCATCGCCCGCAGCCGCAATATCAGCCCCAGCCGCAACCGCAGAATCAGCCGCAGCCCGTCGTCACCGACGCCGGCAGCGTCGATCGCCTGCCCTCCTTCATCACCGGCGCGCAGCCGCAGGTGAACGGCGGCGCGAATGGCGGCCAGGCCGGTTTCGAGGGCGGAGCCGGCGGTGGCGAACGCTATCCGCGCCGGCGGCGCCGGCCGCATGGCCCGCGTCCCGAGCGCGAAGCAGCTCCGGCCGCATCCGGCGATGACCTTGCGCCCAGCGAGTAAGTCTCTTCTGATCGACTGATCTGGAATCGTCCCGGCCTCGCCGGGACGATTTTGTTTTTAACGACCACCGGTCGCGGCAACGCTTGTGACCTAACTGCGCGTCGCCGTCGTCGAAGACGGGACCAGCACGGGCTTCGCGAGCGACGGAATCAGCCGTGCCCGCTCGCGCTTGGCGGGGATCGCGCGGTAGACCTGCTTGGTCGCCTCCACGATATGGACGCCGGCAAAGGGCAGCGACAATGCCGCACCGGCGCGCTCCCACATCTGCGCCGATTTCAGCACCCAGCCGCCGGCATAGGGCGGCATGAACAGCGCCTCGCCCCAGGCGGTCGGCGTGAACCAGGTCTGGCGCAGCAGGTCGGTGATCTGCGAGCGCGAATACGGCCGGCCGTGACCGAACGGCGTGCTGTCGGTGCGGGTCCACACCCCGCGCCGGTTCGGGATCACCGCGATCACGCGCCCTGACGGCGACAGCACGCGCCATACCTCGCGCAGCAGCGCGGCCGGATCGTCCGACATCTCCAGAGCGTGGACCAGCAGGATGCGGTCGACCGCGGCGTCGGGGAGCGGCAGCGAGAATTCGTCGACCAGCGAGGCCAGCGCCGGCCGTCCCGTCGGCCATTTCAGGACGCCCTGGGCCGCCGGCATGAAGGCGAGGCAGCGCTCGGCGTCTTCGCGGAACAGCCCCAGATAGGGCGTGGGATAGCCGAGGCCGAGCACGCGCTGGCCTTCCGCCCTCGGCCAGCGTTCCCTGATGCCGCGATTGATCATTTGCCGCGCCACGATCCCGAGGCGGCGGGAATAGAACTCGCGGAGGTCGACGACGTCGATGGTCATGACGGCAATGTAACATGCGCGAGACCGCCGCCGCGCGCGGAATATTGCATTGCCTGCGCAACGTTAACGCCATATTTGTCTGGCGGGGCTGAGCCCGATGGAGATGACATGGCCGCCGAAATTCGTACTTTCACCTGTTTAAACGACAATTTCGGCTATCTGATCCACGATGTGGAAACCAAGGCGACGGCGTCGATCGACGCGCCTGAGGCCGGCCCCATCCTGGCGGCGCTGGAGCGCGAGGGCTGGCAGCTCACCGACATCCTGATCACCCATCATCACGGCGATCATGTCGGCGGGGTCGCCGAACTCAAGCAGAAATACAACTGCCGCGTCGTCGCGCCGCACGACAAGACCACCAAAATTGCGGACGTCGATCTGCGTGTCGCCAATGCCGACGTGGTCAAGATAGGCAATTTGCTGGCGCGCGTGCTGGAGACGCCGGGTCATACGCTCGACCACATCTCCTACGTGTTCGACACCGAGAAGACGGTGTTCGCCGCCGACACGCTGTTCTCGATCGGCTGCGGCCGCGTGTTCGAGGGCACCTATCCGATGATGTGGGATTCGCTTCTGAAGCTGCGTGCCCTGCCCGACGACTTCAAGCTCTATTGCGGCCACGAATACACGGCCTCCAACGTCAAGTTCGCGCTCACCGTCGATCCCGACAATGCAGCGCTCCAGGCGCGCGCGGCGGAGGTGACGAGGCTCCGGGCCGAGAACAAGCCGACCATTCCCACACTGCTTGGCGACGAGAAGCGGGCCAACGTGTTCCTGCGCGCCGATGAGCCGCAGGTCGCAGCGAGGCTGCACATGAAGGGCGCGGATGCCGCCGCGGTGTTCGGCGAGCTGCGCGAGCGCAAGAACAAGTCCTGAAGAACAAATCCTGAAGACCAAGTCCTGAACACAAAGTCCTGCAGAAGAAAGCCCTGACTGGAATCGATGCCGACTGCAGCCGAGATCATCGCGCGCCTCGAACTCCGTCCGCATCCCGAGGGCGGCCATTATCGCGAGACATTTCGCGACCAGACCACTGACGCCAACGGGCGTTCGCGCTCGACCCTGATCTACTTCCTGCTCGCACGCGGCGAGCGTTCGCACTGGCATCGCGTCGATGCGGTCGAGACATGGCACTATTACGCCGGCAGTCCCTTGATGCTGCGCATCGCCCATGACGGCTGCTCGCAGCACCAGGTGCGGCTCGGCACTGACCTTGCGAATGGAGACCGGCCGCAGGCAATCGTGCCGGCACAGGCCTGGCAATCGGCGGAGACGACGGGCGAGTGGACGCTGGTCGGCTGCACCGTGGCCCCGGCATTCGAATTCGCAGGCTTCGAGCTCGCACCACAGGGCTGGGAGCCGTAGGGTCAACTGTCATTTCGGGCATCGCATGCAGCATCGAGCCCGGAATGATCATCGCTTCCGCAGCACCATATCCTTCGCCGCAATCAGGCCGCCGCCGGCAATCAGGATCGCAGCAATCGCGATGTTGGCGCTGGCCTTGGCAAATCCGGCGGCGATGAGGAAGCCGGTCGAGAGCAGCGGCGTCGCGTAGGAGGCGGCGCCGAGCACGCGGATGTCACCGCGCTTCATGCCGATGTCCCAGGCGTAGAACGCGGCACCGACGGGACCGATGCCCAGCGCGATCACCGAGAGCCATTGCAGCGTGGTCTCCGGCCAGACGGTGGTCTCGAGCAGGCCGTGCATCAGCGCGGCAAGCACGGCGGTGGCCAGGCAGAATCCAGCGACCGCATCGGTCGGAACGGCCTTGAGCCGGCGCGACAGCACCGAATAGGCCGCCCAGACGAACGCAGCGATGAAGGCCGCGGCCAATCCCGGCACCTGCCCGGCCGCGAAGCCGGAGGTGTTGCCGGCGAACAGCAGCACGGTGCCGACGAGGCCGAGCATCGCGCCAACGATGTGATGGAGGGCGAGCCGCTCGCCCGGCAGGAAGGACGAGAACAGCACGATCAGCAGCGGCCACAGATAATTCAGCAGGCCGGCTTCGGCCGGCGGCGCGAAGCGCAGCGCGAGAAAATACAGTGCGTGATAGCCGAACAGGCCGCCGACGCCGACGGCCCAGACGACCAGCGGCTGACGCAGGCTCTTCGCCGCCTCGCCGCGGCCGATCCAGGTGAGCAAGCCGACCAGGCCACCGATCGCGAAGGTCATCGCGGCGAGCTGGAACGCCGGGATCGTTCCGGTGGCCACCGTCATTACCGACAGCAGCGACCACATCAGGATCGCGGTCAATCCGATCAGCGTGGCTGTGCGCGGGGTCATTGACGAAGGCTCTGAGGACAACGATGCCCGGCACGAGGCCGGGCATTGTCGTCTTCACTATCGCCTTGTCGCGCCTGAAGCTACAGGCTTTTGACCTGAAGATGTGGCGCCCTATCAGGCCTGATATTGGCCGCCATTGATGGTCATCGTCGAGCCCGTGATGAAACCGGCCTCGTCAGCCGCCAGGAACACCACCGCGCGGGCAATCTCTTCGGGCTCGCCGAGCCGGCTAACCGGGATCTGCGGGATCACGTTCTTCTCCAGGACGTCCTTCGGCACCGCCTGCACCATTTCGGTGTTGATGTAGCCGGGGCAGATCGCATTAACGGTGATGCCGCCCTTGGCATTCTCCAGCGCGAGCGCCTTGGTGAAGCCGATGTCGCCGGCCTTCGCCGCGGAATAATTGACCTGACCGAACTGCCCCTTCTGGCCGTTGATCGACGAGATCGAGATGATGCGGCCGAACTTGCGCGAACGCATGCCCTCGATGACCTGGCGCGTCATGTTGAACAGCGAGCCGAGATTGGTGTTGATGACCGCGTTCCACTGCTCCAGCGTCATCTTGTGGAAGGCGGTGTCGCGGGTGATGCCGGCATTGTTGACGAGCACCTCGATCGGCCCGAGATCGGCCTCGACCTTCTTCACGCCCTCGGCGCAGGCATCGAAACTACTGACGTCCCATTTGTAGACGGCGATGCCGGTATCGGCCTTGAACTTCTCCGCCGCCGTATCGTTGCCGGCATAGCTCGCCGCAACCTTGTATCCCGCCGCCTTCAGTGCCTTGCTGATCGCAGCACCGATGCCCCGCGTACCACCCGTGACCAATGCAACACGTGCCATGTCGTATTCCTTCCCTTGGACTCTTCGGACGTTTCTGAAGCGATTGTTTTTTAACGTTGGATTATGCGGTTGGTTTGACGGACATCAAGAACAAAACGCCCGGCGTTGAGCCGGGCGTTTGTATTTAGTCGAGGCTTGCGCGGTTGCGAAGAATATTTGATTTGCAACCGCTGCCTTTTTAGTCGCGTGCAACGCACTCACTGACGTGTGCAGCGCACGCGCAAACCGCGCGTAAGCTACGCGTCAGCTATCTTCAGTCGCGCGCGATGCACATTGCGATGCCCATGCCGCCGCCGATGCACAGCGTGGCGAGGCCCTTCTTCGAATCGCGCTTCTGCATCTCGTGCAGCAGCGTCACCAGCACGCGTGCGCCGGACGCGCCGACCGGATGGCCGATCGCGATCGCGCCGCCGTTGACGTTGACCTTGGAGGTGTCCCAGCCGAGATCCTTGTTGACGGCGCAGGCTTGCGCCGCGAAGGCCTCGTTGGCCTCGATCAGGTCGAGATCGCCGACATTCCAGCCGGCCTTCTTCAGCGCGGCGCGCGAGGCCGGGATCGGGCCGGAGCCCATGATCTTCGGATCGACGCCGGCCTGCGCCCAGGACACGATCCGCGCGAGCGGCTTCTTGCCTTCCTTGGCGGCCTGCTTGGCGGTCATCAGCACCACGGCGGCGGCGCCGTCATTGATGCCGGATGCCGAGCCCGCGGTGACCGTGCCGTCCTTCTCGAAGGCCGGCTTGAGCTTGGCCATGCCGTCGAGCGTGGCGCCATGACGCGGATATTCGTCGGCGCTGACGACGATGTCGCCCTTGCGGGTCTTGATGGTGACGGGGACGATCTCGTCGTTGAACTTGCCGGCCTTCTGCGCCGCTTCGGCCTTCTGCTGCGAGGCGACCGCGAACTCGTCCTGCTGGGCGCGGGTGATCTGCCACTGCCGTGCGACGTTCTCGGCGGTGTTGCCCATGTGGTAGCCGTTGAAGGCATCCCACAGGCCGTCCTTGATCATGGTGTCGACGAACTCGACGGCACCCATCTTGACGCCGCCACGCAGATACTGGGCGTGCGGGGCCATGCTCATGGATTCCTGGCCACCGGCGACGACGATTTCGGAATCGCCGTTGAGCAGCGCCTGGTAACCGAGCGCGACCGTGCGCAGGCCCGAGCCGCAAAGCTGGTTGACGCCCCAGGCCGGGCTCTCCACCGGAATACCGGCGGCGATCGAGGCCTGGCGGGCCGGGTTCTGGCCCTGGGCGGCGGTCAGGATCTGCCCCATGATGACTTCCGAGACCCGGCCGGGCTCGATGCCACCGCGCTCCAGCGCGGCCTTGATGGCGACGGCGCCGAGATCGTGGGCGGGAAGGGTCGCGAACGCTCCGTTGAAGCTTCCGACCGGGGTGCGGGCGGCGCTGACGATGACGACATCGTCTGACATGGGCATCTCCTGAGGCTTGAGGTTTCTTGAAAGGGGGCAGGCGGGGCTTTGAGAAAACGGCTCGCCAGTCTCGTCAGCCATCCTGTTAACGTCGTTGAGGCATGTCAATCGGCCGGCGACCGAATTCATGCCGCAGCGCATTCAAAATAGCGTTCTTGGCGCTTTCGCAAGCAAGATTTTGCTCTGCGATTAACCGTGCCGCACAAAACGGTAGCGTGAGCCCTTTGAAAATGCTTATTTTGTTGCGTTGCGTACTCTTCCCGCCCTGCGGCATGGCCCGCCGGGTTCCCGTTCTCCGCGTTCCTTGCAAGTGAGAGCCCATGGCGAAATCAGACCAACCCACAACCATCAAGAAATACGCGAACCGCCGGCTCTATAACACCGGGACGAGTACCTACGTCACGCTGGAAGACCTCGCCGCGATGGTCAAGGATGGCGAAGATTTCCTGGTCTATGACGCCAAGACCGGCGACGACATCACCCGCTCCGTGCTCGCCCAGATCATCTTCGAGCAGGAGAACAAGGCCGGCCAGAACCTGCTTCCGACCACCTTCCTGCGCCAGCTGATCCGCTTCTACGGCGACAGCATGCAGATGGTGGTGCCGAAATATCTGGAGCAGTCGATCGCGACCCTGACCCAGGAGCAAGAGAAGTTCCGCAAGCAGATCGCCAACACCCTGTCCGGCACTCCTTTTGCTCCTCTGGAAGAACAAGTCCGCCGCAACATGGAGCTGTTCCAGCAGACCTTCTCGATGTTCAAGCCGTTTGCTCCCAATGCGGGCCGTCCGGCGACCAGCCCGGAGCCGGAGCCCGACGCGAACGCCGAGGCGCCGAAGGACACCAACATCGACGATTTGCGCCAGCAGATGAAGGACATGCAGGAGCGTCTCGAGCGCATGTCGAAGAAGGACGAGTAGGACCTTTCGCGCCGACCAGCGCGTCCGCAGCGACGGACGCGCGATTGGCAATTTCGCGCGCGCCTACCATTTCTTCCTCATCGGCTTTAGCCCAGTCATCCCCGCGCAACGGCGAAGCCGTTGTCGCTGGAGGCCGCCGCTCCGCTCCGGCGCCTCAGGATGACGGCTTGACACGCACGGAGCGCGCCATGTCCGATCGCACCATGCATTGGGACAACGTCTACGCCACCAAGGGCGAGACCGAGGTCAGCTGGTTTCAGGACAGCCCGACGATCTCGCACGACATGATCCGCGCGGCCAATCCGGATCACGACGCGGCGATCATCGATATCGGCGGGGGCGCTTCGCGGCTGGTCGACGCTCTTCTTCAAGACGGATATCGCGATCTCACCGTACTGGACCTCTCCGCCAACGCGCTCGACGCGGTGAAGACGCGAATCGGTCAGGCCTCTTCCGCGGTCGACTGGATCATCGCCGATGCCACGGCTTGGCGGCCGGCCAGGATTTACGATGTGTGGCACGACCGCGCGGCCTTTCACTTCCTGACCGAGCCCCGCGACAGGGCGGCTTATGTCGAGCGGCTGCGATCCGCGATTGCGCCCGGCGGCCAGATCATCATTGCGACCTTTGCGCCCGATGGTCCGGAGAGATGCAGTGGCTTGCCGGTGCAACGCCATGACAGCGCCAGCCTTGCTGCAGAGCTCGGGCCGGAGTTCGAGTTGGTCGAGACGCGCAGCGAGACACATCATACGCCGTGGAATTCGACGCAGGCGTTTCAGTTCAGCCGGTTTACGCGAAGCCTTTAGAAACGGGTGTCATGCCCCGGCTTGACCGGGGCATCCAGTACGCCGCGGCTTATCGAGAAATCACAACTGGCTCTGGAATACTGGATCGCCCGATCAAGTCGGGCGATGACAGCGGAGTCAATGGCAGCTACGCCGCCAGCTTCACCGCATGCGCGAAGTCCCAATAGAGCTTGCGCGCTTTGGTGTAGAACGGGCCAGGCTTCAGCTCGCGCTCGTCGATGCGGATCACCGGAGCGACCTTGGCGAAATTGCCGGTCGAAAAGATCTCGTCGGCAGCCTGGAAGTCGGCATAGCGCAACGTCTTCTCGACCACGGTGACGCCGTCGCCGCGCAGCAGGGTGATGACGCGCTGGCGCGTGATGCCGTTGAGGAAGGTGCCGTTCGGCACCGGCGTATAGACCACGCCGTCCTTGGCCATGAACACGTTGGAATTGCCGAACTCGGCGACGTTGCCGAGCATGTCGAGCATCAGCGCGTTCTGGAAGCCGCGGGACGCAGCTTCCGCGAGCGCGCGCGAATTGTTCGGGTAGAGGCAGGCCGCCTTCGCCTCGACCGGCGCACATTCGGCGGTGGGCCTGCGGAACGGCGACAGGGTGATGGCGTTGCCGACAGGTTTGGGCATCGGCGCCTCGTAGATGCACAGGCACCAATTGGTGGTCTCGGGGTCGAACAGCACGCCGCCGCCCGAGCCGTTCTCCGCCCAATACATCGGACGGACGTAGAGCTCGGCATTGGCCGCAAAGCGCGCAATGCCCTCATTCGCAAGCGTGAGCCAGGTGCCGGTGTCGACCACCGGCTTCAGGCCAAAATTGATCGCGGATTGATTGGCACGGGCGACATGACGGTCGAGATCGGGCGCAACACCCTCGAACGCGCGTGCACCGTCGAACACGATCGAGCCGAGCCAGGCTGCATGCGTGCGCGGGCCCATGATAGGCACATTGCCGTCGTGCCATTTGCCCTCGAAGAAGGTCCAGCTCGGCGAATATTCGATCGGCTTCCTGATCTCGGCCATATCAGGCCTCCCCTTGCATATCCCCGCACTATTGTCCCAATTCCTAAACGATTTGCTGCGGGGATGAGGTGAGTTACCCTCTCCCCTTGTGGGAGAGGGTGGCTCGCCGCGTAGCGGCGAGACGGGTGAGGGGTATCTATCCGCGATCACATCTGCGGAGAAAACCCCTCATCCGGCGCTACGCGCCACCTTCTCCCACAAGGGGAGAAGGGAAGATCCATGTCGCTCGATCCGCTCGCAAAGCGCTTGTTGACCATGATGGCTGCGGCTTCGCCGCGGGCGAGGGGCCGGCCGAGCGTGGAGGCGCGGCGGCAATCGCTGGCCAAGCTGATGCAGTTCGCACGCACCGATGCGCCGGATGTGACGGCGCGCGACGGCATGCTGCCCGGCCGCGCCAGCGAACTGCCCTATCGGCTCTACACGCCTGCAAATGCCAATGAGCGCGCGCCGGGCTTCGTGTTCTTCCATGGCGGCGGCCTCGTCGCCGGCGGCATTGCCACGCATGATCGCATCGCGGCGGCGCTGGCGCATGCCACCGGCTGCCGCCTCGTCTCGGTCGACTACCGGCTCGCGCCGGAGCACAAATTCCCTGCCGCCGTCGATGACGCGATTGCCGCCACCGAATGGGTTGCGCGCGAGGCCACATCGCTCGGCATCGATGCGGACCGTCTGGTGGTGGGCGGCGATTCCGCCGGTGCAACGCTCGCTACGATCGTATGCCAGGAGGCGGCGCAGACCGCCGGCCTCGCCATCGCCGCGCAATGCCTGATCTGCCCGGTGCTGGATTTCGAGGAAACCTCGCCCTCACGCGAGGCCTTTGCCGAGGGCCATCTGATCGACCGCGTCACGATCGAGGCCGATCTTGCCGACTATCTGCCTGACGGCATCGACACCGCCGATCCCCGCGTGTCTCCCTTGCGGGCAACACGGCTGACGGGTCTGCCGACCGCGATCATCCACACGGCCGAGTACGACCCGATGCGCGATGAAGGCAATGCCTATGCCCGCAAGCTGCTCGCCGCGGGCGTCGCTGTCGAGCATGTCTGCCACGACGGCATGGTTCACAATTTCCACGCCATGGGCGCGATCCTGCCGCAGGCGCAGCTGGTGCTGTCGCAGATCGGCGAGCAGGTGCGACGCGCGGTTGCGAGGTAAGAGCGCGGATCAGGCGCGCGCATCGATAACGGCCCTGGCTGCCACAACATAGTCAGGCCAATGGGCGTCCGCATAACGTTCGGCCTGCCGGGCGCAGGTGACGTCGGGCGCATGCGCCGCGGCGATCATGCGCGCGAAGCGCTCTTCGGCAACCGTCGTGTCATCGGGCACTGGCGAAGATGCGGCCGCGACAGCGGTCGGAGCGACGGCGAGCCCCGCCATTCCGGCGAGCAGGATGCGGCGTGACGTGGTCATGGCTGTCGTCCTCCATTGTCCGGCCTCCTCCGGCCGCCGAGCGAGTCGGTGCAATCGCGACAAGGTAACCGCGCCTATCGATGCAGTCCATGGTTTGCGGATAGCGCTTGACCGCGGGAACGATCACGTTCCATCTAGCGCACGATTTCGCCATACAGTCCCCGCGCGCCGGATTGTCACGTGTCCCATCGCAGCCCATCGTATCGCCCGACCTTGCGCGCTGTCGCGATGGGACTGGCCTGCCTGATGGTTTCGGCCAGCGCCGTCTTCGCCGCCGAAGATGAAGAGGACGGGCCGGCGAAGCCAGCGGTCCCGAACCTTTATCTGGATCTGCGCACGACCTATGCGTCGATCCCGGCAGGCACGCTCGGGCTCGGCTTCGGCACCACGTCATTGTCGGCTGCGCTCGAAGCCCTGGCGGTGCGCAGCGGCGCAACGCTGCCGAACGGCCTGCCGGCCACCAAATCGATGGCTGTCGATCTGCCGCTGACCGTCGACGTCAACGACCGCGTCTCGCTTTATGGCGGCGTGTCGGGCTCGACGACCGACATTGGCGGCGGCTGGTCGACGTTCGACATCACGAGCTGGAACATCGGCGTGCAGGCCGACCTCTATCAGCAGAATGGCGGAACGATCCCGACCATCACGCTGCAATCGACCCTGACGCAGTCGGTGCCGAACGATCAGGGCATGACGAATTCATTGAACAACATCCTGGAATTCGACTACGCGCTCGACGAGGACGAGACGCGGGGCTGGCTCGCCGGCATGCAATACACTTACACCACCATCGCCAGCCCGTTCGCCAGCATCCGGCCCAACACGATCCTCTATGCCGGCGGCTATTACCAATGGCCGAGCAATTGGAAGTTCACCGGACGCCTCGGCATGCAATCGTTCGGAGGCGCGCAGCTCGCGGGCCGGACGCTGGCGGAGCCCTTCACGCAACCGTTCCTGCGGCTCGACCTCGATCGCATGGACGACAACGACAACCGCCTGTTCGGCATCACCGCGCAGATCGCCTGGACGCCGAAGCCGTCCTATCAGGTGACGTTGCGAACGCCGCTCTATGCGGTCCGGAACTGACTGGGATCATGGTGGATAGGAGGTAAACCGAATCTCCCGTTTTCCCGACATCGGTACAGCGGTCGCAATAGCCCGGCATTGACGATGAAGGACTTTCGCATTCGCCGCGGGGCCGCCCGCGGTCCTCCCGGGCCATGGGCTACACGTCGGTCCTCTCGTCAGAGTGCCCATCCAGTTACCTCTCGGCAATATGCTTGCGACAGACTGGGCCGGAGTCACGCGGGAGGCTGCGAGTGTCCCATTTGGTCCCGGAACGGACGTTGCTTGCTGGAAAGATCTTCTTCAATTTCGGCCAGTCGTCGATCGATTGCGTCGTGCGCCGGCTGACCGAGGAGGCGGCGACGCTCGAAATGGAGAGCGGCCTCGGCGTGCCCGAGCGCTTCCAGCTCAGGCTCGCGGGGCGAGATGTCCTGACCTGCCGCGTGATCTGGCGATCGGATCGTCAGGCCGGCGTCGCCTTCGAGCAATCGGGCAGCGTCGAGCGCGCCGCCGGCGAGGAGCGCGGGCGCTCGTCCGATGCGCTGATGCGCAGCCAAATGCTGGCGCTGCGCGCCGCACTCGATCATGTGCCGACCGGCATCGTGCTGCTCGACTCCAGCCTCAGGGCGCGCCTGATCAACCGGTCGTTTCGCCAGATGTGGCGCCTGCCTGACGAGGTCGCCGACAGCAATCCATCCATCCTCACGCTGCTCCATCACGGTCGTGACACCGGCGCCTATGAGGTGCCCGACCCCGAGCTTGATGCCCTGGTGGCGGAACGCGTCCGGGTGATCGAGGCCGGCGATCCAACGCCGATCGATCTGCGCCGGACCAATGGCGATGTCGTGCGCGTCCAGGTCACGCCCCTGCCCGATGGCGGACGCATGCTGACCTATACCCCCGTCACCGACATCGTTCGCGCTTCGGACGAACTGAAGCTGCTGCGGGACGCGCTGGAGAATGTTCAGGACGGGGTGCTGCTTCTCGACCCCGACCTGCACGCCACCTTCATGAACCGGCGCATGCGGCGCTTCTGGGAGGTCAGTGAAGCCGAGGCGACGGACCGGCCGGCCTATTCGTCGCTCGTGCGACGCCTGCACCGTGCCAGCGCGCCCAATCTTCCGACCAACGAGCTCGCGAGATTTCCAGCGCGGCGCGTCGCAGAGGTCATGGCCGGCGACCATGTGCGCGATTTGCAGACGCCGGACGGAAGGCGCATCAGGGCCCATTGCACCACGATGTCGAACGGCGGCCGCATGCTGACCTATGTCGACATCACCGACCTGACGGAAAAGGCTGCGATGCTGGAGACGCTCGCGACCACCGACCCGCTCACCGGCCTCTACAACCGCCGCCACTTCCTCGAGAATCTCGATGCGGAATGGAGTCGGTTTCAGCGCTATTATCGCTCGGTCTCGGTGCTGATGCTCGACATCGACCACTTCAAGTCGGTCAACGATCGCTACGGCCATGCTGTAGGCGACGCCGCGATCAGGGCTGTCGCGGCGGCGTGCCTCGACGGCAAGCGCAAGTCGGACATCGTCGGCCGCCTCGGCGGTGAAGAGTTTGCCGTTCTGCTGCCCGAGACCAGCCTGTCGCGCGCGAGGACTGTCGCCGATCGCATCCGCAAACGCGTGATGAGCGCGCAAATCGTCGCCGGCCAGATTCAGTTCGGCCTCACCGTGAGCGTCGGCATCGCCGAGGCCGCGGTCAGCATGTCCGGCATCGACGCGCTGATGGGCGCGGCCGATCACGCGCTCTATCAAGCCAAGGCCGAGGGCCGCAACCGCTGCATCGCCTTCGCGCCCCCGCCGCCCGCAACCAAGGCGGCGGAGTGATCGAAGGACGCAGCTTTTAGTCCGGTACCGGCACGTCGAAGGTGTTGAGCGTGACCGAGACCATGCAATAGACGCCGACGAGATAGGACAGCTCGGCCGCGCCGTGCTCGCCGAACTCCTTCACCGCGGCGCGCCAGGTCAATTCCGGCAGCACGCCACCCCCGACCAGCGCGGACGCCACGTCATATGCGATGGCCTCCTGTCTGGTGAGATCCACCGGCCGCTGGCCGGCGACGATGGTCGCGAGCTTTTCGTCGGACAGGCCGCGCTGCTCGGCGACCAGCACATGGGCATAGAGCTCGTAGCCGGAGCGGAAATGCGAGCCGGTGACGAGGATGGCGACCTCGCGCACCGGTGCCGGCAGCAGCGGGTTCGACGCGATCGCCTTGACCAGCTCCCACACCGGCTTGCCGAAGCGCGGCTCGCGGATCCAGGGATTCCAGGGCCCGAGCAGCGCGCCGTCGTCGCGCATGTTCACAAAACCCTTGAAGTGGTCCTTGATGCCCGCTCGCATGTCGTCATAGAGCGGCTTCTGCTCGTCGGTCAGATCTTTGAGATCGAGAATGGGAAGGCGCACGGGAGATCTCCTCGTTGAGAAGGGGTGAGGCTTGCCCGCAGGTGCGCGCAACGCAAGTGAAGTTGCCGTGACATGGCACGCCAAGCGGGCATTCCGACAAAATTCGACTATGTCGTATCGGCCCTACGCGCTCTGGGGATTTGCGAAATCGTCGACGGCGAGCGTCAGCGGCTCACCTGTCGCGAGGAACGACGACAAACTGGCCTCGAACGGCGCCGGATCGAGGCCGCGCGCCTTCAGCCATTCGGGCTCGTAATAGGTCTGCCGATAGCGCTCGCCGGAATCGCAGATCAGCGTCACGAGCGATCCTGTTACGTTCGCCTGCCGCATCTCCGAAGCGAGCCGGCACAGCGCCAGGAAATTGGTGCCGGTGGACCCGCCCACCGGGCGGCGCAGCCGACGCGACAGCACGTTCATCGCCGCGATCGTGGCCGCATCCGGGATCTTCATCATGCGGTCGACCACACCCGGCACGAAGGAGGGCTCGCAGCGCGGACGGCCGACGCCCTCGATCAGCGACGGGCGATCGCAGACACGGGAGCGGTCCTGCGAGCGGAAGCAATCGAAGAAGGCGGAATGCTCGACATCGGCGACGCACAGCCGCGTCGGATACTGTCGGTAGCGCAGATAGCGTCCGATGGTGGCCGAGGTGCCGCCGGTGCCCGCGCCCATCACGATCCAGTCCGGCAACGGCCGCGGCTCGCCCTGCAATTGCGTGAAGATCGATTCGGCGATGTTGTTGTTGCCGCGCCAGTCCGTTGCACGCTCGGCGAAGGTGAACTGGTCCATGTAGTGGCCGTTCAGGCGCGCGGCGAGCGCGGCGGCCTCCGCATAGAGCGCGCGGCCGTCGTCGATCAGATGGCAATTGCCGCCATAATGCTCGATCGCGGCGATCTTCTCCGCTGAGGTCGTGCGCGGCATCACGGCGTAGAAAGGCACGCCGATCATCTGCGCGAAATAGGCCTCCGAGACCGCCGTCGATCCCGACGACGCCTCGACGACCGGCGTGCCTTCGCGGATGTGGCCATTGCAGAGCGCGTAGAGGAACAGCGAGCGCGCTAGCCGGTGCTTCAAGCTGCCGGTCGGATGGGTGGACTCATCCTTCAGATAGATGTCGATGCCGGATAGCGCCGGCACGATCAGCCGGATCAGATGGGTGTCGGCGGTGCGGCACTGGTCGGCCTCGATCGCGGCCACGGCCTCGTCGACCCAGCCGCGCCGATAGGCCGGCCCGGCCGGATTGTGCGGGCGGAAGGGAAATGTCTGCATCGAGCGAATCTCTCACGACACGCATTGCGCATCAAGGGCGCGCTCAAAACTCCAGCGGCGCGTTGTCGACGACCTCCTTCATCACGAAGAAGGTGCGGGTCTGGCGCACGCCGGGCAGCGCGATCAGCTGCTCGCCATGGATGCGGTTGAAATCCTCCATGTCGCCGACGCGGATCTTGAGGAAATAGTCGAAGTCGCCGGCGACAAGGTGGCAGTCCAGCACGAATTTCAGCCTGGCGATCGCCTGCTCGAAGATGGCAAAGCTCTCCGGCGTCGAGCGGTCGAGCACGACGCCGACCATCACCAGCGTGCCCTTGGCCACCTTCTTCGGCGCGATCATGGCGCGCACGGCGGCGATGAAGCCATCCTCGAACAGCCGCTGGGTGCGGCGGTGGCAGGTGGCAGGGCTGATTGCGACATTTTCGGCCAGCTCAGCATTGCTGAGCCGACCGTTATTCTGCAGCAATCTCAAGATCTTAAGATCGGTGCGGTCGAGCCTGGCAGCCATGAAAGGAGCTTCCATTAACGGACGATATTCTGGAAGAATTCTTAGCACTTGGCCCTCTTTCCGCAAGAAGTCGCGCAATATGGGCGCAATATTCGAGAGCACATTTTTCCGACGCGATGCTAGGGAGCTGCCGACGCCAACGCCAATCGGGATGACCCATGAAGCTGGACAAATTTCCGCGCTATCCTTTGACCTTCGGCCCCACGCCCATCGAGAAGCTGGAGCGGCTGTCAAAACATCTCGGCGGCAATGTCGAGGTCTATGCCAAGCGCGAGGACTGCAATTCCGGCCTCGCCTATGGCGGCAACAAGCTGCGCAAGCTCGAATACATCATCCCCGATGCGATCGCCTCCAACGCCGACACACTGGTCTCGATCGGCGGCGTGCAGTCGAACCACACCCGCATGATCGCCGCCGTCGCCGCCAAGATCGGCATGAAGTGCCGCCTGGTACAGGAAGCCTGGGTGCCGCACGAGGACGCCGTCTATGACCGCGTCGGCAACATCATGCTCTCGCGCATCATGGGCGCCGACGTGCGCCTGGTCGACGACGGTTTCGACATCGGCATCCGCAAGAGCTGGGAACAGGCGATCGAGGAAGTGAAGGCGGCGGGCGGCAAGCCTTACGCGATTCCGGCCGGCGCCTCCGTGCACAAGTTCGGCGGCCTTGGCTATGTCGGCTTCGCCGAAGAGGTGCGCAAGCAGGAGAAGGAGCTCGGCTTCACGTTCGACTACATCGTCGTCTGCACCGTCACCGGATCCACCCATGCCGGCATGCTGGTCGGCTTCGCCGCCGATGGCCGCGCCCGCAAGGTGATCGGCATCGATGCCTCGTTCACGCCGGCGCAGACGAAAGCGCAGGTGCTCGAGATCGCGCAGAACACCGCAAAACTCGTCGAGCTCGGCCAGGAGCTCGTCGCTGACGACGTCGTGCTGATCGAGGACTACGCCTATCCCGCCTACGGCGTGCCGTCGGAAGAGACCAAGGAAGCGATCCGCCTGACCGCGCGTCTCGAAGGCATGATCACCGACCCCGTTTACGAGGGCAAGTCGATGCAGGGCCTGATCGACCTCGCGCAGAAGGGCTATTTCGAGAAGGGCGCGAAGATTCTGTACGCCCATCTCGGCGGCGCGCCGGCGCTGAACGGATACGCTTACGCGTTCAGGAACGGGTGAGTGAGGACATAGCTCTCGCCCGCTATCTTCGTAGCCCGGATGGAGCGCAGCGTAATCCGGGACTCGCGAATGCGGAAAGACTGCCCCGGATTGCGCTACGCTCCATCCGGGCTACGTCATCTATTCCTACCTTGTCCTGACGATCTGCAGCAGCTCGTCGCCGTAATGCTCAAGCTTCTTGTCGCCGATGCCGGGCACGTTGCGGAGCTCGTCGAGTGTCGTCGGCCAGGCCCGGACGATGCCGTCGATGGTGGCATCGTGCAGCACCACATAGGCCGGCACGCCGCGCTCGCGCGCGACCTCCGAGCGCCATGAGCGCAGCCGCGCGCGCAGTTCGGGATCGACATCGCCTTCCGGCGCGCCGGTCGCAGGCGCAAGGTCGCCGCGGCGGGATTTGCCCCGGCTTGCGCGGATGCGCGTGCCGGGCGCTTCCTCGCGCAGCCACACTTCGGTCTCACCGCGCAGCACGCCGCGCGCGGTCTCGGTCAGCTTCAGCGCGCCAAAGGCTTCGCTGTCGCTCTGCAAATGGCCCATCGCCACCAGCTGCCGCAGCACGGTGCGCCACTGCTTTTCGTTGAGCTCGCGCCCGATGCCGAACACGGACAATTTGTCATGGCCGAACTGCGTCACCTTCTCGGTCAGGCGCCCCACCAGCACATCGATCAGGTGCATCGCGCCGAAACGTTGCCCGGTGCGATAGACGCAGGACAACAGCTTCTGCGCCAGCACCTTGCCGTCGCGCATCTTCGGCGGCGTCAGGCAGTTGTCGCAATTGCCGCAGCTCTCGCCCATCACGATCTCGCCGAAATAGGCGAGCAGCCGCCGGCGCCGGCAGTGCGGCGTTTCGGCAAGGCCGACCAGCGCATCAAGCTTGCCGATCGAGACTCGCTTGAATTCGTCGGAGGCGCTGGATTCGTCGATCATGCGGCGCTGCTGCACGATGTCGGAGAGCCCGTAGGCCATCCAGGCCGCCGACGGCTTGCCGTCGCGGCCGGCGCGGCCGGTCTCCTGGTAATAGGCCTCGATGCTCTTGGGCAGGTCGAGATGGGCGACGAAGCGTACATCGGGCTTGTCGATGCCCATGCCGAACGCGACGGTCGCGACGATGACGATGCCGTCCTCATTGAGGAAGCGGTCCTGGTTGCGCGAGCGCACGCTGCTGTCGAGCCCGGCGTGATAGGGCAGCGCGGCAATGCCGGCCTCGTCGAGCGCGGCGGCGACCTCCTCGACACGGTTGCGGGACAGGCAATAGACCACGCCGGCGTCGCCGGCATGGCGCTCCCGGATGAACTCCTTCAGCTGCGACACCGCACTGCGCTTGTCGACGATCTCGTAGCGGATGTTGGGCCGATCGAAGCTGGAGACGAATTGCGGCGAGTCCGCGAGCTGAAGCCGCGCCACGATCTCCTTGCGCGTCAACTCGTCGGCGGTCGCGGTCAGCGCGATGCGCGGCACGTCCGGGAAGCGCTCGGCGATGATGGAGAGGCCGACATATTCGGGACGGAAGTCATGGCCCCATTGCGAGACGCAATGCGCCTCGTCGATCGCGAACAGCGCCACCTTGGCCTGCGCCAGCATCGAGAGGCAGCGCGGCGTCACCAGGCGTTCCGGCGCAACATAGAGCAGATCGAGATCGCCCGCGAGCAGGCGCCGCTCGATGTCGGAGGCTTCCTGGAAGCTCAGCGACGAGTTCAACGCAGCGGCGTTGACGCCGGCCTCGATCAGGCCCGCGACCTGGTCGCGCATCAAGGCGATCAACGGCGACACCACGATGCCGCAGCCTTCGCGCAGCAGGGACGGCAGCTGGTAGCACAGCGACTTGCCGCCGCCGGTCGGCATCAGCACCAGGCAATTGCCGCCGTCGGTGACGTGCCGGATGATCTCGCCCTGCGCGCCACGAAAACCCGGCAGGCCGAATACCGAATGCAGCACCGACAGCGCGTCACGGCCGTTGGCCGGCGCAGGTCGCGGAGCGGTGGAAGGGGCTGACATGAGAGGGCTGGAACCAAGGCCGTGAGATTCGTCACAAGGCCAGTCGCATGGCGGCGCGGGCGTGGCAAGCCCATCTTCTCCCTCTCCCCGCTCGCGGCAGGGGAATCGCATATGGATTTTGTCTAGCTATTGCATTGGAAGGCAAGACGGATTCTGAAGACGACTCCCGGAAGACGGAGGGGGTCGGATGCAGAAGTTCAGAAAGGCCTTT